>JAXMBX010000025.1:0-64771 GCA_046349635.1 Planctomycetales bacterium
ATCAATGCATGCCAAGGATCGGGGGTCGTGACGACAATGGCATCGATATCCTTGTTATCCAGCAGCTTGCGGTAGTCTCCATAGGCAGCGCACGATTGCCCGTTCGATTTTTCCACACGTTCCTTCGCGACACCCATCCGCTGGCTGTCGACGTCGCACACGGCGATGGTGTCCTTCAACACTTTCCCGAGGTTGCCGCTCCCCTGGTTCCCGACACCGACGCAGCCAATGAGGATCCGTTCGCTCGGCGGGAGGGCTTTCTCCGCACCGAATCCGCTGGGGGTGAAAAACGTGGGGTAATACCCCGCGATGCTCAGCCCCGCCAGGACGCTGCCCGACTGCTGGAGAAATTTCCGCCGACTGCTGCGCGACTCGCTCGATGACATGAAACGCTCCTGAAACGCTCCGACCTTTAAGGGATGACTTTACTAGAGTGGCAGATTCCGCCCGTCTTGGGGATCTGATATCCTGACAAGGGGGCAGAATTTCAACGTCTCAATCATAACCTTCTCTTCAGGAAGAGGCAGCATGTTTGTCGGTCAAAGAATTGCTCCCGCCGCCAATCTTTTCTTTCAGATTCTACCTCTCGCAATTCTGCTGATCGCCGGCCTGCCACTGACAGCCGCCGACCAGCCTCACTCGCAACTCGCATTCCCCGGTGCGGAAGGGTTCGGCCGATTCGCCCAGGGGGGAAGGGGAGGGGATGTCTACCACGTTACGACTCTGAGCGATGACGGGCCTGGCTCGCTGCGGGATGCGATCCGGACCGCGAAAGGGGCGCGGACGATCGTGTTTGATCTCTCAGGGACGATCGAACTCAAGAAACCGCTCGTGGTGGATAAGTCTTTCATCACCCTGGCCGGCCAGACGGCACCGGGGGACGGGATCTGCCTGAAGGATCACACGTTCCGGATCAAGAACGCGAAGCACATTATCGTCCGCTACATGCGGTTCCGGCTGGGGGATGAAAACAAGCCCCCGATGTCGGGCGATGACTGCACCAATACCGATGACGTGGATCACCTGATCTTCGACCATGTCAGCACAAGCTGGGGGATTGACGGGAACCACGACCTGCGTCGTGGGGGGAATTTCACGCTGCAATGGTCGATCTATGCGGAAGCGCTGAACCACAGTCTGCATGGTAAAGGGGAACACGCGATGCTCGCCTCATTCCGGGACCTGACGGGGAGCATCACGCTGCATCACAATCTGTTCGCGAGCAGCCGGGAACGGCACCCGACGCTGGGGGGGAGTCCACGGACGAATCCGCAGGCGATTGCCGATTTCCGCAATAACGTGATTTACAACCTGTCCGGGGCGACGAACCTGGGGAACTGCCGGATTAACTTCATCGGCAACACGTACATCCCCGGGCCGGACACCCCCGCGAACAACCGTCCGATCAACAGCAAGTTTGAAAACAAGGGGAGCCTGAAGGTGTTCATTACGGGGAACGAGTTCATGGACCAGCCGGAGTTCACGGCGGAGAACTGGAAGGGGATCGACTTCAAACGGTGGTCGACGAAGAATTATCTCCCGACGACGTGGGAGGAGGTCCGCTCGGAGAGGGAGTTCGACGTGGGGGGGGCGAAGCCGACGACGCAGACGGCGTCGGAGGCGTCTCAACTGGTGCTCCGGAATGCGGGGGCGTCACGGCATCGGGACGGGGCGGATGAACGGCTGGTGAAGGGGGTGAAGGAGCGGACGAATCGGCTGATCGATTCGCAGAAGCAGGTCGGGGGCTGGCCGATGCTGAACAGCCTGCCCGCTCCGAAGGACAGCGACCAGGACGGGATGCCGGACGCGTGGGAGATTTCTCACGGCCTCAACCCGAATGATCCCGAGGACCGGAATGCTGACCAGGACAAGGATGGCTACACGAATCTGGAGGAGTATCTGAATGGGTTGTGTGGGTGAGTAGTTCGCATCTAGTCCTCTCGGCGATTTATTAGAAACAGGCGTTTCGGTTTTTCAAGACCTCCTTAAGCAAATGGAGACATGAATCTTGACAGAAAACAACATTCTCACTGACGCCGGAGAACATGAAGACCCAATTATCGCACAAGGTTTCAGATTTTTTTGCCGGCATTTTATCGGACTTACCGGAGCCTATGTCTTCGTTGATGAAAATGGAAAGGAAGTAGGAGAACGAAGGTGCTTTGTTTACTCAGGATTTGTGCTGTCCATCAAAGGAAGATGGATGATTGCTACGGCTGGTCACATTCTGAAGACTTTCGATGAGAATGCGGACAGGATTTGGTTAGCCGAAAGTTCGATTATTGATTCATTCGGCGATGGTCACTCAAAGCATTCAATCCCATTCAACCTGAAGGATGCTCCCAAGTTCTATAGGTATGACAAAGAACTCGGCGTGGATTTTGGACTCATTATGCTCAACAGCAACGTTGAGAGGCTCCTCCAAGCAAACAACATCGTGCCAATCGATGAACAGAACTGGATAAATCTTGAAGCAGATAAGGCCACCTTCCACATCCTCATCGGTCTCCCGACGTGTTTTCAGGACGAAAAGGGAATTTTGTCCGGAAAACGCTACCAGTTATCTCCTGCGATGCTCATCGTGAACAAACTCGACCCGACTCCAGACAATATTCCTCAGACCGAATATTCAAGGTTTGTTGGACAGATCGACAATCGCTTAAACTTCGACATCCTTGGAATGAGTGGCGGTCCAATCATTGGTTTCAGCCCTGATCGAACTCGATACTGGGTAGTTGCAATTCAGAGTGGATGGCTCGCCAAGCGTAAAATCAATTTCGGATGCCCTATCCAAGTTTTCACGTCACTCGTGGAAGACGATTGGGAGCAAGACACGAGGGAATCGGCAGAGTGAGGCAGTCGAAGTCGTCGATGTATGAAAACACAGCGCGATCAATTTCGGCGAGATCTAAATGAACAGATGTCATCTGTTTCGGGTTTGCCTGATCATCGTCCTCATGATCCCACTCGCCTGGTTGCTGCTGGCAGCCCTTGCTGGGGGCTCCGCATCCGGAACCCTCGGTTCGGGTCGAGTGGTCACGGTGAATTCAGATTCGATTTATATCTCCTGCTCGTATGCGAAAGATACGGCGACGATTAACACGTCTTTAAAAAGGATTGTCATTGGCCCCACAAACATCTTGATTGACGGCAAAGAAGTTGCCACCATCGACGAGGCGGTGAAAAACGTGCACGCGCAGGTCAAACGAAGAGCGGTGACCTTCCTCGCAGATGGGAAGCCGGTCGAGACGCATTGAAACAAATTCCGAGAAGCATCATGCCAGATCAAATGACGTCGGAGATCGAGCTGCTGCGGAAGGCGTATGCGGCCTTCAATGCGCGGGATATTGATGGTGCGCTTGCCACGATGGCGGCGGACGTGGTCTGGCCGATGGCGTTTCAGGGGGGGCTCGCGTCCGGTCACGATGAGGTTCGCGAGTACTGGACGGCGCAGTGGACCGAGATCGACCCGCATGTCGAGCCGACGTCCTTTCACCCGGCGGAAGGGGGGCGGATCCTGGTGCACGTGCATCAGGTCGTCCGGGACAAGGGAGGGACGCTGATCGCCGAAGGGCAGGTGGGCCATCGGTATACCATCGAGTCGGGGCTGATCCGGAAGATGGAGGTCTGCCCTGTTGAGCCGATTGATTGAACACGATGGCACGGTTTTTTTGTCTCAATACAGTGACTTTTGAGCGGAGATTCAGCAATGGGAGCCTGGAGCGAGGATACCTTTGGCAATGACACGGCCTGCGACTGGACCTATGGCTTGGAAGATGTCGACGATTTCAGCCTGGTTCGGCAAGCCTTCGAAGCCGTGCTCAATGCAGACGATGACTACCTGGATGCTGACATCGCAAGTGAAGGACTTGCAGCGTGCGAAGTCATCGCCCGTTTGAAAGGGAATTGGGGCGTTCGTAACTCCTACACTGAAACGGTCGATAACTGGGTCTTGTCGCACAAGATCGAGCCACCAGAGAATCTCATCCCAACGGCACTCGCTGTGATCGACCGTGTTATCGCCCCCCAGTCCGAATTGCGCGAGCTTTGGGAGGAATCAGGTGCTGACGAATGGCTCATCGCTGTCGAGGATCTGCGAGAGCGAGTACAAAGATGAGATCAACCCAGCGGCACACGTTCCCCATTCTCCCGGCCAGCCCCCGAAAAGTCGCCGCGGTCTCCGGAATCGGAAAAATCGTTAAAGTTTAGCAAGCTGCGTTGCCGATCCCTGAGAAGACACATCCCAATAGCCTGCGATTTCTATTACAGGCCCGAAACGTGAGTCTTCGCAGAAGAGATCCAACGTGCAATTTTCCGCCTCTCTGCACAGACGGTCTCTCCTCCTGCTGATCGTTCTGGTCAGCCTGGGGTCCTGCTCCGTGGCACTGCTGGCGCAGGAACCACCCCTCGCTCCCATTGCTCCCCCCACGGCTGAGATTCCCCCGGGGATTGAGCCGCAGCAACCGGCGAACCCTGAATTTAATACGCTCGCGCCCGAGGGCTTTTCCCCTGAGAGTTTTTCACTCGAGGGGCACACGCCGGCCGAGGGACGCTCCCTGGAAGATGGGCCTGAGGCTGGGGAAGAAGCCCCCTGGGCGACACCGCTGGGGGCCAGCTTCGATGACGGCTTCAGTGTGAAATCTCCGGATGAGCAATATCAGTTGCGGATTCGGACGTTGACTCAAATCGACGGCAAGATTTTTTCTCCGTCCGACCAGGAGCCTGCCCGGAGCGGTATCTATATCCCACGGTTTCGCGCGTACTTCGAAGGGCAACTGACGGACCTGTTTGAGTACGAGTTGTCGTTGCAGCGGAGCGTCGAAGGGACGTTTGACGTCCTCGATGCAAACGTCAACTTCGTCCGTTCGGAGGAGTTCCAGATTCGCGTGGGACGGGCGATCGTCCCCTACAGCTTCGCCTGGTACGACCACCTCGAACAGTATTACATCACGCCGGAACGAGGCTTGTTCGCCTTGAACTTTGGGCTGGCCCGCCAGGCGGGTGTCTTCGTACACGGCAAGTTGCATGACCAGCGTTTGCAGTATGCACTCGGCGGAACCTTCGGCCAGTTATCCGGACTGGCGGACACGAACACGACCCGCGATGGACTTCTGTACGTGAATGCGAAACCGTATTTACAGACGGAGACGCGGGACTGGCTGCGGAATTTGAATCTCGGGGGGTCGCTCGCGATCGGGAAACAGGCTTATGAATCCGCGCCGCTGCCGTTGCGGACCGCGATCCAGACTTCGGAAAATGATGAAGCCGCGCAGGCCGCGTCGTCGGTTTTTTTGGAATATGAAAACACAGTGGTCGCCAAGGGTGAGCGGTTGCAGGGAGCGTTGCACACGGCATTGTACTCCGGTCCGTTTTCGGTGGAAGCGGAATGTTACGCCGCGCGATTCGG
This sequence comes from Planctomycetales bacterium, assembly GCA_046349635.1. Taxonomy (GTDB): domain Bacteria; phylum Planctomycetota; class Planctomycetia; order Planctomycetales; family Planctomycetaceae; genus JAXMBX01. Next base: position 5,408 of record JAXMBX010000025.1, read on the forward strand.
AATGGCGGCTGATCCCAGCTCGCCCGTCGTAGGGCTCCCGATCTTCGGCTATGACATGACGGTCGCCAGTTTCTTGACTGGTGATACCATCGAAGATCGAACGACCTTCAGCCCGCTGCACCCCATGACGCGCGACGGCACAGGTCGCGGAGCGGTGGAGGTGTTCGCCCGCTATTCCCAACTGAAACTAGGGAACGATGTCTTTTCGGCGGGCCTGGCGGACCCGCATGACTGGACGAACTCCGCGGCGATTACGGACATCGGCTGGAACTGGTACCTGACGCGATTTGTGCGGCTGTCGTTCGACTGGCAGCACTCGATGTACGCCACGCCTGTGCTGCTCAATGAGGAGCAGGATCTGCGGTCGAAGAAGAACGATCTGTTCTGGATGCGGTGCCAGCTATTCTTCTGAGCGGGCGTGACGCGGGTTCGGTACCTCACAGGCGGAAGTAGAGTTTGTTCTTTTCCAGGTAGCGGAGGGTGCCCCAGGTGATGGCGAAGAAAATTGAAAACGAAATCACCACCCACAAAAACGGGCTGTCTTTGGGAGTCAGCACTTTCAGGGCGTACATGGTTCCTTCGTGGATGACGTAGGCGGCGAGGGGGTTCTGGCCGAACGTCCGGAACAGTGCGAGCTGACCGCGGTTGATGTCGCACCAGCCAATGAACACGCAATATAGGACCAGGGCGAAGCCGATGGAGAAGAGTGTGTACGAAATCGTCACGTAGCGCTTGTTCATCATCCAGAAGTTATGTTCCCGTTTTTCCTTCCCGGGAGAAGCCTGAAAGAACGGGACTTCCGCCCATCCCAGGCCGGGGGATTTCCACCGTTCGCCGCGCGGGATCACGGGGTCAGCCGCATGCTCGGAGATTTTTTGTTCCTCCATCACTTCCTTGGTCAAAGGGACGGGACGGTCGTACAGGCGCGTGAGGCAGGAGAGGGAATAGCCCGCCAGCATTAGCGAGAGTCCGACGATCAGGAACTTGAAGATCGAATTCTCCGGCTCGTTCTTCGTCACGACGTCATACGCAAGCGATCCGGCGAGCATGGGGATGGACCAGCCGATGACGCCGAACATTCCCCCGTCCCAGGCGCGGCGTTCGTGCACGCCATAAATATTGTTGAACCAGTTCGGCAGGCCATTCTGAAAGTTGTATTGGAAGCCGAAATTCATCACGAGGTACAACAGTCCGAGGCCGATCGCCGCGGCCATCCGGACACCGAAGCTCTGCGTGATGATCGGCAGGAGGAGGATCTGACAGACACCGATGATCGACAGGACCTCCCACAGGTCCGCCTTGAGCAGCGCCCAGAAGTAATCAGCCACGGCGGTGCGGGTCATGTCCTTCCAGTGGTGGAACATATCGGAGGGATCTTCTTTTCCCATCTTGAAGACGACGAGAGAGATCACGATCAATGCGAGGCTGCGGCGGAGATAACTCCAGGTCCGCTGCAGCAGAGGACATTTCCCGAAACCGCTTGAGGGCGGTCAGGCGGTACGAAAACCCGGCGCAGAACACGAAGGTGGGCATGATCGTGTCGCCGTAGTTGAAGAAACCATCGCCGTGCCCACCAGCCGGTGGAACACCTCCATCGATCCCAGGAAGTTCACGACGAACATGCCGACGACCGTGTACCCCGGGACTGGTCCATGGAGACAATGCGCGGCGTGACCTTCGCCATCAGAACGGGAGTGGAACGAGGGTTGGAGCAGGGAGATGAACTGGGACGGGGGCGGGAGTTCCGGAACTCATGGTGGCTCGCTGATTGTCAAAAAACGGCCCGACTTTTCCGTCACACCCTATCACAACGCGCTGAACATGGCAGCGCCGAAGGGATCTCCATGCGGAAAATTAACCTCTCGACGCTCCTGACGCGGACCTTTATCATGGAAAGACAATTCCTCAGTCCCGGTCCCCCCTGTTCTCGGTTCGCAAAGGCTCGTGTCGATGTCGCGTCCGCAGAGAATACTCGCCGCATCGAGTCCGCTGTTCGGACGGCGGGAGTTGCTGCGCGCGGGATGCGGCCTGAGTATCGCGGGGGGATTCCTGCCGCAGGCGATCGCGGGGACGGCCACGCCGAAACGGGCCCGGTCCTGTATCCTGGTGTATCTGCTGGGTGGCCCGCCGCAGCTCGATACTTTCGATCTGAAACCAAACGCCCCCGTGGAAGTCCGGGGGCCGTTTCAGCCGATTCCGACGGCCGTGCCGGGGTTGCAGATTTGCGAGCATCTGCCGCGCCTCGCACAGAGGGCGGACAAGTACGCGTTGATCCGTTCGGTGTCGTATCCGAACAGCAATCACACGCCGATGATTTACTACACGCTGACGGGGCGGATGACCGCGCTGCCGGAGCAGGACAACGACGTCCGACCACCACAGCGGGATGACTTTCCGCACACCGGTTCCGTGATTGCGAAGTTTCTTTCCGGCGATAATCCGATGCCGGGCTACATCGCCATTCCGGAACTGGCGACGCACGAGCACGAGCGGCGAATTCAAACGAGGAGCCAAACTTCCGTTGCGGGGGGGCGGGGCGGGTTTCCTCGGAACGCGGTTCGATCCGCTGCTGGTTAATGGTCCTCCCGGCACGCCGGAAGCGGTCCCGGCGCTCTCGATGCCGAGCGAACTCCGTGCGGAACGGTTTGAAAAACGGTCCGCGTTGCTCTCCGTGCTGGATGGAAAACCGGCAGGGAAATCGCAGAGTTCTTACGGCCTGTTCCGGGACCAGGCGGTGCTGCTCACGGGGACGTCGCAACGAAGCAAATCGGAGGCGTTTCGTCTCGATAACGAGCCGGAAGGGCAGCAACTCCGCTACGGCAAGCATCGCTTTGGGCGGTCGCTGCTCCTGGCGCGGCGGCTGGCGGAGGCGGGGGTCCCGATGATCGCGATTCACTACAACGAGATGACGGTCTGCGACGGGTGGGACACGCACACCAAGAACTTCGAGGGACTGCAGCAGGAACTGCTGCCGATGCTCGATCAGTCCCTCTCCGCGTTGATGGAAGACCTGGAACAACGCGGGTTATTGGAGGAGACGTTGATCGTGTGTATGGGTGAGTTCGGCCGGACGCCGAAGATCAACAAGGATGCCGGGCGGGATCACTGGGGGCCATGCTCTTCCCTGCTGATGGCGGGGGGAGGCATTCGGGGCGGGCGGGTGTGGGGAGCGTCCGACAAGATCGGGGCGTATCCCATCGCGGATAAGGTGGATCCGGTGGATATCCAGGCGACGATCTACCAGCAACTGGGACTCGATCCGCACCAGACGATTCAGGATGCGACCGGCCGCCCGTGGGAGATCAGTGCGGGGCGGGTGTTGAGCGGGCTGCTGTCCTGACCTGTGCCATTGATTAACTTCTGACATGGTCAACGATCGGCTCAGGGCAATCATCGTCCAGCACTTTATGCCACCCTGCCGCTGGCGCCTGAAAGCGCTTGCCCGCCGCCCACCGCCGCTGCCCCCCCCCGCCTGCTGCTGCCGCACTGCTACTTACCACCACCACGCCACCTGCACCGCATTGCCGCCGCCGCCCCGCCGCCGCCGCACGCACCACCGCCGCACACCCCCCCCCCGTGTGCCACACACATGCTCTGCCCCGCTGCCACTGCAAGAAAACCAATCGGCGCAGGGCCTATTTTCTAAAAGGGGGTTGGGCGGAGTGGACGGGGGCTTTCTGGACCCGGTCGTAGAGATCCGCCCACTGCGGGGAGTGGTCATCGGTGATCTGCTCGAGATTGATCCCCTTGGGGAAGAAGGGGAGACGTCCGCCGAGCCAGTCGTCCCAGTACTGCTGCGCGTGGGCGTAGTAGGTGGTGGTGCCCGTCGGCCAGCGGACTGCGAGGAGCAGGCCGGGGCTGGGAATAGGGCTTGGGCTTGGGGAGATGCGGTAATGGTCGATGGCGTCCTCATCGAGCGTGATCCCTGGCCGGGGGCTTCGGGGACAGGGGCGAGGCCGTTACTGACGATGAAGGGTTCGGTGACGCAGTCGTGTTCGTAGAGCTGGTGGCAGTTGACGGAGGGCCAGCGGGCGTTTTCCAGGACGGCGCCGAGGTGCAGGGCGAAGTTGGCGGCGATGCGTGAGCCGACGATCTGCAGGAAGACGGATTTGTTGAATCCCTGGCAGAGATGGGTTTCGCGGATGATGCGGGAGGCCCCGCCGCAGATCACGAAGCCGTCGCACATCTCTTCGCGGATGGCCATCTCGAGGGAGGCGTCGCCGAAGTGGGTGGCGGTATGCATGGAGATGGGGACGGAGGTCTGCTGCCTCAGGAACTTGTAACCGGCGATGTCGTGATGAGGGATGGGGCTTTCGTACATGACGATGTTGGGGAACTGCTCAAGTTCTTTGAGGAGGCGGGTGCAGTGGGCGGTGTCGACGCCGAAGCCGTTGAAGTCCATGTCGATTTCGAAATGGGGGGGCAACGTGGCGCAGAGACGGCGGGTGTTTTCGACGAGATCCCACCAGGGGCGGCCCTTGGTCTTGAAGGAGGTGTAGCCCTGCTCGATGGCGAGGCGGCATTCGCTGATCCAGTCGGCGGCGGGGAGGTCGATGTCCCACCAGGCGACGTGGCAGCGGTCGCGATGGCGTTTGCCGAGCATCTGGTAGAGGGGGACGTCGAGGACTTTGGCGGCGGCATCGAAGAGGGCGATCTGCAGGCCGGCGCCGAGGGAGTCGTCCCACATGACTTCGGCGGGGTGGCGGCCGACGACCTTGGCGATCATTTCATCGGTAATCGAAGAGGCGCCCCAGGTGTAATAGACCATGGTCTCGCCGAAGCCCGTGACGCCGGAGTCGAGGTGGACCTTGCAGAGTTCGAAGATGGTCCAGTGGGGGATTTCGCGGATCATGTTCCGCGCGGGGGACAGTGCGGAGGGGAAGCTCCACCCAGATTTTTTCCACGGACCGGATTGTGTGGGACATGCTGCCTTACCGACGGGTGTGTGCGAGTGCACCGGAACGAATGGGACGTCACGAAAATGTGACGAGCGAATGCAGGGGATAGGATACAATTCCCAAGGGGGAGGGGAAGGACGGGGAGAGGTTCTTTGAGAGATGCATTGAGGGTCATCGATCATGACACAGGACATTTTTCCGGCAATTCGCCGGGATGGAGAAGGCGATCTCGCTTTTGGCGGATCTGCCTGACATCAATGTCAAGAATGCAGATGGAGCTTGCCTACTGCATACTGCTATCGCCTATAAGAATCACGCCGTTATCAAACCACTCCTGGAGGCGGGTATTGACGTTAACGCAGTCGATGCCGACGGCCTGACGCCGTTGCATTACGCGGCGGTGTATCAGAATGCGTCCGTCGCTGAAGAGATTCTTTCGCGAGGCGGGGATCTCGGGATCATCGATCGTTATGGAAACACGGCACTTTGGAGGGCAGTTTTCCACGCACGTGGTAAATATGAGGTCGTGGAAGTTTTTTTACGTCATGGCGGAGGGAAGTTCGCGACGACGAAAAACCTGCATGGGACGTCTCCGTTGGACATGGCGACCCAGTTTGGGGAGAAGCAGTTGATTGAGATGCTTCAAAGTTAAGATGGGTGTTCGAGTGAGCAAGTGATTTTGATTTCGAAGTGATGAGGACTGAGGTGAGGGCGAGATGAGTGATGTTGAGGGGAAAAGGCCGGCGCGGCGGGTGCGGTATCAGGGGAAGAATCCGCGCGGGTTCGAGGAGAAATACAAGGAACATCAGCCGGAGCGGTATCCGGAGGACGTGGCCAAGGTGCTGGCGGGGGGAAGACGCCGGCGGGGATGCATCGTCCGATCATGGTGCGTGAGATCCTGGAAGTGCTCAATCCCCAGCCGGGGGAAATCGCCGTGGATTGCACGCTGGGGTATGGGGGGCACGCGAGTGCTTTGCTGGCGGCGGTGCAGCCGGGGGGGCGGTTGCTGGGGGTGGATGCAGACCCGATTGAGCTAGCAAAGACGGAGGCCAGGCTGCGGGGGCAGGGGTTCGGGGCGGAGACGCTGGTCGTGAAGCGGTCGAACTTTGCAGGGGTGGCGAAGTTCGTGGCGGAGCAGGCTCCGGAAGGGGCGGACATGCTGCTGGCGGATCTGGGGGTGTCGTCGATGCAGATCGACGATCCGGCGCGGGGGTTCAGTTTCAAAACGGATGGGCCATTGGACATGCGAATGAATCCGTTGCGGGGGCAATCGGCGGCGGCGTTGCTCTCGAAGCTGGATGTTGAGGAGTTGGCGGAGTTGTTGACGGAGAACGCGGATGAGCCTCGCGCGGCGGAAGTCGCGGAGCGGATTCTGAAAGCCCATGAACGGACGCCGTTGAAGACGACGCAGGAACTGGCGGAGGTAGTGCGCGGGACTGCGTCGCGACGGAGTGCGTCTCGATCGAGTGGAGGGGGGACCTCACGTGGTTCAAAACGATCAGGCGATGACGAGGAGACGGAGGACAGGGTGCGGCGGGTGTTCCAGGCGCTGCGGATTGCGGTGAATGACGAGTTCGGGGCGTTGGACGAATTGCTGCGGACGCTCCCGTACTGCATGAAACCGGGGGGACGGGTGGCGATTCTGACGTTTCACTCGGGTGAGGATCGGCGGGTGAAGCAGGCGTTCAAGGCGGGACTGCAGGCCGGAACGTATGAGAAGATTGCGGAGGAAGTGATCCGGGCATCCGGCCAGGAGCGGCGGGATAATCCGCGTTCGAGTTCAGCCAAGCTGCGGTATGCGGTGATGGCGAAGAGTGAAACCTGACTTCGAGGCGAGTCTGCGCGACCGGAGGAAGAAGTCATCCCCAGAGATCTCTCCCTCTGCGAGTCTGTTGTCACCCACAGGGTTGTCGTGAGATCCATTGAAAATGGACCGCGGAGATAAGCCGCGCCGAATGGTGCGTCTACTATTTTGCAAAAAACAAAATACTTTGTTATTGCTATAGAAAGGGTCGACTTGATAGCATTCAGGCGTTTGGCCGCATTGCCGGCAGGACTCTTTCTCCCGTTCCCTCAGACGAGGGTGATTTGATGGTTAATCAATGTTTGTGGCTGCTGCTTGTTGTCGTTCTGTGGCGGCCGGCACCTTTATTTTCTCAGGACGAGAGAGTTGCGAGGGTTGTGTGGGGCTTGTCCGCGGACGAATTGGCGCGGGTGAACCGGCTGGTGGAGACGCTGGAGGAACGAGAGAAGCAGATCCCTTATGTGGCGCTCCAAGGGGAGCGCGAGATTACCGCCGCCAAGGACTACAACGCGTATTTCGCGGACGCAGTCCGGCTTTCTGAAGCCAATCGGAAAGGTGCGGCGGGGTCATTCCCTCCCGCAACGCCGCAGCCCAAGCTGGAGACAGGGTATGTACTGAGCAGAGATACGTTCGTATTTTCGGCGATTGGAAGTCGATTATGTCGCGTGGATCTCCACAACGGTTCTCCGGAGCGGGCGGAGGCGTGTCATTGTTTTGATGGAGAGCAGTGGCAGATTTCCGATGGCTTGGGGAACACAGCGACACAGGTTCGCATCTCCAGGCAAGCGGGAGTTTCGCCGTTTCTGTATGGTCCGGGACTGCTGGGAAATTTGTGGGGTTTAGCATTTAACTACGCGCGCCAAGTGCAAGGGGCACAACAGTCAATGTCAGAGTTCTTGAAGCAGGAACTCGCCTTGAAACGACTGGCTATTTCCCCGGACCTGGTCCCCGAAGTGGCTGTGATTCATCCGGAAGATGTGGTCGTGAGCTGCTTCATCCCCGGTGAAAATGTTCAAACTCCTACAATACACCTGCAGCTTGTGATTCGATTTGACTCAAAACATGGATTCGCACCTGCGGAATTTTTTCTGCAACACGTGGTGATCTCCACGGACGGCAAGTTGTCCGGTGCGACTTCCCAGGAGTACTCAGGGAGGTGGGGAGAATTCGTAGAGGTGCGGCCAAAGGTCTGGCTGCCTGCCCAACTGACGTTCACGGAAAGAATGAAGCTGTTCATTCCGGAAGGCTGGAAGTACGACACCACGACCAAAGATGCCTGGAAGAAGCAAAAAGGAGAGACGCGTGCGTATGCGGTGAAGCAGGAGCGTTATCTGTTTCGCGACATTGCAGTCAGCGACATGGTGCCAGCTTCGATCTGTCCTACTGATTATCGGCCTGGAACGAAGGTCGCGGACATGGAGAGCAAGCTGGGATATGAATTGACGGCGATGGGACCGGCCGTGAATAACAATGCCCGGCGAGCCAGTGAGAGCATAGAACCTGCGATTCTCACGGTTCCGGTCAAAACCGCACAGCAGACACAGACTCAACCAGGGGTTCCGGCGGAGTCAATGTCTTCAATCGCCTGGCTGGCGATTGCTGTCGTGGTCTGCATCGGTGTGGGCCTGGTGGCGTGGTGGAGATTTTCCTCAGGGAGGAAGAGGCATCCAACGGCTTGAGGAACCAGGCCGCTCAGAGGGCAATGCGGTGTTTGCCGCCGTGGAGGTAGTTCATCGTCTGGATGGTAAGCAGCACGAGCAATTCGTGAGTCGTCTGCTTCTGGGTGGTTCTGAGGCGGAGTTTGAACTCGCGGCAGTGGCTGATGATTTCCTTCAGAACCTGATCGATGGTGTACTGGGATTCGCCGGTCCAGCGGGCAACGGTCTCGCGTAACTGGCGGCGGACCTGCTTGACGAATGCCGATGCGGACGGATTGCCCTGGTGTTCCTCGGCATCGGAGAAGAGGCGGCGGATGTCGCGGTCGTAGAACCCGGGATGATCGAGGCCGTAGAAATCCCGTTTCTTCTTGTAGTGTTCGCGGAGCGTCTGGCGGATTTGGCGCAAGGGATCGACGTGCTGGCGGGAGGCGACGAGGGGTTTCTTCGCGTGGATGTCCTGCATCAGGTCGTGGACGTATTGGAGCTTCTTGAGGGCGGGCCAGCCTTCATACTGCTTTCGCCAGCGGGAGCGGGGGCGAAGCCAGACGGCGAAGGTTTCGGCGAAATCTTCGACGGGGTGGGCCTGGGCGTACCACATGTCAAAATGGAGGACGAATTTTTTGCTGTAAGGGCGGGGTTCGTAGTAACTGCGATAGGGCTGGGAGACGCGGCCGAAGACTTCGCGGTAACTCCGACGACGTCGCAGGCGGTAGGCATTGTCGATGGCGTGCCCGGTTTCGTGGCGAAGGATACGCAGGCAATCGTTGGCCGCGGCCCCTTCGGCTTCGAGCATCTGGCGGCGTTCCAGCCGGATGAGCCGGGGGTGAGCGAGGTAGAAAGGGATGGCGACGCCGGGGATGCCATCGGGGGTGTACCAGCCATCCGAGAGCCAGAAATGGGGACGGAAGACAAATTCCCGCTCCCGGAGTTCCTCGAACAGATCCTGAATTCTCTCTTCCAACGGAGTGTCTTCGATCCGGACTCCGAGATCGCAGATGCGCAGGTCGAGGAGTTCCTCTTCTGTCATCTGATCGAGCTTGCGGAAGGCAGAAACGGATCGGGATGTCCTGGACCGGGGAGTTTTCAACTTGACCATGTCAGTTCAACGATGTTACTCAAATCGACGCAGGTTCATTGTGATTGATCAGGGGGGAGTGAGCGAGGGTATTTCAGGAGGATTCGGCGGATCTCCAGTGATACTGGTAATTCAAGCCGAGCTTGATAATCCGGGAGAGCAATTCTTCGTAGGAAATTCCGGCGTGTTCGGCGGACTCCGCGAAATCCTCTCCATAGGCGAGGTTGGGATTGGCATTTGCCTCCAGGACGTAGACGCGTTCGTCCTCGGCCAGGCGGAGGTCGATCCGGGCGAAGCCACTCATATTGAGGGAGCGGAAGACCCGCTTGCAAATGCGATAGATTTTTTCTTCGAGGGGAGAGGGGAGATTCTCCGCGACCTGGGTCGTGATTCCAAATTTCTTCTGGTACTTCTCGTCCCATTTGACCTTGCGCGTAGCGATCCTGGCGGTTCCTTCGGGGAGCTTGTCGAAGATCATTTCCCAGATGGGGAAGGTCTTGAGGCGGTCATTTCCGAGGATGCCGACGTAGAGTTCGCGTCCGTCGATGAATTCTTCGACGATGGCATCCGAGCCGACCTTGTCGTGGACGAAACGAACGCGTTCGGCGAGTTCGTTGTCATTCCTCACGATGGAGGCGAGGGAGATGCCGTGGGAGGCGTCTTCGATGGCGGACTTGACGAAGAGGGGGAAATTGAGCCGCTTGGGGCGCTTGATGGCGTGTCCGCGGGGGAAATCCACAAAGGAAGGGGTGGGGATGCGGGAGTGAGTGAGGATTTTCTTGGCGAGGGCCTTGTCCCGGGAGAGAACCATGCCGCGGGGATTGCAACCGGTGTAGGGCTGCTTCATGAGCTCCAGATAGGCGACGATGGCCTGGTCATAGGTCGAGACGCCATGAAACTCTTCCAGCAGAACGAAGGCGATATCGGGTTTCCATTCCTGGATCGTATTCCGGAGCGGGGTCAAGTCATCGAGAAGTCCGATCGTCTGGACATCGTGCCCCATTTCCCGGAGCGTGGCGACGACGTCGAACTCGCACTTGAATTCCGCGATTTCCTCGTCGCTGCTTCCCTCCACGGTATCGGGAGGAATGAGAGACTCGTGGACGAGAACGGCAATCCGGAGTTTCTTCATGTGATGAGATCTATGGATTAGCCGAGAATTGTGGATCCGTGGTTTCGATGCCGGAGAAATACAGGAGCTTTGTGAGCAAGAGGGGACGAGATGAATTGTGACCGTCTGAGCAACCGCTCCGGACGACGTTCCGCTTCCGGAGATCTGTCCTTCCGACGTGATCGCCAACCGCATTGTCGGGCGGTTTTCATTAACCTTACCTCAAGAATGAGCCTGTTCCAAGAGATCCTGACTTTGATCTTCCGGCTCGAAAGGACTTGCCCCGCTGTGGAAGAAGGGTGTTGATGGTCTCCATGCCGAAGGACAACTAGAATAGGGGGGCGAGCGACCCTGAGAGATTGGGTTTCATGACCGTTCAAGAGGGACACCAAGACACACCCCCTGCAGGATTATGAACCAGAAGACCAACAAACCTGAGCCGATGGACCTGCGGGGGAAGCGGGTGACGGTCATGGGGCTGGGGAGTTTCGGGGGTGGGGTGGGGGTGGTGCGGTTCCTGGTGGAGCAAGGGGCGATTGTCACGGTGACCGACCTGCGAACGGGGGAGGAGCTGGCGGATTCAATTGTGGAACTGGGGGATGTGCAGCCAGCGCGGTGGGTGCTGGGGGAGCACCGGGAGGAGGATTTTGTCTCGGCTGACCTGGCAGTGGTGAACCCGGGGGTGCCGAAATCGAGCCGATTTGTGCAGCGGGCGATTGAGGCGGGGGTGCCGTTGTCGAGCGAGATGAACCTGTTCTGGGAGCGGTGCCGGGGGCGAATCATTGGGGTGACGGGAAGCAACGGGAAATCGACGACGACGGCGATGACGCATGCCATTCTGCAGCAGTCTTTTCTGCTGGGGCAGGGTCCACGGGCGTGGCTGGGGGGGAATATCGGAAAGAGCCTGCTGTCGGACCTGGACCAGATCCAGCCGGGGGACTGGGTGGTGCTGGAGTTGAGCAGTTTTCAGTTGGAGGACCTGGACCGGCTGCAGGTGAGTCCGGAGATCGCGATCGTCACGAACTTTTCGGCGAACCACCTGGACCGACACGGGACGGTGGAAGAGTATCGGCGGGCGAAGCAGACGATTTTGCGCTGGCAGAAGCCCGAGGATATCGCGGTGCTGAATGAGAGCGATCAGGACGTGTCGGAGTGGCCGGTGAATGGGGTACGGCTGGGATTTGGATTGGTCGATCGGGGAGGGGGGGCAATAGCGGAAGAGGATCTCAGGCAATGGTTGAGTGTGCCGGGGGAACATAACGTGCAGAATGCGCTCGGGGCGGCGTGCGCGGCATTGGCGCTCGGGGTGAGTGTGGAGGCGATTGAGAAAGGGTTGCGGGAATACAAAGCGCTGCCGCATCGGTTGGAGTTGGTGTGCGAAAAGAACGGGAGGCTGTTTTACAATGATTCGCTGGCGACAACGCCGGAATCGACAATGATGGCGCTGGGGGCGTTTCAGAATCCGCAGAAGCCGGTGGTGCTGTTGCTGGGGGGATACGACAAGGGGAGTGATTTTCATTTTCTGGCCCGGTGTGTCTGGTCGAGTTCCGTGAAGGCAATTGCACTGATGGGGACGACCGGGCCAAAGATTGGAGAGCTGATTCGGGAGGCGGGGCAAGAATTGACGCATGAGGACAACGAGATTGCGATGCGCACGTGTTCAAATTTCCGGGAGGCGTTTGAGTGGGGTGTGGGGCAGAGCCAGGCGGGGGACGTGATTCTGCTATCCCCCGCGTGTGCGAGCTATGACTGGTTCAAGAATTTCCAGGACCGGGGGGAACAGTTCCGGAAACTGGCGGAGGAGTGGGGAGGGGAGTGAGTTGTTGTTATTTGGCTAAAATGATCCAGATTTTCACATGAACCTGAAACCACTGATTGAGTCCATTCTTAAGGAGTATCCGCTTCCCTGGGGGGGATATCATGGCGTCGCGCACTGGGGTCGGGTCTACGAAAACGGCATGAAACTGGCGTCGAAGACGGGAGCCAAGGTAGAGGTAGTCGCACTCTTCGCGGTATTCCACGACTCCCGACGCGTCAATGAAGGTCATGATGAGGAACACGGTTTGCGAGGGGCAGAGCTTGCGGCTTCCCAGCGAAATCGTTTCTTCGAATTGCCGGACCATTATTTTCGATTGCTGTACAAGGCGTGTGAGGGGCACACACACGAGCTAACTCATCCTGATGTGACAATTCAGACTTGCTGGGATGCAGACCGTCTGGATCTGGGACGTGTCGGAATCGTTCCGCACCCAAGCAGATTATGCACCGAAGCTGCCAAGTCAAAGGAAATGATCGACTGGGCTTATGGACGGGGAAGTATGAGCGTGCTCCCTGAGGTGCTGAAGGAGTGGGGAATTGAAACTCTGGTTCAAGAGGGATCACAATTCGGAGACAGAGAGCAAGTACTGTGAGCACAAATGGCCGACGATCGAATGTTGCTGATCCTGGATGTGGACGAGACTTTGATTTTCGCCGATGAGAAGCCGTTGGAGCGCAAAGCGGATTTCAAGGTGGGGCCATTCCATGTCTATCGTCGTCCCCATGTAGAAGAGTTCTTGAGGGCGTGCCTGGATGAATTTCAGGTGGCAGTCTGGTCAACATCCGGAGAGAGTTATCTGGCCGGGATTGTGACGCAATTATTTCCAGAAGAGAAACAGCCGGTGTTTGTGTGGGGACGGGAGAGGTGTGTTCGCCGGATTGACCCCGAACGATTTCAGACGTATTTCGTAAAGGACCTGAAGAAGGTACGACGGTTAGGGTACTCGCTGGCGCGAGTCTTGTTTGTGGATGATACGCCGCAGAAGTTAGAACGAAATTACGGGAATGCTGTGTATGTCTCTGAGTTTCAGGGAGATCCTGAAGACAGAGAGTTGGTCAAACTGGAAACTTATCTGAGATCATTGGCAGAAGTAGAAGATGTGAGAAGGATTGAGAAGCGAGGGTGGAGGAATGCGTAGACTAAGTCTAGAGAATCAAGAGAAGTAACATTGCTCAGAGACACTTGTACTGCCCCCTCTTTCGTCCGCTGCGCGGCCACCTTCTCCCGCGCTGGGGAGAAGGTCTTTGGATAGGAGATATTGTTACGGATGTATGACTTGATTGGGGATGTGCATGGGTATGCCAACGAATTGGTGGCGTTGCTGGAGGCGCTGGGGTATCGGCGGACCGGGGGGGTGTATGCGCATCCGGAACGGAAGGTGATTTTCCTGGGAGATTTTATCGACCGGGGGCCTTGAGATCGCCCGCGTGCTGGAGATCGTGCGGGGGATGGTGGAAAGCGGACGGGGGCTGTCGGTGATGGGAAACCACGAACTGAACGCGCTGGCGTATCACACGCCGCATCCGGGAAAGCCGGGGGAGTATCTGCGGCCACACATTCATAAGAATAACCATCAACACCGGCGACGCTGGAGCAGTTGTCGGCGGCCGAGATGGAGAGTGCGGCGCTGGTTCCGGACGCTGCCGTTGTGGCTGGACCTGGAGGGACTGCGGGTGGTGCATGCCTGTTGGGACGGTGAATATCTCAAGCAGATCAAAGCGGGGCTGGAGCGGTGTGGGGGGTGACTGACGCGTTCCTGTTCGAAGCGTGCGTGGAGGAGGAGCGATTGTTCAAGCCAGTGGAGGGGGTGCTGAAGGGGAAGGAGATTCCGTTGCCGGCGGGAATGAGCCTGAACTCGGCGGATGCGATCGTGCGGCACGAGATGCGGGTGCGTTGGTACCTGCCGCCGGAGGGTACGACGTATAGGATGTATGCCATGTCGGCAGAAGTGGATTGCGACGAGCCGATCGATTGGACGGGACTGGCGGACGTGGCACCGTATCCGGCGACGGAGAAGCCGGTGTTCATCGGGCATTACTGGTTGCGGGGGGATCGGCCGGAGTTGCTGGCGCCGAATATCGCGTGCCTGGATTACAGCGTGGCGAAGGGGGGCTACCTGTGTGCGTATCGCTGGGACGGGGAGCAGGAGTTGAGCAATGAAAAGTTTGTGAGAGTGTAGGTGCCTGATGAGCGACGGAGAAACGCAGGACGCGGAAGCGAAGGTTCTGGAAACGGCTCCGCCAAAGAAACAGCGTAAAACTGCGTGGCGGTGGATTGTTCGGTTGCTGGTCATTCTGGGGGTACCAATCGTCATGCTGGCTGTCTGGCAGAGGTCGCTGATTTATCATCCCGAAAAAGTCCAGAGTATTCCTGCGCGGATGCAGGACACGCGATTCAAGGTAGAAGATGTCACCTTGCAGAGCCATGACAGCCTGACGCTGCATGGATGGCATGTGCATCCGCTGGATCCGAAGCGAGAAGAGAATGGGGCGGTGGTCCTGTATTTCCCGGGGAATGCCGGGAACAGGATGGGGCGGGAGATGCAACTGGAGACGTTATCGCGGCTGGGCTGCCACGTGTTTCTCTTCGATTATCGCGGGTATGGCGAGAATCCCGGATCGCCGACGGAGCGGGATCTGGCTGAGGATGCGGCGAGCGTGGCAGGTCGTGCAAACTTATCCCGCCGCGCGGATCTTTATTTATGGAGAGTCGCTGGGGGGCGGGATGGCGGTCCGGCTGGCGGCGGAATGCTGTCAGAAAGGAGATGTGCCGGGGGGCCTGATCGTGCAGTCGAGCTTCACGTCGCTGGTCGAGGCGGGGGGATATCACTTTCCGTGGCTGCCGGTGAGCTGGTTGCTGATCGACCGATATGCGTCGATTGAGCGGATCAACAAAGTAACGTGCCCGATCCTGGTCCTGCATGGAAAACGGGACTCCATTGTGCCGTTTTCGATGGGACGGAAGCTGTTTGAAACCGCGGCGGAAAAGTCAGAGTCGGGCGTGGCGAAGGAATTTATTGAGCTCGAGTGCGACCACAACGACGTCTATGGCTATGCGGGGGTCTTCGCGGCTCCGCTGAAGGAGTTTTTCGACGCGTGGAAGGGGAAGTAAGAGGCATCCTTTTCGTCGGAGGGAGAGCCTGACCTCCTGGAATGGTTACATCCGTTCTCAGTCTCTCTTTTTTCTTGTGTGGAGTGTGGGTTCGGGTCTAGGCTGATGTCTTCGACAGGGGCATCTGTTCTTTGAACCGGATTCCGTAGAAGTTCCTTCAAGAGAGGTGTTTCAATGACGTGGACGACGTGGTTTTCCCATAACAAACGACGCAATGCGCAGCGGCTGATGGCGATTGAAAGCATGGAGACGCGGGTGCTGCTGTCCGCACACGGATTGAAGGCGCATTCGAACGGACCGTTGCCGAATTATGCGGGGACATGGACCTTCAACGTCAAGACACTGGGATCCAACTCGGTGCCAATGACGCAGGAAGGGAAGTCGGTGACGATTGACCTGACGAGCGTGCAGCCGGGTGTGACGTCAACGGCCAACATCAAACACGATGGGAGTGTGACGTTCAAAGCGAAGACGGTCTTTGAGGGGGCGAAGGCGCGTGGAACCATCCGCCTGCAGATTACCGGGCCGACGACTCTGGAGGGGACATTGACATGGAAAATCGCGGGACAGCCGAAGCAGACACTTCCGCTGACCGGGGATTTGCAGCCGTAGAAGGCGTAGGCACACAGGCACTATCTCCGGGGGCTTCCGCGAAGCGGTGCGCCCCCGCCACCCGATGCAAAGAATGAAAAGGGCCTTCGAGATGTCGAAGGCCCTTTTTTGTTTGTCGGCGTTTTGTTCAGGAGCGCCAGGAGTTGTCGAGGGTGATCCAGGCACGTTTGTCGAAGGAGTCCAGGACGGCATCGGCGACAGCCTGAGCGGAGGCACCATCATCAAAGCCGGGGACGGCATCGCGTCCTTCGACGATGGCGGAGACGAACTCGTAGACGAGGTCGTAGCGGAAGACGGTGCTGGGGACACCATCGCGGGGATTGCGAGGGGAGCCTTCCGGAGCGAGATACTTTTCGGGGACTTCGACTTTCTGCAGGGACTGCCCCTGCTTGCCGACGAGGATGGTGTTCGGTTCCTTGAGCTGATAGACGGCGGTTCCCTCGGAGCCGTTGACCTCGGCCCAGTCGTGGCCGAAGCCTTCGTAGTGGTAGCCCTTCATGAGAGTGCTCCCTTCGAGGACGCCGACGCCGCCGCGATCGAAGCGGCAGATGAGTGAGGACCAGTCATCGACCTCGGAAGGAGCGCAGGGGGTGCCATCGGGATTCTTGTCGCGGGGAGCATACTGGGCGATGGCGCCGGTGATTTCGGTCATGTAGCCCATCAGATCCTGGGCATAGTCGATGCGGTGGATGGTCATATCGAAGAGGTCGCCGGCACCGGCGAGTTTCTTGTATTGCCGCCATCCCCAACTTGTTTCGGGCCAGTCGAGAAAGCGCTGGCTGCGGAAGTGGCGGGGGACGCCGAGTTGGCCGGTGGTGACCAGATCGCGGAGATAGCGCATAGAGGGGGCGAAGCGATAGGTGAAAGCGGTCATATGCCGCAGTCCCTTGTCGCGGGCGGACTGATACATCTTGAGGGATTCGTCGAAGTTCAGGCCAAGGGGCTTTTCGCACATGACATGCTTGCCCCCTTCGAGACAGGCAAGCGTGATGGGAAGGTGGGTGTAGTTGGGAGTGCAGATGATGACGGCGTCGATGTCGGGATCGCGGGCGATAGCGGCGTAGTCGATCGTGGTCTTGATCGGACCCCAGTCGGACTGGCGCTGGGCGAGGAGTTTTTCGTTGGGATCGCAGGCGGCAACAAGTTCCGCGCGGGGATCGATGCGGATTCCGGGTACGTGATGGTAATCTGCGACGGCACCGGCACCGATGATGGCAAAGCGTACTTTGGAGGTCATGATTTGAGGTTGTTCCGTAATTCTGTTGAAAATGGAGCGTTCACGTTTTCGGGGGCTTCCGCTGACGCGGGGCGCCCCCGCCACCCATCCGTGTTGATGTTGCAAAAGAGAACCCCGCGCTGCCGCTTGGGGCTAGTTCAGTTTAATCATCTGAGTCCTGCTTCGGCGACTTCTGGAGTTGATGAATGAGATTCCAGGCGTCGTCGGGGGTGCGGACGCGGTTTTCCAGTTGGGCGTCGCGGAGGATTTCGAGGAGGCGTTTGAATTTCGGGCCGGGCTTAATCCCCTGGGCGACAAGGTCGTCACCGGTTAACAACGGGGGGGGATTAAGCTCCGCGGGTGGGATATCCCGGAGGTATTGTTCGCAGTAGTCGAGGTCAGGGGAGGAACCGCCCCGGGCTTCGGCGTCGGCGCGAAGAAGAAGCGCGAGTTCGGGAAACTCGGGAGCGACGAGAAGTTTCTTGAGCGTGGAGAGGGGGGCGGAACGGATCTCCTCCACACTGTCGCGATGGGCGAAAAGCCAATCGAGGTTGTGCAGTTCCTGATTGGAAAACTTGAGTCGCTTGGCGAGTTTCCTGAGGAGAGCAGAGTCAATCTCCGGGAGGCTCCAGAGGAGGGAGGCCAGCGCGGTTTCGAATTGCGGGTGAAGAAGGAACTTGAGGCGTGCCAGGGTATGGTCCCAGGCCGCGAATTGATCGGAGGCCAGGAGCGGAGTGACCTCGGGAAGAATTTCGGAGAGGAGGGCGAGGTCGTGGGCGAGGCGCATGGAGATGTCGCGATGAGGATCGACGAGCATCCGCTTGAGTTCCTGCGTGATGCGCTCCGGGCTGACGGCGTGAATCTCGGGGGCCATCGTACGGACCGCCTTCGCGGTGGCGGGATCGAGCTTGAAGTCGAGGTTGCCGGAGAAGCGGAGGGCGCGAAGGAGGCGGAGCTTGTCCTCGCGGAAGCGTTCGAGAGGATCGCCAATGGCGCGGATGATGCGCTTGGAGAGATCCTTCTGCCCGCCGACATAGTCGAGAACCTTATTGGCGACGGGGTCGAGGAACATGCCGTTGATAGTGAAGTCGCGGCGCTGGGCATCTTCTTCAGGGGTGCAGAAGACGACATGCTGGGGACGACGGCCATCGAGGTAGGGGCCTTCGGCCCGGAACGTGGCGACTTCGACATCGCCGGATCCGCTCGGGCCGTGGACGAGGATCACCCCGAAGGCGGCCCCGACGGCGCGGGTTTTTCGACGGCCAAAGAGTTCCTGGACGGTTTGAGGTCGGGCATCGGTTGCGACGTCGTAATCCTGGGGGAGTTTGCCGAGGAGGAGATCGCGGACACAGCCTCCGGCCCAGAGTGCGGTGTAGCCCGCACCGCGCAGTTTCTGGACGATTTCGAGGGCGAACTTCTGCTGTTTGTCCGAGGCGGGCTTCATGAGCGACAAAATGCCGGTGGGGAGTTTTTGACCGTTGACCGAGTGTAGCGATTGCGGGAGAGTGGGGCCAGAATGGAAAATTCAATGGATTTCGCAGAGTCTATCTGTGTATTTCAGGATTGCTCAGAGACGTCAGTACCGCCCCCTCATCCGGCCCGATGGGCCACCTTCTCCCTCGGGGGGGAGAAGGGTTTTACAAAATCCAGGAGAGCAATGTGTGGCAGGGATGGCCGAGGTGGAGCAGGTGGGTGGTGGCCGTCGCGCTGGTGGCGTTGGGGGTGTGGCGGTCGAGCGGGGGGTGCGGGGGGTTCCGACTTTCGGGGGTTTTACCGGATCTGGCGGGCGAACCTGACGGCACCGATGCAGCCTGTGCGGCAGCATTTCCCTGTCGAGGATGATCCGGACCCTTATCCCCCATGTTCGTATGTGCTATTCGCGCCGCTGGGAATGCTGCCTTTGGGGGTGGCGGCCGGGATGTGGTATGTGCTGAATCTGGCCGCGAGCTGGGGAGCGTGGCGAGGGGCGGAAGTGCTGTCGGGGAGGCGATTCTCCGAAACGAGAGAGGGGTGGGTGCTGATCGGCTCGGTGCTGCCGTATTGGATCGGAAACATGGTGAGCGGGCAGAACGGACCGCTGTTGATGTGCCTGGTGGTGTGGGGATACGTGGCTGCGGCGCGGGGGGGTGAAATCTGGGCCGGATGCCTGATGGGAGTCGGGGGTCTGATCAAGGCAATCCCGGCGTTGTTCCTGTTGCCGGTTGTCGTGTGGGGACGATGGCGGGTGATTGCGGGGTTCGTGGCGTTGACGGGGGTGTTCATCGGAGGGGTCTGCACGCTGTACCTGGGTCCAGAGGCGAACTGGGAATTTCACGCGCGGTGGATGCGGATGGTGGTGCTGGGGCCGGAGAACCGGCCTGCGAATCCGCTGGATCCCGATTCCATGCATGGCTCGACGCGGTTCAACAATCAATCCGTGGAGGGGGTGTGCGCACGGCTGCTGATGCGGGTGCCGGTGCGTGAGGGGGGGACGACGTACGTCAACGTGATGTCGGTCGAGCCCGGGACATGGCGGATGGTGACAAAGGGAATTTCGTTGGCGGTCCTGCTGGGAACGAGCGTAGTACTGGTAGTCGCGGGGTGGAAACGGGGAGAACGGAAAGGAACGTTGAGAGTCTTATCCCTGATGGTGCTGACGATGTTGCTGATCTCGCCCATTGTGTGGACGCATTATTATCTATGGATGTTTTTTCCGTGTGCGGCGTTGATGCAGGACTGGAAGCAGGGGATCGGGAAAGTCGCAGGTGGCGCCCTGCTGGTCGCCTGGTGGGGAGGAGAGTTGGCGAGCGGGAGCATGTGGTGTCGTGCGGCGGGATTGCACCTGGGACTGGTGGTGTTGTTCTGGGTCTATTTCGCGTGGCGCGTCGTCCTCAACGATGAACGAGTCCGTTTAAAAGATGAGAACGGGAGTATGGTCACTATAACCACTTAGAAGCGGTGGAGTTTTGAGGGGATTCCGTTTATCCTGAATCGATTACCCCGACCGAACAGAACGCGGCCCGAGGATTCAGAAATCAATCAACACGATGAGTACTTCGTCAGCGCAACTGCCGCGTAGCGTCATCATCGCCATCCTGGTGCTATGCCTGCTCCCCACGTTGCTGAATATGCTGGGGTATAGTTTCGCGACTCCGCTAACGACGCTGGAATTCAAACTGGAGGGCCCCGGGGAAGCGGCGGGTGATGGGATCGTGGTTCCGAACCGGAGCGAGATGGATCCCAACACGGTCAAGACGCTGTTAAGCCGCCGGGAAGATGCGTTGTGCCGGGCGCTGCAGGGAGAATTCGTGAACGTGTTCCTGGAATGGAGCGCGTTCTGCATCGCGTTGTGCACGGTGACGTTCGCATTTACGCATTACATGATCAAGCGCGACGTGACGACGCCGATCATCGGGACGGCGCTGTTCTTCGCCGGGATGATCGACGGCTTCCGGACGCTGGTTTCAGCGCGACTGATCGGGGAAATCACCGATTTCCGTGAGTTCATTCCCTTCACGTGGGCGCTGTCACGGTTGTTCCACGTGTGCATCCTGATGATCGGGACTGGAGTCCTGGTGTGGAGGGGGAAACGGCACCAGGGCTGGAATCGTCAGCGGGGTGGTTTGCGGTTCATCCTGCTGATGGGAGTGCTGTTTGCAGTGGTGGCTTACCTGCTGGTGTTGATTTGCGCCTTGACTCCGCAGTTGCCGGTCGCAATGACATCGGACTACGTGATCCGGCGCCCGTTCGATGCGGTTTCCCTGGTGCTGTACCTGTTCGCGGGGGGAATTATCTTCACGCGGTTCCAGAAGATGTATCCGAGCATCTTCGCGAACGCACTGCTGGTGAGCGTGTTTCCGAACATCATGGCGCAGATTCACGCGGCCTTTTTCTCGACGGAGCTGTTCGACAACCACTACAACATTTCGAATTACGAGAAGATTATCGCGTACCTGGTGCCGCTGGTGGGTCTGATCCTGGAGTATACGCGGGTTTACCAGGCGGAGGTGGCGCTGCGGACGACCGAGGAACAGTTCCGGGTGGCACGAGGAGTGCAGCAGGCGCTGCTACCGCGCGAGGCGCCGCAGATTCCGGGGTACGACCTCGCGGGGGTGTCATTACCGGCGGAAGAGGTGGGTGGGGACTACTTCGATTTCGTGCCGATGGAAAACGATTGCCTGGGGATCGTGGTGGCGGACGTGAGCGGACACGACCTGGGAGCTTCGATCTTCATGGGTCAGACGCGAGCCTACCTGCGGGCGCTGGCGCGGACGCACAACTCGGTGCCACGCCTGATGCGGGAACTGAACCAGTTCCTGATGGAGGATGCGAGCGACCGGCGGTTTGTGACGCTGTTCTTTGCGAAACTGGATCCTGAGCAACGGAAGCTGACGCTGACTGCCGCGGGGCAGAACGCGTTTGTGATCTCGCCGAGCGGGATTGTCAGTCCGCTGGAATGCGTGAGCATGCCGCTGGGAATTATGGCCGACGTGCGTCAGGAGATCGAAACGGAGTGGAGCCTGAAACCAGGAGAAATTTTCATCTCGCTGACGGATGGAATTCCTGAGGCGGTTTCCTTGCGGGGGGAATTCTTCGGGGTGAAGCGGGTGACGGAGGTGGTCCATGCGCTCCGGGAGGAACCGGCGAAAATGATCGTGGAAAAGCTGCTGGAGAGGGTCCGGGAGTTCGTGGGAAATGGGACCATGACGGACGACTGGACCATCGTCATTTTGAAGGGGTGAGCGACGAGATCGTTAAATTCCGCTCAAATTCTGCCCCTTACAGGAGTTGAGGCAGCGAGTGATGGTGGAAAGTGGCCCGAAATCGGGTATTCTGACTGGGCGCGATTCGCGTTTGCCCTCGTGTGATCGAACTGACGGCCCGCAGAGCAAATTGTGAATCCGGATCATACTACTGCGGTAGATTGATCCACTTTTCCGGGCCACATATTCATTCTTCCCACTTGAGAAGGTCAACACCATGAGTCAGTCACCCGCCCCTGTTCCCGGCGCACCAAATCCCACAACTCCTCCCGCCAAGAAGAAAGGAGTCTTCGGAAAATTGCTGCTCGTGCTGGTCTTGCTGGTGTTGTGCCTGCCGCTCATCCTGTCGATGCTGCGGCCTTATTCACCGGACGAAAAGGTCAAGAGCACGGCGCAACGACTGGGGGGACGGATTTCCTTTGGGACGCCTGGAGTTCTGAAGTCGATTTTCGGAGAGGACTGGGTGGGCTGGGACAAGTACTACGGTGGGACGTACGTGCGGGTGATTTCCCTGGAAGGTTCGACAGAACTGAAAGACGCGGATCTCGAATTGCTGAAAAATGCTCCCGCCGTGGAAGTGCTGCGACTGAGTGCTCCCCGCGACGACAAATACAAGAAAATCGGAGACGCCGGGCTGGTCAACCTGAAATTCGCGCCGGTGATTCGGGAGCTGTCGATCTCCGGGACGGATGCGGGAGACGGAGCGATGGAGGTGGTGGGAACGCTCAAGGAATTGCGGGACCTGGACCTGACGGGGACGAAGATCACCGATGCGGGATTTAAAAAGCTGAGCGGGTTGTCGAACCTCACGCGTCTGTACGTGGCTGAAACGGCGATTACGGATGGAGCAGCTGATGCATTTGCCGGGATGACAAGCCTCAAGATGCTGAATGTGTCCAACACAAAACTGACGGACAAGGGAGTGGCCGCGCTCGCCAAGTTGCCCGCTCTGGAAACGTTGACCCTGAACGGGCTGACGCTCAAGGGTGAAGGGGCTGCCGCGCTGCAGAGCGCCCCGAAATTGACTTACCTGGAAGCGAACCAGACGGGAGTCGATGGGACCTCGCTGACGAAAGCGGACGGTTTCCCGACACTCGATACGCTGCTGCTGGACCACACGCCGGTCAATGATGCCGGGTTGAAGAACATCGGCCACATCAAGTCTCTGAAGCGGCTGATCCTTTCCAGCACGAAGATCACGGATGCGGGAATGGGAGACCTGAACTCGCTGCAGAACCTGGAAAACCTGGCTGTGTCCGACACGGCAGTGACCGCGGAAGGGATCAAGAAGCTGAGCGGTCTGAAGAAGCTGTCCGGGGTCGACGTCTACAAGACAAAGATTCAAAAGGACATGAAGCAGCGGACCGAACTGCAGACGACGTTCCCGGGGGTGGTGTTCACGACGACGGCGCCGCGGTAGTCAAAAGGGGGTCGTCGAAACGCTGGCGGAACGTTCAAAGAAATAAGAACGGCCTGGGGCAGGAGATTCCCCAGGCCGTTTTTTCGCTCCCCAAATTGTGCCCCGATCGTCCGACGTGAATTCTCTGAGGGGAGAAGTTAAGTCGACCGAAGCACAGAGAAGGGGGGACTACTTGTCACGACTGGCGTCGTGCTTGAGGAGCGAAGAGAGTTGACGCTCGAGTGAATTGAGAGTGACGCTCGTCGAGATGACGGAGCCGTCCGGGTCGATCAACCAGGCAGACTGGTCGAGGACGCCGTATTCCTTGACGATCGGGTTGCTCCAGCCGGTCTGACCTTTTTCCGAGAAGAAGATCATGGGAGCGTTGAATTTCATTTCCTTGAGGAAGGCCTGAATGGGGGCCTTGTCCTCATCGACGCAGACGCCGACGATTTGCAGTGAGTCATGTTTCGACTGCAGTTTGGCGAGAGCGGGGAAGACCTGAGCGGAGACGTCCGACTGAGCGGACCAGAAGAGCAGGGCCACGGTCTTGCCCTTGTAAGACTTCAGGCTGATGGCCTTGCCGTTTTCGAGACTGGGACCGGAGAGTGCGAGGGGTTCTCCCTGAAGCTTGAGTCGCTTGTGGATGGCGGGGATGAGCAGCCCCTGTTCGCTCTCGGGGAATTGCTTCTGCAGGAGAGCGTAGGTCTTGTAGGCATCGGAGGGGCAGTTGTTCCATTCGCAGCCCAGGGCGGCGTTGAAGAGCATCCTGATGCCGCGTTGATCGGCGGGGAAATTGGTCACGAACTGCCGGGCGAGGCGGGCATATTCCTTGACCCAGCGATCATCCTTGCCGGCGGTGTTGTGAGCATTCGTGAAAGCCAGATTGACGAGAGCAAACCAGGCATCGGAGGCGACCTTGGATTTGGGGTCGCGTTGGAAGAGGGACTTGGCGGAATCGTAGACCCCATCGACCCCTTCCTTGTCACCCAGGAGAGCGAGAGAAACCTGCGCGTCGATCAGGCGGTGGACCGCGACGTCGAAGACACGGGCCTTGGATTTGTCATCATGGGTCTGAGCGACGGCCTTGCGGGCCAGCGCGGCGATTTTCTTCAGGCGTTCGGCCTGGGCGGCACTGACTTCAGCGGGCTTGAGGTTCTCGGCGAAGGGTTCGAGCTGCAACTTCACGAGTTCGTGCAGGTACCACTCGGGGGAGCCTTCTTTGGGCTTGAGTTCCGGAGATTCTCCTTCGGCGAGATCCTTAATTCCTTCGGCGAGATCCTCGTCATCTTCGTCTTCGGCGGCCATTTCCTCGGCAGCGGAGCCTTTCGCCGCACCGGGGAACACAGGGCCGGCATCGCCGGTTTCCTTACGGGCGCTGATGGGGAGGGCCTTAACCTTGGGGGCGGGGCCCTCGGCAGCGACAGCATCTTCCGGGGCATCGTCAGTTGCGGCGACAGATGCGGAATCGGTGGAGGCTTTTTGAGCGGTGGGGGAGGCGGGCTTGCCGGAAGAAGAGCCGCACCCGGACAGCACGCAGATCACCAAGGCGGCGGAAAGGGCCGACCAATTCAAGTTCCGCATCGTTCTCCCCATCCTCTGAGAGATAAATTTCGAGCTTGCGGCGTGGTTTCCCGCCACAAGTTTCTCAACCCCGGCGAACCGGGTTTGAACAACCGACGCTGCATCCTTGCGGCGTCAAGTGTGGCGGGTTTTTATGAGAACGGGCGGAGTGAAGCAAGGGTAAGAATTACAAAAATGGAAAAAGTCCGCTGTCTTTTTGAGCGTGCCAATGCGCAGAAATGTCGACAAAAAACGGCAGCCTCGCTGGGATTAGCGAGGCTGCCGTGAATTGACGCGAACAGGGAAAGCGACTCGGTAACGATTTTACAACTGGCCGCGGTACATCACGAAGCCTTCGAGCGCGAAGTACTCGGGGAGACCAAGAGCATTGTAGATGGCTGCCGTGTTCTTGGTCCGCTCCTCGGCGCGGATCCAGAACTCGCGGTCGTCGTTTCCTGGGAAGAGGGCGGCGTCCTTCTGGGATTCGTGCTTGAAGATGGCCATCTTTTTGCGGAGCGTGACTTCGGGGCTGAGAGGGACAACCCGTTCGATTTCGTGCGGTTCGTATTCCTGCCAGGCACCACGATACAGCCAGACCTCTGGCTGGAGGCCGTCCGGCACAACCTGCTTGAGGGCTTCGATGATCGCACTGGCGCACATGCGGTGGGTACCATGCGGATCGGAGAGATCGCCGGCGACGTAAATCTGGTGAGGATCAACTTCCTTGAGGAGGGAGATGATGATGTCGGCATCGGCCTGGGAGATGGGGAGCTTTTCGACCTTTCCCGTCTGGTAGAAGGGGAGGTTGAGGAAGCGGCATTTTTCCGGAGGGACGCCGGCGACCTTGGCTCCCGCGACGGCTTCGGTCTGACGGATGAGGGCCTTGATGTCGAGGACTTCGGGGATGTCCGGCTCACCGGGCTTCTTGGCCGAGAAGGCGGAACGGATCTTGGCATCCAGAGCGCGAGTCTGGTCAGTCTCCATGCCGAAGATGCGGTTGAACTCCTGGATGAAATCGACGTGGCGCAAGGCATCGTGATCGAAGACGGCGATGTTGCCGCTCGTCATGTAGGCGATGTAGACCTCGTGCCCCTGTTCGGCGAGGGTAATGAGCGTCCCCCCCATGGAGATGACGTCGTCGTCCGGGTGAGGGCTGAAGAGAATGATCCGTTTCGTCCCTTCACCGGCGGGCCTGGTGCAGATCCCCGACATGAACCCTTCGAATATTTTCTGACGCAGGGTTTCCGCAGGACCGGCGACCTTAAGAAGGTCATGAAGGTGATGGTCGAGGAAGTCCTTCTTCTCGAGCTTGAGGAGGGGCTTCTTGACTTCGCGGCTGAGCCAAATGACGGCGCGTTTGACGAGTTGCGGCGTCCAGTTGCAATGCCCGACCAGCCAGGGGGTCTGGATGCTGGTGAGCTTGCTCGCCGCGGCTTCGTCAATGACGAAAGTGATGTTGGGATGTTTCTGGAGGAAGGTGGCGGGAATTTCGTCGGTGACGTCTCCTTCGACCGTTTTGCGAATGACGGAGGCCTTATGCTCACCGAAGGCCATGAGGATGACCTTGCGGGCGGCGAGAATGCTGCCGACCCCCATGGTGACGGCCTGGAAGGGGACGTTTTCCTCACCGAAGAAACCTGCGGCGGCATCGACGCGGGTCACCATGTCGAGCGTGACCTGACGGGTGAGGCTGCTCATGGCACTGCCGGGTTCGTTGAACCCGATGTGTCCGGAGCGCCCGATGCCGAGAAGCTGGACGTCAATCCCGCCGTACTTTTCGATGAGCCGTTCGTATTCCTCACAGAAGGATTCGATTTCCTCCTGGGGGATATCGCCGCGGGGAATGTGGATGTTTTCTTCGGGGATGTTGACGTGATCGAAGAAATTCACCTTCATCCAGCAGCGGTAGCTGTGGATGGATTCGGGGGACATGGGCCAGTATTCGTCGAGGTTGAAGGTGACGACCTGGGAGAAGTCGAGGTCTTCCTCGCGGTGGAGACGGATCAGCTCGCGATAGACACTGATGGGGGTGGAACCGGTGGGGAGTCCGAGGACGGTGGGGACTCCGGCGGAATTGTTTTCGCGAATGAGGCTTTCGATGACCAGTGCGACGTGCTTGGCCCCTTCGCGGGCATTGCGGAACATCAAGGTGGGAATCTTGGTGTGACGCAGGTAATGGGCCATGTTTGTTGAGGACGCACGCTTGGGTGCATGGGTGGCCATAGTGGGGCAAAATTCCTTATAATTCGGACTTCGAAACAAACCGGGGTAGACCCGTGGGGATTCCGAGAGCGATTCGGCGGGAGAGCCGCACAAGGATGCTTGTCCGGAGGGGAAGCGCCTCCCCTGCCTGGATGGAATTTGGGCTGATCTCCATGAACAGTTCGGAACCCCGAAATTATCATTTTTTTTACGTCGAAACCACCTTCCTTCCCATCGGGAGAGGCAAAAAAGAGGCAGACTGTGACTGATTTACCGCGAATTCTGGCGATTCACGCCCATCCGGACGACGTGGAGTTCCAATGTGCGGGGACATTGGCCCTGCTGAAGGATCTGGGGTGTGCGATCACGATTGTGACGATGACGGCGGGGGACTGCGGCAGCGCGGAGATGGGGCCGCTGGAAATCTCAAAAACGAGACGGGCGGAAGCGAAGAAAGCGGCCGACCTGCTGGGGGTCGATTACATCTGTCTGGAATTCAAGGATTTGAGCATCGTCGTGGACAATGATGGACGGAGACGGGTCACGGAAGCGCTGCGGCGGACCCGTCCGAACATCGTACTGACGGCACCGCCGGTCGATTACATGAGCGACCACGAGATGACCAGCAGACTGGTGAGAGATGCCTGCTTTGCCGCCCCGACGCCGAATTATGACACGTGCCAGGTGAACCCCGCTGCGGCCTTGGAGAAGATACCGCACCTGTATTACATGGATTCCGTGGGGGGCTGCGACCTGCTGGGAAATCCGCTGGAGCCTGATTTTGTGGTCGACATCAGCAGCAAGTATGCCCTGAAGCGGGAGATGCTGGCGTGCCATGCCAGCCAGCGGAACTGGTTGCTGCGACAGCATGGAATGGACGAATACCTGCATACCTGTGACGAGACGAGCAGCCACCGGGGAAAGCAGATCGGGGTGCAATACGGGGAGGGGTTCCGGCAGCACGTGGGACATCCTTACCCGGCGGATAACCTGCTGATGAAGCTGGTGGGGGGCGTGGTGGTGAAGAAAGCTTAAGGCTGCTTTCCCTAAGATGGGAAAAAGAGGGGTGACTGGTCTCGACAATCCGACCGGGATTCAAGAGACTGAGGATTCGAATTTCGGGAGTTTCTTTGTTTTTGAGAGAGTGATCGAGGAGCAGGAGAATATGTCGGAACCGACCAGTGATCATGGACATGGAGCAGCGACCGTCGAGGATCACGAGCCGAAGTTCGTGCCGGAAGAACTGGTCGAGTTCAAGGCGGATGACGCGGAAGCGGGAAAGCGGATCGGGCAGATGCTCGTGCTGTTTTTCATCACGCTGTTCACGTTGGTGACGACTGTGAACCTGTTCACGTCGGGATGGGTCAACTTCCGCGACGCGAATGCGACGAAGCCGCACGTGACGGAAGAGCATCACGAGTAGGGTTTGATTTGCGGGGGCTTCCGCTGGCGCGGTGCGCCCCCGCCACCCAATCGGGCCAACCAATGCGAATTCATTCGTGGGGCGAGCCGGCCTGGCGGAGGCGTTCGCGGGCGTTGTCGGCCCAGGGGCCGCGCTGGTCTTCCTTGAGATACGCCTGCCAATGAGGGACCGCTTCGGCGGTTCTTCCCGTTTTGTGAAGCAGTTCCGCGAGATGCAGGTGGGCCTCGGGATAGTCCGCGTGCAGGCCCAGCGCAACTTGGAAGGCGTGTTCCGCAGCTTCGAAGGCTTCCAGTTGCAGATAGAGGCAGCCGAGTTGCCCCCAGGCTTCGAGGAAGTCGTTATCGAGTTCGATGGCGATGTGGTAGCGTTCCAGCGCGCCGGAAAGGTTGTCCTGACGGTAGAGGATCTCAGCAAGAAGGAAGTGCCATTCCGCGCGGGCGGGGAGATCCATCAGCGCCATGCGGATGGCATCGACGGCTCCGGAGAGATCGTCCTCGTGGAGCAGGCGTTGAGCTTCGCCGTGCCAGTCTTCGGCGGTCCAGTGCTCCTGAATGCGATGTGACTTCGGGGCAGGTTCTTCCGCCTCTGTTTCCCGTGGGGCTACTTCGGGATCAAAATCGAAAAGGCGCTGGCCGGTGAGAGATTCGACCCAGCCTTCGTCGTCGCGATAGAGGACGGTGTGGTCGTCGACGAGAAGATTGATCTGGGCGAGGTTGCGTTCGTCACCGAGCATGCCCGCGACTTTTTGCAGGCCTTCGCGGACCTGCCGCCAGGGGACACCTGTTTCCAGAAGTTGCGCAAGTTTCTGAATGGAGGCGACTTCACGGTAGTCGAAGTAGGGGAGCCGAAAGACCTGCTTGACAGGATGCAAGAGTCCAGCCCGATGCCAGCGGCGGATGCGGTTGACGGGAATCTTGAGCATCTGACTGAGCATAGCGGGGGTGTAGTGACGGTGCAGTTCCTGCAGATGATCGTGCAGACCCGCGAAGCTGAGCCAGTCGGATTCCTGAACGATGCGCAGCGGTTGGCCGCCGTGCTGCAGGCGGAGCGCGTGGACAAGTTTCAGAGAGGGAGAGCCATCCTCTTCGAGAGGCCAGCCTTCCTCACCAACGACAAGGATGGTGGTCTGACGGCTGATATGCCCCATCGCCCGGCCGCCCAGTTGCTGGACGAGCGCAAGCGCTTGCCGATGCGTCATGGAGGCGAGAGTCCCGGTGAAGGCGACGTGCTCCCCGGTCAGGGGGAGGGGAGAAGCTGGGGCCTGTGGAGAGGGTTGGTTCATTGTCGAATTGAAGAATCGAAGTTCAGAGACGTTTGGACCTCCCCCTCACCCGGCCCTCTCCCACGGGGGGAAGAGGGTGAATAAAGGAGTCAAAACTGACGGTGTTTTGACTTATGGAATTATAACGGTTGGTGGCCTTTCGGGGGTCGATGGATTATAAAACAAACGAGGCGGAAGCGCCTGTCGAGAGAAGTCACCAAATTGCATTTCCGGGAGAGTTATTGACCATGTCCGTGCTGCAGTCGAATGATCCGGCATTGTGGGCCGCGTTGGAAAACGAACGGAAGCGGCAGAAGGAGGGGCTCGAATTGATCGCCTCCGAGAATTACACCAGCGCCGGGGTGCTGGAAGCAGCGGGAACGATTCTGACGAACAAATACGCGGAAGGATACCCGGGACGGCGGTACTACGGCGGTTGCGAG
The DNA here is from genome assembly GCA_046349635.1 of Planctomycetales bacterium. Lineage (GTDB taxonomy): Bacteria > Planctomycetota > Planctomycetia > Planctomycetales > Planctomycetaceae > JAXMBX01. The sequence goes on from JAXMBX010000025.1 coordinate 35,745, forward strand.
TACGTGGACGTGGTGGAAAGCCTGGCCCGGGACCGGGCTTGCCAGTTGTTCGGGGCGGAACATGCGAACGTCCAGCCGCATGCGGGGTCGCAGGCGAACATGTCGGTCTACCTGACGGTGTTAAAGCCGGGGGACAAGTTCCTGGCGATGAACCTGGCTCACGGGGGACACCTGACGCACGGGATGCACCTGAATTTTTCGGGGCAGTTGTACCAGCCGATTCATTACGGAGTGCGGGAGTCCGATCATCGGATCGACTTTGACCAGGTGGCGGCGCTCGCGAAAGAACACAAGCCCAAGCTGATCGTGGCGGGGGCGAGCGCCTATCCGCGTGAAATCGATCATGCCAAATTTGCGAACATCGCGAAGGACGTCGGCGCGCTTCTGATGGTCGATATGGCCCACTATGCGGGTCTGGTGGCGGGGGGCTGCCACAACAGTCCGGTGCCGGTGGCGGACTTCGTGACGACGACAACGCATAAGACACTGCGCGGACCGCGCTCCGGAATGGTGTTGACCAAGGAAGCGTATGCGAAGGAGATCGACAAGACAGTATTTCCCGGCATGCAGGGGGGACCGTTGATGCACATCATCGCGGCCAAGGCGGTCTGCTTCCAGGAAGCGTTGCAGCCTTCGTTCAAGGAGTACGCCAAGCAGATTATCGCCAATGCCAAGACGCTGGCCGAGGTGTTGATGGCCGGGGGAATCAAACTGGCGTCGGGTGGGACGGATAATCACCTGATGCTGTGCGATGTGACGACGATTGGGTTGTCGGGCAAGATCGCGGAAACGGCGCTGGACAAGGCGCACATCACGGTGAACAAAAACATGATTCCGTTCGATCAACGGAAGGCGCTGGATCCGAGCGGAATCCGGATCGGGACGGCGGCTCTTACGACCCGCGGGATGAAGGAAGGGGAGATGAAGAAGGTGGGAGCGTGGATCCTGCAGGTTCTGAAGGCCCCGGAAGATGAGGCGAATATCACACAAGTGCAGGGAGAGATCCGCGAGATGACGAAGAGTTTCCCTGTGCCGGGGATTGCGGGGTAGGTTTCGCCAGCGTGCAGGTTTTCCCATGATGCCCACGCGATGTCATATTTGCGGACTCGACGTTGGTGAACCGCCTTGGGGTGAAACCGGCCGCGACCCCACTTGGATCATCTGTTCTTGCTGCGGGTGCGAATTCGGGTATCAAGACCATCGAATGAGCGGAGTCCTTCGACAGCGAAAGCGATGGCTGGACAGCAAAGGGAAATGGTGGGCGCCTGCTGACAAACCGAGTGACTGGGATTTCGAGCAACAAGTTCGAGAGATACCACTGCCGCCGCCAGGGATTGATCGAGATGTTGAAGGATTCTAGCTCGAAGTCAAACAGTGAACTCAGTTCATTGATTGAGAATCCTGAGACGCTTGAGAGCCAAACGCACACATGCCCACCCTGTTGCTGCGCAACGAAGTGGGCATGCCACCCAGAGGCGATCCCACCTTCTCATCAAGCGGGGCGGGGGAAGGGGCAGGTACGGGCGGGGGTTTTGGTGCCGGAGATGAGATCTGCCAGGGTGATCCGGGAGTAATCCCGTTCCATGCGGGCGAGGGATTCGTCCAGATTGCGGTGGAGAGGGCAGAGGCGGTAGCCATGGGCCGCCAGGCCAAGGGGGCATTCCTTGATGCGGGGCATCGGTTCGACCGCCTGCATCACGTCGTACAGAGTGATCTGGTGGATTTCCCGTGCGAGCCGAAAGCCGCCGGTGATCCCCCGCTGGGAGGTGACGAGCTTCTGGCGGCGGAGCTCCTGGAGGACTTTGGCGAGGTAGGCGGCGGGGACGCGGACCTGTTTTGCGATCTGGCCGGCGGATTGCGCGGTATCGAATTGCTGGGCGAGAAAGGTGAGGGCACGGAGGGCGTATTCGACGCGAGGAGTGAGCATGGAAACCCTTTCGAGGAAGGGGAGCATCCCAAATTCAGATATTCGGATCTGAATATCCGAAATTGGCGAGAAGGGCAAGGGGGGGCTGGATTGTATTGGGAAAAGTGCCCAGAGACGCTTGGACCGCCCCCTCACCCTACCCTCTCCCTCGGACGGGAGAGGGTATAACAGCTGCTGAGAATTCGAGAGGCTCACGCGATAGAATCGGGGGATCATGCCAAAGCCGGGGAGACCAAAACGGGAGCGGGAATTCGGGGTGCCGATCGCCGGAGATATTCTGGAGGAGAGCCAGTGGACGCAGACTGCCCTGAAGAAGCTGCCGGAGGGGGCGATCGATTTTCCGGCGGTCTTCGGGCGGTCAGGCCCAGTCGTGCTGGATCTGGGGTGCGGGAACGCACGATTCCTGATCGGGAGCGCGGTGTGGAGGCCGGAACATCTGCACCTGGGGGTGGATATCCTGCCGCTGGTGATTCGGTATGCAACGCGGCGGGGGAATCAGCGGGGACTGACGAACGTGCGATTCGGGGTCAGCGGTGGGCGGGAGCTGTTGGAGCAGCACATCGCCCCGGGGAGTGTGCGGGAGATCCACTGCTATCACCCCCAGCCGTATTACACGCCGCAGGAGATTCCCAAGCGGTTGATCACGCCGCAGTTCCTGGTGCTGGTGCATCGGAGCCTGGAGGAGGGGGGCGAGTTCTATCTGCAGACGGACCACCCGGCGTACTGGAAATACATGCAGCAGGTGGTGCCAGTGTTCTTCGAGTTTGAAGAACGGAAGCAGCCTTGGCCGGACGCTCCCAAGGGGCGGACACGGCGAGAGATTATTGCGCTCCGAAGCGGGTTGTCGATTTTTCGCGGAGTCGGCCGACCACGGAAAGATTTGAGCATCGAGGAAGCCTTGAAGCTGGCGGAAAGCCTGCCGGTGCCGACATTTAATGCGGATCGCCGGTTGTATGAGCTAGACCGGTTGGAACGGGAAGGGGGAGAGTGAGGGGTTGCGAGGCCCCAGATGCATGGCAACCCGAACAAAGAACCACGCTTGTCTCGCCACCCTGAGCGTGCCGCCGGGATTCAAGAATCCCTGGCCACCCCAATCTAAGGCGTTAAGGGCTTGGATGAGGGTTGGAAATCCGATAAGATCAATATCCGTTGATCCGAGCGGTCCAACAGCAGCTTTCCCAGTGGGATAGACGAGGAAACTACGGCATGTTGACGGTGTTGGGGCAAAAGTACCGGTTTTGTGACGGAATCACCCGGCGTTCGATGCTGAAGATCGGGGCGCTGTGTGGCCTGGCCGGAGCAGGGGTGTCCCTCCCACAATTACTCAGGGCAGGGGAGGGGGAGGGCTCCCGACACAAGTCCGTCATCATGGTTTACCTTTCGGGGGGATCGCCCACCAGGACACCTTTGACCTAAAGCCTGACGCCCCGAAAGAGATCCGAGGCGAGTTCACCCCGATTGAGACAGTCGTGCCGGGGATTCAAATTGGGGAACTGCTGCCGCAGTTGGCGGTCGTGGCGGATCGGTACTCGCTCGTGCGTTCGATCGTGGGGCTGCGGGACGAACACTCCAGCTACCACATGACGACGGGATACTCGATGCGGAGACGGAACTGCTCTGCCGCACTTCGGGGTCGGCGATCTCGCGGGTTCAAGGGGGAACGGATGCGACGACTCCTCCGTTTGTGGACCTGTTTCCGAAGATGCAACATCGTCCGTACAACAGTCCCGGGCCGGGTTATCTGGGTCAGTCCTATGCCGGGGTGAAGGCGGATGGGGAAGACCTGGCGGGGATGAAGCTGCGTTACATCGAGCCGGTGCAATTTGACGTCGGAAGGAACTGCGGGCACAACTGGATCAGTTGCGTCACTCGATGGACCGGACGGCAGGGGAGGGGATGGATGTGTATTACCGGCGGGCGTTCGACGTGCTGACGTCGAGCAAGCTGGTGGAAGCGATGAACGTGGAGAAAGAGGATGCGCGGACGCGCGCCCTCTACAGCGGCGGATCCCCCCAGCACCTGGGTGATGGAGCGCCGATGTGGAACGACCAGTTGCTGATGGCACGTCGGTTGGTGGAAGCGGGAGTGCGGTGCGTGACGGTAGGGTACGGTTTCTGGGACACGTACGGGAACAACTTCGCATTTGCGCGCACACCTGCCGACCTTCGACAAGGGGATCGCTGCGCTGGTGCAGGATATCTACGACCGGGGGCTGGATCAGGATGTGACGGTCGTTGTCTGGGGACTTTGGGCGTGGCCCGAAGATCAACAAGGATGCGGGACGGGACCACTGGCCAAGGGTGAACGGGGCGCTGTTCGCGGGTGGGGGAATGAAAGTGGGCCAGGTGATCGGCGCGACCGACAAGAACGCGGAAGAGGTGATCGCGCGGCACATCCATTACCACGATGTGCTGGCGACGATCTACCACAATCTGGGGATCAACCCGCACGAATTCGTCCGGGACATGACGGATCGGCCGGTGCAGTTGCTGCCGGAGTCGGCCCAGCCGATCCGGGAATTGACGAAGTTGTGGAGGGTCTTCAAGACAATATCCTGAACGGCGTTTGTCTATTCCGCCGCGATTGACTCACTGGTCCGTGCACGGGCCCAACAAGGAGAGAGCTAGGCGTGATGATGATTGGTGTAGTGAGTGTGACGCTGTGGCTTGTGGGAATCGGGGGAGGGGAGGGGGCCGAGAAGAGTTCTGCGGTCACTGAGACGCGGGTCTACAAGAACACGCTGAAGAAGCTGGAGAATCCGGGGCCGCTGCTGGGGGACCACCCTAAGTTCGTGCAGCCGGTGATTGAATCGGTGCGGTACGAGGGGCCGCTGCTGGTGGATGATCCTGGAGCGGACTTGAGCGTGCGCGCGTGGCGGTTCAGCTACAACGCGCGGGGGATCGTCGAAGTGCCGAACCGTTTGCGGGCGGCCGAGACGGCGATCGTGATGGTGCATCCGTGGGGGATCGACGACGGGCAGGGATGGCGGACGCCGGAGCCGAACGGATGCGCGGACTTCTGCACGCTGGAGAAGAATCACCTGGCGGGAGAACACACGAAGACGGTGATCGATCCGTTCCACAAATCGCTGCGGGGGAAAGTCTCGCTGGTGTTGTACAGCCTGCCGGGAGACGAGGATCCGATCCGGAAAGAAGATGTATCGTTCGTTCCGCGGCAAGCCGACGGAAGCGGAGCGGGCCGAAGGGGCAAAGGAACTGGAGAAGAAGCTCAACAGCTTTGACTATTCCGGCGAGCCGCTGGTGCAGGAGATCAAGCTCGGTTCGCAGACGCCGGTGATCGATTACTTCAAACAGTTTCCGGGACTGGATGCGACGGCGAAATACAACCATAAGGGATTCTGGGAACTGCCGATCCCGGTGACGCGGGACATCGACGTGCATCCGGATGACGTAGTGATTTACGACCGGGAAGGGTATCCCCCGTTGCGCGAGTTTCTGAAGAAGAATAAAATCCGACACGTCCTGCTGACCGGTTACGCGACAGACATGTGCTTCTGCAAGACGACGGCGGGATATGAAAACCTGTCGAAGGATTTCAACGTGTTCCTGGTGGGGGATGCGACGCTGGCAACGTTCCCGGCGAACAACACCCCCAAGTATGCGACGAATGCGCATATCTCCTACGCGGCGTTGAATCAACTGGTGACGCAGATCTCGTGGATCAAGTACGAACCGCAGAGCCAGGCGGCCCGGTAATTGGGGTTCGTCGGTCGTTATCACCATTCAGAGACGTTCGAACCGCCCCCTCATCCGGCCTTCGGCCACCTTCTCCCTCGGGGGGGAGAAGGTCAGGAGTGAGACTCAATAAGGTGACGCAATGACGACAGGAACGACGCGGCGGAAGTTTTTGCTGGGGACAGGGGCGGCGGCGTTGTCGGCGGCTGTGGTGCCGTGGGCGGGGGTGTGGAGTGCCGGGCGGGATTTGTCCCCAAAGGAGATCGCGGCGGATCGAAACCGGGCGCTGGTATCGATCACTCTCGATTTGGAGATGAGCCGAAATTTCCCCAAGTGGGAAATGATGGAGTGGGATTACGAGAAGGGGAATCTGGACGACGCGACTAAACAATACACCGTGGGAGCCTGTCAGCGCGTGAAGCGGATGGGAGGCGTGATTCACTGTTTCGCGGTGGGGCGGACGCTGGAACAGCCGGACGTGGAGTGGCTGAAGGGGATCGCCGCGGAAGGGCACCCGATTGGGAACCACACGTATGACCACATCTATCTGCTGGCAAAGAAAGCAGAGGACGTGCAGTTTCGATTCAAGCGGTCCCCGTGGCTGATTGAGGGGAAGGGGGTGCCGCAGGTGATCGAAGAGAACGTGCGGCTGGCGACGAAAGCGCTGCAGGAACGGGCGGGGATCAAGAACAACGGGTTCCGGACGCCGGGGGGGTTTGCGACGGGATTGACCGGGCGGGACGACCTGCAGCAGATGCTGCTTAATTGTGGATTCACATGGGTGAGCAGCAAGTATCCGACACATCCGATCACGAAACCGTTTGAAGAGCCGAACGGGGAATTCCTGGAGGCGATCGTCAAAGCTCAATCGGCGGCGCAGGCATTTCATTATCCGACGGGGCTGATTGAACTGCCGATGAGCCCGATCAGCGACGTGGGAGCGTTTCGGAATTGCCGTTGGAAACTGGAGTCGTTCCTGACGGCGATTCGCAAGGGGGTCGAGTGGGCGATTGCGAATAAAGCGACCTATGATTTCCTGGCGCATCCGTCCTGCCTGGGGGTGGCTGACCCGGAGTTCAAAACGATCGATATGATTTGCGAACTGGTACAGAAGGCTGGAGATCGGGCGAGCCTTGTGGGGTTGGATGTGTTCGCGGAACGGGCTAAGCTCAGGCGGCAGGGATAGGCCACGTTATGATCTGGGACGTGGTGATTATCGGAGCGGGGGCGGCGGGGATGATGTGCGCGCAGCGCGCGGCGGGGCGGGGGTTGAAGACGCTGCTGCTGGAGAAGAACCGCAAAGTCGGGGTGAAGATCCTGATGTCGGGGGGACGCGGTGCAACCTGACGCAGGCGACCGACAAGCGGGGATTGTAACGGCGTTCGGCAACAGGGAAATTTTTGCATTCAGCCCTTGCACGATTGGGACCACAGGAAGTGGTGCAGTGGTTTGCCGACGCGGGAGTGCCGACGAAGCGGGAAGAGACGGGGAAGATCTTTCCGGTGAGCGACACGGCTGTGGACGTGCAGCAGGCGATGCTGCGGCAGGTTGAAGCGCAGGGGTGCCGGTGGGAGGGGAATTCACCTGTCGAACGAATTGATCGCGATGAAGAGTCGGAGCTGTTCAAGCTGGCGACACCCAAAGGGGAGATTCATACGCGGCAGGTGGTGATCACGACGGGAGGGAAATCGTATCCGGGATGTGGAACGACGGGGGATGGGTATGCGTGGGCGAGGGGGTTTGGACACACGATCATCAGACAGACGCCGGCCTTGGTGCCGTTGTTAAGCAGTTCGACGTGGTGCAGCGAATTGAGCGGCGTGACGCTGCCGGACGTGGCGGTAGGAATCGTCGGGGGAGGAGAGAGGACGAAGGTTCTGTCGAAATGCCGCGACTCGTTTCTGTTTCTGCGCATTTTGGATTCTCCGGGCCAAGTGTGCTGAACGTCAGCCGGGAGGTGAGCGCGGGGAGGAGCTGAAATCAATCGCGATGGAGTGCGACTTTCTGCCGGAAATGAAAAACCAGCATCTGATGAGTCTGCTGGATGATGGGCGCGCGAACGCAGGGGACGGAGTGTCGCGACGCTGGTCGGTGAGTGGCTGCCGAAAAGAGTCTCGCCGCGGTGCTGGCGGAAGCGAAGATTGAGCGGAGAAGAAGCTGGCGGAGTTGTCGCGGAAGGAGCGGGAGACGCTGATGAAGGGACTGAAGCAGCAACGGTTCGAGATCCGGGGGACTCGAGGGTTTGAAAAGGCGGAAGTGACAGCGGGGGTGTCGCTTCAAGAAGTGGATTCGCGGACGATGGAGAGCAAGCTGCAGCCGGGGTTATTCTTCGCGGGGGAAGTATTGGATCTGGACGGGCCGATCGGGGGGTATAACTTTCAGGCGGCGTTCAGCACAGGATGGCTGGCAGGAGACGCCCTGCGGGCGAGAGCAGGTGAGCAGTAGAACAGTGGAGCAGGAGAGAGAACGGCAGAGCGTGTGCGGATGGGATCAGAGACGTTTGGACCGCCCCCTCTTCCGTCCGCTGCGCGGCCACCTTCTCCCGCGGGGGGGAGAAGGTCTTTGAGAGGAACTGTTCGCCGATGAGGAGGAGCGCGCCGAGGGTGACGGTGACGAGGACGACCTTCAGGCCGACGACGAAGAACTCGAAGAATGAGATGGTGACTTCCTTTTTGGCGGCTTCGAGGACGATGAGTGTCGCGACCGAGCCGGGGATCGTGAGGTTGCCCGCGAAGGTACTGGCCATCGCCAGGACGAGCCACATGAGTCGGGGTTCCGAGAACTCGGGAACGATGTCCTGGGCGAGGATGACGTAGGGGACATTGGAGACGACGTTGCAGGCGATTGCCGTGATCAAAGAGAAGACTGGGACCTGCGTGGCGAGGGTGGGGCCGTGCAAGTCCCTTGTTACAGCGGCAATCTGTTTCACAACGCCAGTTTGTTCCAGGCCATCGACGACGATGAAGAGACAGGCGAAGAAGAGGAGGAGCACCCAATCGACTTTGGCGAGGATGGCGGAAGTCGGAATGCGGGACCAGATGATGAGCAGACCGGCACCGGAGATGGCGACGAGTGCGAGATTCGTCGAGCAGACAAATCCCAGGAGGACGAGGAAGAGGACCGCCAGAGACTTGATCAGGAGCGGTTTGTCGTATTTGACTTCGTGGGGTGAGTCGGCGAGGGGGCCGTCTCCCAGCGTGAGGAGGGGGCGTTTCCGGAAGGCGGGGGCATAGTGCCAGCGCAGGAGTAGGATCATGGCGGCCATTCCGACGACACCGACGGGGAACTGCCAGGCGAGAAATTCGAGATAGGAGATGTGTCCGAACTGGCCGATGAGCATGTTCTGGGGGTTTCCCGTGATGGTCATGACGCTGCCGACGTTAGCGCTCATGGCCAATGCAATCAGAAACGGAGCAGGGGGGAGTTCGGTACGGCGGAGGATGACCAGCAGGGGAGGGGTGAGCATCAGGCAGACGGTATCGTTCAGAAAGAGGGCGGAGAGGAGCCCGGAGACCAGACAGAGGCCCATCAGCAGTCGAAGGGGAGTTCCCGCGAGGCGGAGGATGAAGTGGGCGGCGAGATCGAAGAAGCCGGCGAGATCGAGAAAGACATTCAGGATCATCATGCCCAACAGGAGGACAATGGTGTGGGCCTCAATGGCCTGCCAGGCCTGGTCGAAGGTGAGGATCCCGCAGATGACCATCAGAACGGCCCCGACAAGAGCCGCCCCCGGACGGTCGAGCCTGAGGCGGGGGATATTCTGAAAGCAGATGAGAAGATAGGTGCCGGCGAAGATCAAAACGGCAAGCGCGGTCTGAGTCGAAGACATCTTCTACCGGATCTGCGAGGGGGTTAGCGGGCCGAGCTCGGGGAGGGGGAGGGGAGTTCCTGTTTGAGGAGGCTACTAGAGAGTTGCAGGCTTTCGACAGGGAGCAGGGTATTCAAGCTGCCGGAGCGAAAACCTTCCAGATCGATCGTGACGAATTTGAAGCCAAGTTCGCGAAAGCGAGCGATGATACAGGCGCGGGCTTGAGGTTCCAGGAGACGAAGAATGTCGTCCGGGTTGACTTCAATCCGGGCGAGGTCATGCAACTCGTGGCGGACACGGAATTCACGCAGGCAGAAGGATTCGCGGAGGTATGATTCCGCCTGATCGACGCGGGCAACCCGTTCGGGGGTGACTTCGAGGCCATAGGCAAGACGGCTGGAAAGGCAGGGGGAGGCAGGCTTCTCCGAGACAGAGAGATCCCAGAAGCGGGCGAGTTCGCGGACTTCCCGCTTGTTCAAACCGGCTTCGATGAGAGGACTGCGGACGACGTGTTCTCGGGCGGCCTGCATGCCGGGGCGATGGTCTCCCTGATCGTCGAGATTGGCACCGTTGACGATGGTGTCGATGTCCCAATCGCGGCGATGGACTTCAATGTGAGAGTAGAGTTCGGTCTTGCAGAAGTAGCAGCGGTTGCCGGCGTTGGCGATATAGCCGGGGTTGTCGAATTCCTGAGTGAAGACGACGCGATGCGGGATGCCGATCTGGGCGGCCACCTGGGCGGCAAGTTCCCGTTCTCCGGACGCAAGGCTGGGGCTGACGGCCGTCACGGCGAACGCACGATCAGGAGCGGCGAGGAACGCGGCCTGGGCGACAACAGCACTATCCACACCGCCGGAAAAAGCGACGGCGACACGGCCACACTCCGCGAGGAGGCGGAGGAGGGTGTCCCGTTTGTGTTCGAGTTCCGGAGTAAGAATGACTGCTGTCGACATCACAATAATTCCTGCCAAAGAAGTCCAAATTGAATTCTACGCGGGGAGGGGATGCGTCACAACGTGGGAAGCCTGAACCGGTGGTTCATCGACAGGGGAGAGAGGGGGGTCTATGATGGACGCGGATTTCCGAAGTGAATTTGAAAAGGACAGAAGCAGCATGCCGGACGTGGTGTTGGTGGGGGGCGGGGTCATCGGGCTGACGCTGGCGTATGAGTTGTCGGCGCGGGGGAAGTCCGTGCTGTTGCTGGAACAGGGAGAGATCGGCAAGGAGGCATCGTGGGCGGGGGCGGGGATGTTGCCGCCGGGGAATTTTTCCGAAGCTCGGACGCCGGAGGCCTTGTTGCGCGGGTTGAGCGCACAAATGTGGGAAGAGTTCAGCCTGAGTCTGCGGGAACAGACGGGGATCGACAACGGATATCGGAAGTGCGGGAGCCTGTCTGTTGGCGATGAAGAAGATACGCCGCGCCTGACAGCGGAAATCGGCCAGTGGCAAAAAGAAAAGATCGAGGTACAGCCGCTCGAAGAGGATGAACTCCAGGAGATCGAGCCGCTGTTGCATCGAGACTGGATGACAGGATACCACCTGCCGGAGGGGGCGCAAGTTCGAAACCCGCGGCATCTGCAGGCGCTGCATGCGGCGTGCCTGGCGCAGGGGGTGCATATCGCGACGGGGACGCAGGTGAACGGATTTGAAATGGATGGAGAACGGGTCGCTTCCGTGAAGACGCTGCTGGGGAAAGTGACGGCGGAACAGTTTGTGATCTGCAACGGAGCGTGGGCGGGACAGTTGTGGCCGATTCAGGATCCGAATGTCTTTGTGCGACCGGTGCGGGGGCAGATGGTCCTGTTGAACCAGTTGCCGGCGGCGATCTCACACGTGATTGAATGGGGACATCAATACCTGGTGCCGCGCGAAGGGGGACGGGTGCTGGTCGGCTCGACGATGGAGCATGCCGGATTCGAGAAACGAAACACAGTGGAAGGGGTACTGGATCTCTTGCACCTGGCGTATCGGCTGGTGCCGCACCTGGCAGAAGCGACCGTGGAAAAAACGTGGAGCGGATTACGCCCTGCCTCGGCGGATGGACTCCCCTACCTCGGTGCGGTTCCGGACACGGAGAACCTGTTCGTAGCGGCGGGACATTTTCGGACGGGACTGCAGATGTCGCCGGGAACGGGGAAGATCATCGCACAGTTGTTGTGCGGCGAGGATCCGGAGATTCCTCTGCAGCCGTTTTCGTGCGATCTGGAGATTCGCCGCCAGCACTCCGAAACTGTGATCGATGCGGCACAAGAGGGTGGATGATGAGAGGCGTCGTGCAGCGGGTCTCGCGGAGCCGGGTGACGGTGGGAGAGCGCGTCACGGGGGAGATTGGAACCGGGCTGATGGTCTTGCTGGGTGTGGAAGTAGGGGACACTTCGGCGGATGCGATCGAACTCGCACGGAAAATTTCGGGGCTGCGAATCTTTGAAGACTCGGACGGAAAGATGAACCTGTCGGTGCAGGAAATCGGGGGCGGGGTGCTGGTGGTGAGCCAGTTCACGCTGCTGGGAGATTGTGCCAAAGGGCGGCGACCGAGTTTTATCCGGGCGGCGCGGCCGGAGGAGGCGAATGCGCTCTACCGGGAGTTCGTGGCGGAGCTGAAGGGGTATGGGCTGATGGTGGCGACGGGGGAGTTCCAGGCGCAGATGGAAGTGGAACTGGTGAACAGTGGTCCGGTGACGCTGTTGCTGGATACGAAAAGGGAGATGTAGCGTTTTCCGCCGCTAAAGATGCGAGAAAACTGGCCTTTTGAATTGGGGCGGGTCTCGGTTATATTTCCCAGCCTGTGTGGAGAAGCCAGTTTTCCGTGCCGCGAGGGACTTCGCGGGCACGTTGAAGCACGCTCACGACTGTCTCTCCGATTGCCTTGAGCCTTTTGACGAGCAGGGATGCTGTCATGCTGTACGACGTCGCGATCCTGATCCTATTGATTATTTGCGTCTTCCGCGGAGCGGCGAAGGGGATCGCCTGGCAGTTAGCCGGGATCGGAGCGATGGTCCTGTGCTCTGCGTGTTCGCGACCCCATTGTCGGCGGTGGTGGCCCCCAAGATACTGCCGGAGCTGCCGCTCAACCGCTGGTGTCGATGCTGGTGATTTATCTGGCGTTCGCGTTCGGAACATTCACTGTCGCGCGCGGATTCCGAGAGTTCCTGGAGCGGGAACGATTCCAGGAATTCGACCGGCATCTGGGGGCCGTGTTCGGTCTTCTGAAGGGGGCTGCTCAGCCTGGTGCTGACGTTCTTCCTGGTGGGGATTTCGGCCATGCCCGGGAATACATTCTGAATACGCATACGGGATATTACTCCGCGGTGATCATGAACGGGTTGAACCCGGTGATGCCGGAGGAACTGCACGCGATCCTGGAGAAATATGTCCCCTGGCTGAAGAAGGGGGAGACTGAACTGGAGAACGGGCTGGGAGCAAGCTGCCCGCCAAAAGACGACCTCCACGAAAAAGAGCACGGCAGAAGATGACTGGGACGATACCCCGCGCGAGGATGCTTCGTCGCAGAAGAAGAACGCGACTTCCCCGAAAAGGGGAATGAGTGCTACCAGCCGAGCGCCCGAGATCTGACTCAGACTCTCGATGACCCGAACGCCCAGAACCTGCTGATCGATGCGGTGGGGAAAACGGCAAAGAAGGTGATCGGTGAGGTGGAGAAGGACGTGGACGGAATCTTCCGGAATATATCCGACGGGGAGGAGCAGGCCCGAGAGAACCAACCCCGGACGCGAAAAACAACCGTTCCCGAAGAGGAAGAGGGGGAGGAGAGGGTCAGCCCGACCAAACCCCCACGCGGACAATATTCGCAGGGTGGAGACGGGACGCCCCCCCGACGGCGTTATCGCTACCATTACCAGCAGTATGATCCGCTGATCAAGGACGTGACCCAGAGGATGTCACGGGAGACCCGCAAGAATCCGGACCAGATCCGCTACGAGCTGGAAACCCAGATGAAGGGGCTGCCCAAGTCGATCGCGGCGGCGGTCCTGGACGACCTGAAGGCGGACCTGCTGGGGGAGGGACAAGACCCCGACCCGCAGACGGATATCCAGACACCGATCAAGGACCGGATCAAACGGCAACTTGACCAGTTGGAGATGCCCAAGGAACGGATGACGCAGGGAATGAAAGAACGGCTGGATGCGATCGAGCGGGACTAAAGGGGCGTGCAACGCCTTTACGTCGCGATGAATATCGATCCCGCTTTGCGAGCCATCTACCGCGACAGACGCTTCAGAAAAACAAGAACGGTTCTGAGAGGTGGGGAGTAAGTGCTGATTGAATGAATCTGATAACGGGTCGTGATGTTCTCCCTGGAAATATCAAAATCCCCGAGGAATTTGTCAGGTTCAATTGAACATAACAGACATTATCGGACGTTGCGCAGGGGGCTAAAAAGGGGTTGATAGGCTGGGTGCCTCCCCCTGTGATGTGACTGTGAGATCGTCCGGCTGATGGCTCCCCTGTGGCGGCTCGCTCTATCCCATCCTGACCTGGGCAGCGTTCGGGCGAGATCTGCGTTCAGCCGGCGGAGGCGAGTGAGTTCGGGTGATCGCCGGCAGCCGCCTGCTCCCCTTCCTCGGTGGTGAGCAGACCTTCTTCGAAGACCCCCATCTTGCGGAACTTCTGGTAGCGACGCTCCAGGAGGTCAGGCAGGGAGACGTTGACCAGCCCCTTGAGGGATTTGGTCAGGGAGGCCTTCAACAAGGCAGCCATCTGGCGATGGTCCCGGTGAGCCCCCCCCAAGGGTTCGGGGATCACCTGATCGATGACCCCCAGCTTGAGGAGTTCGCCGCTGGTGAACTTGAGAGCCCGGGCGGCCTGATCGGCATGCTTGGCATGCTTCCAGAGGATGCCCGCACAGCCTTCCGGGCTGATGACGGAGTAATAGGAGTACTGGAGGACGGAGACGTGGTCCCCGATTCCGATGCCCAGCGCCCCGCCGGAGCCCCCCTCCCCAATCACCACACAGACGATGGGGGTCTGGATCTGGGACATCTCGCGGAGGTTGTAGGCGATGTTGTAAGCCTGGCCCCGCTCCTCGGCTCCGATTCCGGGATAGGCCCCGGGGGTATCGATGAAGCAGATGACGGGGAGTTTGTACTTGGCGGCCATCTGCATGCGGTTGAGGGCCTTGCGGTAGCCCTCGGGGGTGGGAGCGCAGCCGTAGAAGCACTCGTTCCGCTCCTTGGAGGGTGCGTCCCTTGTGCTGGCCGATGAACATCACCTTCCGTTCTTCCAGCTTGGCGAAACCGGTGACAATGGCCCGGTCGTCGCCGAAGGGCGCGATCACCGTGAAGTTCGATGAACTCGTCAAAGACGAGTTCCAGGTAATCCATGGTCTGAGGGCGTTCGGGATGGCGAGAGAGCTTGACGGTATCCCAGGCATCAAGGTTCTCGAAGATCTCGCGACGACGTTGAGCGATCTCCTGCTTGAGAACGCGAACCTTTTCCCGGCCTCCGGAGAGGCATCGGGCTGGGCTTCCAGTTCGGCGAGCTTGTCTTCGAGCTCGTAAACAGCCCGTTCAAAGGAGAGTGGATGTTTGGGAGGCATGGATCGGGAATCCTCTCCGCGTTTCAGCAGACGACTTCGCTGTCGATGAAACGAGAGCCAGAGATTGAGTCAAACGGCACGATTTCAGCAGACCCTGTTGTACGAAATCTCAGGAGATTTTGAAATCGAATCGAGGCCGCCTCCGGAAGCAGGCGGAGCTTGCGGAGGCCTGGGAGCCGCGGGGGGAGCGGGTGGGGTGAGAGGACGTGCGCGGGAGGAGCAGGAGCTCGGGCCGGTCCTGGTGCGGGAGGAGCGCGCGGTTTGGCCGCAGCTGGGACTGGGGGCGCCGCGGGTGATTTGGGAGCAAGCGCCGGGAGGCATGGGAGGACGGGGCAGGCGGATGGTGGTCCTCCTGCGGGAGCCGTGGCTCCTCCGACGGGAGTTGGGGGCCGAGGCGCGGCGGGAGGCTGCGGCGCGCTGGGTGGTCCACCGACTGGTCTGGGGGGAGCTGGCGGAACGGGAGCACCCGGTGGCCGCGGCGGAGCGGGCGGTGTCGGCGCGCCTGCTTGCGGCGGTGGCACCGGCGGAGTCGGACCTTTCGCAGTGGGGAGAATCCCTTTCTTGGCCATTTCCTGGCGGAGGGCGTCGGAACGGCTGTCACGGCGCTCGCCGAGACCGAATTCTTCTTTGTCTTCAGCCTTTTCTACTTTGACGAGCGTTTCGGGAGGCTTGAACCAGACTTCGATCCCGCGGAGTTCGGCGAGAACGTCGGCCGTGGTGCGGGGACGGTCGGCGGGTTTCTTGGCGAGGAGACGGAGAACGAATTTATCCATCTCCGGCGTGATATTCGGATTCAGCTCCGAAGGAGTGATCGGTGTCGCGGAAAGGTGCTTCTTGAGGAGTTCCTTGGGATTGCCCGCCAGGAAGGGAGCCCGGCCGCAGAGAATTTCGTAGACGGTGACCCCCAGGCTGTAGATGTCCGACTCCGGACCGAGTGCCTTGCCCCGGATCTGTTCGGGGGACATGTAGGTGCGGGTTCCCTGAACGAGTTTCTTTTTGCGGGAGAACATCCGGCCCAGGAACCCGGACATTTTTTCAGTCAAGGAAAAATCGACGAGGCGGAGCTCGGAACCGCGACTGAAGAGGATGTTGTCCGGCTTGATGTCCCGATGGATGTATTTTTTCTCATGCAGGTGTCCGAGGGCCAGGCAGGTCAGTTCCACGAGGCGCTTGATGCGGGACTGCAGTCCGACGATATCGGTCTGGATATGAGACTTGAGATTCGGGCAGCGGAACAGCTCCATCGTGAAGAAGCCGAATTCCCGGGTCATCGAGAATTCGTGGAACTTGACGATGTTGGGGTGATCGAAGGACTTGAGGATGGAGGCTTCGCGCTTAAGGGTGGCGCGGTGGGTTCCATCCTTGAACGCGGCGGGGAGGAGCATCTTGAGGGCGAACTTTTCAGGGCTCCCCTGCTCTCCGGCTTCCCAGATCTGAGTGTTCTGGCCCGAGGCGATGCAGTTGATCAGTTTATATTTGCCAAGGACGAGTTCGGTGTCGGACACAGTCTGAATCCTGACGAGGCTGCCGCCGAAAACGGGAAAAGAGTGCGTTGTATTTCACCCAGAAGGGACCGGAGACAAGTGGCGGAGCGATGTCCAGCGACTGAAGATCGACCGGGTTCATGCAATCTGGGTGAAATAGAGAATACCCGATGGGAAGGACCGGGGGGAAGAGTTGCTGCGGGGGGAGACGGCTCTTTCCCAGGTGTTTCAGCGGCTGTGTCCCAGTCCCTCGGACGAATTTCCGAGGGGATGTTCAGAAACCTTTACTGGGATCCAACTGGGGTTTGGCGGTTGGTGTCGCGGGCTTGCCATCCCCTCCCCCGGCGGCGGTGCCGGCCGAACTGACCTGCGCTTCCAGGCGCTGTCCATCCTTGAGAGGAATGGACGACGTGACGATCAATTCATCACTGGGGCTGAAGCGTCCGGTGACAAAGAGACGTTCGGTCCCCTTTTGAGTCAAGGCTTCCACGACGATGTCCCGGACGACGCCGTTCCGGAGCACCTGCACCTTGCGACGCCCTTCGGTGTAATTCGACAGGCTGGTGACAGGGACGTCACAGACGGCGAACTGCGGAACGAGACGGCTGAAAATGGTCTGACCGGCGAGGAGTTCTCCCTTTTCATTCTCGACGTCGAGAAGCGCCATAGACAACCCGGGAATGATGGGGCGGAGAAGTTCCAGTTTTTTCGTGGGGGGGAGGAGGGCAATGACCTTCCCCTTGCGGGCTCCCTGATCGATCAGGAATTCGACTTCGCCTCCCACCTTGGTCTGCAGGCGGTCGACCGGAATCTCAGCTTGAAGGCGGGTCACATCGGCGATCGTCACCAGCGGATCCCCTTGCCGGACGGTCTGGCCGGGAAGAACGTGAACATCCAGGATCAACCCGGAAAAGGGAGCCTTGCAGGCGAGATGGTCGAGGTCATAGGAGGCGATGGCGAGTTCGGCTTCGGCAGCGGCCAGCTTGGCTTTGGCAATTTCATTCTGATCCCCCTTCCCTTCCGTCAGTTTGACTTCGACGCGGGCGGCCTGAGTTAAGGCCTTAGCACGGGTGACGACAAGTTGCTGGCGGGCATCATCGAGACGAAGGATATCCCCCTGGGCGGAGACCTTGTCCCCCCGTTTGACGAGGACATTCAGAATCACGCCGGTGCTGGGGGCGGAAACAATCTGCGTCTTTTGAGGTTGCAAAGAGAGCGCGACGTAGAAGTTGGAAGCGGACTGGACCTGCAGGGCTTCCCGCTGCAAGTTGACCGACTGTGCGAAGCTGGTGGCGGGAAGAGACAGTGTCAATCCCAACAGACCGGTGAGAAAGGAGAGCGTGCGGATTGAAGTCATAGTCATGGTGAATTTTGGGGTCAAGCTGATGGACCGGAGACGCGCAGGACGTGAGATAGAGCGTCTGAGAGCCTCTCATAAACCGCTCGGCTTGAAGAATGTTTCCCCGTGGAGGGATCACAGTCCGTTCGTCCAAAGCGTTTTACGAACAGCTCTTATTAAGAGTTTCTTCAGGTTACGAAGGGTGAGACCTGAGTGTCAATCGGGGGTCCGCGTTTCGAAACGAATTCCTGGAAGTTGAAGCGGGGCCACCTGTGACAGGGTGGCGCGGTCTGCTACGATTTGCTTTTGGCGATGAGTTCTGAAGCCGGATCGCTCAATCCCCCCCTCCCCTGGCGGCGGAGGGTTATTTTCCTGTGGAGTTTTAAGAATGTTTGTGAATGCGTTTGTGATGTGTGTGGCGGCGGTGATTTCCGCGCCTGCGGAGGCGGGGCCACCGGTCGCGCTGCGGTATACGGGGAGCCTGACCGCGACGGGGCGGGAAAGCAACGGGCAGGTGCAAAAGCGGTTCAGCGTGTTTGTGTTTCTGCGACCACAGGCGGGGGGTGGAGAAACGCTGTCATACGTGCTGGAAGAACGTGGTTCCGGGGAATGGGCTTGGCCGGAACGGTTCGGGCGGATGACGTTTGATCCGCAGACGCAGATGACGGAGGGGAAGCCGTGGAAACTGCTGCAGGATCACAAGGGAGTGCCGCAGGTGGTGAAGATCCTGGGCCCGATCTTCACGGCGCCGGAAGCGCTCAAGGAGGGAGGAACCTGGCAACAGGGAAACGAAACGGCCATGGTGACGGCGGGAGGACAGAAGCGGGAACGGGACTGCTGGCAGATCCAGGTGAAGACGCCGCTGGGTCCGAAACGGACGGTCTGGCGGGAAAAGAATTCCCCGTTGATCGTCGAGGGGGAAGAACGAATTTTCCTGGGGCAAGGGGAGGAACACACGCTGAAGTGGCAACTGGAATCGCAACAGGCGGTGAGCGCGGTGGACGTGGAACGGTGGTCAAAGCTGCAGGAGACGCTGTTCAAGCTGCAGCAGGATCTGCAGCGGGGGGAGGACAACCACCGGGGGGAACTGACGGAGAAGCAACTGGATCGGACGGCGCTGGCAGTGTCGGAGATTGGAGAGACGGCGGTAGGGACACCCTTCAGCCAGTTAGTGTCTTCGATCCGGCGGGACTTGAAATCGCAACAACAGCGCGGGGATGAGTTATTTCAACTGGCGAAAAAGATGGTGGGATCCCCTGCCCCGCCGTTGAAGCTGCGATTGATTGACCAGTCGGAAGCGCAACCGATCGACTACAAGGGAAAGATCACGGTACTGCACTTCTGGGACTACAAGCTGGAACCACTGGTTGAACCTTATGGACAGGTGGGATATCTGGACTTCCTCTATAGCAAGCGACACAAGCTGGGGGTGCAGATCTATGGAGTGGCGCTCGACACACGGGCCGAAAAGCCGGAGACCCGTGCGGCGGCGGATCGGGCCGTCGGCAAGCTGAAGGACTTTATGAACCTGGCGTATCCATTGGCGGTGGAGTCACCGGGACTGATCCAGGAGTTCGGAGATCCGCGGAAGGCGGGGGGACGGCTGCCGTTGTGGGTGGTGATCGGCCCGGACGGAAAGTATGCGTTTTATCGAACGGGGTTCTTTCAACTGAAGCCGGACGAGGGACTGAAGGAACTGGACGACGTGCTGGTGAAGATGATCCAGGAGATGCACGCGGTGGAGAAGAAGTAACCGCCGTGGAGGTGGGGGATGACGACAGCGATCGAAGTACCGAAAATAGACAAACCCTCGGCATTCGCGAGTGTGATACGTGGGGTGACGATTGCGGTTGTGCTCTTGTTCTGCGTGTTTCTCTCTATCGCGATATACTTCGGAGAAAACTCTCTCTGGGTGCAATATCAGGCGCGAATTCGCAGAGATGCGATGCGTGCAGAGATCAATCTCAAGACTAACGCGAAGATCGAAACTGAGATTCAACAGTCAGGTGACCATCCTTGGGCCGGAGACTATTACCACGGAAATGGACTTTCACATGTCTGCCTGAAGCTCGCGCCCAAAGCAGGGTGCTTGTACGAATTGTACGGCTGCATCGGACTTTATGAGCGTCTGTATGGCGGTGTCATCCCTCGGGGAGATCGCCTCGAATTGACATTTGCAGGCCTCGCCAAACCGGTTGGCCATATCCATCGGGAATACATTCCCGTTTCGTGGGGAGCGAGGCGGTATTTGATTCCCCCTGAAGAGCTTGTGAAGTTTTGCCGTGACGTGAACACCGGTCACGAACCGCGAGAGAGTATTCAGGGGTGGTATCTATTGCGACGCGGGGATGAGAAGAAACCGGCAACTGGGTTGCCGCAGTTACCGAAGGAATTTCAGCCTCACCTGAGAACCGGGCCGATTGTGGCAGAGATTGAAGCCGTGCAAGAGACTCGATCAGCGGCGGCGATCGGTAACATGATCCTCAAAAGGACGGCTGTCTCCTTAAAGGGAGGACGGGAGCAGGGGCTGCGCGGAATGGAGTTACGCGTCACTTCTCCGGAGAAGTTTTCTGGAACCGTGAAAGTGCAATATGTGTTCAGCCAAACCTCCGGAGGAGCGTGGTCCTGTGGAATGACCGGCGTTTCAAAGCGCCGGAGGTGGGTTGGAAGCTGTCAGCGGGTCACATGGGGCGGAGAAGAAGTAATACCGTGGAGGTGTCGATGATCAGACGATCGAACCACTTGAAAAGACGAGCCTGTGGTTATATCGAGTGCGAGGGTGCGGACTGCTGCCCCTGCTGATGTTCTGCAACTGGTTCGCGATATGCCACGCACGCGGTCCCCCCACGATGAACTTCAGAGCAATCGACCGCAAACGGAATGCGGAGATCGAGGCAGAGATTAAAAACTCAAGGACCATCCCTGGGCCGGAAGTGCTCTCGGCGATGGACGTGGTGCGGAGAATGTTTCTCTGACGCTCGCCCCTGGCGGGTACTTGTTTGAATTGAGAGGATGCCTGGGCCTTTATCAACGCATTACGGCAAAGTGGCGTTCAAGGAGATCGGATCAGATTGTCATTTCCGCGACTTTCATCGACCGGATGGATTTTCTCCGTCGAGTATGTTCCGGTTACCTGGGGAGAGCGGCATTACCTGATTCCCCCCAAGCATTTGGTGGGCTTTTGCCGTGCCGTCTATACCGGTCATGAACCGCGTGAAGAGTTGCATGGCCAGTATCTGCTGCAGGCGGGGATGAGGAAAAAAGGTGAGCGGGCTGCCGCAGGTGCCGAAGGAGTATCAGCATTACCTGGAACGGATCCCGTTCCTGCCAAGACGCGGTAACCGTTGGCAGGTCTAACCGCACCGGCAGTCAATAAAAAGTTCCGGGGGCTTCCCGCAGGTGCGGTCGCCCCGCCACCCACACGATTTGGGATTTTTGGAATAATGGTCCGCAGAGCAGCCCCTACCAGCGGCGGAGACGTTTGCGGGGGCCGGATTTGGGGCCTTCTGCGGTTTCCCCTTCGTCGCGCCCGGAAAATGGTATAGTGCTGGCCGGTTTCCTCGCGGACGTCGGCAAAGTTCCATGGGCATCCGCTCGATACCAGATGGGAAACTTCGTGACGATCGGGACTTCGCCGCCGACTTTCAGGCTGCGGAGGGGCCCCCTGCAGAAAGATCTCGGCGATCTGATAGTTGGAGTAATAAAAGGGAGGATTGCCGAGCGCGGGGTCGAAACTCCCTCCTCCCCCCACTCCCCTGTTGCGTTGAGGGAGAGTGCGGATTTGGTGAGGCCGTTGAGTTGCGCGGCGGTCTCCGTGCATTGAAACGCGCGGGCATGGGAATCGACGGCGAGGACTTCGCCGTTGGGAGCCTGAATGCGGCGGCACAAGTGACGGTGCCGCAACCTCGCCGATGTCGAGGACGCGGGCGCATCGCCGAGCAACGATGGCATTCATCAAGGCCCGGGCGCCCCCATCGAGACGGCGGTGACTGAACGTGCCGGGGCGGCTGAAGGCTTTTGATCAGTCGTCCCTGATCCCGAAACGCGAACTCGCAGGAGAAGTCTTTTTTCCTTTTGAGAGGAGCGGTCTTGCGGGCGTGATAGACGACTCCCTCCTTACTCGGGGTGCGGGTCACTTTCTTGAAGTACGTGTGCAACTCCTCGTGCAACCATTTGTCTTCGGGAGGCCATGTGGAAGCGCGAGGTACAGGCCGTCGTCTGCCAGGCGAACGAAGGCCTGCTGCAGAAGTTCGCGGGTGAGTTCGGAGTCGCCACGTGATTGAATGGGGATCGCGACGAGGTCATAGGTTTCCTGGGGAGATCGGCGGCGCGGCGGGTGGAGATCAAGGGGTTGGTGATCGCAGTGCGGATGCGGTCGGTCTGGTGGATGTCCCAGGTGTGACAGTAGACCTGTGGAGTAGTAGGTAACTGGGCTAATGCATTGGCGAGTTGGCCCCGGCTTTGCGTCGTGCAGAGGACATGCTTGGGAGCGCAGTCGGGGAGAGATTCGAGCAGGAGCTGTTCGGAGCGAGGAGCGCGGGGCGGGTGGACGTGGGTTTCGAACCTTTGTGGCGGGAGGGGCGTTTCTTCATGGCCTACTGCACCCGGCAGAGGACGCATTTGAGATAACGGTTCTCCAGACAGTGCAGCGAGATCGGATGGTCTAGGGAAGGACTGCGGCTGTCGAGGATCTGGACATTCTTTCCGGCAGCGACGGCGGCATCCGCGAGAGTGCTTTCAAAAAGTTCGCGTATGGCCGGAGCAACTGCACGTCATGAGCAGACCGCCGGGAGTGAAACATTTCCATCGCAGGGCGGTTTAATCTGTGGTAGACGCCGGAGAGCATCAGGGAGACTCTTTTTGTGGCGGGCCATCTTGGGAGGATCGAGGATGATCGCTGAGCCTTCCCCTGCCCCGTGCAGGGTTTCAATCACCCGGAAACAGTCGTCCTTGCGGAACTCGATCTTCTCGGCGACGCCGTTCATCTGGGCGTTCGCACGGGCGAGAGTGAGAGCCGCTTCGGGGCATCATCCCGCGGGATGTAGCGGATGTCATCACGCCGAGCGAGATTCAGCGAGAAGCCCCCGGAGTAGCAGAACATGTCGAGCACGCGGCCGGCGGGAAGAGAGAAGCGGCGAGGCGCGGTTCTCACGCTGATCCAGATGAAGCAGTCTTCTGCCCTTCCGGCTGGCTGATGTGAGGGCCGTAGCGGATGCTGCTCCTCAATGAAGAGGGACGCGGAGGCTGCGGACCGCGGAGGAGGCCATCCTGCAGGTCGAGGGGCTTCGGCTTCGCGGATTCCCTTTTTCGGTGCGGAGCCAGATCCCGCTTGGGTTTCAGTTTTCTTCCAACGGATTGACGAGGATGTCCTGACGGGCAGCGAGGGCGGCTGGTGAACTGCAAGGAGGAGCCAGTCGGCGTAACGATCGACAGTGAGACCGGAGAGGCCATCGGCTTCGCTGAAGACCGAGCGTGAGCGCCACGCGGGTCGTTATAACCAGGGAGTTGGCGACGACCGGCGAAGGCGGCGTCGAGACCGGTTGCTCCAGAAGTCGGCATCGGGGAACGTCCGCCCGTCCCAGGAATAGAGGCGGATCTGGATATTACTGTCGGGATTGAAGAGGCCCCGGGCGATGAACTCGTGACGGTCGCTGAGGGGGACGACTTCCTGTCCCGGTTCGGGGGGTTCCCGCGATGTTTTGAACGGCTCCGGCGAAGACCCAGGGGTGGCGATGGAAAAAGGGCATCGCCCGGCGGGGCTTAAGGATGACCTGCGGGAGTCCGGCGAGAGATTCAGGAAGCGAAGGGGCGGATTTCAAGGGAGCGGCGTTTCGATCTGGAGAGAAAAATTCAGTGAGGCAATCAAAAGAGAAAACCCCGCACGGTCAGCCGGGGTGATGAATCAAATCTGGAAGTTAAGACTCAGTTCTTACGGCGTCGGCTGTACCTGGCGTTCGCGGGCACCATCGACTTCGGCAAGATAGGCGAGGAGCCGATCGCGCTCGTTGGTGAGGTGGCGGACGCGGAGGAGCGAGCGGACGCGGGTCGTGAGTTCCAGTTTATTGACCGGCTTGGTGAGGAAATCGTCAGCCCCGGCGGCGACCGCCTTTTCGATGTCGCCGACTTCGTTGAGTGCGGTGACCATGATAATGGGGATGTCTTTAGTGGCGCGATCCTTCTTGAGCCGCTGGCAGACTTCATAGCCGCTGAGACGGGGCATCATGATATCCAGCAGGATCATGTCGGGCTGATCGTGGGAGACGTGTTCGAGGGTCGTGGGACCATCGTATTTGACGGTGATGTGATACCCTTCCCCCGCGAGATAGGCTTCCAGCAGTTCGCAATTCTGCTGGTTATCATCGACGATCAGGATTTTTGAAGGGCCAGTCGGCTGTTCCAGAGGCATTATCCTGCTTCCACAAACAATCGAACTTTCGGACCGGACTTCGGCTGGAAGCCGAGGCGGGCCAAAAGGACGTAAGTCAAATAATCACGGGGTCATTATAGGCAAATTTGAAACAGGATGTCGCCTCAAAAGGAGAGCAAATCGGGGGTTGGAGGCTTTCAATGCGTCAAAAAAACCGCAAAAACGCTTCAAAGGCTACTGATGAGAGCTGCGAAGCGGGGGGGAGCCTTCAATCAGTCGCTTGAGCAGGAGCGGCGGGACGCGGCCCTTAAAGCGGATCTTGCCGTCGATTTCAACGACGGGAATGGCGTCCTTGTAGGCATCGAAGAGCTCCGGGCTCTGGGTGATATCGACCACGCTGAGTTCGCGATAGAACCGCGCAAAGTCCTGCAGAAGTTCGATGGCGTCGTCGCAGAGAGGGCAATTCTCCTTACTGTAGACGATGATTTGCCGAAACCGGCGGCCTGATTTTGAAGGTGACCAGTGCTGCTTTGCGGCGGAAGTTGTGGCCCAACGGTAAATGCCCAGCCCCATTGCTGCGAGGCAGAGCAGGACGAGCAGATAACGCTCCCGGTACCACCAGCCGGGCAATGGAATCCAGGAGATGGAATTGGATTCCAGGAAGGTGAGGAGCAAGCCTGCAGCCCCGCCCCAGACGAGGAGAAATTCGGGCCAGCCGGAGGGTCTGGACGACATTCCGCAGGAACTCCTGAAAAAGGGGGGAGGCAGGGAAACCGGACTTCCGTCATGGGCTTGGATGGTAAGTCCAAGAACGATAAGGGAATACCGGACTACTGTACAGATTTATCTCTCCTCGAGGAGTGTCCCAGAAAGTGACAATCCCCATAAGAGCAATCGAATCAATATCTTACAGCACATCCAGAAGAGCACAAAAAGCTGAACTCTCGGCCTGGTAAGGGTCCGGTTGGATAATTTCAGGCTCTAACTTCCACCTCTCAAATGACTTTTTTCTGTACAGCTTTGTGAGGGGTTGACGGCCCCCTAGGATGGATTCAGAGATCAGGAGATCCACGGTTTGGAATTGAGTCCACCTTGATGTACGACCCTGCCCTATCGCTGATTTCAGGCCCGCCATGCGACCCGTGTCGAAATCTCAACGTCCCTCCAGTACTCATCGCCCCGCAACGCAAAGCCGTTCTTTAGGGCACTCCCCTGCCCCGTCATCTTCCGGTTCGAAACGGAAATCGGCCGCCTATCGACAGCGGATGGGGGGAGAAGTCTCCCTGACGACCAGTTTCGGTCCTCCGGAGAACTGGTACGAACCGCGCGGTCACGGCCGGGTGAAGTACATCGTGCAACCGGCGGGAGAGGGGTATGTTCACCCCGTGACGGCAAAAGAGGTGAAAGAACGGCTGGCACAGTTGCCGAAGGAATTCACTCGCTCGCTGGAAGTGGTGCAGTTCAGCCAGATGACCCGCAAGCGGCGGAACTTCCCCTGTTACGGCATGCAGTGGGGAATGACGGTGTATCTGTACCCGATTGAAGCGTCGCTGGTGGAGACGTACATCGCCCCGCCGAAGCCGGCGCAACAGATCGAAGCGAAGATGTTCGGCGGAGTGTGGCAGCGTGAAGGGAATATGTGGACGCTCACCTGGACGCCGGACGCACTGAAAGACTTCTACCTCAACAATGTCCTGATCCATGAAGTGGGACATCTCAATGACCCGCGGAATTCGCGATCGGTGGACCGGGAACGGTACGCGAACTGGTTCGCGATTGAATACGGCTACCGGGCGTCACGCGGGATCGTCGAGAAGGTCGGCTGAAAAACCGACTCACCCCAGAGCAAGGGTCAGGAGCGAAAAACACCTGCAGTCGGGGTGGCCGCGCGCCTCCGTCAAATCTCCCCGCCATGGATTTTCCACTCGCAACGATCCGGATGATTGGAAAATTTCCGTAGAGTCAAAGGCCTCATCAATCCCACGCACAGGCACTTCGGATTTGACAAGAAAGCATTCAGTATCATTTTTAGCTGAAATTGAATTGTGTCTCTTGCGTCGTCACGAAATACTGTTGAAGGCGTTTTTATCTCCTATATGCCGTGACAGGTCTGTCCTGTGAGACAATCAAACGATTCGGAAGCGGCGCGGACCATCGCGATTGGCGACGTGCATGGTTGCGTTCATGCGCTGGACGCCTTGTTAGAGGCGATTCAGCCGCAAGCGATCGATCACCTGGTTTTCCTGGGCGATTTGATCGATCAGGGTCGAGACAGCGCTGCCGTGCTGAACAGAATCAGAGAGTTGTCGAACCGCTGTCAAATCACGTTGATCCGGGGGAACCATGAGGAAATGATGTTCGCCGCAAGAGACAGTGAAAAAGCATTGCGTTATTGGGAAGACTGCGGCGGAGTTTCCACACTCAACTCTTACCGATTTGGTGCGACACTCGACGAGATCCCAGAGCAACATTGGGAACTGCTGCGGTCAGGCGTCCCCTCTCTTGAAACCGCGGACATCATCTTTACGCAC
Organism: Planctomycetales bacterium; assembly: GCA_046349635.1. Classification (GTDB taxonomy): domain Bacteria; phylum Planctomycetota; class Planctomycetia; order Planctomycetales; family Planctomycetaceae; genus JAXMBX01. The sequence goes on from JAXMBX010000025.1 coordinate 62,453, forward strand.
GCGAACTACAATGCTGATGTTCCGATGTCGAGCCAGGAAGATTACCAGTTGCGCTGGGCACTGCTTGAGCCGGACGATTGCAAGCCGCATTTTTCCGGGAAGACTGTGGTGCTAGGGCACACCGAACAGCGCAATTCCGAGATTCTCGATCTCGGATTTGCGATCTGTATTGATACGGCTTGTTGGCGTTACGGCTGGCTGACGGCATTGGACGTACATTCACGAATCTTCTGGCAAGCCAGCCGGTGGGGCATTCTACGTGAAAAGGAAGAACCCACGCATCGCGGACTTTTGGCGCAGTTTCAAAGACAATGTTAATCCTCCGGAGACTGTCCGGAGTTTCGGTGAGATAACTCGAAGCGAAGATGTTCGGCGGAATGTGACAGCGTGAAGGGAATCTGTGGACACTGACCTGGACGCCGGAAACGCTGAAGGACTTCTACCTCAACAACGTCCTGATCCACGAAGCGGGACATCTCAACGACCCGCGGAATTCGCGATCAGTGGACCGTGAGTGGTACGCGAACTGGTTCGAGATTGAATACGGCTACCGGGCGTCGCGGGGAGTGTTGAGTTCTAAGTCTTCGTAGAGTGCGGTGTCGAGCTGGCGGAAGCGTTTGTAGTTGCGCGGTTCGCCGGGAAGGCCGTTGGTGACAATCGCAACGACGAGTCCATACGCCTGATCGACGAAACCGGTCGAGGATTGATAGCCGCTGTGGCCGAACGTGTCGGGAGAAGCATAGGGACCGTAGCCGTAGGGCATGGTCTGCAGGCCGGGCATGCGGGTGTTGATCACGAAGCCGAGGCCCCAGTCGATGGGCTTGCCGAAGGTCTCGTCGAACATTCCCTTCCGTTGGCGGGAGGTGAGTTCGCGGACCGTTTCCGGTTGGAGAATCCGGACGCCGTTTCGCTCCCCTGCCCCGAGCAGCATCTCGTGAAAGTAGCCCAACTGGTACGTGGGACCCATCGTGTTTCCGCCGGGGGAGCAATGGGTGGCGTTCGGGAAGGACATCCATTCGCGCGGAGTCCTCTCCCCCTGCTCCATGTCATAGATATGGGCGAAGCGGTCGCCATAGGAGGCGAAGGCTTCCGGGGGCATGCCGATCCAGGTGTCGGTCATTCCAAGAGGGAGAAAGATTTCATCGCGCACATAGTTTGAAAAAGACTTACCGGAAACGCGGCGGACGACTTCCCCCAGGATGAACCAACTGGAGGAGGTGTGATAGCCCGCTTTTTCGCCGGGTGTCCAGCGAGGTTCCATACGAGCGTTGCAGAGAGCGGCGATGACTTCATCCCAGGTGAGACGAGGCCAATCGAGGGTCATGGGACGAAAGCCGGCGGTATGGGTGAGGAACTGCCGGATTGTGATGACATCTTTGCCGTGCGGGGCGAATTCGGGAATGTACGTGACGATGGGGTCGTCGAAATTCAGGAGGGTGCGATCCTTAAGCTGCCCCAAAGCGACGGCGGTGATGGGCTTGCCGGTGGAGAGCCAGAGCAGAACCGAATCGAGCTGCATGGGGACGGCGGGATGAGTCTGGCCGTCGATGACCTCGGGAAGGCGGGCATCGCCCAGCGCGGCGTTGGCGATCAGAGAGCCGTTGCGGGAGACGTAAAGCTGGACACCGGGGTGCTGGCCGTCGGCGATCCCCTGCTGGAGGAGTTCGGCGGTTCGGGGGAGCGCCTGCTCCAAAGGCTGAGGCGCTTGAGGGACCAAAGAGTGTGAACTGGAATCACACGACATCAGACTTCCAATCCATGCTCCAGGCGGATGCGTTTAACTTCGGTGAGAACCTGGTGGACGAGTTCACCATTGCGAGCAATGGCGAGGTACTCCCAGAGGTTGGTACAGAGGTTGATCATCCAGGTGATGAGGGCGACGGCCATGTGAATCGTGCCGGGGGAAAGTCCGAACCAGCCTTTGAAGCCGACGGTGGAGGCGGGATCGGCCGCGCCGCCGAAACCCCCGGTGATGATCAGGAGCAGGATGCAGAAGGACATGGCGGAGATGACCTGGAGCTTCATGCGACGGCTTTCCGCGAATTGGGTCATGGGAAGTTCATAGGCGAGGGAGGTTTCCTCCAGCCAGCGGCTGGTCCCCATGAAATAAGTGAGCACGATGGCATGGAGGAGGACATTGAATATGAGAGCGGAGAGTCCAGTAAGCATGTGCAGGGAGACTTTTCCCTGCGTACTGCGAAGCGCGGGATCGCCGATATTCAGCCCGAGCAGGAGCGCTGCCGTGAGACTGAAGAAACAACAGATCATCAAGACGAGAAAGATTCGCTTCACGATGAATTTGCGGAGAGATTTCAAAGA
>JAXMBX010000026.1:0-64303 GCA_046349635.1 Planctomycetales bacterium
CCGCCCGGCGTGGTGCGGACAAAGCTGAGGGCGCCAATCATGATCAGCGGGGCGGTTTCTCCCGCGGCCCGGGAGAGGGCGAGAATTACGCCGGTCATGATCCCCGGCAAGGCTGCGGGCAGAACCTGATAGCGGATCGTCTGCCACTGGGTCGCGCCCAAAGCGAGGGAGCCGTAGCGGATACTCTTTGGAATGGAACGAAGGGCTTCCTGCGCCGCGATGATAATCACGGGGAGAATCAACAGGCTGAGGGTGAGCGCTCCGGAGAGGACTTTCTTTCCGAACGGCAGATGCGGGACGGCATCGACCGGAGGGGCACCGAACAGGCCAAACATCCGCACGAAGACTGTCAGTCCGAGGATGCCGTACACGATCGAGGGGACACCGGCAAGATTGGCGATGTTCAGTTGAATCAAACGAGTCAACCGCCCCGGCTTGGCGTATTCTTCCAGGTAGACGGCGGCTCCGACTCCGACCGGAACAGCGAACAGAGTCGTGAGCGTAATCAGCCAGAAACTGCCCCAGAGTCCCGCCTTGATTCCGGCCCGGGAGGGATTCAGCACGGAATCGACGCGGGTGAGGAAATTCAAGTTGAGCATCGGCCAGCCCTTGAAGACGATCAATCCGAGCAGGACGACGAGGATCACGAGGCAAAACCAGATCGAAGCCTGGCAGGCGCGGCGAAACAGTTCGCCGATCCGGTGGCGTCTCTGCAGGCGGGCGTCGAAGGTTTTGTGGGGGCTGACACTCATTGATACACGTTGCGGTAACGCCGCAGAATCATCTGGGCGAAGATATTCATGGCGAGAGTAATCAGGAACAGGGTCAAGGCGACGGCGTACAGGCTCATGTATTCAATCGACCCGGCAGGAGTATCCCCCAGGAAGACATTGGCGATGTAGGCGGTCATCGTCTCGGTGCTTTTAAACAGGTTCAGCGTCAGTTGGGACTTGTTGCCGGCGGCAATCGCGACGGCCATCGTTTCCCCCACAGCGCGGGAAATCGCCAGCAGGAACGCGGCCAAAATACCGGACAAGGCGGCGGGAAGGACGATCCGGACGCAGACATCGAACTTCGTGGAGCTGAGGGCGTAACCGGCCTCCCTCAATCCCTGAGGGACGGCGCGGAGAACGTCTTCGCTCAGCGAGGCGACGGTGGGAATGATCATGATCCCGACGACAATGCCGGCGCTCGCCACGTTGTAGATTTCCACGGGAATTCCGAGGAGTCCCTGGAAGAAGGGACGGAGCACATAGGGGGTGATGAAGACCAGGGCGAAGTAGCCGAACACGATCGAGGGAATCCCCGCCAGGATTTCCAGGATCGGTTTGAGGATGTTCCGCTGTTTCGGGTGGGCGTATTCGCTGAGATAGAGGGCGCAAGCCAGACCGATCGGCAGACCGATGACGCCCGCAATCAGGCTGACGAGCAGCGTTCCGCAGGCGAGCGGCATGATCCCGAAATGTTTGTCGGAAAACTGCGGCGTCCATTGGGTATCGGTGAGGAATGACCAGAGGGAGACATGGCGGAAGAACTGGGCTGCTTCCACGAGCAGGATGAGCGTGATTCCGACGGTGGTGGCGATGGACAATCCCGCGCAGATGGTCAACAGGACGCGAATGATCTGTTCGCGCGTGCTCTGCCAGGTTCGGCGGCGAACCAGGGCGTGTTGCGGCGGATTGACGTGAGATTCCGGCACGGTGATGGCTCGTGAGGGAGTTCAGGACTTCTTTTCGGCAGCGGGTTTCGCTTCGGCGGGTTTTGCTTCTGCAGGCTTGGTTTCCGCCGGTTTTGTTTCCGCGGGCTTCGCTTCGGCGGGCTTCGCGGCTCCCGGCTTGATTCCCAGCACCTTCAGCGAGCTGGTGTTTTCCGCGTAGTAGGCATATCCAAAGTAGCCGAGCGCCCCCTTGTCCCCGGCGACACCCTTCACCAGGATGTTGTCCTCTGCGGAGGGGGTGTAATCGGTGCGACAGGCTTTCGACTTGCCGCAGATCACTTCCGTAAAGAAGTCGAATGTTCCGGAGTCCGTGTCGGCTCCATACAGCTTGATTTCCTCGGCGGGCCAGGCGGGGTCCAGTTCCTTCCAGGTCTTGATCTTGCTCCCGGGTTCCCAGAGCTTCTTCAACTGCTCAACACTAAGGCAACTGCAGAAGGTGTTTCCGGGGTTAACGACCACGGCGATCCCGTCGAGTGCCACTTTCAATTCCAGGTATTCGACCTTGTTTTTCTGACACTCCTCAATTTCCTTGCCCGTGATAGGACGGGAGGCATTGTTGATGTCACCTTCCCCGACCACAAACTTCTTGAATCCCCCCCCGGTTCCCGATTTTCCAACCGGCACCTTCACATCCTTGTTTTTGTCTTCAAATTGCTCTGCCACCCCGGCGGAGATCAGGTAGACGGTGCTTGAACCGTCGATCTGGATGGTTCCCTTGAGGTCGCCGTCGATCTTGGTTCCGGCGATGGCCTCCGCGAGAGTCTTGCGGGAGTGTTCCAGGTCGGAAGCCTTGAGCGGGAAATACTTTTGCTGGGTGACGATGGTTTGGCCGTCGTGCAGCAGGAAGTGGACGTAGGCGGCCACTTCCGGACGCTTCAGGGACTTCTTATTGACGTAGATATAGAGAGGGCGTGAGAGCGGGGTGTATTTTCCGCTTTCAATCGTTTCGAGGGAGGGAAGAATCGCCCCCTCGCACGCGGCGGGAAGAGCCTGGGGAGTTGAGGTCGTTGATGCGGGGTTGCCGGGAGTCGAGTTGCCCCCCTCGCAGCCGATCAGAGTGAGTGTAAGGACAAGAGCGGCAGCGACATTCAGCGTTCGGAAGGAGTCAAAGCGTTGAGAGACCGGGACATCCTGACGGCGGAGGTTCATTGCGTGCGATCCTTGAGGTCGTTCCATCGTGGTTCGAAACTGTGTGGTTCGAAATTGGTCTTAACAATTCATCCCCAGAGTAGGGATCAGATATGAAAATTGCCTCTACGGAATTGTGAATAATTGATGAAGATTGGTGATTCAGACAGGCTTGCGAGCGTTTGAGTGTTTGCGTAAGTCGATTTTAAGTAATGTCTTATGGCGAATGTTGTGCGGAGGCTTCGGAATGGGTGTTTTGTGAAGTCAGGGGGAGCCGGAGTTGGAAAGTGGTTCCGGAATTGACCTGGCTTTCGACCAGGATTTTTCCTCCCAGCGACTGCACGAGGTGCTTGACGATGGCCAGTCCGAGGCCACTTCCTCCCTGGTCGCGTGATCGGTGGCGATCCACCCGGTAGAAGCGTTCAAAAATCCTGGCGAGATGGACCGTGGGGATGCCGATCCCGGTGTCCTGCACCTCCACCACGCACTCCTCGGCTTCTTCCCGGGCACGGACCGTGATCGTTCCACCTTCGTTGGTGTACTTGATGGCGTTGTCGATGAGGTTGTCCAGAATCTCCTCGAAGGCTTCTTCGTCTCCAAGGATCTGCAGATCTCCCAGATTTCCCTCGTGGACCAGATTCAGCTTCCGCCGCTGGACCCCCTGCTCATGGCGGGAGAGGCAACGGCGAATCGATTCACCGACCGAGAGGGGATGCGTTTGCAAAGTCCGGCTTTCGCTCTCGATCCGGGATAGCGCGAGCATGTCCTGAATGAGGACATCCAGCCGTTCGGCATGTTCGTCGATCATCTGCAGGAACCGCTCCCGGATGGGGGTATCGTCCGCGGCCCCACTATCGAGCAGAGTTTCGACGCAGCCTTTGATCGCCGCGAGGGGAGTCTTCAATTCGTGCGAGGCGTTGGCGAAGAACTCCTGCCGGACCGATTCCAAGCGGCGTAATTCGGTGACGTCCGCGATGACCAGTACCGCCCCGCTGGGTCCGGAGGCGGCATAGCCCCGTTCCGCCGGAAAGGGGGAAACGTTGACCATCAGGGCGCGGGGGGGAGTGGTGCGGAGTTTCAATTCTCCGCCGGTTCGTTGCCGGTGATCGAGCGACTGGTTGACCCAGTCGTGAATCTGCGGATTGCGGAGTACTTCCCAGAGAGGACGTCCCACCGCGCCGGACTCGCGGAGATTAAACAGCGTACATGCGGCCGAGTTGATCAGCGTGATCTTCTGTCCGGGGTCGATGGCGACGACCCCCTCGATCATGCTGTTGATGACGGTTCGGAGGCGGTCGCGGTCCTGCAGCATTTCGCGCGAACTGGTCCGGACGTGTTGAGTCATCTGGTCGAAGGCGGTCGCGAGCTCTTCGAAGGTTTCCCGGGACTCGCGCGACAATTCGGGGGCATAGCGCCCCGCCGCGACCTGCTCCAGCGATTCCTCAAACCCGCTGATCGCCGGGGCACCACGTCCCGCGACCACCAGAGCACTCCCCAGCGAGGCCACCAGAAGGACCGTCAGAGTGATGAGGCACCAAAGGAGTATTTGCGCTGCGGTCCCCCACCCCGCCAGCCAGAGGAGCAGTCCCACGGGAGCAATGATTCCCAGGGAGATGAGTCCCCACGTCCTGCAAAGTCTCCAGAATATCCGCTGTCTTAACTGCATGACGGTTATCCCGGTCCGCTGCAAAGTGTCCGTGGGGAGGCTGTTGACGCCCTCTCCCCCTCACTCTATTCTGAGAACCGAACGAAATGAAGGCTCAGACTTCTCTTCCCCGGTGAGTTTGTCCGGGAAGAGACGCACCGACAGGTTTGCCGGGAATTTTCGTGAAAAACCTGTGAATATTTGGGAAAGGAATTCAGCAATGCGGCCAAAGGGAGTGCTGTGCGGACTGGTTCGTGTCGTGTGTGTGTGCGGTTTGGGAATCGCGCCGCTGCAGGCCCAACCCAAGCCTCCTGCCGGTGCTTCCGACTCCGGACCTGAGCATCATGCCAAGCTGGAAGTCCGTTACGTCGCGCGGCAGCAATTCGGCAAGGGTGTGACGCAGGCGCAGTTGTCCAACGGGCTGACGGTCCTCGTGCAGGAGAACCACACCGCTCCCGTCGCGACCGTCCGTTGTTTCGTCCGGAATACCGGGAGCGCGTATGAGGGGAAATTCCTGGGGGCCGGTCTGAGCCACCTGCTGGAACACCTCGTCGCCGGGGGATCCACGACCAAGCGGAACGAAAAGCAGGTCAAGGAGATCATGGATTCTCTGGGGGGGCAGACGAATGCCTACACCTCCGATGAAGTGACCGCGTTTTATATCGACTGTCCGGCTAGCGGGGTGAATAAGGCGATCATGGTGATCGCCGAAAATATGCAGTTCTCGACGATTCCTGAAGCGGAGTTCCGCCGTGAGATGGGGGTCGTGCAGCGCGAACTGGAGATGGGAGAAGCGGACCGGGATCGGGTGCTGTACAACACGATGAAAAAACTGGTCTACCTGGAGCATCCCGCACATCCGACGATCGGCTACATCTCGGTCGTCCAGAATGTGAAACGGGATCAGGTCTTCGAATTCTTCAAGGATCGGTACGTTCCGCAGAACCTGCTGTTTGTGGTCGTCGGTGACGTCAAGACCGACGCGATCCTGGCGGAAATCGAGAAGCAATTTCAGAGTTTTTACCGCACGACGGAGCGGGGAGTGACGCTGGGAGAAGAGGCGGAACAGGCTTCGCCCCGTTCGACGCGGCTGGAAATGGAAGGCCCGACTACGCATCTCGCGCTCGCGTGGCCCACGGTCTCGCTGCAGCATCCCGATCTGTACGCGCTCGACGTCGCCAGTTACATCCTGTCGAACGGCGACAGCTCCCGGCTGGTGCGGCGGCTGAAGATCGAACGTCCCCTGGCGACGGCGGTCAACAGCGCCTCCTACACTCCCGGATTCGTGAAGGGGTGGTTTCAGGTGGTCACGGAGAGCGATCCGGCCCACGTGCAACTGGCTGGAGAAATCGTGCTGGAGGAAATCGAGCGGTTGAAAACGCAAGCGGTGTCGGCGGAGGAACTGGCCCGTGCCAAGCGGCAGAAAGCGGCCGATCACGTCTTCGGCCAGCAGACGGTGCAAAACCAGTCGGAGATCCTCGCGAACAGCTATCTCGCGACCGGCGACCCGCTGTTTGACGATCATTACGTAGAGGGAATTCAGAAAGTCACAGCCGCGCAGATTCAGGCGGTTGCCCGGAAATATTTCGTGCCGCAGCGGATGAACACCGTCCGCATTGAACCATTGGGAACGCAGGGGCGACGGGAATCGAACGGACAGGCCCAGGAAGCAGAATCCCCGATGATGAAGCGGGTGCTGCCCAATGGGCTGACCGTGCTGCTCAAACGGCAGACGGCCGTGCCGATGGTCTCCATCCAGGCCTATGCGAAAGCGGGGGTCGTCAGCGACACTCCGGAAAAGAGTGGTCGGGCTTCCATCGCGACGGAGATGCTGGTCAAAGGGACCAAGCGCTACAACGAAAAACAGATCGCCGAGTATTTCGACAACATCGGGGGGACCCTCTCCACAAACAGCCAGCGGAACTCCAGCTACCTGCAATGCAGCATTCTCAAAGAAGATCTGAATACGACACTGGATTACGTGCAGCAGATTCTGTTCGAACCGACGTTCCCCGCGGAGGAATTCGACAAGCTGCGGCAGTTGCAGTTGTCCAAGATCAAATCGCGCGTCGCCAATCCGCAGACGGAGATCATGGATTTCTGGTCGAAGCAGCTTCCGGCGGACTCTCCCTATCACTTCACGGTTCTGGGAGACGTGGAGACGGTCGGCAAGTTGGCGGTGGAAGACTGCAAGGAATTTCATAGCCGGTATTTCGTCCCCGGGAACATGGTGCTCGCGATTGTCGGAGACCTCCCGCTGGACGAAACGTGGAAGCGGATTGAGGCGATGTTCGGGAGCATCCCCGCGGGAGAGTCTGTGAAGTGGCCGACGGTCAGCCAACACGAACCGATGGCGGAGGGGATCAAGAAGAACCTGACCAACCAGAAGGCGAATACCGCGATGGTTGCCTGGGGCTTTCCGATTCCCGGAGTTCTCGATACTCAGACCCGGGCGGAACTGGAGATGCTCGATGGCGTCGTGACGGGTGGCGGAGGGGCGGGTGGCCGATTGCATGACGAACTGCGCGGTGCCCGGCTGGTCTATTACGTCTTCGGAATTCAGATCAACGGTTTCGTCCCGGGCTACTTTCTGATCCTGGCTCAGACGCGCCCGGACACCCTGCCTGAAGTCCTGACCCGCATTGAGGCGAACCTCAAGAAGGTTCAGGAACAGGGAATTCCGGTGGATGAATTTGAGAAGACCCGCAAAATGCTGCTGGCGGCCCATTCCCTGAGGGATACCACTGCCGGCGAAAAGGCGCAACAGGCCGCTTTGGATGAGTTGTACGGCCTGGGATACGACTATGACAAAGGTTATGAGGAACGGCTGAAAAAAGTCACTCCGCAGCAGGTCCAGGAAGTGGCTCGGAAATATTTTGCCCACGGGATTCTGGCGACCTCCGCCCCGAAAGCCGGGAAGTGAGTTCGGTTCGAGAATCCCGCGGTGAATGCTGTTCCCAATGCGGTGGAAATTGGGCAAAATACAGCCCTGTCCAGGAGGGTTTGTCCATTCTTGCGCGTCGCGTTTGATCGGTAGCGAGATCCAAACTGCGGGTTTGTCATGTTCCGAGGTCGGGCCAAATCGACCAGATCCATGATCTGTCTAATCGTCGCGGGAGCGTTGTCCCTGGCGGTCTTGCGGATTTCCTCCGTCACGATCATGACACCGGGGGAGCGTGTGCTGGCGGAAGAACATGGGTTGCGATGGTATCGCGGCAACATGCACACCCATTCCCTGTGGAGCGACGGGGACGATTACCTGGAGGGGGTGGCGCTGTGGTATCGCCAGAACAAATACGACTTCCTGGTCATCACCGATCATAACGTCCTTCCGAATCGGGAACGCTGGACGGAAGTGGAGAAGAACAAGGGGAAAGAGATCGGGTATCGCCGGCTCAGGGAGCGCTTTCCCGATTGGGTGGTGGAACGCAAGAACGATCAGGGGAAGACCGAGGTCCGGTTGCGGACGTTTCAGGAAGTGGCGGGACGTCTGAACGAACCGGGAAAATTCCTGCTGGTGCTGGGGGAAGAGATCACGGACTCCTTTCAGGGGATTCCGATTCACATGAACGCGACCAACGTGCGGGACCTGATTCCGCCGCAGCAGGGGGAAAGCGTCTCGGAGACGATCCAGCGGAATTTCGATGCGGTGCAGAAACAACGCGAGATTTCCGGCCAGTCGATCTTGTTTCACATCAACCACCCGAACTGGCGGTATTGCCTCACCGCGGAGGACATGATGCGCCTGGAAGGTGGAAAGTTCTTCGAGGTGTATAACGGGATCACCGACATGCCTTATGAAGGAGACAGCCGGCATGCCTCCATGGAAAAGATCTGGGACATCATGCTGGCCCATCGTCTTTCCGACCTGAAGCTGCCGGTCATGTATGGACTCGCGACGGACGATTCGCATCAGTACCACCAGATTCCGAGCCGCAACGATGAGCCGGGACGGGGCTGGGTGATGGTCCTGGCGGACAAGCTGGAACCGAAGTCGATCATCGACGCGATGGAACAGGGGCGGTTTTACGCGACGACGGGTGTGGAGCTGGAAACGATCCAGGTGAGCGACAAGGAAATGCGGGTGACGATCCGGGAGGAGGCGGGGGTGGAATACACGGTGGAGTTCATCGGCACGAAGAAGAACTTTCCGCGCGACAGCCAGCCTGCACTGTCACGGGAAGGAAAACCGTTTCGTGCCACGCGGCGATACAGTCCCGAAATCGGTACGGTGCTGCGGAAATTCAACGGGAACTGGGGCGTGTATGAATTTCAGCCCGATGACCTGTATGTACGGGCGCGGATCACGTCGTCGCGCAAACATCCCAATCCTTCCATCGTGGGTGAACCGCAGCGTGCGTGGGTCCAACCCCACCCCGGCCCGGCGGCTGCCTCTTCGAACCCCTGAAGAACTGATCTGTTTCTCGGGCATTCCCTTTCCGGACTCCGCATGTCGCAAGATTTGAATCTCCCCTGCCCTCCTCTGATCTATCCTTCCAGGAGGGACCGGCGGGTGATCATCTGCCTGGTGCTGCTCGCATCCCTGTTCATCGTGGTCGGTGTGAAACTATTCGATCATCCCACGGCCCTGGGCTGGCTGGCGCCGGTCTTTTTCGTCCTTGCGGCGTTGACTCTCTGGCCGTTGTACGGCACGTGGTATGCCATCTTCCCGGATCGGCTCCTGATTCATTGCATGGGCGCCTCCCGTCACATCCCTCTCGACGGGATTGAACGGATCATTCCCATCCGGAGCCTTCGTCCGGCTCCGGCTTTGTCGCTCGACCGCCTGTGCGTCACGTATTCGAGCGGGGGCAACCGCAGGGAACTCCACATCTCGCCCATGGAGCCGAAACGATTTCTCCGGGAACTGCACGTGGTGGCTCCGTGGATTACGATTGAATCTGCACCCTCCTAGCGGTCAAGAACTCCCGCCTCTTGCAAATCCCCGCCGAAACCTTGAAACTTGAGGGCCTGTTTCGGGTGATGAACGGAAATCCATCGGCGGAGTTTTCAGCGTGAAAATAAGGTTCCCTCGGTCGTTGAGTTTCGTCAACGCATTGATTTTCGGGTTTGCGTTGATAGCGATCCGTTTGGATTACCTGTCCGCCCAGGAAAACTGGCCCCAGTTCCGAGGGCCGGATGGCCAAGGGCACTCCACGGCGAAAAATCTCCCCCTCAATTTCGATGACAAGACCAATGTCACCTGGAAGACGCCGATCCCCGGCCGCGGGCTGAGTTCTCCCGTGATCTGGGGAAATCAGATCTGGCTGACAACGGCGCTCGAAGAGGGGCATTCCCTGCATGCGATCTGTCTCGATAAGACTTCCGGGTCCGTGGTGCATGACATTGAAGTGTTCACGAACAAGGAAACGATCAAGGTTAACATCAAGAACAGCCATGCGTCACCCAGTCCGGTGATTGAAGAGGGACGGGTTTATGTTCACTTTGGAACCTACGGTTCCGCGTGCCTGGATACGCAGACGGGACAAAAGATCTGGGAGAATCGGGATCTGAAGCTGGATCACCAGGAAGGGCCCGGGAGTTCGCCGGTGATCTTTGAAAACCTGTTTATTGTGAACTGTGACGGGCGGGACGTCCGTTACGTCGTCGCGCTGAATAAAAACGATGGTCAGATTGTCTGGAAGAAAGAACGCCCTGGAAAGCCAAATCCGACGGGAGACGTGAACAAGTCGTTCTGCACTCCCACTCTGATACAGATGGACGGTCAATGGCAGATGATCGACCCGGGGGCCAAGTATGTGGTGACCTATGATCCGCAGGACGGCAAAGAATTGTGGACCGCGAATATTTCAGGTCAGGAGTCTATTCCGGTTCTTGGTCGTTCCCCGTCCGATCACCGGATTGGAATGACCTTCATCTGCACGGGGTATATGGCCGGAGTTGTGGGCGATTCGTCTGGGGGGGATGGGGGACGTCACCGCTTCGCACGTCGAATGGAAAGCGAAGACTGCCATTCCCGCGAATCCTTCGCTCATTCTTGTCGGGGAAGATCTGTACGTCGTGAACGATGGGAATCATGTCCTGCCCAGGGCCAAGACGGGGAAATGGTGGGCGCAATCGGTTGAATTCCGAAAGTTCTGGGCCTCGCCGATGTTTGCGTCGGGGCGGATCTATTTCTGGGGAGAAAGCGGCAAGGTGTATGTCATTGCCCCGGAGAAGAAGTTCAAACTGCTGGCCGAGAATGACATGAAGCGAGGGGATTCAGGCGACCCCGCCGTGACCGGCGAAGCTCTCATTCTCCGGACCGAGAATCATCTGTACCGCATCGAGCAGAAGTGATCGACGGTTGCGGATTTATTGAGCCGTGGTGACTCTGCGCGGCCTGTCGGCTCCCATTCGGATTCGTCCTCCAACTCCACTTTCGCGGGGGCGTCTTCCTCGTTCTTCAGCGGCTGAATGGGGGCATTCTTGCGGATGGTCTCCAGGTGCTGATGCAGGATGCGGTTCATCCTGGTACGCGAGCGGATGGCGATGGGCTGCCGTGCGTGGTGGGAACCATCGCTTCGCTATCCACGTTCGGGATCTGGGCGCTCTTGATCGGGACGACCCCATCCCCTGCCTCGTTTTTGTCTCCCGTGAGGAAGAGGGCGAGCCTCCCCTTGTTTCCGATCACATTCTGGTTTTTGGTTCCGATGATCGAATGCAGGTGGACCCCTTCTTCGTAGGGCATTTCGTACATCGTCCGCAGGACAGGATTGTTGTACGACAGCATATCGACGCTGTTCGCGATTCCGGAGGCAAACTTGGTGTCGAACGCCCCGGATTATCGTGCACCAGTTGGTGGCGCGTCCTCTTGAGCTTCTGGGGAGCCTGCACCAGCCAGGAACCGATCCGTCCGATGGGGGCATCGCTCAGTTCCGAGCGCGATGCGGGGTGGCGATATAGATCACGCGCGTAATCGCCGGTTGAGGTTCGAAGAAAAAGGTCTGCTGCAACTGGCCGCGCGTCTCGTCATTCGTCTTGAGTTGCTCCAGCGGCTGTTTGCTGACCAGGTTCCAGAGCTTGTCGTCGCTTTCGGTGACCTGCAGTTTGCTGAGGAGTCCTCCCATGCTGTGGCCGATCATGACCATCTGGCTGAGGCGGAGTCCTCGCCGTAGAGTTGCTCGATTTCCTGATCTCCTGGCGGAGTTTCCTGGCCGAGGCCAGGAACGGCGCCCCCGTGGGATAGAGAAAGAACCAGACCTGGTAGTTGTCCCGGATTTCGGGATCCGCCCAGAGGGATTCGTACATGGTGTTCCAGGTGAGGGGTCCGGGAGAGGAGTCCATGCACGCAGATCACGGGGATCTTTCCCTTCTGATAGGGTTCGATCATGTACAGGCCGCTTTGCTCCTGGAGGGAGTCCGGATTGAAGAACCCTCCCCATTCGACTTTTTTCTGTCGCGTGTCGCGCAGGACAAATTCCATCGGAGCGGAAAGATCCGCTTCCAGCGGAACCCACATCCCGTTCAACCGGATCTGGGTGATGCGCCAGATCGTAGAGTTCGAGCAACCCCCCTTGCCTGCCCGGTTCCTGTTCCAGCAGGCGGCGTTCCGTGCGGGCGGTCTGGACGGGCGTCTCTTGCGGTGCATAGGGGGTGAGTCGAGTCAGATCGGGGCGAAAGAAGGCGGTCACCGCAAACGGGTGGCGCTTGACGAGGAAGCGTTCGCGGGCGTCTCCGTCTTCGTGACGATGCCGCAATGCGATCAGGGGGACACCCAATCCCAAGGACTGCCTCGGCCGGGGATCATCCGCCCTGTGGAGATTGTCCACGAACTGCAATTCGTTGAATTCATCTGTCCGCCACACGAACCCCTTGTGATCCACGGGGGAAATGATGTCCCCGGACGCGGTCTTGAGCGTGAACGATTTCTGGGGGGCAAATCCTCCCTGGCGGTGCGCGAGAGTGAGGCATTTCTGCAGGCCGGCGTTGTAGAACTTGCAGGCGGTTGCGACGCGGCGGTCGAATTCATTGATCGGCTTCCCTTCCGCGAACAGGAAGTAATAGGCATACGAGACGCTGTTGAGGTAGTATTCCTCCGCGGAGAGCCGGTAATCCGGGGCACGTTTGGATTTAATCCTCAGAACGGGCGACCGATGCCGGTCGGCCTGGGTTCGAGCTTCGCCCGCGCGATACGACAATTCCGCGAGAGCCACCGCCCATTCATGGTTGGGGTGATCCCGGAATAAACGCATCCCCTCTTCCAGCGTTTCTTCGGGATCGGTCAGGTAAGACTGGTTCAAATCCCAGTAGCGGAGCACGGTCCAGGTTTCATTGGAGAGCTGCTCCGGCTTTCCGGCGTGGACTGTCGTCGCAGTGTTCCAATACTGGTTGTGCGAATCGACGGCATGAATAATGGACTGGCAGCCCGTGAAGGAGCCGATTCCTCCGACGCACAGGGTCACGAGGAGGGGGATCAGCGAGCGAGGAGGCCTCGAAGCATGCGTTCCGGTGGCCGGCTGCGGCAAACGGACCGCAGGTTCGGCGTCGGCCGCGATCGATTGTGCTTCCTGCCGGGACATCGGAGAGACCTGAAAGTTGTCACGCCGGCCTAGCGCATGTAGCCAACGTAAAAGCTGAAGATCCGCTTTTGGTCGGTATCTTGCATCGCAACGGGCCAGGCGAGGTCAAGTGCGATGGGAGCCGGCCCGAGCATCGGTACGGAAATCCGGACGCCGGTACCGAGGGAAGCGCGAAATTGGTTGAATGAAACCGTATTTTCCACGGTCCCGAAATCACTGAAGACCACGCCGCGAATGGTTTCGCTGGCGGTGACCGGGAACATGTATTCGACACTTCCGAGGGCCAACCACTGGCCGCCGATCCCGACGCCTTCTTCCACCGGGCTGACCCCGCGGAACTGGAAGCCGCGGAAGCTTTGGAAACCACCCGCATACAACCGTTCGAAGATCGGAGTGTTGTCACCCGTGTAGCTGATCTGTCCACGAAGGGAAAGGATGTGCTTTCCGAAGCCGTCGGGCCGCTGATACAGCGTAAAGAACTGGCGGGCATCGAGGTCCGCACGCGGATAGACGAAATCTCCCATCCCCTGCTCATAGGCCAGTTCGATGAAGTGTCCTTCGGTCGCGAGCATGGAGCTGTCACGCGTGTCGTGGGCGACCGAGAGCCGCACGGTCGAGAGGAAGTTGCTACCCACGGATTCCTTAAGAATCGGAGGAGTGGGGACATGGGGATTGCTGACCTCGACGTTTTCCAGCCGGAACGCCAAGCTGCTCGACAGCCAGGGGGACCATTGTCGCCCGACGCTGATCCGTCCGCCGCCGCGGGTTTCATTCCAGTACTGGTACTGCCGCTGGAAATAGAATCCGCTGGTTCCCAGGCTGAAGTTTGTATTCATGAAGTAAGGATCGCGCCAACTGATGAGATAACGGCTGAGCTGGTTACCGGGGACGGCTTCCATACGGAATTGCTGTCCGCCGCCGCGCCATGCCGTTCCGTTCATGAAGTCGGACCAGCTTGTGGGAGGGCGCCAGATGTCGAAATTCGTTTCGTCGAGAACGATGTTTCCGAGGAGGCCGTTATCGCTGTTGTATCCGGCCCCGAACATGATCTTGCCGGTTTGCGTTTCGGTGACTTCCGGAAAGATGTCGATCCAGCCGGGGTTCTGGTCGGGGGAAGGATTGCGGTCCGGATTACCGTAGGGGTCTCCGATGGGATCGTTGTTAAAGAGGGGATTTGCGGCGGGCGAACTGCGGGTATTCGGGGCCTGGCCGCGGATGATCTCTTCCGGTTCCAGCAATTCATAAGTCGGTCCCTGACTGGCGACCTCATCCATGATCGGCGTCGAAGCCGAGCTCGTTTTTTCGGAGGTCGCAGCCTTCACCGGAGATTTAATTTTCGGAGCATTTGGAGTTTTCGGAGCGGCAACGGGCGTTGCATCTTTCTGCAGCAGGCGGGCCGCTCCATGTCCTCCGGCGACCTGGTTTTGACGCAGCAGTTTCAGGCTGAGAGGTTGGACTTCGTCGAGATCATCGTCAGGAGAGGGACGCCCCCCGCGCGGAATCGACATGCTTTCAATCCGGTCGGCGGGGTCGAAGACCGGGTAGGCCTGGGCACGGCTGAAGTTCTGGGACTTCGGCGTGAAGGCGTCCTGGACCGGGCGGATCGTCATCTTGGTGGCCCCACCCGCTCCGCCGTGTTGCGTGGCGAAGAGGCCCGTCCCGTTAATCCGGTTTTCGCTCTTCTTGATCATCCGGGGATCGGCCAGGTCACCGGGCGCGATCACCATCTGGTTCAGGACGACGGTTTCCTTGGTGTGTGGGTTGTCGCCTTTGATGATCGGCTGGATCATCCGCACCCGCATCGGGCGGTCTTCATCGATGACATAGACCAGATCGACTTCCGGATTCTCGACGGTCGAGTTCTCCAAGTAGCCCGGTCCCGCTTCGACTTTGGCATACAACCGGCCCAGTTCGCCGTACTTGTTCTTGATGCTTTCCACGTCCTTGGTCAGCATGTGTCCGCTGAAGTATTGGCCTTCACCGAGTTTCAGGTCTTTACGGAGCGTTTCTTCGGAAAGGACCTGGTTGCCGCCGATCTCGACTTTGCGAATGCGGAACCGGGGGCCCTCCTCGATCTTGTAATGCATCGTGACGGTGCTTTTGTCCTCGGAGAGCTCTTCCTTGGCGTCGACCTTGGCGTTGAAGTAACCGAGGTTGTGGTAATACTCCTTGAGGGCGATGATGTCGTTTCGGCTGCTGCCGGGTTCATATTTGCCCCCGAGCGGAATGTAGGGGACGAATTGTTTCTTGGTCTGCAGTTTTGTCGCCAGAATGGCGCTGCTGAAATTTTCATTCCCTTCGAACTTATAGCCCGTCACGCGGGTTTTGGGGCCTTCATCAATTTTGAAAACGACGTTTCTGTCATCCTCGTTGGCCCCCTCCTCAAGTTCGACCTTGGCATAGGTGAACCCTTTTTCCCGGTAGTACATTTCCAGTCTGCGGGCCGCCTCGCGATTCACGACGGGGCTGAAGGCGCTGCCTGCCTTCAGTCCGGTTCGCGCCTGCAGGTTCTTGGTGGTCAGTTTCTTGTTGCCGATGAATTCGACTTTTTCGACGATCGGACGTTCCTTGACATGGAACACCAGCACGGGGCCATCGTCCGTCTCTTCGATCGTGTGATCGACATAGATGAACCAGCGGGTGGCGTATAAAGCCTTGCGATCTTCCCGGATCTGGGCGAGCGTCACGACACGACCCGCGCGACATTTCAACACGCGGAGGATGGTCACCTCGGGGATGGTCGTATTGCCTTGGATTCCCACGTCATGCAGCGGTTCGGTGGGGGCGGATTTCGATCCGGCATAGGGGATTTGAGCGGGGAGAGGCCTGGGCAGGCGTTCTGCTTCGTTGAATTCCGGCGTTTTTTCAAACTCCCGGTCGAAGCCTTCTTCATCACGCCCGGCCTCTTCTTCGTCAGCGGCGAAGGAGATGTTGGCGACATACTGCGGAGGGATCGCGCACCAGATCCCGAAGAGGAACAGCACGGTCAGGAGTCCCAGACCTTTTCGCATCCGGCGCGGCGCGGTTCGCTCCCGGTCGCCACATCGTGCGGAGGAGAAAGACGGCCTTCCTGGCTGTCGGACTGGGTTGAAATTCAAGATGGGTCTAGGGCGTGTAACTCTTTTGTGTCGCGTCAAAAATCGAGGGTTCCTGTACGATTACTACCGCGACAGTGACTACATTCAGAAACAAAAGGTTTTTAATTCGTGAGATAGGCGAATGGCTCCCGACGGTCAGGTCTGAAGTGTCTTGAGTGGGACGCTTCGTGCGCATGACCAGCCGGTCTCCCCCTTTCCTGAGAAAATTGGGGGGCGTAGAAATAACCCATTCGTCAGCTTCCGTAAAGAGGAGTTCGCGCTGGCGAATTTCGGAAGACTGGAGAAGCTGTCAGCGACGGGGAAGTCACTGAATCCACGGCCTCACGCCGGAGGAATGCCTGTGGAAATCAGCCCAGATCCTGGGCCACCTTGAAGATCGACTCAGTTCCGAGCCATTGCGAATTGCTCTCGAACAGCTTGCGAATGCAGGCTTTGTGCAACTTCATTTTCGTTCCACCGACCCCCAGGGCGCCGTAGCAGATCACGTTTTTCCGCTCGACCGCCTTATCCTGCATCTCGATGCCTCCGAGCCCCAGGGGGGGGACCGCGTTCAAGTCGATCGCGACGCGCAACTTTCCGCAGGCGCTCCATTGCTCTTCGGTCAGCAGGCAAACACCGGCTGCCCCGGCGGCAATCAGCAATTCGGAATCCTGGCTGGCCTTCTGGGTTTCGTCAGCCGTTTTCGCACCTGCGGCTGTAAGCTTGGCGTGGGGGACGGCCTGGCGAATGACATGACAAGTCTCTTCGGCCCGTTCAAGGGAACGGGAGACGAGTGTCACCTGGGCTCCCTGCAACGCGAGGAGTTGCGCGGCCCGATGTCCCACAGGGCCCGTTCCACCGAGAACCGTCGCCCGGACGTCGCTCAATTTCAGGTGCTGGCCCGCCACTTTCACCGCCGCTGCGGCCGTCGTGTTGGAGCCGTTGGAGTCCATCATGACCGAGACCCGGATCGGGCCGAAAAAGACCTGTCCGACCCGCTCGAAAAGTGCCTCCCCGGCTCCGACCTTGCTCCCGCCGATGAACACGGCGGTATTCTTCAAGTCCGCCGGGCCGCGAGTGAACATCGCCCCGTGGATCAGCCCCTCGACATTCTCCGGAGTCACTCCCCCATAGCTAAACAGTTCTTCGACGTCGGCATCGACGGCGACTACGCGGTCAAAGACGCTGGGGAGCGGGTCCGTATCGAGTTGGATCAGGATCTTGCGCATGGCCGGCCTCAAAGCAGAGGGAGCATGGGAGGGATGAAAAAACAGACGGCAGGGGATCGAGCAACCCCCTGGCGTCTGTCTTACTTGTCGATCCGTCTGCGGGAGCGCCCGGCAGAGGTTACATCAAACACCGGAGAACGGGTGCTTGGCTTCGCCCTTCTTGGCAACCATCTCGCTGGCGGAGGGTTCCCCCTTCATGGCGCGGGCGATGGAGAGCTTGGTGGCATCGTAGTTGTACTGGAAAATCTTCTTGTCGTCCTTGGCTTCCCAGTGGATGAAGACGCCGCAGACGATCACGAGGTTTTCGCATTGATCCTTGGGGATGACTCCCTCTTCAACGCTGTCCGCGACGGCCTTGGCGACGGCATACTGTGCCGGGCCGAACATCTGGACCGCCTGGCGGGCACCCTTGATCGTCACCTTGGTAATCATGACGGTGGCGGGCTTCACTGCGAGGTTCGGAGTGAGCACGGCCAGCAGGTTGCTGTGTCCCTGGGATTGGGTCGCGAGGGCATTCGCAAACGCCACGCCGACCGGGCCCGCCTTGTCGCCGATCAACAGATCAATGTGAGCAATCTCATTACCGTCACCCGACAGGGCTTCGCCGATATACATGGACATCTGTGCTTCTCCTCGTTTGTAGCGGACCTCGGAGCGCGGCGACTGGAAGGGACGATGCAGAAGCGGCGTCCCTCGTCACGCTCGGTTGTAAGACCATCGGAACTGCCCCATGTCATATCAATTCCCCGGCCAGTTTTCCAGTGCCAGCCGATAGGGTGTCAGCGAGCTTTTCCATCCCCGCCGTCCTGAGAGATCAGTCAGCCCGAATCCTGCATGGAATCTTCGTCTTTTCGTAACATCCCCGCCTGCAGGATCCCCCCCCAGAGCAGGATGAGGCCGACGGGATGCAGCAGCCGTACCCATTCTCCTCCGATCCGGACCGCCCATGTGTCGTTGAATTGAATCGCGGTCAGGGTCAGGACTAAGGCGAGGGAAAGCAGTCCCCTGCCTTGCTTTAATTCCCATCCCCGCAACCAGGCCCAACTGCTTCCCGGAGTGAGAAGGCTCAGTGTATTCTTCTCCACTCCCGGTCCGAGGAAGAGTTGCCAGCTACTCCAGGCCAGGAGCAATGACGTCAGTCGCAGTTTGAGGTCCGTGTGTTTGTAGGCCATTCTCAGCGTGAGAACGATCAATCCGATCACGGAGAGAATCTGCACGCTCAGATATCCCGTTTCTGAGATGGGTGCGCGGAAGGAGTCCCACAAGCCCCACGCATCATAAGACGCGATCCGGGTCATGATCGGCCCGGAGCGGAGGCACCGCCACCACTCAATGTACTCATCGTAGACGTAGCGCGGTTTCTGTGTGAGAAAGGGGAGTGCCGCGCCGGCGATACTCCAGACGACACAGGGTAGACACAGCTTTCGCGGCCAACTGAGAAAACAAAGGAGCGCCAATAGAAACGGCCAGACCTTGATGAACCCCGGAGCCACGAGCAGCAACCCCGCCATCCACCATCGGCCCCGCGCGATGGCGGAGCAGGCTCCCGTCGCACAGGCGACGATCAGGGTATTGCTTTGTCCCGACCAGAGGGAATGCGACATACCGAGCAGCGTCAGGCACAGCCAGATCTCAATCTGGAGTGGAGTCCAGTTCAGCGGCAACACATCGCGCTGCAAGGCGCGCAGACCGAGCCATAAGACCATGAGCAAAAACAGCCCCCAGGCGGCGGCTCCCAGCCAGTCCGGACCCCAGGTGAAGGGGGTATACGCCACCGCGAACGACGGACTGTAGCGATAGTCGAAAGGGATCGCGATGCGGTCGTAGAGGCTTAATCCCGACCACCAGTTTCGGCTGGCCGCGGAATAGCACGGCCAGAGGGTCCGTCGCGTCGGCATCGAGAGGTTCTTGATCGTGAGGCAGATTCCAAAGATGACCCACGCCTGGGTGGCGGACGGCAAGAACCACCTGCCGCCGCGTCGTGCGGAATCGGATTCGAGGCTGTGCGACATGACGTTATGCGAGTAATAACGGCGTAATCTTCATAAATCCTCAGAATAAATTCTCAGAGGCACACCATGATCTCCAGACGACCGCTTTGCAACCAGTCCCGCCATAAATATAGAATCAGGCTTCGATCTAATGTCACCAGTTTCCGTGGTCGAGAGTCTCCCCCCATGTCAGACGCTCCCAAGAAAAAGAACACGGTTAAAACGTCGTCTCCCGAATCGAATCCCGCCCTCCTGTGGGGAGGGGGAATCGCCCTCTTCTGTCTGGGGATTCCGTTGCTCCTGATCCTCGTCAACCCCCTGACCGGTGTCAGTTCCGTGCAGCGCCAGGCGGTCCGATGGCAGGGACAGGCGCTCCTCGATTGTGGGGCTCCTGGATTCTTGCAACTGTTCATCGGCAAGGATTCCTCGTTCTGGACCTACTTCGCGGGGGGAACGCAGGTCGGTGTGCTGAGGCTGCCGAAAACCGACATCAAGGATGCGGATCTCGCCATTCTCGGAAGCACTCCCTTTTTGCGCGACCTCGATATCGGCGAGACGGCAATCACCGATCAGGGGTTGAAGCACCTCTCCAAGGTTCCTCGTCTCGAATCGCTGAACCTGGAAAAGACCGCCGTCACGGATGAAGGGCTGGAATCGGTCAAGGAATTGACGCATCTGGATTCCCTGTTCCTGACCAAGACGAAGGTGACCGCCGCCGGATTGCAAAAGCTTTCTTCGCTGAAGAACCTGAAAGTGCTGGTGGTGGATCAAACTCCGGAACTGATTTCCGCCCACGAACAACTGGAACGGTCCATTCCCACGCTCGCTCCCATTGCCAAGCCCAAGTCCTGAATCAGCGCCCTATGGCACGACACGAAGCAGACCGCGAGGATCTCCTGGAGGAAGCCCGGGCGCTGGTTCCGCGCGTGGAGATTCTCTCCCCGGAATGGTCGATGCCAATCGTGCTGGGACGCCGTCGCGACGACTTCCTCTCCCTCTATCTGGGGCAGGACCGCGTCTATCATTTTGATGCGGAGGGTGGATTGCGGCGGGCCTATGTGGACGGGTTTCTGTATCGCAGCGCCGGCTCGACACTGACCCGCATTCGGCGGACGCGAACCGAGGAAGAAACAACTCTGTTAACGCAGGATCTGACCTCGGAAGAACTGAGTGACTTCCTGATCGGGATGCGGTCCGATGTCCAGAGGTTGTCGTCGTCCCTGGAAAAACAGGACTACGAAGTTCTGCGCCAGGTTCCTGAGAGTGGTGATCCTCTGCCGCTGCTGGTGCCGCTGGTGACCCAGGTCTTGCAAGCCCGTGCTCCGCTCTCTCCTGCATTAAAGTAAGTCTGACTGGGGTGTGTCTCATGGGGATAGCAACCGATTCACCGGGAACCAAACGAGATCGCGCCGTCATTGCATCGCTGGTGTTGATGCTGTTTGTTTTCTGCGGTCCAGTGTCCGCGGAATTTCCCGTTGCGGTAGGAAACCCGCAACGAAGCGTCTACGTCGCGGCTTCCGGCCCTCGTCAGAAGCCGGAAGTTCTCTGGGAGCGGGGGCTGGGAGTCCGCGGATTTTCCGACACCCAGCCGATTCTCGATGCCGAGGGAAATCTGTACGTTACGGCCAGCCCCGAGAATCAAAAGAGCTGGACTTTCTCCGAGCAGCCGAGGGGAACGCTGGTTTCGCTCGACCCTCAAGGAGCAGTACGTTGGCGATACGATTGGACCTGGGATGCCAAACGGCAGAATACGTGGAGTCATCTCACCGGGCCGATCTTGCTCAAGCAGGATCTGATTGCGATGGGGTCACGCTTCGGCTGGCTCCGCTGCTGGAATCGAAACACCGGGAACCTGATCTGGGAACAACGGCTGACCCCCGGAAACGATCCAATCACCTCGACGCCGATGGCGGACAATGACGGGAACATCTATGTCCATGTCAGGGATGTTCCCACGCTTCGGAAAGTTGATGGAGCGACCGGGCAATATCTCTGGATTCATCGATTTGGAGACGGGAGCATCGGCAATACGTCCTCACCGACCCTCTCGGCCGACCAGAAAACGGTCTACATCGGTCGCACCACGCGCGACGTTGGCTATCTGTACGCCATCAATACGGACGTCGGTTCTCTGAAATGGGCCTGGAGTCCCGAGAAGGCCCGGGGGCACTCCTTCGCGTGGGGGATTCCGATTCTCGATCGTCAAGGAACGATCTACCTGCAGGATGAGGAGTTCGCCGCTTTGTATGCGGTTCGCGACCTCGGACAGGTGCATCAGTTTCAGTGGTCGTACAAACCGACGGGGAAAGGTCTTCCCCGTCTGGCTGCGGTGAACGAAGAGGCGTATTTCAGCAGTTACAACTCCCCTGCCCCGGTTGTGTTCTCGGTGACACATGCGGGTGTGGAACGCTGGTCCCGCAAGTTCGAAAAAGGGAACAGTATCGGGGGGATGCTGGTTACACAGGATACGCTCTATTTTGGAGTGAACGGCACCGGCAGGGTCTTCGCAATGGATGCGAAAACGGGGGAGATCCTGTGGCAAAAACAGGTTGGGCGACCCGATGCAGGATTCAGCGAGGGGCTGACGCTGAACAAAAAGGGGATTCTCTATGTTCCCGTCAGTGCCACGGATGCGCATCCGGACGAGCCGAGCGTGGTCGCACTCAAGGGACGGTAGGGTTATTTCCTGGCGGCGTATTCCCGTGCTTTGAGGCGCAGTTCTTCGATCGCGGCAGGGGGATCTTTCTCCGCAAGATTCGTCGTCTCGCCCGGATCCTTTTCCATGTCGAAGAGTTGCTCTCCATCTTTCCCGTCGTTCCAGAGGGTATAGCGCCATTTCTCCGTGCGGAGACTCAGCCCTGTCCCCGCCCCCTCGGTTCGTCCCGTCCGATTCACTTGTGTGTAGGCCACGTCCTTGACCTTCGCGGCGGGGTCTTGCAGCACCGGCTTCAGGCTCTTGCCGTCCAGATACGGGGGGGCGTTCAACTCACAAAGATCCGCGAGCGTCGGATAAATATCGACCAGTTCCGTCAGGCTCTGGGATCCCTTCCCGTTTCCGGCCATGCCGGGAGCGGAAATGATCAACGGAACCCGCGCGGAGTTTTCGAACAGGCTCATTTTCTGCCATAAGCCATGCTGGGCCATGTGGTAACCATGATCGCTCGTGAAGACCACCACCGTCTTGTCCCGGAGTTTGAGCCGATCCAGCGCCGCCAGCACGCGTCCCACCTGGGCATCCATGTGGGCGATGGACCCCCAATAGGCCTGCATCGCCTCCCGTCGCAGGGCATCACTCATCTGGTCCTGTTCCGGATGTGCGCTGGCATAGGCGGGTGCCGGAATCCGTTTTTTGTCCGCCTCGCTCAATGTCGGCAGGACGAAGGTCTCCGGCTGCAGCGGCTCCGCGTATTTCTTCGGAAACACATACGGCGTGTGCGGACGGTAGAACCCGACGGCGAGGAAGAACGGTTTGTTGTCCCTCTGGAATTCCTCCAGTTGGGAAATGGCCGATGTCGCGGCCAGCCCGTCCGTGAATTCCTCATCGTTGCCGTCCGCCTTCAACCAACTGACGGTCCCTCCAAATGTCCCCGGCCTCAGGGAGAAGACTTTATTCTCCTCGGCCTTGTCCCGTCCCGCGGGGTTGATCACCATCTCCCAAGAGGGGAGATCATCCAGGCCGCTGGTTCCGATCTGTCCCGGGACGCCGTAGTGATACAGCTTGCCGATGCGCCGCACGGCATAGGCGCCGGCGTTCTTGAAGAGTTGCGGAAGCGTGACCGTGTCCGGAATGGCATCCCGGAAGTGAGGTTTCGCCGTGTAGTCTGTGGAGAGTCGTCCCCCGCGAGGGTTCGTGATCACTCGGGTGGCATTCGGACGTCGCCCGGTCAAAAACGAACTGCGGCTGGGGCTGCAGAGCGGGTACTGGCAATAGGTCCGGTCGAATCGAACCCCGGATTTGGCCAACGCGTCGATATGCGGAGATTTTGTGTGCGGATGCCCGTAACACCCCAGATCGCAGTTCAGATCGTCCGCGACCAGGAACAGGACGTTGAGTTTTTCCGCCGAAAAAACGGCGGTCAGCGGGATGAGGGAGAGGCACAGAAAGAGTGAAAATCCCCAGCGGCGCATGGTGTCCTCCCGGTCTGCGGTGGATTAGGCAAGAAGGTATTCGCCACAGCTTAACATCCCGGATTCAGGTCGCCAGCCAGCCTGTCGAATTCACCTTTTCCCCAGTTTCCCCTTCTGCTATCTTTCCGTCGTAACAGCATGTGAGCATGGAACCTCTGTGAATTTCCCGGGTGATACCGCGGCGACTGACTTCGGTCGCAAAGAGTTCCGCTCAGCCTCGAATCCTTCAACGCCTCTTCGGGAGCCGTCCGATGTCCCAGGCCTGTCTCGCATTCAAATGGATCGCCGCAGTCATGCTCCTGTGGGGGGCGGATGAAGCCGCGCCGCAAACTCCGGCTGCATCCGGCACGCAAACCTACACGTTGGCTTACAAGTTCACCGATCAGCAGTTGCTGCATTACACGCAACATCAGAATTCCGAGATCGAAAGTTCCTACGACGGGATGGCTGAAAAAGTCACCAACCGTTCCGACATCAAGAAACATTTGCGGATCACCAAGGTGCTCCCCGACGGTTCCGCCGAGCTGGAGCTGGTCATTGATTCCGTGGTGATGCACGCCCAGGTGGGGGACGAGGCCCCCGAGGACTTCGACAGCAACAGCAAGGAAGAAGTGGATCGCCCGGACTTCAAGAAGATCCAGGAGAACATCGGCAAGCCCCAGGGGCTGCTCCACTTTTCACCGACGGGCAAGCTGCTGAGCGTGATGAAGGGATCGAACCGTCCCGATGACTATCAGACGTTGTTGATCTCCCTCCCCGGCAAGCCTGTGGCGATCGGCGAAACCTGGAAAGAAGAATTTAAGACACGCGTGACCGTGGACGTCAAGCTGTCGGAAGAGGTCTCATTAAAGCGGTCTTACACTCTGGACAAGGTCGATGGTGGGATCGCCCACATCCGGACGTCCACCTACGTTCTGACCCCCAGCCGGAGTGCGGGCGTGGAAGTGCAGCTCTCCCAGAAGAAAGTCCACGGCACGATCCTGTTCGATATGGAACGTGGCGTGATCCTCTCGCGCGATCTGAAGGCGGAAGGGGAAGTCGCGAATGCCTTTGGCGCGAAAACGAAATTCGTCGCGCGGATGACGAACACCGAAAAGCTGGTCGAAGCTCCCGTCGTCACGCCGACGGCCGGGCAGAAATAACCGCGCTGCGTGCACGGTGAATGCCGCTGAAAAAATGCGATTGGTGGCTGCATCGGATTTGCGGGTCTGTAAAAACCCGCTTCGTCCAGAGCATTTTGTCGATTACAGTACCGGTTCGATTTACAGCACTGGTTCGATTTACAGTACTGAGAAGTAGTTATCGACCGCCGCGTCAAACGCTTCCTTCGTCATCTGCAGTGGGAGCGACTTGTAGAGGCAGAAGTTCCGCACCTGCAATAACAGGTCGCGCGGCTGACAGGACCGGAACGGGCGCTGCTTGTCCTTGTAGTGCGTCTTGATCAGGTAATCCAGCGCTTCCGGATTCATTTCAAACCCGCACTTGGGGGTGAGGATCTGGAACAACTGCCGGAATTCGGCTTCGCTCGGGTCCGGAACCTGGATCTTGTACGGAATACGCCGCAGGAACGCTCCGTCCACCAGGTCCTTCGGTTCCAGGTTTGTGGAGAAGATAATCAACTGGTCGAACGGGACCTGGATCTTCTTGCCGCTGGGGAGGTTCAGAAAGTCGTAGCGTTTTTCGAGAGGGACGATCCAGCGGTTCAACAACTCATCCACGGGCATCCGCTGGCGGCCGAAGTCGTCGATGACGAAGGTGCCGCAGTTGCTCTTGAGCTGCATCGGGGCCTCGCTGACATTCGTCGTGGTATTGAGGCGGACTTCCAGTTCGTTCATGGTCAATTCACCGCCGGCGATGACCGTCGGACGGCGGATGTGGATCCAGCGGGAGTCCACCCCGTGATTGTTCAGCAGCCCCTTCGCGGTTGTCGTCGGGACTTCGTGGTGGACCGCGGGGTCGTAGAGGCGGATGATATCCCCTTCCACCGATAACGCCTTGGGGATCCAGATCGTGGACCCGAAGCATTCGGTGATTCGTTCTGCGATGCTCGTCTTGCCGTTACCCGGCTCGCCGAACAGGAACATCCCGCGTCCGGAATTGATGGCAGGGCCCAGGCGGTCGAACATCTGTTGATTGATAATCAGGTCATTAAACGCCCGCTTGAGGTCGTCGTGCGTGGCGTGGGCCTTGGAAATCGTCTGTGCCGTAACCGATTTCACGTAGTCCTTCAGCGTGACGGGGGCCGTTCCGAAATAAGTGCATTCCGCGACGTAGCGGCGGGCTCGTTCGCGGCCGATGTCCGTGATTCCGTATTCGAAGTCGCTGAACTGGGAAGCTCCCTTCAGCGCGATCAACTGGTCTTCCTTCAGGGTTCGGAGTAACGGCTCGATGATCTGGAAGCTCAATCCCACCTGATGGGAGATTTGCCGTCCTGTGGCACTCCCGCGGGCGAGCAGAAATTTCAGGATCAGGCGGTCGATCTCTTCCGCCGTCAGCCCGGTTTGTTCGAGTGATTCGGGGGCGGCGGGAGCGAACCCCCCCTCACCCGAGGAAAGCAATGTATTGACCCGGGCGAAGAGAGCGGTCAAATGCGGATTGCCTCGCGCCGCTTCGGGGAGGGCGGAGGCAGTTCCTTCCTTGCCCGGTTCCTGTCCCGGCTTCGGGTCGGCGTGTTCTTGTTCGGCATGCTGGTGTTCGAGGGTTGCCTGCAGCACGGCCGCGTGTTCTTCGCCGGAAATCGCCGTCATGTTCGCTCCGCCGCCGGCAGAAACATCTTTGCGGAGTTCTGCGAGATATTCCGCCGGTGTCATTTTGCGTCCGGAATTGTCAATCACCATGGCCGTGATCCTCACATCGACCGGTTGAGTCTTTTCAACCGCAGAGATTCAGTTTTTTGAGGGTGTGCAGCGTTCACTGTCGGGCGATGGCATCCGCGTGACCGAGTTGCAAAAAAGAAACACGTTGACCTCCGGAAACGTAGTCCATCCTGCCACTGAGTCAAATTCGACCAGGAGGTTTTCGGGGGACTGGGGAGACTGCCGATGATTTTGACGATTATGAGGGTTGGCCGCTTCCCTCCCCGCTTCCGCCGGGGCTACAATAGCCCCCTGCAAACAGTCGCCCCTGAATTTCCCGAAACAGTTGCCCCGTGTTTTTCGGTCTTTTTTCGGATTCGATGTGGAACCGGCCCCCATGCGATTTGACCCGACCAGTTCTAAGCTCTGGATACAGCGTGGCTTAGTCACGGCTGCGGGGTTGCTGTTCCTGGTTCTGCTGGGATTACTGGTCTCGGCGTTGCTGGCGGCGGTAGGTGATACCCTGGGGCGGGCGGTCGCTCTCGTTATCGCCCTGATTGGCTTCCTGGCCCTGTTTGTCGACATCGCTTTGCTGGTGACCCTCTACGGGATCATCCTCTATCACTACCTCTCCGAAGTGGAATCCGCCCAGCAGGAACTGGCGGGAGAATGCGAGCAGGACGAATAGCGTCGTCCTTCAGGCTGATGGAGAGAGTTCCGGAATCGGCTTGCCGCCGTTCAGAATCGGAATCGGTCGCCCGCTGAAATTCGTCAACTGCACCCGGTCCGCATCAATTCCCAGGTGGCGATACATGGTTGCCAGGAAATCCCCGACTCCGACGCGGCGATCCACAACTTCTTCTCCCCGCCGATCGCTGGCTCCGATCACCTGCCCCGTTGTGAGGTTCCCGCCGCTAAACAGCAGGGAGGTGACATGCGGCCAATGGTCCCGTCCCGGCTGCCGGACTCCGCTGGCGCTGTCGTTGGCATAACTGATTTTCGGAGTCCGTCCAAACTCCCCGGTCACGACGACCATCACCCGGTTGTTCAATCCCCGTTGATAAATGTCTTCGATCAAAGCGGTCACGGCCTGGTCGAAATAGACCGTCCGGGCTTTCATGGCATCAAACACGTGGTGATTGACCGCATGATCGTCCCAGTTTCCGACTCGACCGCACAGAGGGCCGCCGAACGAAGTGGTCACCAGATCCACGCCCGATTCCACCAGTCGTCTGGCAAGCAGGCATTGCTGTCCCCATGCATGCCGTCCGTAACGCTCGTGCGCTTCCTCCGACTCCTCACCCAGATCGAAGGCCTTTTTCGCGCGCGGACTCGTCAGCATGTTGCGGGCCTGCTCGGAAAAATTGTCGATGGCCCGCATCCGGCCGAACTGGTCTGACTTTCTCTCGTACCGATCCAGTTCCTTCATCAACCCCAACCGGTTTTCGATCCGGTCGAGATCTTTCGGATTTTGCAGGACGATATTCGGCACTTCGACCTTCTGCTTTTTCTTCTTCTGCCCGCCGTTCACGCCGTAGACCACGAACGGTTCGTACGTTGGCCCCAGGTACGCCCCTCCCAGATATGGCACGGGGGGCACGCCGACGTAATTCGGAATGTCCCGCTGCGCATCGTGCCGCAGATAATTCGCGATGCAGAACATGTCCGGGTTATCGGGCGATGTTTTTTCCGTCCGCACTTCGTGTCCCGTCAGCAGTTGATGCGGTCCTGAGTTGTGGCAGAAACCGGTGTGCACCAGCGAACGAAGAATGGTGAACTTGTCGGCAATCTTCGCGTGCAAGGGGAGCAGTTCGCAGATTCGCAGTCCCGGGACATTTGTGTCGATCCCGTTGAAAGGGCCGCGGTAGTCGCTCGGAGCGAGCGGTTTGGGATCGTAGGTCTCCAGATGGCTCGCCCCGCCCCACAGCCAGACCAGGATGACAGCAGTCCGCTCACCAGGAGATTGACCGGCGACCGCCCGCATCCGGAGCAGTTCCGGCAGCGTCAGCGAACACATCCCCGCCAGCCCTACGCGCAGCGCCTCACGCCGATTGAGCGGTCCCAGGCAGATGCGTGAGGAGTGCGGAATAGCGGACGACACGGGAAATCCTTAAGCGACGGCGGAGGGGCGGAAGTCGAATGAGGGGAGGCAAAAGAGGTCAGTGTCAGGAGGAGCCTCGATTATCCTCTCTGCAGGATCGGGTCTTCAAGAGGAGACCGTGGGGAAATCTGGCTTTTGAGCGCGATGGGGCCATCGCTACGGCACTGGCGGCGCAACGGTCAGCACGCCATCTCTTTGGACGGTGACGTGGCAAGATCCGCCAAAGTTGCTTGAGACATACCCATGCAGAGTCGTGTGATGCGTTCGGCCATCATTGGTCGCGCTCATGACAACAGGGCCATCCCCTTGAAATCTCAGTTTGCTCGACGTCTTCCTGCCGGGTGGAATCGTTCCAATCCGTGCGGTGCATCCTGGTCCGAAGAGTTCAACATTTACCAGCGGTTTCGCGGAGTCATTCCGAACAACGACTCGGTACGAAGTCATGAGATCGATCGCCGCATAGGTCATTCCCGCCGCGGCGGGGAAGTTCACGAGAAGCACGCCCAGGCATAACCAGGTTCGCAGGTTTCGCTTTCTTTTGGGAACCCTCGGGGCGATCGCCAGTTTCCAATAGCGGTACAAAGCAGCCACTCCGAAGCACACGAGCAGCGTGCCGATGTAGATCGTGAAGATCCCTGCGGGCATTAACCACCACCATCCGGTCACCAGCCAGACCAGAAAGATCACGGTCCCCGTCGAGAGCGGCACCGCTCCACAAAGTAACGCCGTTCGATAAGTAGAGGTTGCAGTCATGGTCTGTGCACAGGCATCACCGGGGGATGCTCCTGTTTATTTCACCAGTTTCATTGCCTCGCGTCCCTTGTCGGTGAGCCGGGCGATGCTCCAGGGTGGTTCCCACGTCGTCTCGACCCAGACGTCTCGCACACCCTTGAGTTTGAGCAGCCGCTCCCGGATCCCTTCTTCCACGCGTCCCCCCCCCTGGAAGATGAAGAAATCGAAGACCGGCCTGCCGCGGTGCGGCATGGTCAGCACCACCCGTACTACGCCGTCGCGTACGCGGACGTCGTACACATACCCCATGTCGACGATGTTGGCGTCGACGCTGTAAAGTTGTTCGTCCTTCACTTCGCGGAGCGTTTTCCAGATGGCAGCTTTCAGTCCCGCCGTCTCGGCAGTTTCTCCCGTCCGAGCCAGCATCTGTTTTCCGACGGGAGGCATCCCCACGGAGATCGGGTCGTTAAACTTCAGTTGCAAGGGATGCGTCAGCTCGTGATGGACCTGCTCCACATGTTCCCTGGGTTTTTCCCGGGGCCACATCTCGACCGAGTAAGCATTCTTCTGCTTCACCGACCAGCCCTTTTTCATCACATCGACACCGTTGGCCGGATAGCGGCTCCACAACTGTCCGTGATGCGCGTAGTTCATTTGCGGGACTCCGTTGTGTTTCGCCTCCCAGCCCTGGGCTTCGTGGATCAACCGGTGTGCAAAAAAAGCATCGCGGCTGGTCTCGTTGTAAAACCCGATGCCCCAGATCTTGTCATTATCCGCGGCCGGCACATCCCCTTCCCTGAGTTTCCGCGCTTCATCCAGCCAGACCGGATGGGTGAAGGAATACCCGGAGAAGACCCATTCATCATCCCGCATCGCGGAGATCGGGAAATCCTGCAGCATGTCGACGCGTCCGGTCTTCAGGAAGTACGGCAGGCCGGAGTAGAAGGTGTACGTCACGTCCATGTGCATCCGGCTGGGGGTAAAGAGCGGGTGCATCGGGCTGAACGGAAAACCCCAGCGACGGATCTGCACGCACAGAGGTCCCCGAATCACTTCGTAATTCGGCGGCTTCGTGCCATTCCGCATCCGCAGCTTCTGGAAATTTGCGGCGTCCACGTAGTCGCAGCCCCAGTCGATCGCGGGTGGTTCTCCATGCCCTTTGCCGCCGGCGAAGAGTTCATTCCCATGATTCCGCGTGAAGACGAGCCGTTCGACTTCCCCCGATTGCCGGGAGAGTTTGGCGACGTAATGTTCATTCGCAATCTCCAGCGCCCAACCTTCGCCGGTCACCTTTAGATCCCGTGTGTATTCCGGCAGCTCGGCATTCGGATTTCCGAACAGAATCAGATATTGGGCGGAGTCGTGAGCCGCTGCTTCCGCAAAGAACAGGAGCGCGAAGTGATACTCATTCCCCTCTCGCTTCAAGGAATGGACCTGCGAGGGGATCTCCCGCAGCCGATGTTCTGACGCGTCCCACCGCGCCACGCGGATCTCGCGGTAGGGGTCGCGGCATTGCTCCCGCAAGACGGCCACGTTGAGTTCGACAGGCTCACGCGACCGCGCAATTCCCACCGTTTCGTGGACGGTGACCGTTTTGCAGAACGACCAGCCTTTTCCCCATTGGGCCAAGGCCGGGGGCAACTGCTCCATGCGCAGAAATTGATCCGCCTTGATATCGGCAGGAGGGGGGGCCTGCAGTTGACGCTCGAAGGTCAAAGTTTCCTTGATCGATTCCGCGAGCGACATCGCCAGGTCGATCTTTCCGGCCCGGTACAGTTCCTCAAACAGTTTGAGTTTGGTCGCGATACTGTCGGAATGATCGGCGTAGCTCGTCATCGGTTCTGTCTCTGGGGTTCGATCTCTGGGCCAGGTCAATATTGAGGGAGGATAAACATCATCATTGAATAGCGCCTCGCGCGATTCAACCGAAATCACTTGTCGATCGGATCGAATTCCCAGACGTCGTATCGACCAATCCGGTGCTCCGGGGGAGCGCTCAGATCCACGCGCAGGGAGGTTTCTCCCACAAGCCGATACCGTGTCTGCATCCGGCTCATGAAGTTTTTGAAAGCGGACTCATCCCGCGGCCAGGTCTCCAGGTGGAAACCGACGCATCGTAATTTTCCGATGGGGAGATCTTCGACCTTTGCGTAATGGACGGGCTGCATCTGCCCACGCCGAGCCGGGCGATGGATCGCCTGGTAGCAGCGATAGGCGGACAAGTAATTTCCCTGATAAAACGGCTGTGGGAATTGCTCCACGAGGCAGATTGTCGTTCGCTCCGGGGCCGCTCGCCAGAACCAGTGGGCAAACCCCTGATGCTCGGCGTCCACCGGCTTCTGGTAGGGATGCACGATGTCGTGCGTCAGGATTCCCATCCCGATCAGGAACAGCACGAAGCAGGTCCGCAGCTCATAACGGTTCGGATCCAGCGGCAACCAGCGATGCCGCAGCCACGCAAGGAGCTGCGCAAATCCGGTTCCTGCAAACAGGCAGACCCACGGCAGGAGGTATTGCACCAGTCGGGCGTGCCCTCCGAGTGGATAGCGATGCAACCCTGCCGCGACGATCGCCAACAAAAAAGTCCCCCCGAACATCAGGCAGGGAACGCGGTCCCCCTGTTTCCAGAAATGCCGGACACCGAGGGCACAGCAGGCGGTCGTCAGAATGCTTCCGCTGCGCGTCGCACCAAATGGCGCTGCAAAGGCGACGGACGTCAGGGTTTCAAACATCCAGGCAAGTAAGCGTCCCGGCGCGCGCCAGTCGGGCGGAAACCCTTGCTTCCAGTAATCGGTCATCATGTCTGCGCTGGCGTGAAACTGTCGGCTCAGCCAGAGCCACTGCAACAGAACGAAGCTCAACAACAGGACGAACTGAATCCCGAGATACCAGAGCTTTTCCCGTGTCGTCGTGCGGCGGAGAATTTCCGGGGCCAGTCCCAGCGCGATTCCCCCCGCCGTGAAGACCGCGGGAAAAGAACAGACCACTGCGAATGGCGTGAGTCCGCACCACACGTACAGCCACTTCGCTTCCCGCGTCTGCCACCACAATGTCGCCACGTGGATCAAGGCCATGGACCAGCACAGGTCTCCGGCATACGGCTTCACCTCGGCCGCGTAACGGATCGCGTAATACGTGACAGCCAGAATCGCGACGGAGAAGACCCGTTCCCAGCCGGTCTGCAACAGCTTCGTCCAGCGGGCAAACAGCCAGAGGGAGAGAATGCTATACGCGAGTGCCTGCCCCCTCAATGCCCATTCGTGAAATCCGAACCAGGGGAGGCTCAGCAGTTCACCCGCCAGAAAGCCTAGCGGTGCCACCTGGCCGTTTTTCAGCGGGCTTGCCAGGATCGACCAGACGGGGGGCAGAAAATTTTCCGCCAGAAGGTATTCATCTCCCCATAGCGGGAAGCGGAGCAGAAATCGGGCGACGCGCAAAAAAACTCCCAGCCCGAGAAACACGCACACCCAGCGGAAAGTGGGAGGCGCAGTGGTGAGGCTGGGAAAAGAACTGAGCCGAGTTCCGTTTCCTGCCGATCCGGCGGGCCCGGGAGTTCCGAGCTCACTTTGATCAGAAGCAGGATTTGAACCCGGCCCGGTCATCGTCGCAACAGAGTCATTTTTTCAACATCCCGTGTCCGGGAGTTGTGATTGGCAATCGTCTTGAAAGTCCTCCCTGACTGAGTACGGACTTCCATGCCCTTATTTCAAGACGATGGGCAAATGATGGGGAGCAATCTTTCGTTCTTGTCGCGAAGTAAGTCAGCCACAATCCGTGCCTGAGATTTCTTCCGCGGAAGTTTGTGATTTGTTCAACCACTGACTTCTCGAACTCGGCTTGCTCACCGCAAATCATGGGAATGTTCTGCGGTCTGTTGATTTGCGTCGTTGCTCATCAACATGGCGTGATCCTAGCGCAACCGGTTTTCACTTTCAAGTCAGCGCGCGCCGTGAGAATCTATTTTTTAAAAAAAGAAATTTTCCTCCCGTCGTGTTGAAGGAAACACCTCTCGCCGATTGTTTCAAAAAAAATGCAATCGGTATTTCGAACGGGCTTGCACTTCTCCTGGAAGTCGCTACGAAACGTCGCGCACCTTCGACCAAGTGGCACCGCGCATCAGTGCGTGGCGTGCAGTGAACGCGCGGAATCTCCCGTCACGATCGGCTCGCCGACGGACCAGTTCTTCCCCTGTCGCAGCACGCGCCGATACAGCGTGTCCCGCTCCACGGGAATCCGTCCTGCTTCCTGAATGAGGCGATGCAACTGCTCGACCGTCATGCCTTCAGGAGTCTTCGCCCCGGCGTCGTGATAAATCAACTCATGCACAACTGTCCCGTCCAGATCGTCCGCGCCGAAGTTCAACGCCACCTGGGCAATCTTTTCTCCCAGCATGATCCAGTACGCCTTGATGTGATCGAAATTGTCGAGCATGATGCGGGAGAGCGCGATGACCTTGAGATCCGTCAATCCGCTCGGCTTCGGAATGTGATCCAGGCCGGTGTTTTCCGGATGAAACGCCAGCGGAATGAACGTCTGGAAGCCTCCGGTTTCATCCTGCAGATCGCGCAACCGGCACAGGTGGTCCACCCGGTGCCACGGCTCTTCGATGTGTCCGTAGAGCATCGTCGCGTTGGTCCGCAGTCCGAGTCGATGCGCTTCGCGGTGGATATCGATCCACCCTTCCCCATCCGCCTTGTGTTCGCAGATCTTGTCTCGCACGTCCGGATGGAAGATCTCCGCGCCGCCCCCGGGCATGCTTCCCAGGCCTGCCTCGCGCAGTTGTTCGAGAACCCACCGCACCGGTTTCTTGGTCAGGAAGCTGAACCAGTGAATCTCGACCGCCGTCCAGGCCTTGATGTGGATCTCGGGATATTCGTCCCGGAGGACCCGCACCAGGTTCAGATACCAGTCAAAATCCTTCTGGTGATGCAGTCCTCCCACCACGTGGATTTCCGTGGCCCCGTTGTCCCGAGCTTCCCGCGCCCGAGCGCGGATCATGTCGTCGGTGAAGGTGTATGCCTTCTCCGCCTTCAGATCGGAACGGAATGCGCAGAACACGCAACGGTACACGCAGACGTTCGTCGGATTCAGGTGGATGTTGGTGTTGTAGTAGGCGTAGTTGCCGTTTTTTCGTTCCCGGATCCGGTTCGCCAGTTTTCCCAGGGTGAGCACGTCCACTTTGTCGGCGAGGAACACCCCTTCGTCATAGCTGACCCTTTCCCCTGCGTCTACTTTTGCGGCGATCTCCTTGAGGAGTCCATCATCCGCTGTCGTCCAAGCCATTCCCGTCTCTCCTGCGTTCATTCAGTCATCGGCGGACGTTTCCGTCCCCGCTTGTTGCCTCGGAGACATTGTAGTCAGCCCGGCCAGAAACGTCAGCCGTGGTCTTAGCCCGCCAGCAGAATATCCGCCACTCCCACGACCAGCAGCCCCACGCTGATGATCACGTTCACGTGGAAAAACGCCTGATTCACCCGCGCCAGGTCATCCGGTCGGATCAGCCAATGCTCGTAAATGAGCAGGATCGCCACGGCCACCACCCCCGCCCCGAACAGCGTCCCCAGCCCGGCGATGTGCCAGAGTCCCACGAGCGCACAGACCGTCAAGAAATGGCTGAACGCTGCCAGCCGCAGCGCCTTCTGGTTTCCCAATCTTGAGGGGAGGCTGTGCAGCCCTGCCTGCTTGTCAAATTCGGTGTCCTGGCAGGCATAGATGATGTCGAATCCCCCCACCCAGAAGAAAATCACCAGCGCCAGCAGGACCGGCTCCCAGGCGACCGTCCCCGTGATCGCAATCCAGACCGCGATCGGGGAGAGCATCAGCGCCGCTGCCAGCCAGTAGTGGCACCATGACGTGAACCGCTTGGCAAACGAATACCCGCACAGAAACAGCAGCACGGGAATCGAGAGACGCCACGGCCAGGGATTCGGCAGGAAGAGGAGCGTGGAAGCGACGAACCCCGCCGCACATAACAGCGTAAACAACCAGACCGCTCCGACGGAGAGGAGTCCGGCAGGGATATGCCGCATCTTCGTCCGGGGGTTGCGGGCATCGATCTCCCGGTCCACGACCCGGTTAAAGGACATCGCGCACGAGCGGGCGAAGACCATCCCCAGCAGAATGCCCAGCAGGTGTTTCCAGTGGAACGGGGCCGTCCGCCACGCCAGCGCCGCCGCAAAGAGCGCGAACGGGAGCGCGAACAGCGTATGGCTGAACCGTATCATCTCCAGAATCTGCCGTAGCTTCTGCCACATCGTTATTGAACTTCGTCACCTTTCCGGATTCACAGACGGGATTGGGAAAGCCGCATTCTATGAAAACAAGCCGAATTTTGTACTCAACGGCGCACGTCCCGTTGATTGTTTTGGCTATCTTTCGATCAGGCCGCATCTGTCAAAGGGGAAGTTTCTGCGATAGGATAGGGAGATGCCGATGTGTGATTTAAGCCAGGGCGTCAAGCCCCATTGAATGGAAATGGTCATGCGCACCGACTTTCCAAAAATTGAGGTCATCGATGATGACATGGCTGCCATCCTGCGTGCCAAGTCGGAGACCGAGCGATTGCAGATGGGATTTGCAATGTGGGAATCTGCCCGCTCGATGATCCGGGCAGTGATCGCCGCCGAGAACCCCACCTGGACTACGGAGCAGATCGACCGTGCCGTCGCGCACTGGATGTC
Organism: Planctomycetales bacterium; assembly: GCA_046349635.1. Taxonomy (GTDB): domain Bacteria; phylum Planctomycetota; class Planctomycetia; order Planctomycetales; family Planctomycetaceae; genus JAXMBX01. The sequence continues at coordinate 35,746 of JAXMBX010000026.1, forward strand.
CCATGGGGCCATCTGATTTTTTGCGGAGCGCGTATTTGCTCGAATGGGTTTCGAAACTCGGCCTGGCAGCGGAATGGGCAACCGTATGTGCACAGGTTCAACCTCCGCCGGAGAAACCCCGGCAAGGTTGAACCGTCTGTGACTCTGCTTCTATTAACGAAGCCTTAGGGGACCTTCTCCAGGTTCGGGTCCGGATGATACGGCTCGATCCGTTTCCCCAACCGCTGGATTTCACTGCCGACCGCCTGCATCCCCTTCGAGGATTCCTTGAGCAGGAAGCCGGGGACCGCGATCATTTTCCCCGCCAGTTCTTTCGCCCCTCTCAATACCGAACGTGAGTCTTCTTCGAGCATATGCCCCGTCCACTTGGCGGCGTTTTCAACGTGATTCACCGCCGCGCGCAGGTGTTCTCCCGCCGTCACAGGCTGGTTGTGCTCCGCTGCGCGCTCTGCCATCCGGTGATGATGCAGCGCCAACGCATGTTCCGCCCGAGCAAAGGCCTCTTCCAGCTTATCGACGGTCTTGACCGTCCCTTTTTCCACCCCCGTCGCGAGGGAATCGATTTCCCGGGCCGAGGATTCCAAAGCCTTCTTGACGTCCTCCTCGGCGTGACTGGCTGCCGCATGCAGGTAGCCCCCCACCTTATGTAATTCGCGCGCTGCCGCGTTGTATTCCCGTTTCAGGAAGCGTTCCCGCGCGCGATCCATGTGCATGGGGGGCTCGTCGGCGTATCGCAGCCAGACTTTTTCGTCCAGGAAAACCCATCCCCGTCTCGGAGCGGGAACCGTTTTCTCGCTCTTTCCGGGGTCATCATCTCCCCAGGCAATCCGCCCCGACGTCAACAGCAGGCACAAGACAACCGCGCTGCGCGAAAAAGACATGGCATTCCTCCTTTGAACGTTGCAAGCCTCCGGAACACCGGGCGCAACTTAGCCTCTGAAACTCTGCCCTGATTTTTGACTGCCACCCTGCAGTAGTATGTATGTCTGGATTCTAAGTTCGGCGAGAAACTCGATCAAGAGGCGATTCGGACTCCGCTGGACTCTCACCCTTCATTAATGCCCCGCCCCTTACGGAATCGTCACTCGCCCGCCCGAGGCGACCATCGTCTGGCCCGTTGTGAAACTCGACTGTTCGCTTAACAGGAAGAAGGCCATGCTGGCGATTTCTTCCGGACGCCCCAGCCGTCCCATTGGCGTCCCGTCCAGGACCGTCTTGATCATCTCCGGGCTTAAAACGTGCGCCATCTCCGTTTCGATGAGTCCGGGAGCAATGCAGTTGATCCGGATATTATGCGGAGCGAAGGCTTCCGCGCAGCAGCGGGTCATCGCAATCACGCCCGCCTTGGCGGTCGCATAGTGAATCTGCATCTTGCGGGGGCGCAGTGCGGCAATCGAGGAGATCAAGACGATCCGCCCGAAGCCTCGTGCGATCATTTCATCCTTGACCGCAAAGACGGCGGAGTAGGCCCCGTTCAGGTTGACATCCATCATCTCCTTCCAGAGGTCGTAGCTCAATTCTTCATGACTCGCCAGGTTGCTGATCGCCCCGCAATGCGCCAGCAGATCAATCGGCCCCAACGTCTTTCGGACCTTCGCGACCAGTTCCAGGACCTCTTCGTGTTTTCCCACGTTGCACGGGGCGCACATCGCTTTCCGCCCCAGCTTCTGGATCTCCTGGACGACTTCCTCCGCCGGTCCCGGGCGGGAGCCGTAACTGATCGCCACGTCCGCCCCTTCCTCCGCCAGCCGCAGCGCAATCGCCCGTCCGATCCCGCGCGATCCCCCCGTCACCAGCGCCACCTTGTTCTCAAACGCCTTTGTCATCGGTCGTTGTCCTCGCAAAAAAAATGGGCCACGCCTCAGCGTCCGAGAGTTGCCAGCCATGCCAACAGCGCAATCAAACCGGCGACGATTCCCCATGCGGCCAGAAATCCGCTCCAATCAGACCACGTCATCCTCGGGATTTCAATCCCCCACCGCTGTAGCCCGCGATACCCCAGCACAGACGCGCGCTCGTAATCGAGCACGGTTCCGTGCATCCCCAGCGTCGCCGATTCGGGAAGGTTCTCTAGCCCGGTGGTCAGTGAGAATTCCTGTTCCCGACCCACCGGCGTGTACAGCCGTGCGAAGAACGGATCCAACTGTCGCCGCGATTGCGCGGGAGTGATCAGGCTGACCACAATCAATAATCCGAACTCGACGCTCAGCATCAGCGCGATCTGCATCGGACGGCTGTCTGTTCTCAGGTGCAACAGATCCGCCATCGCGAAGAGCTGATGAACCGCAGGCATGACTATCGGCCACTGCGCAAAATCCGCGGGTTTGAACGCCGTCACCAGCCAGACTCCGGCCGCCGCCAGGAAACTGACCCACACGGCCAGCGAATTGGCCCTGCGCCACGTTGCTCCCAGCCAGAACGCCGCCCCCATCAGCCCGATCAACTGAAAGGCGATGTTGATCAACTGCGTCACGCTCCCCGCAACAGAGGCGACAATGATTCCTGCCAGCAGGCTCCCCGCTGCCGCAGCGCGCCCCACCCACAGGTAATGCTGTTCGGATGCGGACGGCACGGCATGCTGGTAGAAGTTTCGTGTGAACAGCCCTGCCCCGACGACCATCAGCGCTTCCGCGCTGGTCACTCCGGCGATGATGCAGGCGATCATCAAGCCTCGCCAACCATCCCCCAGGAAATGCTGAATCGCCATGCCGAACAACGTCTCGCTGGCATGCTTTCCCGCTTCCGAGCCGGGATCGAGTCCTTTTAGAACCTCGGGAAACCGGACTACGGCGATTAGCCCCGTGAATGCCCAGGCTATCGTCAGGAACCGCTTGATGAAATTTCCGAAGCACATTCCGACGCGCGCTTCCCATTCGGATTTCCCCGCCCCGCTGGCGGTCATGATATGGGGTTGGACTACGATTCCCACCAGCCCGAGGACCGACATCGACAAGACGAACCAGATGTTCCCTTCCAGCGCTTTCGCGGGCGCCGTGATCGACAACATCTCCGGTCCGAGCGTTTTCTGGACCGTCGACATTCCCCCGATGAGAGCCAGTCCGCCGGGAATCAGCAGAATCGAGAGGGCGACGATCATCACCCCTTGCAGGTAATCGGTGTAGGCCGCCGCCATCAGGCCACCGACCATGATGTATGTGGAGAACAGGATCGCGAGGATGTAAATGGAGAGGTCGGTCGGAATCGCGCCGCCGGTCGCCCCCGCGATGGCTGCTCCGGCTCCGCGCAAGAGCATCGCAATCGAAAGGATCAGAAACAGCTGGGAGACGCAGGTGTAGAGCATCTCCAGGCTGCGGTTGTATCGAATACGGAAAAAATCTCCGGTTGTCACCACCCGCATCCGACGGAGCATGGGGGCGATCAGCCAGTAAAACGGCGTCGAGAACAGCCACATCCACTGATACCAGATCCCACCCAGTCCGAATCGCGCCGTCGCCCCCGCCACTTGCACGGCATGCTCGCTATGTGTGCCGGTACACAGGAAGTGCATGATCAACAGCCCCTTCCCGAACGTCCGTCCACCCAGGAAATAATCCTCGTCCGTCTTCACCTTGAATGAGGCCCAGAATCCGACCAGCGTCACCACGACGAAATAGCCGATGATGACCGCAATATCGATCAGCTTGAGTCCCAGAAACAGGTCCATCTGAGAAGTCCTGAAGGGGGCTTGAAGGGAGCGGAAATGATTTCGGAAGGAGAGTTGTTATTCCGCACGTTACTCTTTCCCCCGCGCCGGTCAAGACTCTGCTGGGGAAAACTTCTTCCATCGTCCCCAGACGGAGACCTGGATCAGGACCAGGATCAACAGGACGACCGCCGCGAGGAAATAGGGTGCCCGATGGCCCACGAGCGTTCCCACCACTCCTCCGGCGACAGTTCCGAGCGCCATGCCGGTCGCCAGTGTTGCTTCGTGAATTCCCGCCGAGAGTGCCCGCGTCTCGTGCGAACTTCCCGCGGTGCTGTAGTACAGCCCCGAGAAATAGTTGAACCCCACCAGTTGCCCCAGGAGCGTCAGCCCGAACAGGAGCATTTCGGGTGATGATGCCCAGGAAATTGCCACCAGCCCGCACGCTCCCAGAACCTGGGACGCGAGCGACACATTCAGACGGTAATGCCAGAACCGCGACAGGTGCATTGCGATGTAGGTCAGGATGATCGTCACCCGCCACCATGCCAGCAGTTTTCCATGCGCTTCGGCAGAGATCCCGAGCAAGACCATCAGGTCGGGGAGGAGGTGAATTACCAGGCTTCCCCCGAAGACGCCCCCCATATTGGCGATCCAACTCAGTTTCTTGAATCGGATCGCCGTCTCCATCCGGGGAGCAGCAGGCGCCCCTTCCATCTGTTTCTCGCCAGGCGCGGGCAACCGTGCGATTAAACGGACAACGACCAAGACCAATCCCAGATTCAAGAGGGATGTGGCGACTGCGGTTCCGATGGCCCATTGCAGACCTCGCTCGTACAGTCTCCCGCCACTCAGTTGTCCGATCATCATCCCCACGTTCCACGCGATGCAGAACAGGATCAGGCGACGGGAGACACCTTTGTGGTCCGCATGCGGATCTTCCCCCTGGTTAAGCCAGCCGATCAAGGGGGGATAAATCAGGCCGATCCCCGCTCCCAGCAGCCAGTAAAACGGCAGAAAAGACGTGGCGAGAAAATCTCCCCGCAACGCACACAGCGCGCTCACTAGGATCGCCACCGCGCCGGCAGTGAAGATCCACTTTCCCCCGATCCGTGACGACCCCCATCCTCCCGCCAGGCTCGCCATCGCTGCGCTGAAAGAGACCCCTGCCCCGATCAACCCCAGGTACCACGCGGCGGTGTGCGCATCCGCCAGTCCGCGCGAAACGGTGAAGATGACGATAAACGCCGAGAAATCCGTCAGGACGCAAATGACATACAACAGCGTCCGCAGGGAGAGAAGCATCGCGGAAACCAGTCCTTGACCGAGGGAGGACAGAGAGATTGGTTCCCAGTGTAACCGGCGTCAGGCAGATTCAACATCATCTCCGCCCCTCCCCCGGGCACAGGCGAATTCCTTCGCCTGTGCACAAGGGGGATTCCCCACCCCAGCGCTGCTACTTTTGAGTTTTGGCATTCTCTGCTGCCGGTGCTTCCGGAGGCAAGAGCGCTCCGTACTTCTTCAAGTGTTCCCGCCATTTCTCGATCGCGAGCTGCCGCGTCGACGCGGAACTGTTCGGCCGATAATCGTTGTGCCGTCCGTTCGTCAACTGCTTGATCTGCTGGAACGCCGCTTCCCGAATCGCCATGGATTCGCTCGACAGTGAATCGACCAGCTTCTGGGACGTTTCCTGGTTGCGGGCATCGTTTTCATTGAATCCCCAGACCAGGTGATACAGCACGTCCGCGTCTTCAGGCTGGAAATGCTTCGCGAGATCGTCCCGGAGCAGCCGTCCGTGCTCAGGTGACTGGATCAGCCAGATCCGCAATTCCTGGATTGCCGTCCGCCGCGACTCTTCATGCGGACTGCGGTCCGCGACTTTCACCAGCGTGTCATATTCTCCGATGAGTCCCAGGCAGCTCGTCGCCAGTTGGGATTCATACGCGACCTTGGAATTGGAATAGGAGATCAGCATGGGAATCACCGGTTCGTTCAGGGTCTCCTCGAATTCCTTTTCAAATTTTCTCCATTGGGAATTCCGCTGGTTTCCGGTTTTTCGATCCTGCAACCATTCGTATCCCAGGACAACCTTCCCCTCCTGGATCTTTTTCGCCGTTCCCGACTTGTCTTCCAGGACCTCATTCAGAAGCTCATCGACCGAGGAGACTTTCTGGTTCTGGGACTTTGGCGTCAATGCGTAGCTCGCCGGGCCGTTCACCGTATGGAAGCGATCCGCAGCCTGGGAACCGTCAATTCTCGACACCCGAACGGAACCGGCAGCGACGGCCAGCGTCGCGGTGTACTTGTCCGGATTCGAGGCCTCTTCGAACTGCGAAGGCTCATAGGGAGTCACTTGCACGCCGCAGTTCGTCTCATCCGTCATGATCTGAACCAGCCAACTGTCGAGGCCCACGGTGACGCTGACTGACATTACCGGTTGGTTGGCACCCTTCTCCTTCCCCGCCGATTTCTTCGGGCGGAAAATGACCCGGCCCCGGTTCAGCACCAGGCCACACTCCGCGCCCTCCCGCGGACCTACCCATTGCAGCCTCGTTTTCCCCAGGATCAGGATGGAGTCTCCCCCCTCCTTGAGCGAGAGTTCCGATTCGAACGGTTCCGGGACGGCCAGTTGTTCCTGGTCTTTCACAACAGACTGGCGGGGCTTCATCACCCACTGTTTTTTCTCCCGGCTGACGCGCAGCAAGATACTGTCGCCCGTCCGGTATTCCGCTTCGGCCGCGGGAATCGCTTCGTTGGTGACCGCGTCCGTCGGTTTGGTGGCGGGTGTCAGCTTGGCAAGTTCCGTATCGGGGGCCGGTGGAGGAGGCGTTGCTCCCTTTTCTTTGGAGGCAGTTTCAGGTGACGCAGGGGCGGGAGGTGGACTCTTCGCCGCCGCTTCCGGCGCCGCGGGGGTCATTTTCTTTTCCGGTTCCGCAGAGGGAGTATCCCCCTTGGGAGGAGTCGTTGAATTCAATTCCGCTTCGGGCATAGGAGGAGCCGTCTTCGCGGCGAGGACCGGTTTTTCGTCCGGTTCCGGTTCGTCTCCTAACTTGGGAGGCTCCGTTTTTTCAGTCGGCTTACTTGCCGGTGTCTCTGCGGCAGGTTTCTCAGCCCCGGGCTTTTCGGGCCCTGGCTTTTCGGACTTGGGCTTTTCGGGCGAGGTGGTTTTCTCTTTCGCCGCCACCACGACTCCCTCTGGTTTCTTGTCAGGCCCTTCCGGTTTCTTGTCCGGGGCGACGGGTGCTCCCGGTTCAGTCTTCGTTGCAACCGGGGCTTCTTCCTCGTCGGCTTCCGCCGTCTCGGGAGAGGGGGCAGCCACTGCGACACTCTGCTCATGATGGGCCGGTTTGCGCAAGGATTTGTCCACCATCAGGAATCCCAGCCACGTCCCGGCGACCGCGAGAATCGCCACGTAGGGGAGGCTCTGTTTCCAGAACGGTTGGGGCAACAGTTCCTTGGGGAGTTCCGTGATGCGATCGTCGCCCGTCACGGCCACTGGTTCCGGCGGGATCGCCCCCTTGGGAATCACTCCGCTCCCCGCCAGGCTTGCGACACGATCCGCAGCGGTCGGCGGCTTGTCCATCATGTTGATACTGTGATCGCTCGAACCCTTCTTCTTCACGGGAGCATCGAGGGCTTTTTCCTTTGGATGCAGTCCATACATCCGTTCCCGCGTTTCGGCCGAGACCGACACCGGCTCTCCCAGCACGAGCGTCAGGATCTGATGCACCGAAGCCACTTCCGCCAACTGCGTGTCCGACTCCAGACAGATCTTCTCAAGCTGCGCCACCTGGTCCGGGCTGAGAGTGTTATCCAGGTATTCCGCCACGGAGTTCGGATTCACTCCGCTCCCGGCCCCTTCCATATCCGGAGTTCCCAGCCTGCGCCGCCGCATCACCTCTTTGATCCGCTCCACCAGGGCCGTTGCTACCGGGCTGTCCTTGATCTTCTGCCCGATCTCCTTCGCCTGGGAGGGTTCCAGCACGTCATCCAGATAAGCCAGCAGCGTTCGCAGCGTCAGTCGCATGATCACACGTCCGTTTAGCGAGTAAGGGCAAGACACCCTGAAAATAAGTTTCACCGAAAAGCAGTTTTCACGGCCTCTATAAACAGGAGTGGGAGTTTCGGGCCTGATTTCGTACAAAATTCCGCGGGAAAAAATAAAAAAGCCCTCGATTTCTCGAGGGCTTGATTGCCGATACTGCCTGTCTTGACTGGCTTGTGACGCACGGCGGCTTAGTCCAGCGCGTGGAACACCAGCCCCGTCTGCAGCTTGGGATAGAAATAGGTGCTCTTGGGGGGCATTCTTTCGAAGTGCTTTGAAATCTGTTCCACGTGAATGATCTGTGCCGGCGGCACCAGGCAACCCAACGGGAACTTCTTTGCGTTCTGTCCCTCCAGCACTTCTTCGAGCAGATGCACATATTGGAACTGCGGTTGCGCCTGTGGGAAGGCTTTGCCCAGCAGATGCTTGATCGCCAGTTCGTGCAGGATGCTCACTCCCAGATTTCGCCAATCGTCGCTTTGCTGCGGAACGAGCTGCTGCATGATCTTGTGATCGGTCAGCCTGGCGAGAATCCACTTCTTGTCCGCCGTCGTCCCGAAGCCCAGCACGTGCTGCGATCCATCCGCGGTGATCAGATCCCAGGTCTCCTGTGCGGCAGCATCTCCCTCGCCGATCACTTCCACCTCGAAACAGGGCTTCAGTGCCGCAGCGACCTGATCCGAGGTCAGATCCGGGAATCCCGCCACCAGCCGATGCGTCGGCAGAATCGCCAGGCCCGGGTCGCTCATCCCCACGAACATCATCAGCGCGAAGTTCGCCGGATGATTGGCATCGAGGTTTCCTTGTTCCTTCAGTTCATTCCAATAGTTGCACGCCGTCTCGTAGCGGTGGTGTCCGTCCGCGATGAAGATCGGCTTGTCGCGCATCTGCTCCCGCACCTGGTTGATCACCTGCGGATCGGTGACGGGCCAGAAACGGTGAACCACTCCTAACGTGTCCTTCGCCTGCAGTGGCGTCGCGCCGATGATCGCCTTTTCGAGGGGGGCCTGGGCTGCATTCTGGGCGTCGGGAAACAGCCCGAAGACCGGCGAGAGATTCATCTTGCAGGCGCGATACAGTTTCAGGCGGTCCGCCTTCGGCCCGGAGAGTGTCTGTTCGTGCGGATAGACCGCACCTTCGCCGAACGGCTCCAGCCGAATGCGACCGAGGAACCCCTTCCGCACGTACGTCTCCCCTTCCCAGGTGAATTCCTGGTGATAGACGTAGAGCGCATCCTCCCGCTCCTGCATCAGGACCCCTTCCTGGATCCAGCGGCGGAGAAAGCCTTCCGCCCGGCGGTACCGCTCATCCGCGTCCGCATCACCGGGTTCTTCCCGGTTCAGCTCCAGCCGAATGATGTTACACGGATGTTTCTTGTACAGAGCTTCCTGCTGGTCTGCATTGATGACGTCATACGGGGGGCAGGTCACATCGGACAGGTCTCCCACCTGGGCCAGATCGTAACGCCATCCTCGAAACGGTTGAACTTCTGCCATGTCGGTAACTTTGTCTCGCAATAGGGTGCCGGAAGAACATTACGGGGGCCTCCCCGCAAAAGAAAAAGGACAGGTCCCCTGTCCCTGAGAGTTGGTTATAGATTTCGTTAGAAAGAAAGGCAATCCAACACCCTTCGTTCCCAGGCGGGATTGCTGATTCCCCGGTTTTATGTCACATTCGGAAGCTCAAATCCGTCAGACAGTTCGCTTCTTTTCGCCAGAACCTCCTAGCAGGTGCGTCATGAGCCACCGGGCACTTTCCATCCTGCGCGGCGTGTGGATGCTCTCCGCCACCGTCGTGCTGGTGCTTCTCATCATCTGGATTCTGCAGGGACCGGTCCGCGCGACGCACGCCGCCCCCACCGCGCCGCAGCAGACGGAAGAGTCCCCCATTCGTGCCGTCGGCATCGGCCGAATCCGTATTTCAGCGACGACTCCTCTCCGGAAGGAACTGGATCTGCAGGGGGCGATTCCGCGCCAGGTCAAGTATCCCCTGTTGTCGGTCTCCGGAGTTGTCGTGGCGCGCATCAGCGCCGGCCCAGAACCTCTCGAGGAACGCTGGCAGTTCTTCAGTCAGAATCTCGCCAATACCTACGCGGATTGGCTCAAGGGGCGCGCGGATATCGAGTTCACGAAGAACCAGTTGCAGAAGATCACCAGCCTCGCCGCCGCGCAGGAAAAACGCCATATGCAAATTGTCGATCGGCTGAAGTCGATTGAGAAAGGGGTCATCCCCGTCAAGGAACTCGCCGCGGCAGAAGCGGATCTCGTCCAGGCGCAGCTCGAAGGACAAAAGAATATTTACGAGGCGGAGACCCGGAATCGTACGGCCGTGCGCGAAGTCCGGGCCCTGGAACGGAGCCTGTCGCAGTCCGGGATTGATCCCAATGTGCTCTCTCGCGCCCGCGAGGGGATGGTCCTGATTTCCGCCAACGTGCCGGAAACAAAAGTCTCCCAGATCAAGGAAGGGGAATCCTGCGAAGCCCGCTTCTTCAGCCTTCCCGATCAGGTCTTTGCAGGACACGTCGAACATCTGGGGCGGGTTCTGACCAGCGAACGCCGCGCCTTGAAGGTTCTGTTCGACCTCTCCGACGGCAAGGCGATTCTCCGCCCTGGAATGTTTGCGGACGTCGGCCTGGGGACTGACCCCCGCAAGGCCTTTCTAGTTCCCGCCACCGCCATCGTCCACATCGGCAAGCAGGACTTCGTACTCAAGCAGGTTGCCGAAGAGGAGTTCGAGGCCGTCCCGGTCAGTGTCGCGGAAGCTCATGGCCGGGAAGTGGAGATCCGTTCCGGGCTGCAGGAGCACGACCACATTGTCACGCGCAATTCGATTCTGCTGAAACCGGTCATCGTCGAGTCTCTGGGAAAGTAGGAGCTTCGCGATGGCCAAGCCGATGGTCTATTATGCGCTTGCGAACCGCAGCCTCATCATGGTGCTGACGGTGGCGATTGCGCTCGCCGGATTGTGGTCCTTCCAGCAGCAGACCATTGATGCCTATCCCGACATTTCCAGCCAGGTCGTGATGGTCATCACCACCTTTCCCGGACGCGCCCCCGAGGAAGTCGAACAGCAAGTGACTATCCCGATCGAACTCGCCATGGGAAGCGTTCCCAGGCTCGATCTGATCCGCTCCCGGTCCATCTTCGGCCTCTCCGTCGTGGAATTGATTTTCACCGAGGGGACCGAAGGCTACTTCGCACGCCAGCGGGTCCAGGAACGTCTCGTCGGCGTTCCGCTTCCCAAGGGGGCTTCCGCGGAATTGGGCCCGTTCGCGACGGCCTACGGCGAAATTCTGCGATACCAGCTCGAAGCCCCCGACGTCACCGACCAGATCAAGGTCCGCACCATCAACGATTGGGTGGTCATTCCCCGCGTGAAAAGGATTGCCGGCGTCGCCGACGTCGTCAACTTCGGGGGGCGTGCCAAGCAATACACCCTCACCATCGATCCCGTGCAGTTGGAGCGTTACGAACTTTCTCTCGACGATGTCATGGAAGCGGTTCGGGTGAACAACTCCAACGCCGGCGGCAGCCTTCTACAACGCGGCGAAATGTCCTTTGTCATCCGTGGGCGCGGTGCCTTTCTCACCAAGGAAGACCTCGCTAACACCGTCATCAACACCATTGATGGGACCCCCGTCTATCTCGGCGACGTCGCCGACGTCACCCTCGAGGGGATGCTCCCTTCCGGCATCTTCAGCAAGGATGACCGGGAGGAGGGGGTCGAGGGGATCGTCATGCTCCGCCGGGGGGAGAATCCTTCCCGGATCCTCAGGCTGGTGAAGGCGGAAATCGAGGAGCTCAACCGTGATCCGCTCATGGAAGGGATCCGGATTACCCCCTTCTATGATCGCACCTACCTCGTGGATAAAACGCTGCACACCGTCAGCCACAGCATCATCCTCGGCATCTCGCTTGTGGTGCTGGTCCTGCTCGCTTTTCTTGGCAGCCCCATCGTTGCGGCTTTGGTGGTGCTCACCATCCCCTTCTCTCTGTTGTTTGCGCTTGTCCTGATGTATCTCACCGGGATTCCGATCGGTCTCCTCTCTATCGGTGCCATCGACTTTGGAATTCTCGTGGATGGGGCGGTCATCATCGCCGACAATATGGCCCGCCGCCTCTCCGTGTGGCGGGAAAAGGGAGGCGCTCTCAACAGCCTGGAAGTCGTCCGGAGTGCCGTCGCGGAAGTGGAACGCCCCGTCCTGTACTCCATGCTCATGATTGTCTTCGCCTATCTCCCCCTGCTTTCGATGACCAGTATTGAGGGGCTGCTGTTCCGCCCCATGGCGATCACCATTGTTTATGCCCTGATCGGGGCCACCGTCTTCGGCATGATCGTCCTCCCGGTTCTGGGGACATATCTCTTCCGCCGCGGGTATGTGGAGATCCCCAATCCCGTCATGGAACTCCTGAAGGTTCTCTATGGTCGGGCGCTCCGCGTCACCATCCATCTCCGCTGGTTCGTCCTGCCCGCCGTGTTCGCCGGGTTGATTGCCTTCAGCTTCTGGATCTGGGGACGTCTGGGAACGGAGTTTCTCCCTTACCTCGATGAAGGGGTGGTTTGGATCCGGGCCAATTTTCCAGAGGGAACCTCGCTTGCGCAGACGTCCCTTTACGGCAAGAAAATCCGCGGCATGATCCGCGCGTTTCCCGAATGCGATTTCGTCAGCGCCCAGGCGGGACGCAACGACACCGGCACGGATCCCTTTCCTCCCAGCCGGCTGGAAATGATGGTTGGGCTCAAGCCCCAGGCTGAGTGGCGCTTCGCCCGCAAGCAGGAATTGATTGCCGAGCTGGGGCGCACTCTGCGCCTCGAATTCCCCACCACCCGTTTCAACTTCACGCAGCCGATCATCGACAGCGTGACCGAAGTTACCAACGGGACCTCCGCCAATCTGGCGGTGGAATTTGCCGGTGACGACTCCACCGAACTCTTGAAGCTCGCCCGCCAGACCCAGCAACTTCTCCGTGGCATCCGCGGGGCCACCGATGTGAATATCGAGCAGGAAGGTCCACAACCACAGTTGATCATCACCCCCGATCGCGAACTTTGTGCCCGTTACGACGTCAAAATCGAGTCCGTCAGCCAGTTGGTCAATGTCGAACTCGGGGGCGAGCCGGTTGGCACCATGTTCGAGGGGGCGCGCCGGTTTGATATCGTAGCCCGGTTCGATCGGGAATTCCTCCACTCCCAGGAGGCGATCGAGCGACTTCCGGTGCACTCCGCCTTGTCCTCAGTTCCCATTCCTCTCTCCCAGGTGGCCCGCTTCAGCGTCGACGACGGGCAGACCGTGATCGCCCGCGAAAGCCCGCACCGCCGCATCACCGTCCGCTGCGATATCACCGGCCGCGACCAGGGGGGCTTCGTCGAGGAAGCCAAAGAGAAGTTCAAGGGGGATGTCACAATCCCCGCTACGGTTCGCGTCCGCTGGATCGGCATGTTCGAGAACCTGGAACGTGCTGCGGCTCATTTCCGCCTCCTCATCCCCGTCAGCATCGGCCTGATCTACATTCTCCTCGTGGCCGTTTTTCACTGCCATCGCAAGGCGCTGATCGTTATTTTCTCGATCCCCTTCGCTCTCGTGGGAGGAGTCCTGGCACTCTACCTGCGGGGCATGAATCTTAACGTCTCCAGCGGCGTCGGTTTCGCTGCCCTCTTCGGCGTTTCGATCATGAATGCCGTCGTCCTTGTCGAGTGGATTTCCGATCTCACCCCCTCCATGCATTCGCAGCGCGAGGCCATCATCCAGGGATCGGTGGACCGTCTCCGCTCGGTATTGATGTCGTCCCTCGTGGCGATTCTGGGACTGCTCCCCGCGTCGCTGGCGACGGATCTGGGCTCGGACGTGCAGCGCCCGCTCGCCACGGTGATCGTCTGGGGACTGACCAGTTCGACGATTCTCTCCCTGTTCATCGTCCCTGCGCTGTACGCCGTCATGGGGCCCAAGCGCCGTCCGGGACGCATTCGCGTCGAAGAAGAGGATGGAGAGGAAGCGGAAGGGTAAGCCGCCGCTGAACGCAATAGGGAACCCCGCCGCCGACAAAATGCGGTTGGTGATCACGTCTGATCGGCAATTCTCAGAAGACGAACTTCGTCCAGAGCATTTTGTCCTGTCAACTCAGTTCTTCACGCCGGTGATGGTCTTCACACCCTCATTCTGCCCGTTGATGAAGTAGTGCCGTTTGCCGGTGAAATGCGTCGCATCGGTCTGATGCACCTTGATTGTGGACTTCGCATCGATGCCGATGGAGGTGATCGTCGCGATCAGCTTTTTGCCGTGAACCTCTCCGGAAACATTCGCCACGATGACATTCAACACGGTGTTCGTCCCAGTCACGGTCGTGCCGTTCTGCGTCAGTTTCAGGAAGTTGCCCGCGGCGATCTGCCAGTTTCCGTTGTAGTTCGCCGGGCTTGCGTGCGGCGCGATATGTTCCGCATGGATCGCACTCGCCAGCGAATGCCCACTCAAGAGAGTTCTTTCCTCGCACACTTCCGTGTGTCGCCCCAGATCACGCCTGGAAATCCGACGTTGTGACATTGAAACCAGTTTTTGGAGGATGGCAAACATGCTCAGGTTCTCTTATCTCGGTCAGTAGGAATTGGAATCCCGCGAATCTCTGAATTGAAGCCGCTGAGTGGACCACAATGCAAGGGAAAAAGCATTTTTAATCTTGTAGCGATGACCCCAATCGGATCTCCGCCACGTAGATGCTCGTTTTTCCCTCGTGGCTGGAGTAGTAGCTCGTCCACAAACGATCATTGAACCAGACGAAACCCGGATAGCTCGTATCTCCCCGCGACGGCAGCGTCATCAACGGGGTCAGCTTGAGTTCGTCCGGATCCACGATCCACAGCGACGTCCGTGCTCCCTGCTCCGTGTAGCTTCGTCCCCCTGCGATGATCCCCCCGTCCGGCAATTGAATCAGGTGCGGTCCCCCGATCCGAATCCCCACGTTTTTCCAGTTCCAGTCCGTGTAGGGAGGCTGGGAGGTTCCCAGCATCGATCCCAGTTCTTTTCCATCCCGCCGCAGCAGGCAGAGGGCCTTCTTGTCCGGCAGAAACAAGATCGACGTCTCCCCGGCATCCCCGGGTGCCCCTGCATGAGGGACGAGCGTCTCATACTTCTTGCCCCCATCGCGGCTCACATACAGCCGCAGGTTGCGGGGTTGAGGCCCGGTCTCATACCCCATGCCGTACCAATCGTCTCCCTGTCGCGTCACCCGCCACAGCCAGTAGTCCGGTTCCGCGATCGGAGTTTCTTCACTCCAGTTCGTCCCATTTTTGGAAAACCACGCCAGCGATTGATGCCGGTGCGGTGATCCCTTGGGATATGCGACCGCCCCACACAGCATCAGCCGGTCATCGGCGGTGATTCGAATCTTGGCGTCGCGCAAATCCCCTTTCGCGGATTTGATTAATGCCGCCGACGTCCAGTGTTCCCCGTCCTGAGAGGTGATCACCCGCAACGCGCCGTCCGGCGAGACGTGCCGCTCCCCCTCCCGGAAGACGCAAAACCAACGGTCGTGAAAGCGGAGCAGATCCGTGAATGCATTGTGCGGGGCGGCGTCCCAGATCTTCCGGACCGAAATCAGTTCCGCCTGCACCGCATTGGCTCCTCGCGCATTGGGTGGAGCGGCATCTGCGCGAAGGGTGAAAGACGCCACCAGCAGGGTGATCGTAAGACCCAGGGAGATCGTAATAGAGTGGGGAAATCTCATGGGAACGCCTCGTCAATAGGGAACTCCAGTCACGCCATGAACTTAGCGAGTTCAATTCCTCGCCGGCAATCCTCGCGACTGAAAAAATAACGCCCTCATCCTTCCAGCATCTTGCGAGCGGTGATTGCCCCGGATTAGATTGACTCGTTGCGGGCACGTCATACGGAGCGGGCTTCTTGGAAAATCGCCAGCGAGTTTTGAATCCAGACAGGAATCATTGAGATGAATCGGCGCAACTTCATCCGTACAAGTTCAACAAATTGGATCGGTGCAAACTGGTTTGGTCGCATCGGCATTCGCCGTCGCGCCCGTTTCACCGGATCTTCGAGTCCAGTCGAAGCTCTTGAGGCGAAAGTCCTGCCCGCCGTCGATCTCATCGTCAATGCTGTGGACTTGAAACTCTTTGATCCTCCTCCCGCGGGTAGTAACCAGTATTTCGTCAATATTACCGTTCACATTCAAAATCTGGGGACTTCTCCGGTTGATGTCACAGGCGTAAAAGACAACTTGTCCGACAACGTGAAAGTCAGTGTCTTCGGATCGAAAGACACGGTGTGGGACAACAGTGATGTGAAGGCCATTTCTGCCGACTTTACTCCCGGCGGGGATAACGGCTCGGTAATTCTCAATCAGAATGGCACGTCATTTGAGGGAAGGGGTTTTGACTACTCGGCAAATCCCAACTACAACTATTTGATTTTTGTCGTCGACCCGGACAACAAGGTGGCCGAGTCGAATGGGAATAACAATACCTTTGTGCTCGATATCTCCAAGCCTATCCTCACGGGAGGCTCCGGGATCCTGGGAGCCCCGGTTAACGAGATCTCGCCCATCGATTTGAATCTCGATGTCAAGGACTTGAACTCCACCGACTTCAACGGAGGAAACCTCGGCGTGACGATTGATGGCGCGCAAGCCAAGGACAAGCTCCTCGTGAAGAAGGTCGGCACAGGACCCGATAAAATCCACGCCGCGGGAACTCATCTCAAAATCGGATCGCAAACGATCGGCACCATCACGAAGGTCGTCCCTACCGCGGACAACAACTTTCAGCAATCGATGCAGATCCAGCTCACCGGCACCGTTTCACGCGATAATCTCAAGCGAGTTCTTGAAGCCATCGCCCTGAGGCCTGCCAAAACCTCCACCGGAAACCGGACCGCCCATTTCCAGATCAAGGACAACACCGAAAACTTCAGCAATGTGACGGACCGGAGTATCGAAATTCCGTAAGGACGGACGTTTCATCCTCGAAATCGGTTATTGACGGTTTGAGAGCTGGAGCGGACAATTAAGACTGGTGACAAATTCTTGTCGCCGGCCTTTTCTGTTCTTCCGATTCGTCCCTTCCGGATCGAGGTCTTCCATGGCCGCATGCCCCCCATCCCGCTGCATCGGGTCTGGTTCTCGCCGGGCCTTTTCTCTCATCGAACTCATGGTCGTCATCGCGATCATCGGGATCTTGATCGCACTGCTCCTCCCCGCGGTACAACAGGCCCGTGAATCCGCCCGCCTGATGTCCTGCCGGAATAACATGAAGCAGCTCGGCATCGCGCTCGCCAATTACGAAAGCGCCTTTAAGACGCTTCCCCCCAGCAGCACCAGCCAGATCGACTTCGGAGTCTGGACTGCCAATCCCACCCAATACCACGTGCACAGTTGGGCCAGCCTGATTCTTCCCCAGGTCGACCAGTCGGCGATCTACAACAAGGTGAACTATCGCACCTCGGCGCTCGACGCTTCCAACTCCACCGCCGCGGCCCAGGTGATCCCGACTTACCGCTGCCCAAGCTATGCCGGCCCGGACTTCAGTGATTCCCCCCTCTACCTGGCCCTTTCTCCGCGTTACGCCATTCGCAACTACGTCTCCCTCGGTTCGACGACCGTCGGCAAGATCTGGAAGAGTCCCGATGGAGTCATTTTCCCCAACGGGTCCACGAAGACTTCCGACGTGGGTGACGGACTCTCACAGACGATCGAACTCGCCGAGACGCGCGAAACCAGCGCCGCCGTCTGGATTGACGGGGGGACCGCCGCGGTCACCGCCCACCCCTACGATGATGCGAATTCTCCCAGTTATTCTCTCCCCGGCAAGTCGCTGAACCAGACCCCGTATTACATTGCCACGGGGGGGATCGGCATCGACTGCCTCTGGGGCCCTTCCAGCCAGCATCACGGCGGGGCCAATCATCTCTTTGGCGACGGCTCGGTGAAGTTTATTGCCAATTCGATTGACGACAAGGTCTACGATGCCCTCGTGACCCGTGCCGGTCTCGAAGCGATCAGCGGTGACTCCTACTAAGCATCGGTTCGTCGAGTGCAGCTCGTCAGGACGAGTTGCCCGGTTCTCAACGAGATCGCGTTGCGCGCTCTAGCGCCGCAGGAACTGCCGCTGGCCCACCGAGAACGCCAGCGTCAACGGCGCTGGAACTGCCGACGGAACTGGTTCCGTCTCGGTTCGCACTGCGTCCGGCGGCAAGTGGTGATTCAGCCACGGGCGGAACACCACCATCAACAACAGCGGCAGGTACCACAGCACGTAGACTCCCCCCTGCACCGGATACCAGAACTGCGTTGCCATCACCGTCGCCGTCGAGGCGGAGATCAGGTGCGCCAAGTCCTTGTTTCGCGGCCAGATCGTCAGCACGGTGATCAGAATGACGAACGCCACGAAGACCGTGATCCGGTACGCCCCCGGATAGACGCTCCAGAAACCTTCCGCTTCCCGGTCGTGAACGGCGAAGATCGTCCAATCCATCTGTCCGAAGACCTGCTGGGTGAAACTGTTCCAGTCTGCGGACGTAAAGGCATAGCTCCCCAGCAGCAAAGCCGCCACAATTCCCACCGCTTGCAGGAACCGGATGCACTGCCGGCGGGGATAGAAGCTGATCCAGATGGGAAGCAGGAACAGCGGGAAAATCAAAGTCCCGCACGCCAGTCCTAGCAAGACTCCCGCCACGCGCGGATGCCGATAACTGACGACGGCCCACACGATCAACGCCGCGGGGAGGACGTGGTTTACCTTCCCCACTTCATACGCGGTACAGGGGAGCAACAGGTACAGCGTTGCCATCGCGAGACCCAGTTGGATATCCCCAAAGTGCCGCGAACCGAGCATGATCAATCCGGATACGACCGCCAGATGGGCCAGGATCGCCATCGTCTGGGCTGCCACCTGCTCCGAAAGTCGCTCGTCGGTCGCCCCTCCGGCCGCAGCTTCCGCTGCCACCCGGCTCCCCGGGGCCACGGCGGCATAGATCAAACGGGAACCCGGTCCCACCGCCGCTTCCGCGGACTTTTCCGTCTTGGTGTTGGCCGCCACTTCTTCCGGAGGGGATGAGGGGGACAGAACCCGCCGCATCTCATTCACCGTTGAGGTGGGAGGAGGCTCGGTGATGACCTTCGTTGTCAGAAATGCAATTGCGGAACAGCACAGGAATGTCAGTCCCGCCGCGTTCATGTTCTGGGGGAGGCGGGGACGCCGCGTAAACCACGAATCTCCCAGCACCCGGACGAGGAGCAGCCCCGTCACGACGAGGATCCACACACTCCCCTTCGCCCCCCGCTGCTCGGCGTACAAAAGGGCCGGTGCCAGGGACAACAGGAGCGCCAAGTCCAGGTTCCGCAGCGACCACAGTCGGTTGAAGCGAAAAAAGACCGAGACGATCAACAAGAATGAGAGGTAGAACCACGTCAGTTCATTGACGTAGTAACCATGCAGAATGAAATCCATAAGGATGAATGTCGGACATCAATGATGCCGGCCCTCGAACCCCCGATCAGGGTGAAAACGCAGCCTTGGATCCCCGAACTTTCAATGCAGAGGATGCCCGGCCTGATCCGTCAACGGCCATCTGGAAAACGGTGTCTATCACGACAGACGTGCCAAATTCGAACCGCGGCGCATCAGAACGATCCGCCGACCTCCGTGCAGAATACGCATCACACTGTGACTTCGCACAGAACATCTCCGGGGTGCGGCCCCTTCAGCCTGTCAGCCGAACTCCGCCGCTTCCCGTTCCCGATCTGAGGTCAGTCAGACCCACCGAACGATTGAAAAGACTCGACAGATCATCGAAACAGGTCGATTTTCGCGGAATAATTCCGATTCACACGAAACTCATGTTCCAAAATCTGCTCCAGTCACGCCGAGGCCGATCGGTACCCAGCCGGAGGCCTCAATCGTTCAAGGGTAGAGTTCCCGCTCCGGAAAGAAAAGAAAAAAACGCCCGGCCCGGTCGAAAATCCGGGGGGCGTTCTGAAATTTTCTCGGATGTGAAAAGTCGCCGAAACCCTCAAATTTCCAGCTGTGGCTGCGGCGGCTGTTTGCAACCCCTTGTTGCTCAGGGGTTTGTGGCTCAGTCTTTGATCGCGAGTGGGGTCACAGGAGAATGGTCCTGGACCACCAGGCTGTGTTGGGCCGGGGTCAATTCATACCCCCCTGTTCCCAGATCCCGGAAGAACTGCGTGAACCACAGCATGGACTGGACGTGGGGCTGGGAGTTGTAGACCCGGATGCAGACCCCTCGTTCGTACCAGTCGAACAGCATTCCGAAGAACCCGCTCGGCACGTACTTCACATAGGTCATGTCCACGCCGAAAGAACGACTTTCCTTCTGGTGATACAGGAACGCCATCGCCTCCCGCAACAGAGCCAGGTCCGCTCCGTCCCAGATCTCCATGTCGCCGAGATTGATGACCAATCCTCCGTCGATCACGGCAATGTTCAGGTTCTTCAGATTCTTGTTCGGGGCCATGGTCTCTTTCGCGTGGGTGAACAGCGACCTGCATTTCGCAGAGGCAATAACCGGGACTTACGTTGACCTAGAGGCAAACGTCGGACCATTCCCGGCAAGATTTGCGCAAAACCCCCAGAGACTACGCGCAACCGGAATCGCAACAACAAATTGCGACTTATTATCGCTGTCTGCTAACAGCCTGCCCCTATTTTGCCCCGTTGTGGAAAATCAACATTTTCCAGGTCGTTGTCGCCACAACGCAACGTCACGGCAACACTCTGTTCATACGTTTTAGCGCGTAGTGACCACAGTGAGAGAGCAAGAATCGTCACTCAATGAAACAGCGCGCTCGCGGGAATCTGTTGCTTCGAAACTCCGGCCCCTTCCCACTGGATCTCCACCCGCTTCTCCGCGTTTCCATTGAAGAAAATCCGGAACTCCAGCGGATGGTCTCCCGCTTTCAGCGCGAGAGCTTTGGAATTCTCGCGCCGGAATGATTGGCTCTCGAGGAGCCAATCGGACTTCTCTCCGATCCGCAGCTCTCCCCGCGCAGAACAGCGGAGCGAGAATGTGTACAGCCCCTCGCGCGGCACGCGCAGAAAACCCCGGAACCGCAATCCGAACTTCTCTTCCCGCCCGTTGCGCGGATCGAGATTCAACTCCGGATGCACTCCCGTCCGCAACGCCTTCAACTCCTCCCAACCTTCCCCGCTCCATTTCGGATGCTCGAAGTATTCATACGCCAACCCCGGTGTGTGCCCTCCCGCCGAGACCGGTTCCAGCGGCAGCAAACGATTCAGCCGCACATTCCGCACGTGGCTCCCCTCTCCCGCCAGGAATGTCCTCGCCCGCAGCACACACGTCCGGTCAATCGTGACTGGTCCCCGGTACGCGGTGGAACTCATTGTTGGCTCGGAACCGTCCAGCGTGTAGCGGATCTCTCCTCCTGCCGTACTCGTCGAGAGGACCACGTCTTGAGGATTCAGGAAATCGAGTCCCTCGGGCACCTTCGCCGCGGGGGGAGCGATCCACTTCTCCGCTTGTGTCGGATTGGTCCCGTTCAGAAACTCTTCAAGGTTCGTGTAACCATCCTTGTCCGGATCTGCCTGCGGGACGTTTTCTCCCGTTTTCAGGGTGTATTTCGCGACCCATTCGTCCGGCAGCCCGTCCTTGTTGGCATCAGTCGGGGGAGTTCCCGCAACCAGTTCCGGCCAGCCCCCCACGTCGTCCGGTGAGTTAATCAGCCCGCCGGTATGCATCGTCACCTGCTTCGTGATCCGTTCATCCACGGCGTCCCGCAACGGCAGGCTCGCCCCGCCGGTCTTCAGGATTTTCTCCCGCGCCTCTTCCGCAGTGTCGGTTGTCACGGTAGAGGTCGCCAACGGTTTTGCTGTTTTGAGGAATTCAATCTGCTCCCGCGTCTTCCCAGACGGCGGGGTGACCAACAACCAGTTGTCCGCCGTCCCTGCGGTTGTCCCTTTATGAATGTTGTCCGCCAGGTAAATCCGCATCCGCGCATCCGGCGGCACGCTCTCCGTGAAAAACGCTGAGTCTGCCAACTTCGAATACGGATAAGGCTCCAGGAAGTTCCCCACGTAGTTCATTAACGTGACATTATCCCGGTTGTACCCCGCGCGAATTCCCCACCCCACGATCAGGTTATTCCGGAAATCGAGCAGCACGTCCCCCGGCCTGGGGTTCCGGCTTTTGTGGAATCCATACAAGTTGTGGTGATACGACATCTCACCCGGACTGCTGATCAGCGACCCGTAGCCATGTTCCCCTTTGTGGTGCTTCGATTTATTCAGGCTCTCGGTGATGTAGCACCACTGGACGGTCACATCCTGCGAATCCCCGTTTGTGGAGAGCGTCTCATCAATCGACCACCCCACGCTGCAATGATCGATAATCACCCGCTGCGCGCTGCACGACAGCCCATCCATCTCCTTCCCGGCCAGATCACCTGGGCGAATCCGCAGGTACCGCACCACCACATCATGCGTCTTGATCTCCAGCGGATAACGTTTCAACGCGATCCCCCCGCCGGGGGCCGACTGTCCTGCGATCGTGATGAACGGATTCTCGATCTGCAGTTCTTTCTTCAGATCGATTGTCCCGCCATTTCGGAACAGGACCGTCCGCGGCATCTTCGCTTCAATCGCTTCCCGCAACGATCCCGGGATGGCTTTCTCCCGTCCGGGGCGATAATCCTCCAGCGTCGTGACGAGGAACACTTTCCCGCCGCGCCCGCCGGGGGTGTATGCCCCCGCCCCTTCCGCCCCCGGGAAGGCCGGAAACAGTTTTTCATCCGGCGAAACACCCCACACCGACAGGGAGAACAGGCATACAGCCAACAGGCACGGAGAACTGCAACGCATCTCAACCTCGCTCAACGCCGTTTCGAGACCGCAAAACATTCGCGATCATCGTTGCTTAATCTAGACGGCCCACACCCCATCTGCAATGTGCTGCTCGCCACAAAAGGGCAGATGACGCCGGTTCTATAATTTGGATGCGTTTTGAATCGTGATGACGATCACTGTCCTGGAACAGTCTGTTCGCATTCTTGAGGGAAGGATGACCGATGGCTCGCTTTTTTCTTGCCTTTGTTGGATTGGCCTACATCGGACTCGCCGCGTGGTGCGCGTTCAGTCCGCTCCAGACCTCTGCCTCGGTCGGTTTCTCTCTCCAGCGTGGTTCCGGCCAGTCCGAGTTCCTGACCGTCTATGGCGGCTTGCAGTTCGCGCTCGGGGCCTTTTTCCTGCTGCCGATCGTTCGTCCGACGGAACTCAACCGGGCATTGTTTCTCTGCCTCTGGATTCATGGCTGCCTGGTGGTCTTTCGCACGATCAGTTTTTGTCTTTTCGGGGAGATCCCTCCCATGACCTTCTCGCTGGCCGCCGTGGAATGGATCATTTTTCTCGGGGCGGCCTTATGCGTGTGGAAAAAACGTTGAACCGGTTCTGGCGAAATCACTCCTTCTTCAATCCCAGCTCTCCCGCGAGACGTTCTACCGCCAGCTCTTTTCCTTTCGCCTCAACTTCGACCGTCAATCGTTTTCTCCTCCAGCATTTCGGGAAATCTGCCGCGTCGATGAAGTCGTGATGTCGTTCCGGCTTCGGCCCCTGCCACCCTTCCAGCGGACTTGAGATGTGAAACATCGGCTCCCGGTTCCACGTTTCCATTGCCAGCTTCGTCGCTTCTTCCACTTTCAATCCATCTCCATGGCAGCGGTGATGATGCACGTCATACACCAGAGGAACGCCAATCTTCCGACAGGTGGCCAGCAGGTCTTCCGGGGTGAAGATCTTGTCATCGTTTTCAACGGTCAAACGCGTGCGTGCTCGCTCCGACAGGCGATCCACGTTTCTGCAGAACGCATCAAGTGCCCTCGGCTTGTCTCCATAAGCTCCGCCGCCGTGAATGTTGACGACGTCCGCTCCAATCCACTCGGCCACTTCCGCCTGATACTCCAGCTCCAGGAGTGATTTCTCCACGACCTGCTCCCGCGGCGAGTTGAGCACCACAAACTGATCCGGATGAAAACACGTCCGCAAGCCGTGAGCCCGGGCGAACTCTCCGCACTCCCGGAAGCGGCGCACGATCTCCTCATGCGCCGGCAGGTCCTGAATTGCATATCCCTGCTCGGGATGCGTTTTGATCGGCAGGATCTGGCTGTTCACCCGGAAACATCCGATCTGATGCCCTGCACAGTAGTTCAAGGCGCTCTGCAGTGCGATCGCGTTCTGCAGGCATAATCGACTGAGCTTCGCAAGTCCCTGCGTCCTCGGCATCCGACCGAGCGCGGCGGCGGTCGTGGTTGCAAACCGGATCGGGGCTTCTCGGAACATGCAACACAATCCCAGTCGGATCACAATTGCCCCTCTTCCGATGCCTTCCGGCTCCGCAACAGAGCTTTGGCCTCGCGGGGATTCTTTGCGATGACCTTACGGCGCTTTTGCGGATCGCAATTCCTTGACATACGCTTCCGGCAGTTTTTCGTTCGTCCACCACCGAGGCTTTTCCGTGTAGACCCACACGTAATTATCGCTCCGCGTCAAGGCCCATTTGACGGCCGCTCCGAATTGGTCCGGCGGAAAATAGTTCTTGGCGACGTCCTCGACATCCCAGCCATTCTTGCTGGAGTCGTAATCCATCCACAGTCCGAACCCCGCCGTCACATGCCGTGCGTATTTGTCGGGGCGTGTGCTCCAGTCGCGGGCCTTCCGATGGATGGCGTCGTACGCTTTCTGGAACTGTTCCGCCGTCTTGTAGCGGTACGAGGACTCAAACGCATCCACCAGTTTCGTCCGGTCCGTGCAGCCCTCCAGCACTCCATCCAAAAACGCGGGGAGCAGTCCATACTCGGTCTCCGCCAAAGTCTTTTCACCCTCCTTGCGTGGATACGCATAGCTGTCTCCAAACGTCAACAGGATCGTAATGTCCGGGTATTCCTTGTTAATCGTCTGAATCCATTCTTTTGCCCCGCTTAGCGCAACTGCGTGTCATACTCCGCAAACGAACGCATCGGCAGCTTCTTGTAATGGAACAATTCTCCTGGTACTGCTCTCGGTGTCGAACATAAAACCCGCGGCAGCCCCCTCCTTCGCCAACTGTGCGAACACTTTCATGTTCTGCAGCACCCCCTGCCACGCCGCATCGTCGAACCAGTCGATTTTCCCCGGCGTGACGTTCACCCGCACAAACAGCTCGGTGAGCTGTTTCGGCTTCAGCGTTTTCAAATCGTCAAACGCATGCTGCAACTGACCCCGGTCATAGGTCTTCCCTCCCCACAGGTTCCACGTGATGTTCTCCCCCTGGCGGTCATTGACGTGAAACACCACCCCGTCAAAAGGGAGCTTCTCCATCTCCGCCAGATGAGTCCGCAGAAAACTCGTCTCCGGCTCGTCCCCTCCCCCCCACTCGATCAACTTCTTTCCCTTCCGCGTCGGCTCACCGTAGGGGGATGCCGTTTTTTTGAATCGCAGGAAATACGATTCCACCAGCATCCCCGGCTTTTCCTCTACCAACTTGAACCCGCACGATGAAATCTCCCGGACGAATACCTCCTGGGGCCCGCGCACGTGCCCCAGCACGAAGTCCCGGCTCTTTCCCGGAATCCGCTGGAAGTCGATCACGATCAATTCCCCGTCCGGCTTCAGCGCCCGATACAGCCCCTGCAGCGTCTCCTCTGGAAACTCAAAGTGATGGTACACGTCGCAGATGAAAATCCGGTCCACGGAGTTCTCCGCTAAACGCGAATCGTGGTCCGTCGCTCTCACCGGCGTGACGTTGTTCAGCCCCTGCTCCCGGCTGCTCTTCTGCACGTGATCCAGGAACGTCGGCGAAATATCCACCGCGAAAACTTTCCCCGTCGGCCCCACCTCCTTCGCAAACAGCCGTGTGAACAGCCCCGTGCCGCAGCCGATATCCGCCACGCTCATCCCCGGCTTCAACCGGCAGTTGTGGACGATCGCGTGCCGAAAGTCATAAATGTCCCGACCCTCTTTTTCGAATCTCTTCTGGGACTGCTTGACGTCCGGCTGGCGGTAACTGTCGTTGATGCCCGGACGGATGCTGTTTTCAGTCGACGCCGGCTTCGGTTCTTCTGCCGGAATGGGACGCAGGGTGATCGCACCCAGCAGCGAAAGACAAAATCCCCCGATGATCCAGTGCCGAAACATGGCAATACCTTGTAAAGGTTCAGGTGGAATAATTGATTACGCCCCACTGCTCCAGCAACTGGAACAGCCACGGATGACGCCACGGATTGAGCGCCGAATAGGTCGCCGAGAAGACCGAGATCAACAGGCAGACCACCGCAATTCCCCGGAACCACTTGCGGGAAGAATACCGCTCCAGTGTCGGCACCATCGCCAGGATCCACAGCGGAATCAGCCAGAACATCCACCTCAGTCCGCTTGTGTTCCCTCCGTAGTTGTAGCTCTCAGTTTTCGTCATGTAGAAACCGAGCACCACCACTGAGAGCAGCAGCGTGAGCTGCGTGAGATTGCGCATCCCCTTCGAGGAATCCCTCTGTAGTGACAGGCACGACCACACCGCGAACAGATACATCGGCGACAGCGAGAAAATCCCGTGATGCCCCACCAGGCAATGGAACAGATACACCGGCAACGCGTCCCGGGGCTTGTCGATCCCCTGCGGGTTCTGCCAGTAACTTGGCCGTCCGTTGTACGTGAAGTTGTACAACTCCGTCCCGAACCCGGAATAAAACGGCTTGATCGAGCCTGTCGCGACGTAATTTGTGTCCAGGAAAAATCCCAACGGGATCATCGCCGCGGGGACAAACGCTGTGATCGTCTGCCTTGGTGCCCGGACCAGGAGCAGCAATCCCAGTAATCCAAACGCCGCCGCAGCGGGCAGCTCACACGCGACCGCGAACGCACTCCAGAATCCCGCCTGCGCAAAATCCAAGAGTCGCGTCGATCCGTCCCGGAAAATCCGCCACGCCCCGCTCAAGGCAAAGACCACCGCGCACGCCGCCGGCGTGTGATTGTTCAGCGTAATCGCAAACGTCGTCAGAAACGTCCCGAACAGCATCGCCAGCAGCGCGTAGTTCCGCGCGTATTCGTTCTCCGTTTCTCGCTCAATCAACCGGTTCAACGTGAACCACGCCACCGTGATCGGCAGCGCATTGACGATCAACAGGAACATTCGCAACAACAGGAAATGCTGATTCACCAGATCCCAATGAAAGATGTGATAGCACGGCCAGTACAATGCCGCGACCAGCACCGACAGAAACGGAGGCTTGGAGGAATAAAAGTGGGCATTCTCGGCCCCGGCCGGATGCCGCACGATATCGATCGAGTTCCATCCCTGCTGCGCAATAATGTCGTCGATCTCGAAGGAATTCTGCTCAACCAGGGAGCGGACGGTGGCCCACCGTGAGCGGTCGTTCGCGCTCAGCATCCCCGACGCAAACAACGGTCGGCTGGGGATTTTGTCGGGAGAATACGTAAACGCCACCGTCAAAATCCGGCAGCACAACAGCACGCTCGCCACCAGAATCAGCCTTCGCCGCATCGCACCGCTGTCGATCATGACGAGCGAGGGGGCTGAAATCTCCGGGGAAGCGGGCATGGACCAGTCCTTTGTCTCTCTAAAACGTGTTCCCGGGTTTTCTCAATCCAGTAGTTCGCGCAGGTGATACAGGTGCGGTCCCAACTTCCCTCCATAGTTCCCTGCCGTAATCAGGCTCACGTCGCTGGATTTCGCCGCGGCATGCAGTCCCGCTCGCATCCCGGCTTTCACGCTCTCAAAGGAGAGTCCGTCGATCACGATTTCATACACGGCTGCCACGTCCTGCGGTAGCGCTGTCTCTGTATTCGCCCGCAACGTCGGGCAATAGGCGTCATTCGTGCTCGCCTTGAGTGTCTTGTAGCGCGAGCCCACCTTGCTCCCGCTCCGGACAATCCCTCCGGGGAACGGCATAATGACATCGGGGACACGGCGAATCGCCTCCGCCGCCGCTTCTGCCGCGTGCAATGCACTCTCCGGCGTCTTCCCGCCAATGAGCAGGTTTCCCCCCGCCACCCCCTTCGTGATCCCGACCTTGTCCGCGCACAGGAATTCCCCATCCATCACCGGAATCCGCCAGAACCGCTGGTCCCCCAGTTTCTTGGAGCTTTGAAACCCATCCCCGAAGAACCGGATCTGTTTCCCGACCGCGATCTGTTTCTCTTTTGGCATCGCCGGCAGCCCGTCGAAGCATGCCGTCGTCGGGCAGGTCAACACGCACTGCCCGACCCGTCCGATGACCGCTTTCTCCAGCGAGTCCTTCTTGAAGCCGAACATCAGCACGCTCACCCCTGGCCGTCCGTCCGGGGTTTCTTCCGCCGGCCATTCCCGTTCGATGCTCGCTTCCGTGTCGCAGGCGATCACACTTGTCGCGTATCCGCTCGCGGTCTGTCCCGCGATCCGTGCCCAGCCGATGGTCTCCGCCGTGATGATCACCCGCGTCCCCGTAATCGGAAAAGCTTCCGCATACGTGTCCACGACCGGAGTGCCGTGCAACTGCAGTGTCGGTTCGGAGGAGGAGGACGATTCGGCCATGGTCTTTTGAGGGGAACTGCGGAGATCAGCTCTCCGGGTGAGGTTGGAGGGGCAGAGTGACTGCCGGGAACGGATGCCTCTCGGCGGTGATTCCCTGAAAGGTGAAAGAGACACGAACCCGGAAAGCTCGGCAGGACTCTTTGCATTGTGTGCGATTCCGAGACCGTTTGCCAGTATTGAAGTGGCTCGCGGTCGGTACCCCGGGTTTTAATGGAGATCCCGGACAATCGGGAAAACCACTGTAAAATACCACTCTCGACCGGCACGCTTGGTCTGGAATCCCCTCTCCGTTATGATGCGTGTCGGATCGTGAGCCGTCTCTTTATTCTTTGTCGCC
>JAXMBX010000027.1:0-64125 GCA_046349635.1 Planctomycetales bacterium
AGGACATTCACCACGTTGGAAGTCTTGGGCAACTGCATCTGGAAGGCACTGGAACCCGTTTCACTTTCCAGCTTTTCGATCTTGAAGGGATGCCGGCCATTCACGACCACGTTCACCGTTTTCGTCTGGCCGGGGGCCATCGTTCCGAGAAAAACCGTTTCCGGGGTGATCTTGAATTCCGCTTCGACGCGGGCTTCCACCAACAGCGGAATTTCCGGGTTGCTGGCGTCATTCGTCAGGATCATCAACCGTTCACGAAGGTCTCCCTTGGGAGCTTTTTCCTTGACGGTGACAATAACGTCATAGGCAATCTGTCCATCCGGAGTGCGGGACATTTCCTTGACGTTTGAAATCACGTTGTCGTTCTGACTCACGATCTTCTGAATCCGCCAGTCGGGGCGACCGGCATAGTTGACCCGGATGACCCGTTCGTGAGGCACACCCTGCGGAACCGGTCCGAATTCCGCTCCGCCGGGGGAGAGGACCACGTCGGTCCGGATGTAGCCATGGATGGGAATCGAGACCTCCTGATACAGGGGAGTCGGTCCTTCCATGTTGAAGGTGACATAGACGGTGGCGTTCCGTTCCTTTGAGAAGCGAACGGTATCCATCTTGATTTCAATGTAGGTCGACTCGGTCGACTTCAGCTGGGGCTGCAGAACCTGGGCGGAAATACAGCCGCAGCTGGTCCGCACCCCCGCGATATTCATCGTTTCCTGGTAGACATTCGTGACCTTCAGGCGATAGGTCGCATCAGCCCCACGGGCAATGACCTTAAAGTCGT
Organism: Planctomycetales bacterium; assembly: GCA_046349635.1. Lineage (GTDB taxonomy): Bacteria > Planctomycetota > Planctomycetia > Planctomycetales > Planctomycetaceae > JAXMBX01. The sequence continues at coordinate 785 of JAXMBX010000027.1, forward strand.
GGCTCTGCTTCTCAAGCATCTTCTGCGCCCAGTTCAATTCCTGAGCATAGATAGAGGCGGCGCTCCACGTCCCCAACAGGCAAACCAAAGCCATGCGTCGAAAGTGGATTGTCAACATGCGGTGTATACTCCAACGATCAAAACCCAGCTCAGGAGATCGATGCAAAGCATCAATTCCGTTCACGCTGTCCGATCTCAGCTCCCTCTTCATCCTATCTTACAGAGACATCCTTGTCAGTCACCCCAAAATCGTCCAGTCCAATTACGTTTTAAGTCGTAAAAGTAAGAGTCCAGTGACGTTTGCGAGTTTTACCTCAGAGATCGGTGCGATTGTCTTACGAACATCCCAAGTCAAAAAAATATTTCCGCTCCCAGCGAACGGTGATTCTCACGAGTCAAACCACAAAGCGGTGGCAGGTTAGTGGCTTCCCGGAATCCTGTCAATCTTGGTGCTCTGCCAAAGCTGTGATGCCAAAGAGTCGTGGCTGCTTGCGTCGCAGCCGCACCACACAGCCTTCTTAAGTCTCTACCCTGTGATTATGACACCTTTTCCAGGAGGCCAAAGCGACGTTTTCTCAATTTCGACCAAATAGACAGACGGCAAAACAAAGACTTTCCCCAGACCTGAAGTCTTCGCAAGTTGGCAGGGTTTAACCCTCTCAGCCCTTGGTCTTTGGGACCCATCGGGATACGATGACTTTGCCAAGTGTCGCGACAAAAATCGGAGCGATCGCCCACCGGATTCTCGCCAACGATAAATCCCCTGCACCCAGAAATTCAGGGCGTAAAAACTACGTCGGCGGACATCTCCTTTTGAACCCCAGAGGAGTGAAGATGCGGAGTCAGGTTAAAATGGAACGACGGACATGGTTTTGCGATCTGAACGGCCTGTTTCATTGCTCTCTTCCCCTGCTGTTTGCCCTCGTCACCGGGCTGGTTTTGCCCGGTTGCGTGCGCGGCGAAGATAAAGCGACCCCGCAAAGCGCCAAGGAGTCGACCGTGGATGACGACTCGACCAATGACGAAATCGCCGAGGAAGGGGCCGTCCCGGAGAATCCGGTTCCCGGACGATTTCCCGCCCCTTCCCTGGATGGGGGAAAAAGCTGGCTGAACACTTCGGGTGAGATCAGCCTCAAGGATCTCAAGGGGAAAATCGTCCTGCTCGATTTCTGGACCTTCTGCTGCATCAACTGCATGCACATTCTTCCCGATCTCAAATACCTGGAGCATAAGTATTCCAAGGATCTGGTCGTCATCGGGGTGCATTCCGCCAAGTTCGACAACGAAAAAGATACAGAGAACATCCGTCGTGCGATCCTCCGTTACGAAATCGAGCACCCGGTCATCAACGATGCCAATATGACCGTCTGGCAGAAGTTCAACGTCCATTCCTGGCCGACGCTGGTCGTGATCGATCCGGAAGGTAAATACTGCGGCCATCTTTCGGGAGAGGGAAACAGGGAGGTCCTCGATAAGCTGATCGGCGCGATGATCAAGTATCACCGGGCCAAAGGGACGCTCGATGAAACCCCCGTCCAGTTCGGCCTTGAACGGAACAAAGTGAAGGCCGGCGCCTTGAAGTTCCCGGGGAAAATCCTGGCCGATGAAGCCGGGAAAAGGTTGTTCATTTCCGACAGCAACCACAATCGCATCGTGATCGCCGGAGTGGATGGGAATGTGGAAGCCGTCATTGGCTCCGGAGCCATCGGCAAGCAGGATGGCGATTACGCCACCGCGACCTTCGATCATCCGCAGGGAATGGCGCTCGTCGGAGACCAGTTATATGTTGCTGACACGGAAAATCATCTCCTCCGTCAGGTCGACCTGAAAGCGAAGACCGTTACAACTCTCGCTGGAACGGGGCACCAGTCGCACAACCGGGCACTGGATGGAGGCAGGCTGCGTGAAACTGCACTCAACAGCCCCTGGGATCTGGTTTACGTCAACGACAAGCTGTACATCGCGATGGCGGGGCCGCATCAAATCTGGGTCATGGATCCCGCCAAGAAAACGATTCAGCCGTATGCCGGCTCCGGACGAGAAGATATCCTGAATGGTTCACTCGGAGATTGTGCCCTCGCCCAGCCTTCCGGCATCGTGACCGATGGTCAGTTCTTGTACGTCGTGGACAGCGAAGGCTCGGCCGTCCGGAAGGTGCCTCTCGATCACTCCAAGAAGGTCTCCACGATCGTCGGAGCCTCCGACCTGCCGCAGGGACGCACGCTGTTTGAATTCGGGGACGTGGACGGCATTGGGGCCAATGCGCGCCTGCAGCATCCCCTCGGGATCGCGATCAGAGGCGAAAACCTGTTTGTCGCCGACAGCTACAACCACAAGATCAAGCAGGTGAGCCTGGCAGACAAATCCTCCAAGACCGTTCTCGGGAATGGCTCCGCGGGGAACAAGCTCAGCCCGCCTCAATTCTCGGAGCCGGCGGGGCTCGCGTTCCTGGGAGACAATCTGTACATCGCCGACACAAACAATCACCGGATCTGTGTCGTGGATACGAAGTCGAAGGAGATGAAGGAGTTCGTGTTGAACGGGCTGCAACCTCCCCCCGCGACCGAAGCCGCTCCGCCCGCCATGGCGGGCAAGACGATCAAGCTCCCGCTCCAGAAAGTCAAAGGTGGGGAAGCACTCAAGCTGGAATTCCACCTGAAGCTTCCCGAAGGGTTCAAGCTGAATCCGGAATCTCCCGCGGCCGTGAAGATCAGCGCCAAGGGGGACCTGCTGGCGGCCGGGGATCTGGGCACCCGCCGAGAGGCCCAGAAGGATGGCGAAATCCTGTCGATTTCCACTCCGTTGGCCCAGTCGATGGGAAAGAGTGAAGTGAACGTCGAATTGACGTTCACCTACTGCCGGAACGGGGTTGGCGGCGTCTGCAAACTGGGGAAACTTCAGTGGACTTTCCCGCTGGAAGTCTCTGCCGGCGGGAAGCGAGACCAGGTCGTTCTGGAAGCGAATTTGGCGAAGTAAGTCCTTGCAGGGGAAACTTCTACGCCTAGTTTGACCCTCTCGCCCGTTTCCGCTAGGATATTCCCTTCCCAAAATGTTTCGTGGAAGCAGTTTCCGCGAAAATATTCAGTCCTCTTTTTTGTCCTCGCGGCACCCTCAGCATGATGGGGGATAGGAGAACGCAACGTGTCTGATATTGTCATCAAGGATATTCTGGAAGCGGGAGTTCACTTCGGGCATCGTGCCAGTCGCTGGAACCCCAAGATGCGCCCGTACATTCACAGCCGGCGCAATCTGATTCACATCATCGATCTGAAGGAGACCGTCCGCGGCTTGCTGCGGGCGAAGAAATATCTCAGCCAGGTCGCCTCCCAGGGAAGCCTGGTTCTGTTTGTCGGAACCAAGCGTCAGGCCGCCGAGCCGATTCGTGCCGCGGCTGAAGCCTGCGGCATGCCCTACGTCAACGAACGCTGGCTGGGTGGCGCTCTGACCAATTTCCGGACGATTCGCAGCCGACTGAAGCGGCTGGAGGAACTGGAATCGCTCGAATCCACGGGGGAACTCGCCAGCTTCTCCAAGAAGCGGCAGTCCACCCTCACCCGCGAACGGAAGAAAATCTTCCGTAACCTGTCGGGTATCCGCCACCTGAACCGCCTCCCCGAGGCGCTGGTGATCGTCGATCCCCGCAAGGAACACATCGCGGTGCGCGAGGCCAAGGTTCTTGGAATCAAGGTCGTGGCGCTGATCGATACCGACTCCGATCCGGACACGGTCGATCTCCCCATTCCCGGCAACGATGACAGCATTCGCTCGATCGACTTGATCCTCAAGCATCTGAGCGAGGCGGTCGCCGAAGGGAAGGCGTTGATCGCTCCGCAGGAAGCCAAGGAAAGCAGCCCCGGACCGGCTCCCGTTCCGTCGCTGTAATTTCGGGACCGCCCCTGCATGATGTCGTTCTGCAGGAGAAAAGCCAGGTGCAGCTTGCCTCAAACGAGAGCAGGCTGAATCAGATCATTAAAGAGTGCGAGCGGACCTCGGTCTTGCGAAGAGAACTGCATCGGCAGGATTCGGCGAACCGAAGTCCCTCTCGCGTTGACAGATAATAGAGGAGAAGTTTCATGGCAGAGATTAGTGCTGCTGCAGTGCGTGCCCTTCGCGAACGGACCGACTTGCCCTTGATGGATTGCAAGCGCGCCTTGACGGAGGCGGATGGTAATGAAGAAAAGGCGGTCGAGATCCTCAAGAAACAGGGGCTCAAGGCCATCGACAAGCGGAAGGACAATGCGACTTCGGAAGGCCGGATCCGGGCGGCGGTCTCCGATGACCAGGGAATCGCGGCGATGATCGAATTGCAGTGCGAATCCGCTCCCGTCGCCAAGAGCGACGACTTTCTGTTCCTGGCGGATCAGCTTGTCAAGCAATTGCTCGTCGGCCCCGGTGCGGCCACGCCGGAAGAACTCCTGAAGCAACCCGTTCCGGATCGCGCCGGCATGACCCTGCAGGCGCTGCTCGAAGAAGTGACCAACAAGATCCGCGAGAAGATTATTCTCGCCCGCGTCTTGAAGGTAGCCGGTCCGGCTGGGGCGTATGCACACCACGACGGCAAGACCGGCGTGCTGTTCCAGGCCTCCGGCAAGCCCGCCAACAACGAAGTCCTCCGCGACGTCGCGATGCACGTCGCCGCGATGCGTCCGAGTGCGACTCTTCCGGCCGAGTTGGACACCAGTCTCGTCGACGCTGAGAAGAAGCGTCTGACCGACGAAGCGGTCGCCTCGAAGAAGCCCGCCAACATCATCGAGAAGATGGTGGAAGGACGAATGAAGGTCTTCTACGCGGAGAAGGGGGTGTTGATCGAACAACCCTTCGCCAAGGACGACAGCAAGACGGTCGGCAAGGCCCTCGCTGACGCGGGGCTGAACGCGGTGAAGTTCACTCGCTGGGTGCTCGGCACCGGCTGAAAATAACGGCGTCCAACGGAACCCGGCTTCGCAGGAAGCCGGGTTCTTTCCATTTCCAAGCGTCCTTCTCCGTTCTCAAGAAGGCATTCTGCGTAAGGCTTGAAGCCATGAGTGAATCCAGCTCCAATCTCCCCTACAAGCGGGTGTTGCTGAAGATCAGCGGCGAGACGTTCTGCCGGCGGGGGGAATCCGGAATCAGCGTTCCGGAACTGAATGCCCTCTCCGAAGAACTCAAGCAGGTCGTTTCCCACGGCGTGCAACTGGCGATCGTCGTCGGCGGCGGAAATATCCTCCGCGGACGGCAGTTCTCCGGTTACCAACACGTCATCAAGCAGCCTACCGCTCACTACATGGGGATGCTGGCAACGGTGATCAACGGGCTCGCGTTACAGGATTCACTGGAGAATGCCGGCGTCCCGACCCGTTTGCAGACGGCCATCAGCATGGAGAAGGTGGCCGAGCCGTTTATCCGCCGCCGCTGCATCCGACATCTGGAAAAAGGGCGCGTGGTGATTCTCGCCGCGGGAACGGGGAGTCCGTTCGTGACGACCGACACCGCAGCCGCGCTGCGAGCCCGCGAAATCGAAGCGGACGTCGTGCTGAAAGCCACCAAGGTGGATGGCATCTTCAATGCCGACCCGGAAAAGAATCCGCATGCGGTTCGCTACCCGGAAATCACCTATCAGGATTTTCTGCAACAGAATCTGCAGGTCATGGATGCCCAGGCGATTCATCACTGCATGGAGCACGGCATTCCGATCGTCGTCTTCAACTACCAGAAGCCGGGGAACATCGAGCGGGCCGTCCTTGGAGAACGGATCGGCACGCGGGTCGTCGGGATGTCCGGGAATGGGGCCCGCGCCTGAGCGAGGGGTTGTTGAGGCCGCATCCCGCGTCGTAAGATAATCAAACTTGGGGTAACGATCGCAGTCGATCAGCAGCGAAGGAAGAATCAACATGGATCAGGACGAAATTCTGCTGGATGCCGAGGACCGGATGGAAAAGGCTCTCGAAGTGCTGCAAAAGCAGTTGCAGGGAATCCGGACCGGGCGCGCAACCCCGGGCCTGGTGGATTCGATCCGGGCGGAGTGCTACGGTCAGCCGACTCCGCTCAAGCAACTCGCGAGCATCAGTTGCCCCGAGCCGCAGCAGATTGTGATCCGCCCCTTCGATGCGGGCAACCTGAGTGCAATCGCCAAGGCGATTCAGTCGAGCGACGTGGGGCTTTCTCCGAACTCGGACGGCCGCCTGATCCGCCTGAATGTTCCCCCGCTTTCGACGGAGCGCCGCAAGCAACTGGTCTCCCGCGTCAAAGAGTTTGCGGAAGAATCACGAATTTCCATTCGTAACATCCGCCGCGATGCTAACAAGCATGCCGATCAGTCCCAGAAGGACAAGGTCTTCAGTGAGGACGATTGCGAGACCTGCAAGGAGCAGACCCAGGAGCTGACCAAGAAGTACGAAGGAAAGGTCAACGCCCTGGCGAGCGGTAAGGAAAATGAGATCATGAACGAATAGTCCGGTTATGCCGGGCTTGTGGGCGAATCGCCCAACTCGATTCTAATAAACGGGTTTCATCGCAGGATGAAGCCCGTTTTTTGTGCGCGGTGCGGATCGTGGCCACTGAACTGGTCGCCGTACAACCGATACGATCCGTTTCCGGGATATTTCAGGTTGATTGCATACAGGTGTTTTGCTGCAACCGTTGCGCATAACCCGCCGGTGATTGTTCGAAGACGGCAAGTTCCGCGCGAAACCGTTGTATGGGGGATGTGGTTTGGTCCGATTTCAATTCTCGGAACAATTCCACGTGGCATGCCGTCTCTGCGGCGGCAGCCCTGTCACCGATAACGCGAGTCTGGGACGGACCCCATGTTGCTTTATGATCGGCTTCTGAAAAATCGTCGTGCGCTTCGACATCTCACCCTGGGACTGACCCTCACCGCCACCTTGGCGGGTTGTCATTGCCCCCAGATCAAAATGCCGAAATGGCCCTGGCAGCCATACACCCCCACGACACGTACTCCCACTACTCTGGCTCCCCCGGTGATCAGCGAGCCGATCCCGGAAGCGAGCTTGCCTCCCATCATGGAGGAATACCCGACGGGTGGCCCTGCACTGGCCCCCGCCCCGTCGGCTCCTCCGGCTGAGGAACCGGACGGACGGCAGGAGAACGCTCCCGCTCCGAATGAGGCCCCCACGCCTCTTCCTCCGCCGAAATCCAATGCTCCCCTGAAAGCCCCCAAGAAGGCCCAGGCGCCTCGTCCGCTCGGAAGCAGCACTGCAACTCGCCTGCAGAACAAGGAACGGAAACGTCCGACGGAAGAGATCCCCGACAGCGACGACTATCTCTCCCCGGATGACGTCTCCGCGTCGGCCTCAAGGTCTGTCGCCCCGCAGAGCCGATCGGTGACTCTTCCCAAGAAGGAAGACCCCTGGCGCAGCCAGTCCGAGGTCAAGCTCCCGGAGATTCCGCCGCATCGCCTGAAGAAATCCGGCACGCCCCAACCTGCCCCGAAAGAAGAAAGCCTGCCGACCCTCTCGGCTCCCGAGCCGATCAAGAAGCGCAAGGCGGACGACGAGACCTCCGTTCCGCAGGGACACACTCCCGCCCCGGAGATTGACGTCGAATCGACCGTATCGGAAGGCCCCAGCCTGATTCCCAGCCCCAGCCCCTACCCCTCCCAGGGCCTGGAACAGAAGTAAACCCACCTGCCGGAAATTCTGCGGCATTCCACAGGCCCCGTGACGCGTCTCCAACCCTCGACGCGGCACGGGGTCTGATTATTTCGCTGGTCATAAACCGACAAAGCTCACGGCGGGTCGTAGCCACCCGGATGACCGGGATGGCAGCGGAGGATCCGGCAGAACCCTTTCCAGCCTCCGCGGAACAATCCGTACTTCTGCACCGCCAGAATGAAATACTGGCTGCAACTGGGATAAAAGCGGCAATGCCGTCCCAACACGGGACTGAGCGTGTACTGGTAGATTCTCACTAATAAGATTGCCATTTGCGCGGGGAGATTGATGATCCACTGCATCATTCTTCCCCTGCGGAAACGCCGCGAGACAGTTTCCGCTCCAAATGGCGACAGGCCTCGCGAAGCGACAATCGCAACTCCTCCAGCGTCGGGGCGATCCCCTGGCGGGGGATGACGATCAGATCCAGGCCCCGGGGAAGCTGGGCCATTGAAAGACGAAACGCCTCGCGCAATAGCCGCTTGATCCGGGATCGCTGTACGGAGCCTCCGAATCGTCGTGAGACACTCAAACCCAACCGGGTATCAGGCAGACCGTTCCGCCGAGCAAACATAAGAATGCGTGCATCTCCCCACCGCCGTGCCAGTTGATAGACCCGCTGAAACTCAGGGGACTTTCGCAAGCGGTTCGACTTGGGGAATCTCTGGGACATGACTCGGGCACGCATGAAGGAGCATGGAAGGGATTACGTTTCATCCGAGGCGGGAGGAACGGGAGGGTGATCATCCTCCTGTTGCGGTTCTGCTTCCTGGGGGTTTTTCAGGTACCAGAGTTCATCAGGGCGTTTCACCGGAGGGAGAGGAGTGCGGGCAATTCGCCGTGCCCATGAGCCTCCCAGCAGGACGATCGTGAACAGAGCGACCAGCATCAGGATAATACCCAGGAGGAGGACATACACGGTGTTTATCGTGTCCTCCTTGCGTTTCTCCCGTGCGGCTTCTGTCATCCGAGGTTTCGTCGGCGATTCTGAAACGACCGCGGAACCCGCCGCCGGAGTTTTTGTCTCTTTCTTCTCTTCTGCGAAGAGTTCTCCTCGCGCGAACAAGGATATGAAGACCAGGCAGAAAACGATTCCGGACCGATGCGAAGAGGACGAAGATGGACGGCGAACGGAACGCATCACCACAATCCTTTCCGGGGATCGTCCGTGAGTTCCGTTTGCAACTGCTCGAGCAGTTCTTTTGCCTGTGCAGAGAGCTTGGCCGGAGGAATGATTTTTACCACGACGAATTGGTCCCCACGGACCTTCGTCTGGCGATCCGCGATTCCTTTCCCCTTCAATCGCAATTTCGTTCCGCTGGCGGTGCCGGGAGGGATTTTCAGGCTGACGTGTCCTTCCACCAGAGTTGGCACGTCAACGGTTGCTCCCAACGCGGCTTCCGTAATGGTGAGCGGTGTCTCCAGCAGCAGATTATTTCCCTCGCGGCGGAAGTAGGGATGCGGGGCAACTCTCAATTTGAGCATCAGGTCACCACGGGGGCCGTTCGCTTGCCCTTGTTCTCCCTGTCCGGAAAGCCGAATGGTGCTGCCGGTATCGACCCCGGCGGGAATCTTGACGCTCAGCCGTTCTCCACCGTGCACCTTGGGCAGCGTCACCTCATATTGCCCCCCTTCGGCGGCGATATGGAACGGGATCAAGACCTCCATTTCGAGGTCCTGCCCCTTCGTGGGACGCTGCGCACGGCGTCCTCCTCCCGCTGCACCGCGCGGCCCTCCCTGAAATCCTCCACCCCCAAACAGGTCCCCCAGATCAATCTGGCCGCCGAAGATATCGTTCAGGTCGAACGGCTGGCCCCCCTGGCCACCCGACCAGTTGTAAGTATGCGCACCACCCGGACCTCCGCCGGCGGCGCGTTGAAAATCGGGACCGAACTGGTCGTATTGCTTCCGCTTCTCTTCGTTCCCCAGGACGTCATACGCTTCCTGGATCTTCTTGAACTGTTCTTCGGCGGACTTGTCATCCGGTTTCATGTCCGGATGGTATTTCTTGGAGAGACGGCGATAGGCTTTGCGGATCTCGTCCGCAGATGCCGTTTTTTCAACTTCCAGAACCTTGTAATAATCCACGGTCGCCTGCTGATTCCTCAGGAGTGAAGGGTGCCCGGTCTGCTGCTGTTCAATCAGCGTTCATTATAGCGCACTCTCGACCCGGTTGGCACCTCACGGGCGCAGCGGAAAAACACCGCGAAAATCGGGCTGATCCGGATCGGCTAGATCGAGCGGATCAGGACGGCTGCGCTTTGCCCCATCTGCGTCCGGTTCACGCTGAGAGCGGTGGAACTGCGGACTCTCTGGGCTTCGCCGTGAATGACATTCAGGCGGCAGAGCGGATCGGGGGTTTCATAATTCAGCGTCATCGGGATCTGGCCGTGACGGAGAGCCAGCACGCTTCCAGCCAGTTCAACGGCCCCCGAACCCGCGTCGAAGTTCCCGAAGTAGCACTTCAGGCCGGTGACCGGGATATTTTCCGCGGCGGCACCCAACGCACGGTGGTAGGCACGCGATTCGAGCGTATCTTCAGCAATCGTTCCGTTTCCGTGGGCATTAATGTGCCCCACTTCCCGCGGATCGATCTGGGCTTTCCGGAGGGCGGATTGAATGGCCCGCACAATCCCCGTGCTGCCGACCCGGCTCACGTCATCGCTTCCGTCGCAGCCGGCTCCAATTCCCAGGATTTCCGCGTAGATTTCCGCACCGCGATGCACCGCGTGTTCGTAACTTTCCACGATGAACGCAGCAGCCCCCTCGCCGACGATGGTCCCATCCCGATTCATGTCGAACGGACGGCAGGCGCGGCTGGGATCATCCTCACGACGGGACAAGCTGTTCAGCAGGTTCATCCGGGCGATGTCCACCGGATGGATGTTGGAACTGCAAGCCCCGACGATCATCGCATCGGCGGAACCCCGTTGAATGACACGCACCGCTTCATCGAGCGCCAGCAGGGCGGATGAATCACGGCAGGTGATGGTGTTGTTCGGACCGCGCGCATCGTGTTGAATCGCCACGTGGCAGGCGGGCATGTTCGGGAGATGTTTAAGCAGCCACAGCGGGCCGATTTCTCCCATGGTGTTGCCGTTGAAGCGATCAAACTCGAAGACGTGGGAATCGCCGGCACACTGGGCCGCCGCTTCCGCCAGGTCCGTCGGATCAATCGCAATGTTCCCCGCCCCGTATTCGACACCCAGGCGATCCGGGTCATAATCACCGGTCTTGAGCCCGGAGTCACCAAAGGCTAAGGAGGCTGCGGCGACTCCCAACTGAATGTCGCGCGACATCACCTTGAGCATCTTTTTCTGCTTCAGGTAACGCAGCGGATCGAAGTCCCGCACTTCGGCGGCGAACTTCGAGGGAAGATCCATATTGGGGAATGATCGGAGGAAATCGACTCCCGATCGCCCCTGCAGCAGGTTGTCCCAGAAACGGTCTTTCCCCGTGCCCACGGGGGAGACAACTCCCACGCCCGTGATGACGACACGCAGTGCAGTGTTTCCAGCCATCTTAGCTTGACCCTGTTTGCACTTCCCCCGTCTCATCCTGAGCATGGGTTACGGCCGGTTTTCATGCCGCGCTGAAGGTCATTCAGAACGCCATGAGGCTCCATCCGGCAAAGTGCGACGTATGGAATGCAACTCTATTCAGAACCCCGATCTGCGAATGAAAGCAGAACGAGGAATTCCAGCGAGAAGTACTCGTCTAGTTATCGGATCTGTTCCACATCGATCTGTGGAACAAACAACGGAAACCAACCCACGAAGTTCCGCGTCACTCCCAGATCCCAGCCTGGAGGAAAACACGGAACGGAACCGCTGACAGGACATTCAATTACGGCCGATTCCATCGACCGGCAGATTCGGCACCCAGCCTGATCTGCACGAGAATCTTTTCAAACGCTTTGAGACCAACCCAAAGTTCCCAGCCTTGGAACGATCACTGACGTTTCCTGTGGCTCCGAATGTCCCACGGAGCCAGTGTTTAAAAAGACAACGTATTGGACCATGTTTCCCGAAAAGAATCAAGCCCGAAATCGCAGAACAAGACGTTAGTCCCTACCAGCATTGAAGTTACAGGTGATACCAGATCTCATTTTTGAATATACAGGGGCGTGATGACATTCTGACTCAAGAACGGCCCCAGAGAAGCGCAAAACGCGCCCGTGAGGGAGCATTCAAAGCAACTTCCGGTCGAAGAGGGGGACTTGTGACTTTGGGTAAACTCTTCGGAATCCGATGTCAGAATCGAACCGGTGGACTCTGACAATCCCATGAAACTCTGCGTCCAGCTTTCCTCAATTACTCTGGACGGGATCGGGAGACGGAATCGATACGATTAGAGCATCATCTCGCGCCTGCCCACACGAGGATTGCGGTTGCCATAGCTCGGTCAAAGATCCTTGAACTTCAATGTTTAAGAAGATTTGGCAGAGTTTTCGGCTCATGGAAAATGGGGCGTCTGTGGCTGACCGAGTATACGTCGCAAACAGATGACTGTCTCTCTGCTCTCAAATCTTTATCGCAGATACAGTGTCCCTCTGCTCTGGGCCATTGCGCTGTCGTTTCCCTATTTCGCTTATAAGGCGGAAACGATCCGCTGCAATAACGACATCGAGACGTGGCTCCCCCGCGAAGCCCCCGCACGAGCCGCATACGAGCAGTTCAAGAAAGATTTTGGCGTCGAGGAAGTGATCGTCATCGGGGTGGATTCCAACTCCGCCAACGACAAGCTGATCGAAGCCCTCGCCAGCCGCCTGGACCATCTTCCCGGATTGCGTAAATGCTGGACTCCTGCCCGGTTGCAGGGGGTCATGAAGCAGCTCGGGGTCTCGAAGGAGATGGCCGATACCCGGCTGACAGGCCTGACCGCAATGCCGGGGGGACAACTGACCAGCGTGTTGGCGGTCCTCTCTGAGCAGGGATTAAAAAACCGGGCCGCCACAGTCGATGCCGTCAAAAAAGAACTCCATTATTGCCAGATTCACGGCGATGCCGCGTGCCTGTCCGGTGCGCCGGTCATCGTGACGGAACTGGATCGCCTGGGAAGCCGGTCCGCCAATCGCAAGTTCTTCATTCTCACGCTGCTCGTCAGCCTGGGACTGCTGCATTACTCGATCGGCCACTGGGGGATGGCGTTTTCCATCCTGGGACTCACCCTGTGGGGAATCAACGCCACCACCGCGATCATCTCGCTCTGCGGAGGCGAAACGAATTTCATTCTGGGTGCGCTCCCCGTCATGGTGATGATCTTCACACTGTCGGTGGCCATCCACTTCTTGAGCTACTACGAGACGGCGCGGGATGAACACGCCGCAGATCCGCTGGGTCTGGCCCTCAAACAATCCTGGAAACCCTGCTTCTTATCCACGCTGACAACGCTGATCGGGCTTCTTTCGCTGAATATCAGCAATATTTTGCCGGTCACCCAATTCAGTTATGCCGCTGGTCTGGGCTCCGTGCTCGCCATGATCGTGGGGCAGGGTTTCACTCCGGCTTTGTTGGTCATTTGGCCGGATGTCGGCTTGCGGGCAGCGCGGCACGAAAAGACCTTCCACCGCGCCGCGGCTTATGTCGTCAAGCGGAGCAAAGCAGTCCTGATCCTCACCACTGTGATGCTGGCCGTGACGTTCATCGGGATCTGCAAGCTGCGGAGCGACATCAACCCCGTTGAATTCCTTCCGCAGGCGGGAAAAGTCCGTCGCGACCTCAGACGCATTCACCAGGAATTAACTTCGATTGATTCCGTCGAACTGGTCGTGGACTTCAAGGACCAGAAGATTTCGTTCCTCGAAAAACTGCACAAGGTCCGCGAGATCGAAGCCAAGGTCCGCAAGCATCCGGAAGTCCGCCACACCCTGTCGCTGGGAACCTTCTTCCCCGAAGAGATGCCCGACAACACGATCGCGTTGATCCGGATGCTGAAACAGGCCCAGGGAGCGCAAGGGGGAGACAGCGAATTCCTGACTCAGGGGGACCGCCTGTGGCGAATCTCCGCACGGGTGGATGCCAAGAACAGCGATTCCAAGACCGTCGTGGTCAATGATCTGAAACGCATGACCGCCGGTGATCCGGTGGCAGTCACAGGCATCATGCCGCTGCTCAGTTCCGCTCAACGGGAGATTTTCACCGGCTTCTGGGAAAGCTTCACGGGAGCCTTCTTCACGATTTCGATCATCATGATCATCTCGCTCAAGTCACTGCGAGCGGGTTTGATCGCGATGATTCCCAATATTGTTCCGATCTGGATCATCTTCGGGATCGTCGGGTTCCTGGGGGTGAACGTGGACATCAGCATGATGATGACCGGCAGCATTGCTCTGGGCATCTCTGTCGACTGCACGTTTCACTTCATGGTCTGGTACCGGCTCAATCGCCAACAGGGGAAGTCTCCTTCCGAATCGGCGGAGGCCGCTCTGCAACACACCGGCGAACCGATGCTCGACTCCACGATTGTGGGGAGCATCGGGATGCTGGTCCTCGGATTGAGCAACTTCGCTCCGACTGCCCGGTTCGGCTATGTCATGGCCTCCCTGATGATCGCATCCTTGTATGGGGAAGTCGTTTTGCTTCCCGCGTTGCTTTGCATCAGCCGCCGTAAAAAGCCGGTTTCGACGGAGAGCACGCACGACCAGAAGTTACCGGTTCCACTCACTTTGCCAAGTCCAACGCAGATTTCCGGCAAAGTGGCTTGAGAGTACGTCCACGGAGGGTGCCCGGAGGACGTGTTGAGAATCTCAACGCCGGGCGATAAAATGTAGTGTTTGGGGAAATTAGCAATCGTGGTCATCAGCGAAACTCAGACTGCTGCGGAACGAAGGAATATGTCTTATCACTTGCTCACCGGTGCCACCGGACTACTCGGCCGTTACCTGCTGAAGGATCTGCTGTTGGCAGGTGTTCCGGTGGCGGTGCTGGTCCGTCCCACCCGACGCGCCTCCGTACGGCAGCGCGTTGAAAGCCTGATGTGCTATTGGGATAACCTCCTGGGCAAACCCCTCCCCCGCCCCGTCGTCCTGGAAGGGGACATCAGCGAACCTGGGCTTGGCTTGGACGCCAACGCACGCGATTGGGTCAAGGCCCACTGCTCCGCGATGATTCACAACGCGGCCAGCCTGACCTTCCACAGCACGGGTCCCGAAGCGGAACCGTGGCGTTCGAATGTCCATGGCACCCGGCATGTCCTCGACCTTTGCCGTGATACCGGCATCCGGAAGTTCCACCACGTTTCGACCGCGTACACCTGCGGCCTGCGCCACGGAACGGTCTACGAAACGGAACTCGACGTCGGCCAGGAACTCGGCAACGACTACGAACAAAGTAAGGTCATGGCCGAGAAGATGGTCCGGGAAGCGGACTTCATCGACCCGCCGACGGTCTACCGCCCCTCCATCATCATCGGGGACTCCAAGACCGGCTTCACGAATACGTTCCACGGGTTCTACGCCCCCCTGCAGATCGTGCATACCATCTGCAAACTGCAGGGAACCAATGAAACCGGCCTGCTGCAGGCGCTCGCCCGCCTCGCCCTGGACGGTTATGAATCCAAAAACCTCGTCCCGGTGGATTGGGTCTCCGAAGCGAGCACCCACATCCTGACTCATCCGGAACTGCACGGCGAAACCTATCACCTGGTTCCGCAACACGCGGTCCCGGTTCGCCTCGTGCGCGACATTCTGGAAGAAGCGGCGAAGTTCTACGCCGTCCGTCTGGAAGGGGCGGGAACTAAGCTCGAAAACATGACCGACGGCGAACAGGTGTTCTACGAACACATGACCGTCTACAACTCCTACTGGCGTGACGATCCCATTTTCGACACCACCAACATCCGCAGGGCGGCTCCGCATCTTCCCTGTCCGCACGTGGACTACAAGATGCTGATGTTCCTCGCCAACTGGGCGGTCAAGGATAACTTCGGCGGCGTCCGCGTGAAGCCGGTCGAACCGGACTTCGACGCCTACACGCATCTGCAACCGTTGATGAAGCCGGCCTCCTCCTTCAAGCAGGCGGAACGGGTTCTCGGCCTGCAGGTGGATGGACATGGCGGTGGCCAGTGGCATGTCGTCCTGCAAAACGGCCGTCCCGTCAGCGTGGACATGGGGGTGGCTGCCAGTTGCTCCGCCGTGTACCAGCTCGACGTCGATACCTTCGCTTCGCTCGCCCGGGGGCAGGTCACCGCGGATCAGGCGTTCGCCAATGGACGCCTGGAAATCCGCGGCAATGGCCTCTCCAAGCCGGAACTGCTCGGTGTCCTGCAGCAGGTCGCCGCAGTCGCTGCGGAATAACGGACGCTAAGGCACGGTATCCGCTTCTGGGTCCGCCTCTGGGGCCTGTTCGGTGACTTCCTTGGGGAGCGATCCGTCCCGCATTTCGTACAGAAAGCGGGATGGGATCGAGTCGCGAGGTTTGCCCCACTTTTTCCGGGTTTTCGCCATCGTGATTGTCAGGTAATCCCGCGCGCGGGTG
Organism: Planctomycetales bacterium; assembly: GCA_046349635.1. Lineage (GTDB taxonomy): Bacteria > Planctomycetota > Planctomycetia > Planctomycetales > Planctomycetaceae > JAXMBX01. The sequence continues at coordinate 16,914 of JAXMBX010000027.1, forward strand.
ATGCCGACATACATCAGCCTGCGCTCCTCGGAAATCGATGACTCACCCGCGTCCAGTGACCGCTGGTGCGGCAGAATCCCCTCTTCCAGTCCCACCAGGTAGACCCGGTTGAATTCCAGCCCTTTGGCGCTGTGCAGCGTCATCATCCGGATGCCCCGCTGGGCGAGTTGTTCTTCCTTGTCCGGCTCATCATCCCGCCCGGTCAGGCTCGCCTCTTCCAGGAACTCCGCCAGGTTCGGCTCCGGAGTGCGGGCCGCGTATTGCTCCAGCGACTCCGCCATCTGCTCGATGATCTCGATCCGCTGCATCTGCTGGCCCGCTTCCTTGTACTGCTTGCCGATCTCCTGCTCGTAATCGATCTCTTCGATCAACCGGCGGAATGTCGCCCCCATCTGCTTCGGGCGTTCGTGCATCTCGCGGCCGTATTTTCCCAGCATCTCGTGGAAGCGCTTCAATGCCCCCGCCGCCCCCTTGGGAATCTCCGGCTCCTGGTCCGCATGCGCGGCGATGTCCCAGAATTTGACTTTCTGCTTCACCGCCTTGTTGAGCAGCTTTTCGACGCTCGCTTCCCCGATCCCTCGCGTGGGGACGTTGATGATACGCAGCAGGGACATCTCATCGGCCGGTTGGGCCAGCACCTTCAGGTACGCCATCAAATCCCGGACTTCCCGCCGGTCGAAGAATGACGACGTACCGACGAGAACATACGGAAGCTTGCGGCGGAGTTCCGTTTCGAAGATCCTGGGCTGCTCGTTCGTCCGGAAGAGGATCGCGACGTCGTTGGGGAAACCTTCATCTCGTTGACGAGATAGTCGATATCCCGGACCACCTGTTCCGCTTCCTTTTGCTCATCGGGAAAAGAAGCGAATCGGACACCATCTGTGGACGTCTTATGGGCAATGAGTTCTTGTCGTACCGTCCCCGGTTGTGGCGGACGAGCGTGTCGGCCGACCAGGATCTGGTCGGTGCAGCGGTAATTTTCTTCGAGCCGAATCACCTTCGCCTTCGGGAATTTGTTCTGGAAACCGAGGATGTGCTTCACCTCGGCCCCGCGCCAGCCGTAGATGGACTGGTCATCATCTCCTACCACGCACAGGTTGTGGTGCGGCCGGACCAGCGCATCGATCAGATCGAACTGCAGCCCATTCGTGTCCTGGTATTCGTCAATCTGCACGTGATCAAACCGGGCTTGCTGCCGCTGGAGAACGTCGGGGAATTCCTTGAAGAGCTGGTTGGTCAACAGCAGCAGATCGTCGAAATCGACCGCGCCGCAGGACTTGAGATTCGCCTGGTAACGGCGATACCCCGACGCGGCGAGAAACTCCAGATCGTTCGCGGCGATCTCCTTGGCGATTTCCGGAGAAACACCGGCCGATTTCCATTGGCTGATCTGATTGACCAGATCACCGGGGCGAAGCGTTTTTTCAGTGACACGGATATCCCGCAGTGAGGTTCGCGCAGCCGATTCCTGATCCCCCCGGTCGTAAATCACAAACGTGCTGGGGTAGCCGAGTTGTGTGATCTCCTGCCGCAGGATCCGAACGCACAGAGAGTGAAACGTCGAGATCCAGGCTTCTTTCTCAGCCGCGATCCGCCCCAGAAGCTGGACGGTCCGCTCCAGCATTTCGTTCGCGGCCTTGTTCGTGAACGTCACGCTCAGGATCCGGTCGGGGGCGACGCCGGCGGATCAGCTCGGCCATGCGATGAGTGATGACGCGGGTTTTCCCCGTCCCCGCCCCTGCCAGGATAAGCAACGGCCCGGAAAGGGTCAGCACCGCTTCCCGCTGCGCACGATTCATATGTCCCAGGCGATCCGTCACGTCCGTCCTCGTTCCTCAAGTATTTTGACCGGACCGCCCACTCTGACGAGCGGACGATCAAGTGTCAAACGGAACGTAAACAGTTGTCGTAACGCTGCAAGTCGGCGAGGGTTGTGAGTTTTTCATGTCTGCAGAATTGCAACCGAGGTGGAGGATTTTTCAGAGTCTGGATGATGTGATCGAGTAGAGAAATGAAAAATTTGCACCAAGAGCTGGTTCAGGCGTTTGCTCTTGATGACGTCTGAGGGGTGGTTTTGGATTTGCTCGCGGAGGTGGTTGAATTTGCCGGCGAGTCCGGATCGTTCATCTGCGCCTTTTGCACTATGATTGATTCGGGGAAGAAATCAAAACGCATCGATCCCGGCAACATGCAGCATCGCAGGCTGATCTGAGTTTTGCAAAGACGGGGAGCAGCGGGGCGAGGAGAGGATCGATTTCGACGGGTCGTAACGGCCTTCGGGTCAATGAATTCAATCCATTGATCGGGGCCGATCAAGATGCCATGTTGATGGGGGACTGTTCGAGCGGATTCCGGGGTGAAGGTCATGGTGGATCTGGAATTGCTGGAGAAATGAGCACGAAGCTCGTTCGAGGGACTAATTGTGCAGACACGAAGTCGCCGCAAGAAGAAATTCAGGCCGTCCAACCCCGGGCATTGCGAAGACACGTCGTCAAGGACTGGGTAGCTTTCGGAATTCTCGAAATAAACCTGAATCGCAGCCACAGCGGTTGCTGCGGGTGGAGAGGCCCCCGGGGCGGCACGGGATCGGGCTGTTGTAGATGTTGTGCTGCCAGTCGAAGTAGATCTTCGTGTACTTGTTCGGCACCAGTTCACGCCGGAGTCGATCGTGTTCGCCGTTGGTCCAGAGAGAGGATCGGCCAGTCCCCCCGTAAAGACCTGGTCTCCGAGCGCGAAGTGATCGAACCGGGTTCGGATTTCCCACGCACCCGGCCCCTCGTTTCCCCTCCCGCAGATCGAAGGCGGAGCGGCTCGACAAACGTGCGGCGTTCGACCTCCTCACCCGTCAGGAAGTAGGCGAACTGGAACATGCCAGCCCCGGGTCGGGAGGCGGACGTCGATATCGTCGTGACGAAGTAGTCGTTGAATCCTTCGTCAATCGCCCCGAGCAGCGAAAGCTGCTTGTAGTAGTACGCCCAGTGAAACTCCCACATCCGGCGAATCCCCTGTTCCCTGACATTGTTGTTCAGCTCCAGGAAGGTAGGGACTTCGTCGGTCGTGCCGGTGTTGTTCGTGGCATTGATGGAGGTGCGGAAATCCTGCGGGACAGGAAACTGGTCCTGAATCCCCCAAGTGACCGAGCCCCGATATTGAAGTGCTTGAGAGAGTCGTAGCATTCGGACTGCATGAAAGGGCGAACGTTGAGGTACGCCATGAGGTCCTTGTCGGCATTATTGTCGACGTAGGAATTGCGAGGCCCATTCGCGGCAGCGAGGGCATAATCGACCCGTTCGTCGAGAAGTTCGCCGTGAATCATCGCACCGACGTTCCGGTTGTAGCCTTGATTGATGGCGAACACGGAACGCTCGGGAGTCGGAAGGAACTGGTTGTTGAGGGCGTACCAGTCATACGTGAAGGGGACGCGGTAACGGCCGATACGGAACTGGAACCGGGGGTCGTAGTTGAAATTGAGATAGGCATCCAGCAGGTCGACGGTGCCGAGCCCCTTGTTGAACGAGACGTTGTATTCAATCGGTTTCGTCAGACGCCCGTTAAAGATGATCCGTGCGCGGGGGACGTCGAACCCGAACTGATTGACGGGATCGGTGTCCAACGTATAGGTGCGGGTTTCCACCTGGATTTCGGAGTGCAGGTTGACGGTGTATTCCCCATCTTGGGTTTCCCACTTGAAGCCTTCGAAGAACGAAGATTTCGTCGCGGCATCCTTGGGCTTGGGGGCAGGTTCGTCCGTGCGGATGTCCGGAGGCTGGTTGTCGTAGAATTCATTCGCAGGAGGTTGCGCCGCGGGGATCTCGAGAGGGGGAGACTGCTCGACCGGTTCGGCCTGGGGCGGGGCCTGGGGGAAAGCTGCGAGTGAATGCCCCTGCAACCGGGCAGAGAGGAGTTGATATTGGTCGTTCAGGTTCGTGTGCTGGGTGGTGATGGAACGAAGTTGCAACTGCAGAGATTCGTTCTCGCGTAGCAGGCGATCAAACTGTTCAGCGAGTTGGCGGTGCGCTTCTTCGAGCGACTGGAAGCGGGTCTCGAGCGCAGGACGTTCGTTCCCCGACTCGGCCGGTGGATCATCGGCGAGAAGTGGTGTCAGGGAGACCATCAGCAGGAAAAAGGTGAAAAGTCCCCGGCGCAGGGACGGTCCTTTTCCTGCGCGAGGCCCGTGAGAGGATGGGGGGGATCTCACAGTCGCGAGAAATTGAGGATGAATCGGGAATTGTGAAGAACGTGTGTGGAGGGGTGATAGCAGGCCGAAAAATGAGGGTCAACCGCGGGGTCCGCGAATGGCGCTAAGATTCACCGGAATGGTGTCTTTTTCAGGCGGGGATCGGCGGAAATTGCAGGATTGGGCAGTCAGGGACCGGTTCGCAAGGCAATACGAATGGCATTCAATTGACTCATGGCAAATGGAAAGACTTCATCAATTTTGGCTTGATGCTGTTTCATGTAGTCCGTGACGGAGTCAGTTGTGAGCCATTGAATGAATTCTCTGGAACGTGTTTCCGGCTTTCCCACAAATAGACACGAGATTTGGTCAGAATCTCATCGCTGTTCTCGCTCAAGTGAATTGGGCGAGCGCAATGCCGCCGATTCCGTGGTAACCGTCAGCCACGCCTCCAGGTAGATCTTGATGTGCCGCAGGCTTCCGCCAGTCCCCCCAGAACGGTCGTCACATCAGATAGTCCATTGTCAAAAGAATTCAAAGGGCGGGTTAACTGTCGTTTCCAGAACTCCATAGGAACTCGCTTACGGCCTTCTGTCGACATCGCACCAGGTTCGCCATTGTGCGTAGTCGAGTTTTCCGAGAAGGACTTCCGGCATTGTGAAGTCCGCATAATGGTCGAGCGTCAACTCAAGAAGACGCGGGAGGAAATGTTTGAAGTGTTGAACATTTCCCTCACGCTGAGACCGCCTTCGATGCGTACTCGGTCCAGATCGGCAACCGCCAGTTCATCCAACGGAGTTGCAGCGAGGGGCTGGCAATCGTCCTGAGACATGCAACAACCGCAGCTTGCCGCGTAAAACTCTACTGGGTCAATCCGGTATGGCTTGAAAACGCGGTAGAGCTTTTTGGCTGGGGATTGTATGGGCGACATTTCCGGCAGTGGTCCGAAATATCAGGTTTCACGTTCGAATCCCAATAGAGAGCACGCAATCCCGTTCACTTGTTCGTGTTCTTCTTTCGCTGATGCTTGAATTCCCGCGCAACGCCGTCAACAGTGATCAAACGCTTGCCAGCGGTCATCCGGTTTCTGCTCCAGCCCTTTCAGGATGATGTTCTCAAGTTCTTTGGGAACCCCGGGCGGATCGCAGTTCGGACAGGGCCGCAGCGAAGGCTGCGCTGCTGATTCGAGAGTCTTCGCCTTCGGCCAGGGAAGACGCCCCGCAAATAACTCGTACGCCGTGACGGAATAAGAATAGATGTCGATCCGGTGGTCCGTCTTGCGGCGCTGCTTGAGCTCTGGGGCCATGTAGAGGGCGGTCCCGGTCCGGTTCCCCGGCTTGTGGAATTCAGGCGTGTCCGGGACGACGAGGCCGAAGTCGATCAGCTTGACGTAGTCCTCTTCCGTAATCAGCACATTGCGCGGGCAGCAGTCGCGATAGATCCAGCCGTGATGATGGAGATACGCAAAGGCCTCCGCCAGTTCGATCAGGAAGCGGAGACCCTTCTTGTCGATTCGCTTGCTCTTCTTTTCGATCAGCCGGGTGAGGGGACTCCCCTCGATATGTTCCATGACCAGGAACTCTTCACCAGTCGTGGCGATGCCATGCTCATGAGTGGTGACGATATTCGGGTGGTCGAGCGAGACCGCGATCGCCCCTTCGCTTGGTTTTTCCCGTCCTTCGAAGCGGGCGTTCAGCTTGGCCAGTTTTTCCGAATCGAGAACTTTCAGGGCGACCAGTTCACGGCGGTCCTTGTCCTTGGCCTTCCAGACCTTGGACATGGTTCCCAGGCCGAGGGGCCCCAGTTTTTCGAACCGCTTTTCGAGATCGACTTTAGCGGGGGCTTTTCCTCCCGTTTTGAGGAACCGCTTGAGGAATTTCATGGAGATTGAACGACGTCCGGCGATTGAGGAGAAGACGAAAAAAGATCATCAGAAAGATTACGGTCCCGCACATTCTTAACATAGTCCAAGGTCAAGACTTCAGCCAAGGTCGACCCAGAAAGCGCAGGGACTAATTGGTAAGAATGGGGCGTTCACGTCCGGTCCGGAGGGGGGTGGGGAAGTCTGGAGATTGATACTTGTGACGAAGGGTTTGACGCAAATTGTGAATTTGTCTGCAATTCCCGATGGGGGCGAATGTTAGGTAAGGGGGACGCTTGACGCTACGCCTCCGAAAACTGTAGTCTGCACGGCGAATTTCACCGGGAAAACGGTCCGCCGGTCTCTGGCCGGACGGGGTTCGTCTGGGGCACGTTTGCCCTCCCGTCGTGATTTGTCCCTAATGATTTCTCTGTGGCGGGTTTGTTTCAAAAGCGCGGCGTCGTTCTGCGCCGATCCCCCGTCATCGTCTGGTCCACCCTCCGGAGGTTCCAACTTCGGAGGGAGTCTGCGGTCTTCGACTCGCAAAAAGGAAATTTGAACATGTCAGCGGCAACGAAGTACGTTTATTTCTTCGGTAATGGCAAGGCGGAAGGGAGCCGCGGGAATGCGCAACGACCTGGGGGCAAAGGAGCCAACCTCGCCGAAATGACCAACATCGGTCTCCCCGTCCCCGCCGGTTTCACCATCACGACGGGGGTTTGCAACTACTTCTACGATCACAACAGGACCTATCCCCCCGAGCTGAAGGCCCAGGTGGACGAAGCGATGGCCAAGGTCGAACAGGCCATGGGGAAGAAGTTCGGCGATCCGACCAACCCCCTGCTGGTCTCCTGCCGCTCCGGTGCCCGCGACTCCATGCCCGGCATGATGGACACCGTGTTGAACATCGGCCTGAACGACACGACCGTGGAAGCCCTGACCAAGGCTTCCGGCAACGAACGCTTCGCCTGGGACAGCTACCGCCGCTTCGTGCAGATGTACGGCGACGTCGTCCTCGGACTGAAGCCCGAAAAGAAGACGGACATCGATCCGTTCGAAGAATTGCTCGAGAAGAAGAAACACGCCGCCAAGGTTGAGTTCGACAGCGAACTGAGCGTGGCCCACTTGAAGGAACTGGTGGCGGAATTCAAAGCGGCGATCAAGCAGAAGACCGGCAAGGATTTCCCCACCGACCCGAAAGAACAGGTCTGGGGAGCCGTCGGCGCCGTCTTCGGTAGCTGGATGAACGACCGCGCGATCGTCTATCGTCGGACGTACGGCATCCCGCACGAATGGGGGACCGCCGTCAACGTGCAAGCGATGGTCTTCGGGAACCTGGGGTGACGATTGTGCGACCGGTGTCGCCCTGACTCGCGACGGTGCCCTGGGAACGCCGGGCTACTGCGGCGACTACCTGATCAACGCCCAGGGGGAAGACGTCGTTGCCGGTATCCGGACCCCCAAGCGGATCGAAGAAACCCTCGCCAAGGAAATGCCCGCCGCGTTCAAGGAACTGGAAGAAATCGGCATAAAGCTCGAAAACCATTACAAGGACGTGCAGGACATCGAGTTCACCGTCGAACGGGGCAAGGTCTACATGCTCCAGACCCGTAACGCCAAGCGAACCGGCTTCGCCGCCGTCCGCATCGCGGTCGACCTGGTGGATGAAGGGAAGATCACCGAAGCGGACGCCTTGTCTCCGAAGCGGATCCCCGCCGACGACCTGAACCAACTGCTGCAACCTGTTTTCGACCAGGTCGGCAAGAAAGCCGCCCAGGAAGGTGGCAAGTTGCTGACCAAGGGAATCAACGCCGGCCCCGGTGCTGCCACCGGTCAGATTGTGTTCCATGCGGACGACGCCGAGAAGAAGTTCCTGGCCGATCCGAAAGTCGAACTGATTCTGGTCCGTCGCGAAACGACCCCGGAAGACCTTCGCGGCATGAAAGCGGCCAAGGGAATTCTGACGGCATTCGGCGGGGCCAGCTCTCACGCGGCTCTGGTGAGCCGTCAGATGGGTAAGGTCTGCGTCGTCGGTGCCTCGGAACTGAACATCGACTACGAGAAGGCCACCCTGACCGTGGGTGGAAAAGCCCTGAAAGAAGGGGACTACATCAGCATCGACGGGTTCACCGGCGAAGTCTTCGAAGGGAAGGTCCAGACCAAGCCCAGCGAAGTCATCCAGGTGCTGATCACCAAGACGATGAAACCGGAAGAGTCCGGGGTTTACCAGCGCTACGCCAAGCTGATGACCTGGGTGGACAAGCACCGCAAACTGAAGGTGCGGACGAACGCCGACGAACCGAAGCAGGCCACGGAAGCGGTCCTGTTCGGTGCGGAAGGGATCGGCCTCTGCCGGACGGAACACATGTTCTTCGATCACGTCGATGAATTCCGGGAGATGATCCTGGCGGCCGACCTGCCGCAACGGGAAAAAGCCCTCGCCAAGCTGCTCCCGTTCCAGCGGGCGGACTTCGCGGGTCTGTTCAAGGCGATGGAAGGACGTCCGGTGACCATTCGTCTGCTCGACCCGCCCCTCCACGAATTCCTCCCGCACGATGCTCCGTCGCAAGCGGCGCTCGGGAAGAAGATTGGAATTTCGGCGGAAGAGATTTCCCGCCGCGTCCACGAACTGCACGAATCGAACCCGATGCTCGGCCACCGTGGTTGCCGCCTGGGGATTGTGTACCAGGAAATCACCGCCATGCAGGCCCGGGCGATCTTCGAAGCCGCCTGCGACGTGAAGAAGACCGGCGTTGACGTGAAGCCGGAAGTCATGATCCCGCTCGTCGGGTTCATCACCGAGTTCCGGGACCAGGAGAAGGTCATCCGTGCCCAGGCCGAAGCGGTCTTCAAGGAAAAGGGAATCAAGGTCGATTACATGGTCGGCACGATGATCGAAGTCCCCCGTGCCTGTGCCGCCTCGGAACAGATCGCCGGCGGGGCGGAGTTCTTCAGCTTCGGGACCAACGACCTGACCCAGACGACGCTCGGCATGAGCCGCGACGACTACGGCGGATTCATCAACTACTACAAGGAACACGACATTGTCCCGAACGATCCGTTCCAGACGATCGACCAGGATGGCGTCGGTGCCCTGATGAAGATCGGCGTGGAAGGGGGCCGCAAGGCCCGTAAGGATCTCAAGATCGGGATCTGCGGCGAACACGGCGGCGATCCGGCGAGCGTGATGTTCTGTCACCGCATCGGCCTGGATTACGTCAGCTGCTCTCCGTTCCGCGTCCCCATTGCTCGCCTGGCCGCCGCTCAGGCTGCCCTGGAAAAGAAGTAGGCTGCTGAACGGTTGTTGATTTTGAATTTCGCCGGGGAGTGTTCAGAAATGAACGCTCCCCGTTTTTTTTATTGACCTATTTCTTTGTCGCCGCGTGCAGTTCGCCCAGCATTTCCTGCAGCTGCTGCATGATTTTCGGAGAGGCCTCTTCTTCCAGGAAGCTGGAGCGGGCGCGCCAGGTTTCATAGCCCCCCAGCTTGTGCTGTTCGGGAGTCGGAAGATAGCCGAAGTATCCGTTCGCCAGTTCGATGGTGAACGTCTGCTTGAAGGGGCTCTTCTGCTTCAAATCCAGCCCGATCTGCGTGAACACTTCGCACGGAATGGCGAGGATCGCGAGATCCCCGATGCGAATCGCCTGCAGTTTGACGTGGACGGTTTTGGGGGAGTCGTTGAGCTTGATCGTTTCGCGGGCATAGATTTCGTCCAGGCCCCGCAGCACCCGCCCTTTCGGCTCTACCTTCGCCAGAATTTTCTCCGCCCGTTCGAGATCCCCCGGCTGCGCCTGCCTTACTCCCAGATCGATTTCACGTTCGCGGACATCGAGAAGAGGAGCGTCGTGAAATTGAATCTCCTGATACGCTTCAAAAGCGGTTTGAGCGACGCTTTCCGCGACAAGTTTCATCTGTTCGTATGGCTCCCGTTTGGGGGGATTCTTCAACGCAAAGTTGACGTTGTTGACATCGCCGCTGGTGCCGTTCGACATGATCGCCACAAAGGGGGGATTCGCCGATTGGGCATTCAGGAGTTGGCTGATCCGTTCTGCGAACATGCCGAAGTAGTCCGCCGAGAGAACGGAACCGCCGACACCTCCGACATAATGCAGCGAGTAGTTCGCGAGCAGCGCGATGGGCTGGCCGTCCGTCCCCTGCGCGACGAGGATGGAAACCTCCGGATCAATCGGCCCTGCCGATTTCACCAGGTTGGGATTCCCCTGCCCGGGGTTCATCCGGACCTGGTCCTTGTTCCTTCCAAAAGGATCGGGGCCGATGGCACCGGGCTTCAGATACCAGCGACGGTTGAAGAGTTGCGTTGGATTCGACTTCTTCCCCCAACCGATCCGTGCCGGCTTCAGTTGAGAGACCGCCTTTTCAATCCCCTCCGCAATCTTCGCCGCCATGAATTTCTGATAAGCGGGCATGGGGTCGCTCTGGAAGCAGGAGGTGACGCTCACGGTGCTGTGGGAATGCGTGGCCGAAATCAGGATGTGCCCGACGGGAATGCCCGTCCGTTGCAGCACCTGTTGCTTGGCGTCTTCCATCAAACTGCGCGGAATCGCCATGCTGTCGCACACGGCAAACGCGATCCGCTTGTGGCCGTCATCCAGCACGAGACAGCGGGCGTGGAGGGGATCATGCGCGGCGGTGGCCTGGATGTCTGCCATGCCCCCATTCACTGAGACGGGAAATTTCGTGGGGGTGATGTCAATCGCATACGCCCCCGCTCGAAAACCACGCTCTGGTTCAGCAGCCGTAGAGATCCCGCCGCTCAGAAGAAACAGAGCGACGCACAGCAAACTCCGGAAAAATTCTCTCATGCCGATTTCCTGTTCATTTGCGATTCAGAAGCATGCGTTTCAGACCGATGACCGTTAGAATAACGGGACGCTCCATGGGGCCACAATCGGGCACGTTCCCGACAACGAATTTTCCTTCCTGAAAAAACTTAAACTACGAAGAGGCTGCGCGATGCGGATCTCCTGCCGTTTGCTCTCCCCGATTGCTGTCACGATGCTCTTCGCATCGTTCGTTTCTCTGGTCTCCGCGGCCGAAGTGGACACCTCCCCTCTCCCCATCAAGACGGAGATTGCATTCCCGAACCTGAAGTGGACCGGCTGGTCGCCGCTCAATGAACAGGGAATCCAGACACCCCTCCGGCCGGTCACCATCGGCAACGCGGGGGATGGGAGCAACCGTCTGTTCATGTTGACGCAACAAGGAACGTTGCACTCTTTCAAGAACAGCAGCGAACCGCAGGAATCAAAGGTCGTGCTGGATCTGACCAGCCGGATCCATTTCAGTGACAAGGAATTCGAAGAAGGTTTCCTGGGGTTGGCATTCCATCCGAAATTCCGCGAAAACGGGTACTTCTTTATTTATTACACGACCACGGAAGCCCCGGACATTTCGATCATCTCGCGGTTCCAGATGTCGAAGGAAAACCCGGACGTCGTCGATCCCAAGTCTGAAGTTGAGATTCTCCGCATTCCCCAACCCTACTGGAACCACAACGGGGGGACCGTCGCCTTCGGGCCGGATGGTTACCTGTACATCGGTCTGGGTGACGGCGGAGCGGGGAGCGACCCGCACAAAAACGGCCAGAACTTGAATGTCCTGCTGGGCAAGATCCTCCGCATCGACATTGACCATCAGGACGGGGACCAGAAGTACGCCATCCCCGCCGACAATCCCTTCGTCGGAAAAGCAGACGCAAAGCCGGAAATCTGGGCCTATGGCGTGCGCAATATCTGGCGTCTCTCCTTCGACCGCAAGACCGGCGCACTCTGGGCAGCAGACGTCGGCCAGGACCTGTGGGAAGAGATCAATATCATCACCAAGGGTGGAAATTATGGCTGGAATATCCGCGAGGGATTCCATCCCTTCGACCCCAAGATGCCCAAGGTGAAACCTGAAGAATCCCCCACCCCGACGGGCCTGATCGATCCGATCTTCGAATACGACCACAGCGTCGGCAAGTCGATCACCGGCGGCAATGTCTACCGTGGGAAACTGCTCCCGGAACTCTCAGGGGCGTATCTCTACGGCGACTTCGTCAGCGGGAAGATGTGGGCGTTGTATTACGATGCAGCCGCTAAGAAAGTGACCGCCAATCGCCCCATTCATCACGCGAACAAGATCCCCATGCTGACCTTCGGAGAAGATGAAGCCGGGGAAATCTACTTCGGCGTCGCCGCTCCGGACGGACGGGGAATCTATAAGTTCGTCAAGGAGTAGTCGTCAGGCGGCACGACGGTTCCAGCGAACGGACACCGGTTCTTCGCTGGAATCAAAGTTGTGCGTCTGGCGGATCGCGTACGGTTCGTGATCGACGACCTGGTAGTAAATCCGCGCGCACAGTTCCCCCAGCATCCCCAGCACGAAGAACTGCATGCCGAGCATTCCGGAAAAGACCGTCAGCATCAACAGCGGGTTGCCGGTCATATCGACCCCCTGAAACAGCTTCATGGCAACAGTTGCTGTTCCAGAGAGGAAGGAGACTGCGGCGCATGCGAGCCCCATCCCGCCGAAAAGCTTCATCGGGCTGATCAGGTACTGAATCAGGTATTTGACGGTCATCAGATCGAGGATCACCCGCGGGACACGCCCCAGGCCGTATTTCGAAGTCCCGAATTTCCGGGGATGGTGGTTCGTCACGACTTCAACGCACTTGGGCGCCGCGACAGTTCGCAAGGATGGGGATGAAGCGGTGCATCTCACCGTACAGGCGCAATTCGTGGGCCACTTCGCGGCGCATCGCCTTCAGCGTGCAGCCCAGGTCATGGACCGGGAATTTCGTGACCCAGGAAATCAACCCGTTCGCAATCTTGGAGGGGAGCTTGCGGTGGATGAATGCGTCCTGGCGATCCTTCCGCCAGCCATGGACGAGGTCATATCCCTCTTCCAGCTTGGCGATCATCATCGGGATGTCGGTGGGATCGTTCTGCAGATCACCATCCATCGTGACGACGACGTCCCCGCTGGCTGCCTGCAGGCCGGCACTCATGGCCGCCGTCTGCCCGAAGTTCCGGCGGAACTCGATCACCTTGACGTGTTGATCGCGCCCAGCGAGTTGGCGGAGCCCGTCGGTCGTCCCGTCTGTGGAGCCGTCATTGACGAGGATCAGCTCCCAGTCTTTATTCAGTCCCGCGAGGACAGGCTGAACAGCGGCATACAGCCGTTCCAGGTTTTCGATTTCGTTATAGATGGGGATTACGACGGAGACATCCATGTCAGTTCCATCCGTGAGTTCAGGACAAATTCAGGTTCGCCCAGTTTGTCTGGCTCGGCCAGCATTCAGCCTGGGGTGGCGTAGTTTTGCAGAATTTGCAAATCCCGTCCAGACGGTTTTTTCGGACCCGATCGGGCTGGAAAACTCGTAAGAAACCTCCCTCCTGAGAGGCCTGAACCGGCCCGACAGAAGGGGTTTTCCGCATGAAATCTCCGCTGGGGAGTGGTATTCTGGAATGACTTCTCTATGTCTTCAATTTTGGGGTCTTCAAATCTGCGGCATCCCACCCGCAGCCCCACTCCGTTGCTTCACGCTCCTATCGAGTCGGAGATTTTCGTGTCTCGCCGGCCATCGAACTGCAGCCTGCGCATTCTCCAGACCTGGGGGCAGGTTGCAGCGCTGATCGTGTTGCTGGCTGTGGTCTCAGTGGCTCTATACGCAGCGGTACCGGAAGCCGCCCAAAAGAAAGCACCTTCCCTGGAGGAACGGCATTGGGCGTATCGTCCCGTCGTTCGCCCAGCCGTACCGGGTGTTGCGGCAACGAAGTACGGAAATCCCATCGACCTGTTTCTGGCCGCTCAGCTTCAGAAGCAGGACTTGCACTTTTCCCCCCCGGCCTCGCGACGGGAACTGATCCGTCGGTTGAGTTTTGATCTGATTGGCTTGCCCCCCTCAGTCGAGGAAGTCCAGACGTTCGTTAATGACCAGTCTCCCGACGCCTATGAAAAAGTGGTGGATCGCTTGCTGGCAGATCCGGGGTATGGCGAACGGTGGGGGCGGATGTGGCTGGATGGGGTCCGCTACGCGGACACGGCGGGATTCAATGCGGATCCTTTGCGCCCGCTTGCCTGGAAGTACCGGGACTACGTCATCGAGTCCTTCAACCGGGACACACCCTACAACCAATTTCTGGGAGAACAACTGGCGGGGGATGAACTGTATCCCGATCAGGAGCGGGCCTGGCGCGGGCTGGGATTCTGTCGCCTGGGACCGGACGAGAGCAATGCCTCGGATGTGTTATTGGCGCGACAGGAAAACCTGAACGACCTGGTCTCCGTTCTCGGTTCGGTTGTCCTGGGACAGTCGATCGGTTGCGCGCAGTGTCACGATCACAAATTCGACGCATTGACCCAGCGGGATTTCTATTCCCTGCAGGCCTATTTCGCTGCGTTGATTCCGGTCGATTCCGTTCCGGTCGGAAACGCCGCCCAACTGGCGGATTATCAACAGCAGGTGGAGCAATGGTCACGGACAGCTCGGGCTGCCTTTCTGGAACTTTACACACTGGAATCCCAGGCCTACGTGAAGGCCTACGGGTGGAAGCGGCTGCGTTTTCCGGAGTTGCTGTGGAAAGCATTTGAGACTTTTCCCGAGGATCGGACTGCCTTCCAGAAGCAGATCACATTCTTTTCCGACCGCCAGATTCACAACGAGGTCGGCGAAAAAGGGCTGGCCAAAACTCTGACGCCCGAACAGCAGACCCGCCGCGCCCAGCTTCAGGAAATCGTCAAGTATCTGAAAGAGCAGAAACCGAAGCCCGCGCAACAGGTGGAGGCGATGACAGTCTGCGAAGGGCGGGAGATGCCCAAAACATTTTTCCTCGCGAACGGCAGCTACGCCCGCCCCAAGGACGAACTGAATCCGACCGTTCCTGTGGTGATGAATACGGAGTTCGGGGCGACGCCGCCGGTGATTTCATCCCCCCGCCCCGGTTGCTCGGGACGGCGTTCTGCGTTGGTCGGATGGTTGACCGATCGGCGCAATCCTCTCACGGCCCGGGTCTGGGTGAACCGGCTGTGGCAGACGCATTTTGGCAAGGGGCTTGTGAGCAATGCGAACGACTTCGGCGTGCAGACCCCTCCACCTTCGCATCCGGAACTGTTGGATTGGCTGGCTGTGGAAGCCCAGGAGCCAACGGTCGAGGTGCAAGGGTGTGCAAAGGTTCCGTGGGGCGTGAAGCGCCTGCAGAAGCTGATCGTCATGTCAGTGGCGTATCGGCAATCGAGCCTGCAATCGGGGAACGAGACTCAGGTCGCGGACGTGTTGAAAAAAGATCCGGACAATACCTGGTATTCGCGGTTCCCCAGGCAGCGACTGACGGGGGAACAGTTGCGCGATGCCCTGTTGACGGTCTCCGGCGAACTGAACCGCAAGACGCTGGGGCCGCCGGTCTATCCTCCCTTGCCGGAAGTCTTCGGCAAGCGGGACTCGTGGCCGGTGTCGAAGGAGATCGCCGATCAGCGACGGCGGCCGATTTACATTCTGTGCAAGCGGAACCTGCCGTATCCCTTCCTGGGGACGATGGATTTTCCCGACATGCACGAAAGTTGCCCGCGTCGACAGAACACGACCACCGGACTCCAGGCGCTGCAGGCCCTGAACTCCGAAATCACTTTGCACGCTGCCCAGGCGTTCGCCGGTCAGATTCTCGCGGGGCAAGCCAGTCCCGACGCCCCAGCCCTGGTCAACCAGGCCTATGAGCGCGCGTTGGGACGGCCAGTTTCGAAGGATGAACAATCGCTGGCGCTGGCGTTTCTCGATCGACAATCGAAGCTGTATCGGGAAAAATCGGCGACGGAGAAGGGGCTGGCACCCTTGAACGCCTCGAAAGAATTGGATGCCCCCTGGGGAGCGGCGTGGACGGATTTCTGCCATGCGCTGCTGAGTTCCAACGAGTTTCTGTATATCGATTGAACTGTCTTTTGATTGAGTACGCCATGACGCAATCCCAACGCACCTCGACACGACTGCCCCACTACGAGCGGGCAATGTCTCGTCGTGATCTGCTGCAACGGACCGGGGGAGGATTCGGCTGGCTGGCGCTCTCCAGCCTGTTGATGGCCGACTCCCAACCGCAGAAATCCCCTCTCTCGACTCGACCTCTCGCCCCTCATCCGGGACATTTCCCTGCCAAGGCGAAAAGCGTCATTTTCCTGTTCATGGATGGCGGGCCGAGCCACATCGACACGTTCGACCCCAAGCCCAAGGTGAACGAATACGCGGGGAAACCCTTGCCCCCCTCGATCAAGCGAGCCCCCTACCCGATGGGGGTGCAGGAAAATCCGCTGCTGGTCTCACCGCGCAAATGGACCCGCCACGGCAAAAGCGGGCTCCCCGTTTCCGAGTGGTATCAGCACGTTGGTGCCTGCATCGATGACATCGCAGTCATTCGCTCCTGCTGGGCGAATGGGCTGAACCACGTCGGAAGCGTCTGCCAGATGAATACCGGAAGCATTCTCGCGGGACGCCCCAGCCTGGGGGCTTGGGTGACCTACGGCCTGGGGAGCGAGAATCAGGATTTGCCCGCCTTCGTCGTGATGTGCGACCAGGAAAAGGAACCTCCAGGGGGGAGCCGGGTCTGGGGAACGGGCTTCATGCCGGCGACGTTTCAGGGGACGCGGCTACGAACGGGGAAGGATCCGATCCTGCATCTGCAAACCCCCGCGGAACTGGACGCGACCTTGCAGCGGAGCAAGGTGGATTTCATCAATGCCCTGAACCGTCAGCATCAGTCGCAGCGTCCTGCCGACAGCGAATTGGAGGCCCGTATCGAGTCCTACGAACTCGCCTTTCGAATGCAGGCTGCCGCTCCGGTGGCACTGGATCTGAACCAGGAAACCGCGGAGACGCAGAAGCTGTATGGTCTGGACGACAAACCCTGCGAAGTCTTCGGACGCAACTGCCTCCTCGCCCGCCGCCTGGTCGAGCGCGGTGTTCGCTTTGTGCAGTTGTACTCCGGCTCGGGAAGCAAATGGGACGCACACACGAAAATCGAAGAAAATCACTCCGGCCTGTGCCGTTCGACGGATAAGCCGATTGCGGGACTGCTCACCGATCTGAAGCGTCGCGGACTGCTCGATTCGACGCTGGTGATCTGGGGAGGCGAATTCGGTCGGACTCCCATGTCCGAAAAAGGGGACGGACGGGACCACAACCCCCACGGTTTCTCGATGTGGATGGCAGGAGGAGGCATCAAGGGGGGGCAGGTCATCGGAGCGACCGATGACTTCGGCGTCCACGCGGTCGAGAACCGGGTTCATGTCCACGACCTGCATGCGACGATCCTGCAGATCATGGGTCTCGATCACACAGAGCTGATCTACCAGCATCAGGGTCGCCCCGAACGCCCCACGATCAACGAGGGACGGGTCATCGACGAACTCGTGTCCTGAGCTGGATCACTCGGCGCTGGGGTCCGTCTCATCGCCGACATCGACCGTCGACCAATCCACCGGCTCGGCATGCTGTTGGATTTCGCGATAGACTTCCTGAGCCTTGCCCAGATCCTCGTTTCGCACCACCACGTGCACCAGCCCGGGAATCTCGATGCGGAACCCGGAAACAAGGTCTCCCACCGCCATCGCCTTGATTCCTTCGACTTCGAGCGCGGCGACTAATGCACCCGCTTCCATTTCATTCGGGAACGATGCGACTGTCACGGGGGCTTGGGGATCGATCTCCATGATGCATTTCTCCTGACGAGGCCGCAGAGGAAAAAACTATTCGCCGCCTCTCGTATTATTGCGGGAACGGGCCGCTTGTCGAATGGGAGCGGGGGGATATTTTCCCCCGGCCGGCTGGAGCGTCTCCAGAATCCCCTGCAACTTGCGTATTGCGGCTTCAGCCTCGGGGTTGCCGGACACCGGGGTTTCCTTCCGACCGAGTTCATCAGCCTGCAGGTCAAACAGCTTTCCATCTTCCTGCAACTGCCAGCGGGCGTCCCGGATGAATTTCTGGTGCTGAAGCTGCGTAAAGACCCAGTCGCGCGGATGTCCCTTCTCGCCCCGAATCTGGGGGGCGAAGCTGCGACCATCGAGTTTCACACCGACTGGAGCACTCGCCCCAGTGAGTTCGAGAAGAGTGGGAAGGACGTCCGAGAAGTCGACGAGATCCTTGCAGACGCTCCCCGGCTTGGTCACCCCTTTCCAGTTGACGATCAACGGTACCCGAGCGCCGAGTTGCGTCACTTGCCCCTTACCCCCCGGAACCGTTTCCCCCTTCCGCTGGGACCGCCACGCGTGATGCGAGCCGTTGTCTCCGGTAAAGAGAATGACTGTGTTCTCCCGGAGTCCCGCGGAATCGATGGCCGCAATGAGTTTCCCGACGCAATGGTCCATGTAGGTCATCATCCCGGCGTAACGCTGCTGATCCATTTCCTTCTTGTCCGATTCATGCGCCCGCGAGATACCTGTCAGTTCCGGACAATCCGGAAACGGGGCATGGACGAGCGTCATCGGATAATACGCCAGGAACGGACGGTCCTTGTGCGAGCGAATAAAATCGGAGAGGAACTCCGAGAAGATATCCTCGCCGAACTGCTCTTCGGTCGTGTCGATCTTCTTGCCGTTGAGATGGACGTGAGGCTTCCAATAACGTCCGGTCTGCGTCCCCTCATAGACCCACGACCACAGGCTGCTCTGTTCGAAGCCGCATTGCCGGGGATGGTCGGGACGCTGGTCGAACTGCGCGAGTTGCCATTTTCCGGCGATGGCCGTGGCATACCCCGCATCCTTCAGGAGATGGCCGAAGGTCTTAAACTTCGGGTCCAGGTGCGGCGAACGCTTGGCATTGGAATCAATCAGATCAATCCAGCCCGTGCGAAACCCGTACTGTCCGGTCATCAGTTCGACGCGGAAGGGGAACAAAGCGGAGGCGTAGCAGTATTCGAACCGGAGTCCGGTCGCGGCGAGCTCGTCGAGATGCGGAGTGTGGTAGGAACTCCCCCCATAGCTCTTCAGGCACTCAAATCCCAGATCATCCGCCATGATGAGGACGATATTGGGCCGCTTCCCCTCCGCCGCAGGCAGCGGGGAAATCGCCAGCAGCACAAAGCCAAGGGATACCAGAAGCTTCAAACAGCGATACATGGCGATCTCCCGGGCGGCAATGGAGGATCAGAACGGAGATTAGTTCAGAAGGTACTTGTCGAACCAGGCGATCATCTCGTCGTAAGACGTTTTCATGTCAGTCGCACTGAAGCCATGCTTTCCTTCAGGGAAGTCGATCAGCTTGTTGGGGACTTTCTTGGCGTCGAATTCCGGTTTGATCTTGGCGCAGTGATTGACCGTCGGAACGAGGTCATCCTTCGCCCCGGTCAGCATCAGCGTTGGGGCATCGTCGTCGGTGACGTGTGCAAGCGGGGAATAGACCTCCGCGTTTTTCATGTCCAGGTCGAGGGCGGGAAAGTTCTTGTACGCCGGCAGGCGATCGGGATAGTCCTTCACCGCAATCCGCAGGTCCGTCGGCGCGACAAAGGCGACGACCGCCTGGACCCGGTCACTCACCCGGTCGAGAGGATCCTTCCCCTGCGGATCACCATCATCCCCCATCGTTCCCAGGCACAGGGAGAGATGCCCGCCGGCACTCATCCCGAAAACACCGATGCGATTGGGGTCGATATTGAACTTCTTCGCATTCGCACGGATATAGCGGACGCTTTGACGGACGTCGGAGACCGCCTCGGGAATGGAGAAGCGGGGGCTGCTCCCGTGTCGAACGGCGAAAACCGTGTAGCCGTGGTCCGTCAGAGGCTTGAAGAGTCCCAGAGACTTCTCGGGAGGCTGCCAACTGGAATACCATCCCCCACTGACCATGAAGAGAATGCCACGACCATTCGGTTTTTCAGTCGGCGTATAGACGTCAAAAGTCATCGCCAGGCCCAGCTTGTGCCCGTAGACGACGTCGGGGGTAATGTTGACTTTGTGATCCTCTGCCCCAGCCCGGGCGGGAATTAACAGCAACACGGCAAGCAGAATCGCACGGCGCATGGAAGTAACCTCAAAGAGAAAGGCAAATCAGAGGGAAAGTTAAATGAGAGACCGGGATGTCCTCTGTTATAGCGTGCGGAGTGGGGAAAATCTCCACAAAACAAAGAGGACCGCCGAGGGTCGGTCGACAAGCGGTCGCAGACGGGCGAGATCAGTTCCGCTCGGGAGCAAGTTCCGCGCTCAGACGCCGAATCGGGGAGTCCGCTTTGTCCGAAGCCATACGGGAGAGGATCCGGTCTGCCTCCCGTTGCATGGTCCGTTCCAGGTCCGGTTTGCCCAATTGCTCGTAGACCGAGGCGAGTTGACCGAGAGTCTCCCCCAGTTCCGGGTGATCGCGGCCCAGCGAATTGGCGAGGATGCGGGCGGATTCGCGCAACAGGGGCTCCGCCTGCTCAGGCTGCTTTTGGTCGGAATAGAGCTTGCTGAGCTGCACCAGGGCGTGGGCATACTCGGGATGCTGCTTGCCGAGCTTCTTCGCCAGGATCTGGCTCGCTTCCTCAAGAATCGGCTCCCCCTCCTTGTAGCGGCGGGCGAGACGGTAATAATCCCCAACTTCCTCCAAAGCCCGGGCATATTCGGGATGATCCTTCCCCAGGGTCTCGCGCAGAATAGCGGCCCCCTCCTTGAGGAGTGATTCTCCCTGATCCCGTTTGTTGACCGCGGTATAGACCCGACCGAGTTGAATCGCGGTGCGCGCGTATTCAGGATGCTTTTTCCCCACTTGCTCCGCCAGGATTTCCGCGCCTGTGGTCAGGGCGGATTGAGCGACACCATAGTCTTTCGCTTCGCGGGCGAACTGTCCGAGTTGTTGCAGACGTTGTGCATACTCGGGGTGTTTTTCGCCATAGACCTGCAGCGCCACCTCGGCGGCCTGCTGGAGGAGTTGCTCCGCTCCCTGCGGATTCCGGCGACATTGCTGTAGCCGGGCGCTGTTTTCCAGGATCATCAGATAGTTGGGGTGACGTTCTCCCAGAGCTTTTTTCTGGATTTCCGCCGCCTGAACGAGCAGGACAGCCGCGTCTTCCGTCTTCCCTTGTTCGATCCGGACGAGCGCGAGGTTGTTGAGGCAGGTTCCGACAGCGGGGTGAGCCTCGCCAACAGTGCGGTGCAGGATCTGATTCGCTTCCGTGAGGCGTTCCGCCGCCGCATCGAGTTGTCCCTGTTCCTGACGGAGATTCGCGAGGTTGATCAGGACTTTCGCGCTGTCGAGCGTCTGGCGGCCAACGGATTTCTCAAGAATGGCGAGCGCACGCTGGAACTCGTCGCCGGCCACTTCGTAGCGTGACATCACGAGGTGCGTGTACGCCAGGTTATTGAGCGCCAGCGCATAGGTGGGATGCTGCTCGCCAAGGATTTCGCCGATGAGCTGCAGGGCGCGGTTGCCCCAGGTTTCAGAAGCCTGCAGATCTCCCATCGCCCGGTGGAGGTTCGCAAGATTCGCGAGGACGCTTGCCACCTGATCGGGGTTGGGGGCAGGCTGCTTGCGGATCAAGTCGGCAGCCTGCTGGGCAAGCTCGAGAGCCTGTCGCGGCTGGCCGAGATCGCTGTTCGTCAGGCTAAGCTGATTCAGACAGCCGATCCGACTCTCATGTTGCGGACCATACGCCGCGGTGAATTTATCCAGAGCCTGCTGCTGGAGGTCGAGGGCCTCCTTGAAACGTCCCTGACGGCGCAGAACCTCGGCCAGGTTTCCCTGGGTCGTCGCATATTCCGGGTGAGCCGAAGAGATGGAACCGGCGTAAATCTCCAACGCCTTGCGATAGGCTTTTTCCGCGTCCGGAAGACGCCCCATGTCATCCACGACCAACCCCAGGTTATTCAGCGTGGCACCTGTGCGCGGCGCTTCCAGCCCAAGCAGTTCAACACGTATGGCATAGGCCTGCTTCCCCGCAGTCAGGGCTTCCGGAAATTTCCCCTGGCGGCGGAGATCCCCCATCTCTCGATGCAGGCGGTCCGCGGAAATCAACCGGTTCCGATCAGAGGGATCGAGAGAACTCAGCGTCCGGATGCGTTTCAATTCCCACTCGGCCGTGAGGGTCGTCCAGTGACCGGGCCGATGCAGCAGGCTGAGCTGCCGCACGGACTCATTCCACGCAGACTCGCAGGCAGGCCAATCCTGTTTTCGCTCGTACTCATCGGCGATGTATTTCAAGAGTCCGGCGTGCTGATCCCTCAGTCCGGCCAGATCCCGCGGGGGAAAGTCCGGTTCCTGGGCAGCTTGCTCCAACAGCTTTTTTTCTAGATCCCGCAGTTGGACGGCGAGCGCAAAGGTTTTGTCCGCATCACCGGCTGCCTGGGCAGCCTGAATTTCGCCGGAGAGCTTTTCCCGATCCGGAGCCAGCGATCGCAACGTCGTGTCGCGACGGACAGGGAGATCCTTCTGTTCGGAGATTGGTTTCGGGCCAAAAGGGTTTTCGGAACCGGTTGCTTCAGAAGCATCCCCCAAGAACTTGATCCGGGGTTTGCCCGATTGGGGAGTGATGTGGATCGGAGGATCATCGGCTTGGGACGCCGGGGAAGCCAGTGAGACCACCAGGCAAGCCGCAACCCAGACGATGAAGGGTGATTTCGTCACAACTCGTTCCTCTGACCTGGCGACCGGAAGCGCAGAACGTCAGAGGATGTACGCCCGTTCATCCGATCATGTCAAGAGGAACCCAGCGGAGCGATGCCCCCCTGCTCCAGTCAGACCCCTTTACTGCCGAGTTTCTTCAGGAGGAATAACAAGACGATGGCACCCACGGTGGCAGTGATCAGTTCTCCCAGGAGCCCCGTCGAGGCGAGTCCCAGCAGCCCAAAGAGGAAACCACCGAGAATGGCACCGATCACTCCGACGATCAGGTTCCCGACGACGCCGAAGCCGGCCCCCTTGGTGATTTGCCCCGCGAGCCACCCGGCACATAAGCCGATCAAAATGAACCAGAGAAAGTGCATGATTGCTCCTGAGTGGGGGTAGGTAAGAACGTCCGTGGAAAAGAACGGGGCGGAGACCCGGATGGATCACCGCCCCGCGCGGGATATCTGAAAGAACAGGACCCGGCTCAGTGGGCCGCCGCCTTGGGGGCATCCTTCTGCGGGATTCGCATGGCGTAGAACGATCGCCAGACGAAGTACAAGGCAATGATAAAGCAGATCACCCCGACGATCGTGGTGTAGTCGTAGCTCTTGCCGGCGTGGGCTTTTTCCTTGATCTGGACGGCGATTTCGACCGCCAGCAGGCCAAACAGCGTCGAGAACTTGATGATCGGGTTCAATGCGACGGAGGTCGTGTCCTTGAACGGGTCACCGACGGTATCGCCGACGACCGTCGCCGCGTGGACCGGAGTATTCTTTTCCTTGAAGTCCACTTCCACCAGCTTCTTGGCGTTATCCCACGAACCACCCGCGTTCGCCATGAAGATCGCCTGGAACAGGCCGAACACCGCAATCGAGATCAGGTACGCCACGAAGAAGTTGGGGTCGAAGAACGCGAACGCCAGAGTAATCGTCATCAACGCGATAAAGATGTTCCACATGCCTGCCTGGGCATATTCCGTGCAGATCCGCACGACCGTGATGGAATCGTTGATATCCGCTTCGGTCTTGCTGAGATCCATATTCTTCTTGATGAACTCGACGGCACGGTAAGCGCCGGTGGTCACCGCTTGGATGGAGGCCCCCGAGAACCAGAAGATGACCGAGCCGCCGCAGATGAAACCGAGCAGAACCGGGGCATCCGTCAGCGACAGGTGCAACATCTTGGCCTTATCGAGCAGCAGGATGATCGAGAAGATCATCGTCGTCGCGCCGACGACTGCCGTTCCAATCAGCACCGGCTTCGCAGTCGCCTTGAAGGTGTTCCCCGCGGAGTCGTTGGCCTCCAGGTAATGCTTGCCCAGTTCAAAGTCCGGGGTGAACCCGAAGTCTCTCTGAATTTCCTCCTTGATTCCCGGGATATGCTCGGTCTGGGCGAGTTCGAACACCGACTGGGCGTTGTCGGTGACCGGTCCGTAGCTGTCGACGGCGATATTCACGGGCCCCATGCACAGGAAACCGAACGCGACGAGACCAAACGCGAACACGGAGGCATACGTCCCCATGACCGCTTCCAGCTCTCCCTGGCTCACCTGATACGCAGCGGCCATCAACCCCGCAATCAGAATCCCTTTCCAGAAGGCGGAGAAATTCCCGGCGACAAGCCCGGAGAGAATCGTCAAGGACGCTCCCCCTTCACGGGAGGCCGTCACGATTTCGTGGACGTGCTTGGAGTGCGAACTGGTGAAGACCTTGGTGAATTCCGGAATCAATACGGCCGCCAGAGTCCCCAGGCTGATAATCGAGGCCAACTGCCACCAGATATGAGTCAGGGCGGTGACCTTGCCGGCGGCATCGGTCACGGAGAGGTCGCCGATCAACAGCCAGCTCATCAGGTACGACGTTGTGATGCACAGGATTGAGGCGATCCAGATCAACCGGGTCAACGGTTCTTCAAAATCGAATTCCTTCAGCCCCTTGTACTTCTTCTCGGAGATGGACTGATTGATGAAATAGGAGAGTCCGGACATGAAATCCATCAGGAACCGCATGGCAAAAATCCAGACGATGAGCTTGGCCTGGATGTGCGGGCTGGGAATGGCAAGGGTGATGAAGGAGATCAACGCGACGCCCGTCACGCCGTAGGTTTCAAATCCATCAGCCGTCGGGCCGACGGAGTCACCGGCGTTGTCGCCCGTGCAGTCAGCGATCACGCCGGGGTTACGGGGATCGTCTTCCTTCACGTTGAAGACGATCTTCATCAGATCAGAGCCGATGTCGGCGATCTTCGTGAAGATACCACCCGCGATACGGAGAGCAGAGGCACCCAGAGATTCACCGATCGCAAACCCGAGGAAGCAGTACCCGACAATGTGCCGCGGAACAAACAGGAGAATGATCACCATCATGACCAGTTCGAGCGAAATCAGGAACAGGCCGATGGACATTCCGGAGCGGAGGGGAATGTTGACGACGTCCCACGGCTCGCCGCGCAGCGAGGCGAATGCGGTGCGGGCGTTGGCGTAGGTATTCACCCGGATGCCGTAGTAGGCGACCCAGTAGGAGCCGAGCATACCGACGATCGAGAACAGGAGGACGAGGCCGGCGGTCTCGAATCCTTCACCCTTCAGCGCGACGAAGTAATACGTCATCGCGGAGCCGATCAGGACGAAGAGCATCAGCAGGAATTTTCCCTGCTGAAACAGATAGGTTTTGCAGGTCTTGAAGATGATGTCCGCGACGTTGAGCATCGACTTGTGCGCGGGGAGCATCGCAATCTGACGTCGCAAGTAGAGGCTGATCCCCAGGGTTCCGCAAATGACCCACGCACCCCCGAAGAGGAGATGCCAACCGGAGATGCTCATCCCCAGGAGGGAAAACTTTCCTTCGTGCAGATCGGGAATCGCGAGATCCGCTTCCCCTGCAATGGCCTGCGTAGCCGAGAGACAAAACAAACCGATAATCGACAGCAGTTTTCTGGCAGAGTTCACGAGCGCACCACCCTGTCTATGCTTGATCTAACGGATCGGGGAGAGAGATGAGACCGGCAGCCGTGCCGGACAATTTTCTCAAAAGCATAGAGGGTTTGCCGGTTGATGAAAAGTCTGTAAGGGTCGGGAATTGAGGGTTCCGGCAATCCTTGGACCTGGTCAGGTCGGGCCTCAAAAGGCCTTCCTGGAGCAACGGGTACAGGCTTCAGCCTGTGGACCTGCAGGAGCGATTTCTGGTCGAAAAACCGCCGCAAACCACCCCGGATCGACTCTCACGCGAACCGTAACGAGTAAATCGGAGGAAGCTGGGTCGAGACCGTCCCCCAGGAACAGCCTCGGTCCTCGGAAATGTGCAGGCTCCCCCCCACCGTTCCCATCGCGAGGCAATTCGCTTCGAGGTCCAGCGAGTGGCGGAACACGAAGTCATAACAATCCTTCTGGGGAAGTCCGCTTCCCAGTACCTGCCATGTCTCTCCCCCATCTTCCGTCTGGCACACGCACAACCTGCGATTCACCGCCACACGGACTTCGTCGCTCTCCGCCGGGACAACCCAGGCCCGGTTGCCATCCTCCGGATCGACCGCCACCGCAAACCCAAAATGGGCCGTCTCCCCTTTCTTGGAGACCGCCTTCCAATTCGCTCCCCCGTCACGGGTCATGAAAATCCCGCAGTGATTCTGCTGCCACAGGATGTCCGGCTGCGACTCGCATTGCACGACAAGGTGCGGATCGTGTCCCACTTCCACGTCCGGGTTGGGGAGGAACTCGGCCGAGAGTCCCTTGTTCCGCGGATGCCACGTTTTGCCCCCATCCTCGCTCAGGAAGACCCCCGCGACGCTGACGCCGACTGCGATGCGGTCATGATTGCGGGGATCCACAAGGATCGAGTGAATGCCCGGCTCATTCATCCCGCCACCGAACCATTGTTCGGAGCGCGAGGGATGATTCCACAGGGATTCGACGAGCTGAAAGTTTTCACCCCCATCGTCACTCTGGAACAGTCCCCCGGGGACGGTGCCGAGATACAGCCGTCCCGGTTGCTGGGCACTGCCAAACGCAAGGCACCACTGATAATTCAGTGTGGCAGGCTTACCCGGTTTGTATTCGGTCCCTTCAGGGTATTTGGGAACCGGGAGTTCTCTCCAGGTTTTCCCCTGGTCCTCCGAGCAATGCAGCTTTGGGCCCCAGTGTCCATGTTGCAGGCAGGCATACAGTCGGCCGTTACGGGGATCGACCGCCGCGTACGTGACCTGGGCACCGACGTGTCCTTCCCGGACCAGTTCCCAGCTCTTGTCACGCCGTTCGAAAATCAGGATCCCTTTGCGCGTTCCCAGAATCAGTTGCTGTCCGCTCACGGTTTAACCTCCCGATAATGCCGGCATGACGTAGACGTCGTGAACTCCCGCCAGGGAATCACTCAATGTTTGGCGATCTCCGATCCAGCGCTCATCCAGAAAGATGTTAACGTGCTGACGGAGCGAACCGTCATCCTGAATGAGATACGCCGCCACTCCCGGAAACTCCGATTCCAGCGACTGGATCAACTCCCGCACGGTCGTTCCCGCGGCTTCACACTTCGGAGGCAGCGCATGGTGACGGATCAGACCGGTGGGAAAATGGACCTGGACCACGCTCAAGCTTTCCGGGGAACCACACAGAGGAAAAGACGGGCCATGGAAAAATACGGACCGTGGAAATTTTATCGCATCCGATTTTGAATTGATACAATCGGCAGACCATGTACAGACTCCTCCTTCTCCCGCTGTTCATTTTGGTTCAAGTTCGGCTGCTGGCTGACGAACCGCCAACGCGGAAGCCCCCTCCCCTGCTGTTGAAGGGTGCGAGCGTCTTCGATTCCGTCGCGGCGCGAATGTTACCCCCGCACGATGTCCTGATTCGGGAGGGAAAATCGAGCGGGTCGAGCCTGCTGCTCCCGGGATTGCCGTCGATGGGGAGACACGGACCCTCGATCTCCATGGAAAATTCTTGATCCCGGGTATGATCGATGCCCACGTGCATTTGGTCCACGTCTTGGATTTTGCCCACGTCACCGGGGACGAGATTCTCCCCTTGTTCACGGCCGCCGGAGTGACCTCCGTCCGAAGCGCCGGGGATGAAGTCGTGGCCGCGACTGCGGTCGCCCATTATGCCCGTTCCCATCCCGAGACCTGCCCGCGCGTGTTCACCTGTTCGCCATTGATCGATGGTGATCCCGTGTACCACAAGGACATTGGAATTCCGGTGACGGACCCGGAACAGGTTCCCAAATTGCTGGATGACATGCGGCACTGGGAAGTCCGGACGGTCAAGATCTACGCCCGCAGCAAGCGGAATGTTGGCCAGCGGGTCATTACGGAGGCCCATCAGCGGGGGATGATCGTCACTGCTCATCTCGGGGCGTATTCCGCACAGGATGCCGTCGCAGACGGCGTCGATTGCCTGGAACACATCTGGTCCGTCTTCAATTACGTGATTCCCGCAGCGGTCGCCCAGAAACCCGGGCACAGGGGGACGGTGGATTTCAATAATCCGCTGGTGAAAGAATTGGTCCCTGAATTGGTTCGCCGAAAAGTCCGAGTGGATCCGACCCTCTCGGTCTTTCGGAACATGATTCTGCTGAATGATCTGCCGGAGGTTGCCAACCATCCCGACAACCAGACCGTTCCCGAGCGTCTCCGCCAATTCTGGCCCCGGTACACCCCTCCACCCAAAGCTCCTCTCGAAGAACGGCGGGCAGAGTTCCGGAAGTATCAGGAACTGACGGGAATACTCCACAAGGCGGGCGTCACGATCCTCGCGGGAACGGATACTCCGGAGCCGAATGTCGCTCCCGGATTGTCCCTGCATCAGGAATTGGAATTCCTGGTTCAGGCCGGACTAAGCCCAGCCGCAGCCCTGCAGGCGGCCACGATCAACAATGCCCACATCCTGCGGGAGGGAAAGACCCTAGGCTCGATCGAGGCGGGAAAATGGGCGGACCTGGTGATCCTGGAGGCAAACCCGTTGGACGACATCCGGAACACCCGGCGGATCCAGTCGGTCGTCAAAGGCGGAAGCCTGGTGACCCCTGCCGAATTGCTGCGGCTGGTTCCAAGGAAATAAAGGGCATCCGGAAATACAGGGGATCCAGGGATTTGATCAGTGCATAAAAAAAAGACCCCCCCAGGATTGGAAGGGTCTTCTTTCATGCAATCAGACGCTCACGCGTCAGCTCACACCAGCGAAATTACTTCGCGGGGGCGGGAGCCGGAGCGGGGGCGGGAGCCGGGGCCGGAGCAGCGGCGGGAGCCGGAGCAGCAGCGGGAGCGGCGGCCGGAGCACAGCAGCTAGCAGCAGCCGGAGCACAGCAGCTCACGGGAGCGCAGCAGCTGGGAGCGCAGCAGCTACGGGGAGCGCAGCAGCTGGGAGCGCAGCACTTGTGCTTCTTGGGACCACAGCAACGAGTGTGGCACTTCTTCGGAGCACAGCAGGACGGGGCACAGCAGCTGGGAGCGCAGCAGGCGGAAGCACCGCAACCGCTGCAGCCACAGTTCTTGCGACCGAAAGCCTGAGCTTCCTTGCCGCCCACGAAGGACAGACCGACCATGATGGCGCAAACTGCAACCAAACCCAAAACCTTACGACTCATTTCAATCCTCCAATACTGTCAGAAACACGTTTCGAAACGGAAGAGCGGAAGAATCCTTCACTTTTTTAAATTGCGTTGATCCTCCCGCAACACACAGTGTGTACAGAATAGTCTGACTGGGGTAATCCAGGTAATTCAGACGATCATTCCGAAAGAGTAGTTTAAGATAACAAACGGAGATGCGTTGTCAAACGACGATTGAAAAAAATGAGATAAATAGGCTATTTGCGTCGTGTTTGCGGCCACATGTGCCGGTTGCAACAGCCCCCCATATCCACCCCACTGAAATCTTTGTAACTGACATAACCGCAAAGCATTTGCAGCTATTCTCGCAGTCCCATTTGTGTGACCTGTTAGAATGCCGCAAAATGACTCCGCGAGGCCGGAAGGGGGTCTCGAAGAGCATCCTGACTTGCCCTTTTGAGAAATGAGTTGAGTTGATGGCTGCACGAAGTTGGTCCCTGGCGGACCGCATACTGACGTTCGATCAGAGACCTCTTTATATGGGGATCCTCAACGTCACCCCGGACAGCTTTTCCGATGGAGGAAGTTACGGGTCGCTCCAGGCTCTCCTCGAACAGGCACACAAGCTGGTTGCCGAGGGGGCGGGAATCCTGGACGTCGGGGGAGAATCGACCCGGCCGGGAGCGGAACCGGTCCCGCTCGAAGAGGAACTACGCCGGATCGTTCCGGTCATCGAACTCCTCGCGGCGGAACTGACCGTCCCAATCTCGATCGATACCTACAAGGCCGAGGTGGCCCGCCGGGCGTTGGAAGCGGGAGCCCGGATCGTCAACGACATCTCCGGTCTGACCTTCGATCCCGAGATGCCCGAGACCTGTGCGAAGCATCGGGCCGGGGTGATCTGTATGCATATCCAGGGAACGCCGCAGACCATGCAGCAGAACCCTCAGTATGGGAACGTCGTCCCCGAAATCGCCGCCTGGCTGGAGCAACGGCTGGAGGAACTCGCTGCCCAGGGAGTCCCCCGGGAACGGGTGGTTCTGGACCCGGGGATCGGGTTCGGGAAGACCGCGGAACACAACCTGCAGATCCTCAGTTCGATCGCTGAGTTTCACAAACTGGGGCGACCGCTCTGCATCGGGCACTCCCGCAAGGGTTTTTTGGGGACGATTCTGGGCCGGCCTCTGGCGGACCGGATGTATGGCACGGTTGGAGTTTCCCTCGCTCTGGCTGAGCAAGGGGTGGAAATCCTGCGGTTGCACGAAATCAGCCCGACGCGGGATTGTCTGGCCTCCTTTCAGGCCGTGCGGGAGGCCGGTTTGCGCGGAGAGTAGTACCCGGCGCGTGACGAGCGGCGTTCGCATTCGGTATGATGCCGGTCCTCTGTCGATTCAGGCCTCCGTTGTACCAGGCCTCCGTCGTAACACGATTGTCGCCCCGTTTTCCTTGTGACGAAGCCCCAGTTAAGAAGAGTTGTGCGTTCATGAGTTCCGAAACCCCCGTTGTCCCTCCCGCCGATCAACCTGCCAGCCCCCCTGCCCCCGGGACGGACAAGCCTTTGATTCCGTACGACCTGTTTTCACAGGTGGAATTGAGGATTGCGACGGTCCTGGAAGCTCGGGAGCATCCGAACGCCAACAAGCTGCTCCTGTTGAAGATCAAGGTGGGGGCGATCGAGAAGCAGATCGTGGCGGGGATCAAGGCCCATTATTCCCCCGAGAGCCTGGTGGGGACGCAGATTGTGATCGTGAACAACCTGGAGCCGGCGATGCTCCGCGGCGAGGAGAGCCACGGGATGCTGCTGGCCGCCTCTGCGGACGATCAGGTGGTGGTCCTGCGTCCGGACAAGCCGATCGTCCCCGGCGCCAAGGTGAAGTAGCACACCGGGCTGCGCGGTCAAATGCCGGCTCGATAAAGGGTCGGCGTGAGGCGACAGGTCCGAGAAAGCGCGCCGGGGAGCACATACTGCACGTAGTCGTGCGCGCTCGAGGAAATTGACGACAAAACTCTCCGCCATCTGGCCAAGTTTGCGATTCTTGGCATAAAGCAGCACAAAATCGACGTGCCGGCTTTGGCGGGAGCGGCGACTTGTTGCAGCAGACGGCTTTTCGGACGGCGGGGGAAAGGTTTGGGAGGGGCGGGGAAAAACTCGGATAGGTGTCAGCGGGGAAATCCACTAAACATCTCCCCTTCTCCCCACCGTGAATTCGACATTCGATTGTAATTCTTACATCGAATTGCCGATGTAAGTAGAAGCATCCCTTCCTGCAGCAGCCTCGCAGACGGAAACTCCTTCCCCCTCTTGAGTGTCGCTCACGGCAGGCGAGGCTTCCCTCCGGGGCAAGCGACGGTGAATTCATGGAGAACGCCTTCCCAGCGCTTTGGGATCGCGAGGGAGTAAACGTTAGAGCAGTGAATAGACGGTCCGCGGAATGGACCTGCGAGTTCGCAACGGAGTGCAGCAAACTATGGCGTGGTCGTGGTGGAATCTGTTTCAGGGACTCACAGGCCGTCCAGCGAAAAATCTTCGACGCACCCGCAGAACGATTGGCCTGTCGAATATCGAAGCCCTGGAATCGAAGCAGTTGCTGACCGAGGTCTCTTTGCAGTCGGTCAGCCAGGGAATCTTCGGGCAGGATCCCGTGACCGGGGAATGGAACAGCGTTCGGTACGACGGAACGACCTACGTCACGGAAAACGTGGATACGATCAATGCCATCGGGCAATGGTCCGGGTCCATCGCGGCGGACCTGGATGGAAACGGCCTGAAAGAAGTCTACATCCGGAACACGCACACCGGGGATTGGTGGAAGATCGATCCCTCCGCAGGGCAAACGGCCGAAAGCTGGGTGACGTTCTGGCCCACGTCGATGCAGATCCAGAAGATGCTCGTCGGAGATGTGACCGGTGACGGCCGGGATGACCTGGTGGTGTTCGACCAGACTGCCGCCTGGTCGATGCTCTCGTACACCGGATCGAAATACGTGACGACCTCCCTCTCCGTGTGGGGAAACGCCAGCCAGTGGAAAAGCGACAGCCTCGCGCTGGCGGATATGAACGGGGATGGAACGAAGGAGATCGTCGGATTCAATGCCACGACCGGGGTGTGGTGGTCGCTGGCAAAAAGCGGCGGGATCTACGTCAGCCAGCCGATGATGGGCTGGAATACCGCCAACACTTATGACCACTTCATGATCGGAGACATTAACGGCGACGGCCGGGATGACCTGGTCGCGCAGAACAACGTGGGAAACTGGTGGGCCATCAGCCTGATCGGATCAACCTACACGGGTGTCTTCCTGCGAGGGTGGAACGTCGCGCCCAACTGGCAAAACTATGCGCTCGTGGACCTGGACGGCGACGGCTGGGATGAAGTGGTCGCCCAGGAGCGAACCACCGGAGTCTGGTGGGGCATTCTGCACACGTCGACGGGCTACGTGAACCAGAAACTCCTCACCTGGAGCACGCAAAACACATTTTCCTCACTCATGATCGGTGATGTGACGGGCGACGGCCGGGATGACCTGGTGCTGCAGAGCAACGTCGGAGGATGGTGGGCCCTGTCCTGCAACGGAACCTACCAGAGCGTGTTCCTGGGGAACTGGAGTGTCACGACCCCCTGGAAATACGTCACGCTCGCGGACATCGGCGGGAATGGAATCAAAGAAATCGTGGGCTGGGATTCGGCGAGTGGCTACTGGTCGGGAATCTTCAAAGTCGGGACGAGTTACACCACGCGACAGCTCGGCTTCTGGGGAACGCAAGCGGGTTACGCGGACGTCTTATTCGGGAAGTTTTCCAGCCAGGCCGGGGACGGCGTTATTGGATGGAGTAACGATGGAGGCTGGTGGGCCACCACGCTGCAAATCTCAGGATCCAGGAACACTTACCTGGGGGCCATGGAACCGCGCGTCCATTTCACCTGGACGGGAAAAGGGGATCTGAATGGGGACGGGTTGATGGACCTGATCGGGTACGATGCCTCCACCGGCAACTGGTGGGGAATCGTGCTGGAGACGACGGGACTCCACAACCGGTTTCTGGGGCACATTGACGCGAGTATCAACTGGCAGTTTGTGACGCTGGCGGACCTGGATGGGGATGGGCGCGTGGACATCGCCCAGTGGAATCCGCAGAGCGGAGCGTGGATCGGATTCCTCTCGAAAAGCGGATTCCGTACGCAGACACTGATGACGACCTGGAGTACTGCGAACAGTTACTCCCGATTCATGACCGCGGACCTGGATGGAGATGGGGACACGGACCTGGTCGCGCAGAACAATACAGGGATGTGGTGGGCGGTGATGTCGACCGGAACGACATTCCGGTCTCAGCGGCTGATGGGGTGGGATCCGGCGCTCAACTGGCAGGACGTCGGTGTCGCGGATCTGAGCGGAGACGGAAAAGCGGAGATCTTCGGTCGTTCGAAATTGACCGGAGACTGGTGGACCCTTTTTGGGACGGGAGCACCGCACGGAGCCAGAAGATCAGCACCTGGAATGCCGCGACGGTGTATAGCAACCTGATGGT
Organism: Planctomycetales bacterium; assembly: GCA_046349635.1. Lineage (GTDB taxonomy): Bacteria > Planctomycetota > Planctomycetia > Planctomycetales > Planctomycetaceae > JAXMBX01. The sequence goes on from JAXMBX010000027.1 coordinate 50,579, forward strand.
CGGTGATGTGACCGGAGATGGGCGGGTTGATCTGGTCGAACGGGATATGTTCGGGAATTTCTGGGCGCTCAATTACAACGGGTCGACCTATCTGACGACGTTTTTGAGAGGCTGGAATACGAATGTTGCGTGGAAGAATTTCGCGTTGGTCGATCTGAATGGGGATGGCGTTCAGGAAGTGGTGGGTTGCGACAGCACCACTCTGAACTGGTGGGGGATCTTCAAGAAGGGGAACGGTTACGTCAGCCAGTTGGTGATTAACGGAACTCAGAATATTTCGGCGAATGCGGTGACAGTCGCGGATCTGGATGGAGACGGGAACCAGGAACTGATCGGATTCAACACAACTGCGAAACAGTACTGGGCGTTGAGTTTCGTAAACGACACCGCAACGGTCCAGACATTGGCGAGCGGCGTGAACTGGCAACGGCTGCAAGTGGGAAACATCCCCGGGACAACGGACGGGATGTTGCGACGTCAGATCCTGCAGGAGGTCCCTGACCTGAAGGGAGCATTGGCAAATGGAAGCACCCTGCAGGCCGCCACATTGATCCTGCAGTGGGCGGCGGTAGCGGGTGATTTCGCGCTGAATGGGAATGTGCTGGCCCCGCTGGTGAACACGGTCTCGGAGCAGTACTACAACATCTTCCGACAAAACCTGGCGGGGATGTCGTGCGGGGGATATGCCGCGTTCTATTCCGGAGTGCTGCAATTGTTCGGAATCGATTCGCTCAACGTAGGGGTCGGAAACCTCCCCTTGATCAGCCACACGACCGTCCTGATTCCGATCCAGGAAGCGGGGGTGTGGAAGTTTTACCTGCTCGATCCGACCTTCGGGGCCATGTTCGTCAATCTGGATACCGGGAAAACAGCCACATTCTTCGACCTGGTGGATGACCAGATCGCGGGGAAACTGAACAGGATTTCAACGACACAATTCTCACTGGATGGTCGCGACTTCGTTTCCCCCACCGCAGTGAGCAGCGGCTCGGTCGTGCTGAAAGGGCAGAACTCCGCGAACTACATTTATTCCTGGCCCGGGTACGGATTGAGTTCGTACATTCAGACGTATGTCAACGAAATGCAGGCGAGCGGATTCCAGACGGGGTTAACCGGGTTTGTACAATTACTGATGAACCACGTCTACCTGGTGCAGGCGTATGGAGCGACCTCTGTGCCTGCGGCAAGCGTGTTCCTGAGCGAACTGTCGAAGCGCGGAATCGTCTACGGCTCGTGATTCCCCGGCAGAGGAGAACGACCGAAAGTCGAGAACGACCGGTGGAGGAGAACGAACAGAGATGACACGATTGATTGGGCTGTTCGTGGCGGGGGGAACTGGGGTGCTGGCCCGTTATGCCGTCACAGGTCTCGTGCAACGTTACTCCGGCAGCCAGTTGCCGATCGGAACGTTTGTCGAGAATGTCGCGGGCTGCGTCATTTTCGGATTCATCTGGTCCCTGGCCAATGACAGGATGCTGATCAATGCGGAACTGCGCACGATCCTGCTGACCGGGTTCGTGGGGGGATTCACCACATTCTCGACGTATGCGTTTGAGACGACCGGCCTGATGCGCGATGCGCAGTGGGGGCTGGCCGTGCTAAACGTAGCCGCTCACAATCTGATCGGCCTGATGGGAGTGATTCTCGGAATGGCGCTCGGGAGGCTGGTGTGATGGATGCGAAACAGGAAATGCGGCGCGTACCGGAAGAAGCGGAGTTGCTCCGGATTTTCATTGGAGAGGTGGACAAGCATCAAGGGCGGCCGCTCTATGAAGTGATCGTCGAAGAGGCTCGCCGCCGCGGACTGGCAGGGGCGACAGTGCTGCGCGGGGCAGTGGGATTCGGCGCACACAGCCTGATCCACACGGCCAAAGTACTCCGTCTGTCGGAGGACTTGCCGCTCGTAATCGAGATCGTCGACAAGCCGGAACGGATCGAGGCCTTTCTGCCGGACCTGGACCAACTCATGGACGAGGGTCTCGTCACGCTCGAAAAAGTAAAAGTCCTGATCTATCGCCACAGCGAGAAGAAATAGCAACGGTCAAAGCCGCCCGAGAACCGCCCGATGATTAAGGAGCCGACGGGGAACCGTTTTTCCCGGACGCGCGGAGCTGGTCCAGAGAGACGAACGGTTTGACCTGCGGCCCGCCCGAACTGGCAGGGGAGGCTGAAGGGCAATCATGGCAGCCGGGTTTTCCCGCACCGGACCACCAGCGCCGGATTCGCGAGCCGATCGAGAAGATCGCCCAGCCGATCGCCGCCAACACAATGATCCATTGCCAGTCCATGTTGTTTCTTCCGGATCAGGTCATGAACAGGTTACCCACTCGGAAGGCGATCCAGGCTCCCAGGTAAGCCAGGATGGTCATATACGCAAACGTGAACAACGCCCAGCCCCAATGCCCCGTTTCACGGCGGATCACCACCAGGGTCGAGGCGCATTGCGCACAAAGGGCGAAAAAGACCATGATCGACAACGCAACCGGCCACGTAAAGACCGGCGTACCGTCCGGATGACGGGCTTCCGCTAAAACCTCTCTCAAACCGTCACTTTCCTCATCCACCTCTCCCCCCAGGCTGTAGATCGTCCCCAGCGTCGCAATGATCACTTCCCGGGCGGGGAAAGAGGCCAACACTCCCACCCCGATCTTCCAGTCCCAACCCAACGGCTTCACAACCGGTTCGAGAGACCGGCCGAATCGCCCCAGGTAACTGGTCCGGAGGAGTTCCGCATTGAGAGCATTCAGCTCCGTCTGCAAAGTCTCCTGCTCGCTTTCGGAGGCTTTTTCCAGCTTCGCCTGCAATTGTTCCGCGGGACGGTGATCACCGGGAAAGTACCCTGCGGCCCAGATCAGGATACTCGTCGCGAGGATCAATGTCCCGGCCCGCGTGACGAACGCTTTCACCTGCTCGTAAACCCGGTGAAAGACGATCCAGACAGAAGGCCACTTATATCCCGGGAGCTCCATGACAAACGGGGGAGTCTCCCCCCGGAAGAAGGTCTTCTTCAGACCCCACGCCACCGGGATCGCCACGAGCGCGCCAAGAAATGTCATCGCGAACAGGACCATCCCCCGCAAGGTCAACCAGCCATTCAGCCACGCGACGGACGGGATAAAGGCCCCGATCATCAGGACGTAGACCGGCAAGCGCGCGGAGCAACTCATCAAAGGGGCAATCAGAATCGTCACCATGCGGTCGCGGCGATTCTCGATCACGCGGGTCGCCATCACGCCCGGAATCGCACAGGCGAAGGAGGACATCAGCGGGACAAACGATTTCCCGCTCAAGCCAATGCGGGTCATCAGTTTGTCCATCAGAAACGCCGCCCGGGCGAGATAGCCACAATCCTCCAGGATCGCGATGAACAGGAACAGGATCGCAATCTGGGGAACGAAGACCAGCACGCCTCCCACGCCCGCAATGACTCCATCCGTCACCAGGCTGCGCAACACTCCGGCGGGCAGGGCCGAGGAGACCCATCCGGCGACCATGCCGATCGCTTTTTCGATTCCGTCCTGCAGAGGCGCCGCCCAACTGAAAATGGACTGGAACACCAGGAACATCAGAATCAGGAACACTCCCGAGCCGAACCAGCGATGGGTCAACCAGCGGTCGATCCGATCGCTGGCGGTAACGGGTCTGGTTTCAGGCTGCTGCACCAAGCCGGTCACCATCTCGCGGACCCACGCGTAGCGAATCCGGGCCTCAATCATGGGAATGCGACAACCGGCGGCCTTCATCCGCTCCCGGGATTCTGTCAGCCAGTTTTTCAGATCCTGCGTGTGTTGTTCATTGATGTGTGATTCCAGATACCCCCCGACGTCCAGGAGCAGACGTTCCAGAAAGTAATCCGGAACATCCGTGACACCCCACTCCGCCAGTTTTTGCTTGAGGAGGACCGATTCCTGCTGGAATGACTCGGGGAATAGCACCCGATCGGGAGGTACGGCCAGCCCTGCGACTTCCTGCAACGTCTTGTTGAGTTCGGCGATCCCCTGCTGCTTGTGGGCGCTCGTCGTGACAATGCGGAGACCGAGGCGCTGCTCCAGCCCGGCAACGTCGATCCGGATCCCCCGCTCCAAGGCGACGTCCCACATATTCAGCACGAGAATCGTCGGCAGACGGAGATCGAGCACCTGGCTCACCAGGTAGAGATTCCGTTCGAGGTTGGAGGCATCCAGGATACAGACCACCGCATCCGGTTTTTTCTCTCCGGTTTGCCGTCCCAGCAGGAGGTCCACAGCGACCATTTCGTCCCGGGAGCGCGGTGCCAGACTGTACGTGCCGGGGAGATCGACCAGTTCGATGGGGGTCGAGGAATTGCGGAGGAGGGCGGTTTTTTTCTCGACCGTGACTCCGGGAAAGTTGCCGATGCGCGACTTGCCTCCCGAGAGAAGGTTGAAAATCGTGCTTTTCCCGGTATTCGGATTTCCAATCAATGCGACATGGAGAGTTCGCTTCTCAGTCGCTGCAGAGGCCGACATGGCAGACGTCTTTTCTCTTTCAAACCCCAAAATTGGAGAGATGCGTGAAGGAGCTTGTGGTTCCTCGGACATCCCCGTTACGACCTGCCGCCAAACCGCGGGTCAATGCAGCTCTTTTAGGAACGCGCTGGATCCGGTTCCAATTTGACCCGCCGTGCTTCGGCAATCCGCAACGACAGCCGATAGCCTCGGACGAGAAACTCCAAGGGATCTCCCAGCGGTGCCCGGCCGATCGCGTGGATTTCCTCCCCTTCTGTCAGCCCCATTTCCAGCAGTCGGACCGCTAACGCATCCTCCCCTTCGATCTCCCGAATCCGCCCCTTGGCTCCCTGGGGAAGTGCGTCCAGAGTGAATATCGCCGTCACAGTTCCCCTCATCTGGAGATTCAGTCTCGAAACAATTCCACGAGAATGGACACATCTTCGTCCGTTCTTAACGTCAGTCGCTGTTGATCGACTGCGACAATGCAGGGAGAGCCGGTCCGCAGCATCTGAATCTGGGCACCGTGGCGTAATCCCATTTCACACAACCGCTTAACGTATTCTTCCGACCCTTCGAGATCGCTGATTCGGCCCCGATCACCGGTCCGCAGCATACTCAGCGGGACGATTGTTTCCACGTTCACGATTCCTCCACCTCTTCAAACTGAGACTGAATCTCAATTCCATCTTCCGGATTGTACGACATTCGGAGATTCCCTGTCACCCCAGCCAACCAAAATAACCCCGATTTCATCCGAAACAGGGACCGCAGCCGGATAAGTTGGCAGCCCCGGATCGGTGCGGTAGGCTTGCGGCTCGAAATCCACACGAATTTCCCGCCGCTCACCGCCAAATCCCAATGACAGGAGCTTCCACGACCATGCCCCGCGTTGCCTGTACCGCTTTGAATTCCGATCGCGGACCACATTTGAAAATGCTGTCGGACGCAGGTTTTGAAATCGTCCTTCCCCCGGCCGGCTTGAGCCTGTGGGTGGAAGACAACCTGATCGCGGCGCTGGAAGATTGCGAGGCCATCGTCGCGGGATCGGAACCATATACTCCCCGCGTACTGGAAGCCTTGCCCAAACTCCGCGTGATCGCCCGCTGGGGGGTGGGCTTCGATGCCGTTCACCTGCCAACTGCCGATGCTCAGAAAATCGTCGTCGCCACCACGCCCGGTTGCAATCACCACGCCGTCGCGGAGCATGCCATCGCCCTCTTGATGGGTGTCGCCCGGGGATTCCCCCGCCTCGACCAGCAGGTCCGCGCTGGCCGCTGGATGCGGGTCTCCACCCCGCGGGTCATGGGCAAGACCATCGGCCTGCTGGGACTGGGACGGATCGGCCAGGCAACCGCCACTCGCGCCATCGGGCTCGGAATGAAAGTGCTGGCCTACGATCCCTTCCCTCCGAAAGAATTCGTCGCACAACATCAGATCGAACTGGCAGACCTCGATTCGGTTCTGTCTCGCAGCGAATACATCTCGCTCCACCTTCCCTGTACCGCTGAAACCAGGCACATCATCAACGCCAAGACAATCGCCAGAATGAAACCCGGCGCGCTGCTGATCAACACCGCGCGTGGCCCGCTGGTGAATGAAGTGGACCTGGTGGCCGCCTTGGAGTCCGGTCATCTGGGAGGAGCGGGGCTGGACGTGTTCGAAGTTGAGCCGCTGCCGGTCGACAGCCCATTGTTGAAATTCGATAACGTGCTGGTCAGCGGACACGTCGCCGGGATGGACAACGAATCGGAACGGGACACTGCGACCAAAGCCGCCCAGATCATCATTTCCCTCAAGCACGGCGAGATTGGCCCGAAGGCTGCGTGCAGAACCTCAAATCGCTGAAGCCCCAGGATTGGCGGTGGTGATCCGTCGGTAATTGGCCTGACTGGGTGGCGGGGGCGCACCGCGAAGCGGAAGCCCCCGGAACGACCTGCAACCTGCCGACACTATTTGATCCGATAAAAAAGGCCCGACATCTGTCAGGCCTTTTTTGTGTCTCGGAATATTCCGGCGACTATTCGATGATGATGTCGCGGACGGTCTTGCCGCCGGGGATCATCGGCAGCACGTGCTCCTGATACGGGCAGACCGCTTCCAAGAGATACGGGCCATCGTGGGCCAGCATTTCCTTGACGGCCTCCGGGAACTGTTTCTTGCTCCGCACCTGGCGGGCCTTGATCCCGAAACCGGTCGCAATCCCGACGAAGTTCGGATACGTCTCGCCGATGTCCCCCGAACCTTTACCGACCGCTTCCGGGTGGTCGATGGGGCCGAGGTACGTGTGGGCACGGTTTCCTTCATGGAACCGGTCTTCCCACTGCACCACCATCCCCAGATGCTGGTTGTTCAAGAGCAGGATCTTGACCGGCAGTTTTTCGCAGTACAGCGTCGCCAGTTCCTGCACGTTCATCAGGAAAGAACCGTCCCCGTCGATATCGATGCACAATCGGCCCGGATGAGCCGCTTGTGCCCCCATCGCCGCGGGCAGGCCGAAGCCCATCGCCCCCAGGCCGGAACTGCTCATCCAGCGGTTCGGCTTGTCGAACTTGAAGAACTGGGCGCCGAACATCTGGTGCTGTCCACGCCGACCGCGACCAGCGGGTCCATGCTCTTCGACTGGTTGTAAACTTCCTCGACGGCGTACTGCGGCAGGATCAGGTCCCCCGCGTCCTTGTACGACATCGGATATTTCTTTTTCCACTGGGCGATCTGCGCGTGCCAGTCGTCCGTATCGGGAATGTCCTCTTCCGAGATCATCGCGTTGAGGGCCTGCAGCACCTCCTTGACGTTCCCGACGATCGGAATGTGGGCTTCCTTGTTCTTGTGGATTTCCGAGGGATCGACGTCCACGTGAACGATCTTGCCGTGCTTGGCGAATTCGCTCAGTTTCCCGGTGACCCGATCGTCGAAGCGGACACCGAAGGCGAGCAGCAGATCCGCCTCATTCACGGCGTAGTTCGAGTACACGGTCCCGTGCATCCCCAGCATGTGCAGGGAGAGGGGATGCGTGCCGGGGAACGACCCGATCCCCATCAGGGTCGTCGCGACGGGAATCCCCGCTCGCTCCGCGAACTTCAGAAGTTCCTCGTGAGCACCGGCCTGAACCATGCCGCCGCCGACATACAGGATCGGTTTGCGCGAGCGACGCAACGCCGCCAGCACCTGGCGAATCTGTTCGGGAGCGATCGTGCGGGACTTCACCGGACGATAGCCGGGAAGATTCATCGGCGGATCGTAGTCCGGAGTTTCCGACGTTTCGGTTAACTGCAGGTTCTTGGGGAAGTCGATCAGGACCGGACCGGGGCGGCCGGTCGTCGCCACGTAATACGCTTCCTTCACGACCCGCGGAATGTCTTCAAATTTCGTGATCAGGTAGTGGTGCTTGGTGATCGCCCGACAGACTTCGACAATCGGGGTCTCCTGGAACGCATCCGTCCCGATCACGCTCTGCGCCACCTGACCGGTGATCGCGATGATCGGAATGGAGTCCATCTTGGCATCCGCCAGACCGGTCACCGGGTTCGTGGCACCGGGCCGCTCGTGGCCATGCACAGACCGACTTTTCCTGACGTCCGGGCATACCCTTCCGCGGCGAATGTTCCCCCCTGCTCATGGCGGGGAAGAATCGTCCGGATGTCGTCGCGGCGCTTCGTGAGCGCCTGATGCAGGGGCATGCTCGCCCCACCCGGATAAGCGAAAATCGTATCCGCTCCCTGACGGATCAAGGCCTCCACCAGAATGTCGGCCCCGTTGATAGTCTGCTGAGCGGTCTTGGGTTCAACTTGCACGGACACGGTCACATCCTCTTTTCTGAAAATCAGGCTCCTTCCCCTCTCGCGTCGCGGAGAAGAAACCGGTGAACTGGCAATACTTTCCGACAGTGTCGCAATTTTGAAAATTCAACACCCCAACCAGCAACACACTGCGGGAATCCCTCAGTTTACAGGTCGGAAGATCGAAATTCGAGATGGGATCTCGATGAAACAGGTAATTTTATGGGGAGTTACCACTTCTTTCACGGAAAAACGGGAAAAGCCTAACAGTCCATAGGACATCGACTTCCGCAAGAAAGTTCGCCCTCGGACGGCAAAGTTTAACAGGCAGGCCATCCCTCCGTCGTGAACGGCCCCAAATCAGTTCCGCAACGACCGCCAGACGAACGGAATGGCGGGAGGGAACAGCAGGCACAAACCGTACCGGAAATTCCAGGCCAGCATCTGCTCGACGAAGAGCAGATAGAGCGCCAGGAACAACAGCCAGCGGGCCGGCTCAATGGTCGCTTTTTCCTCCTGCGAGGCAGGCCGGGAGAGACCCCGAAAATCCCGCGCATATTCAAACGGAGTTCCCGCCAGCAGTCCCTGAACCAGGTCCCCTTTGGAGAATTTCGCCAGATCCCCTTCCCGCGTGTCGACATTCACAGCCGCCACCAGTTGCTCTTCCTGCCCCGGTGAGACAACCGCGTAAAAACCGGGAACGTCGGTCTTGTCGTAGATCAGTTGCCGGTTCCCCTGCGGGTGCCGAAATCGAATCGACTCGATTATCCGGCCGCTGCACCTGCAACGTGTTCCCTGCAGTCGTGAAATACTCAGTTCCCGGTTGACCAATGTCCCGTGTGAAGATTGAGCCGCGGAGACACCATGCAGCACCAGTTCCTGAATCAAGGGGAGAAAGCTGGGCCAGACCGACCAGTTCCCCCAGGACTCATCCAGTGACGTCGTGATGAGATACGCATACCCCGCTCAACCTGCCGTTCCAGAATCAAAGGGGCCCCATTATCGAGCGCGAGGACGATCCGCGGTGCCCCAGCCTCTGCGGGAACTTCGCCGATTCGGAAGTATTCGTAGATGGGACTCGTCGCCAGTCCCGCGGCGGGATTCCCTGAAAAATCTTGACGATCGGATGGGCATAATCGAGCGGATCGATGGTCCGGACCGGCATCTTGCGAACGGCATCCCCTTCTCGCTCGGCCAGGGGGCGGGGAGCAGAAATGTTTCAGGACTCGCCAGTAACTTGTTGTAGTTCGCCGGTTGAACCCGATCCCCAACACTCCAGACGACAACACCTCCGCGATTCAGGAAGCCGCGCAACTGCTCCACTTCCGCAGGCTCGAATTCGCTGACGTTGCACAGAAACACGCAGTCATAGGGAGTCAATTCATAATTCCGAAGTTCCGCCGCGGAGATGACCTGAGGCTCGATCAGCGATTCGACATTTTTTTCCCGGGACGGAGGTGCGAGCGCCAACTGCAGGTGAAACGTGGCTGCTTCCTTGGGATCTCCGGTCGGACGGCCGTTAACGCACAGTACCCGCAGCCTGGGGCGGACTTTGACCGCCAGCAGACGCTGATTGTCGATCGGCAGGCGATCCTCTCCCAACTGCACCCGCACCCGTTTCCAGCCTCCCTGCGAGAAGCGATGGGCGAAGGTGACGGTCGCTTCCTGCTGGGCTGTCAGGGAGACAGGCTGCCTGACCCTGCAGTTGCCCATCCACCCACAGTTCCACCGTCTGCTGCACAGCCGGCTCCTCGCCGAAGGCGGCACGCTGGCTTGAATCCGGGCATCCGTGCGAGGTGACGAGCGGCTCAGTGAGCTTGAGGTCCGTGATCGCAAGATTCCCCGCCGTCTCGGTTCCCACGTCATAGATCGCCAGTTGCGCCTGGTGCGATATCCGTTGCAGCGCATCCGGATCTGGGCATCCGTGGCGGTATCCTTGCTCCAGGTTTCCTTTTGCAGGTCAGTGATGAAAATGACCTCCTTGCGACTCGGCTCGGGATGCTGTTTCATCAACTGCTCGACGCTCTGCAGCACGGGCCACAGGACCGCAGGCTCAGAGGCCGGTTTCAGACGTTCAGTTCCGTCAGAACTTCATCCGCCCGGTACGAGGGCTGCGAAACAATCACGCGCGGCTCGCCCTCCGCCAGTCTTACGAGGTTCCACGCATCGCCGGTCCGCGACTGTTCGAGAATCTGACGGGCGATTTTCCGCGCGGCATCGAGCGGTCTGGTTGTTGTTCTCGTAACCCATGCTGTACGAGGCATCGATCACCAGCACGCGATGCACAGGGCATCCCGACCGCTGCCAGACTCAAGCCCGTCCAGAGAGGCCGCGCCAGCGCACCCACGACAATCGCGATCAGGAGCGTCCGCACGATCAACAGCAGGAGATGTTCCAGCCTGATCCGCCGGGAGTTCTTGCGCAATGCTTCCAGCAGGAATTTCATCGCGGCCCATTCGGTCTGGCGGTACTGCCGCTTCGTGAGCAGATGCAGCAGCCAGGGAATGGCGACGCAGGCCATCCCCCACAACAGCCAGGGGGCACCGAATCCAACTGCCAAAATTGTGCCATCGGGGATGTACTGCGGGATCATGTCAGCCTCCCCGCCCCCGTTGCAGGCGCCCGGCCAGAAACGCGGACAATGCCCCCGACAGCGAAGCATCCGTCCGGATCAGGACGTGTTCGATGCGCATTTCGCGGCAACCGCCACGCAGTTCCTTCAGGAACTGCTCGAACTCCGCCTGATACGCCCTGCGAAGAGAATGGGGATCGACCATCTCCTCGCGGGTCATTTCCAGTCCCTTGAACAACGTCGGATCGCGGAAGGGAAAATCCTGCTCGGCCGGATCGATGACCTGCATCAGAATCACTTCATGCCGCCGGTGACGCAGATGTTTGAGCCCGGTCAATATCGAGGAGACGTCGTCGAAACAGTCGCTGAGAATCAGGACCAGGCCCCGTTTCCGAACCCGCTCCGCCATTTCGTGGAAGATCGGCCCCATCTGGGAATCCCGCTCGGGCTGGGCCTGCTCCAGCACATGGCAGATCTGCTGGAAGTGCGACGGATAGCTCAGCGCTTTCAGAAATTGGCGGACGGTATTGTCGTACGTCGCGAGTCCCACGGCATCCTGCTGCTGCAGGACCAGGAACGATAACGCCGCTGCGATCCAGCGGGCATATTCCAGCTTGCTGACCGGCGCGGACGCGGACTGATATTTCATCGACTCGCTGCTGTCCACGAGCATGTAGCAGGCGAAGTTCGTCTCTTCCTCGTACTGCTTGAGATAGATGCGGTCGGAGCGTCCGAAGATTTTCCAGTCGACGTAACGCAGGTCATCCCCGGAAACGTATTCGCGGTGTTCGGCGAACTCGACCGAGAAACCGTGGAAAGGACTTTTGTGTCTCCCCGCGACATACCCCTCCACGATCGAACGGGCCTTGAGATCCAGCCCCTGCAACCGGGCGACGGTTTCCGGATCGAGGTATTGGGAGGTGTTGGTTTCCAAGCGATGCTTTCTCCAGGCCCGCGGACGGCTCCGGACCTGCGGACAGGCCCGCGCGATCTCACGCTTCCGAAACGGTGGGAATGGTCTCCGCCAGTCGTCGAATCACTTCATCGGGAGTGATTCCCTCCGCTTCGGCGTTGAAGTTCGTGATGACCCGATGCCGCAGCACGGGCAACGTCACGCTACGGACGTCCTCGCTGCTGACATACGTCCTTCCCCGCAGAACCGCCCGCGCCTTGGCCGCCAGGATCAGGCATTGGCTGGCACGTGGCCCCGCACCCCAACTGACGTAATTCTTGACGAACTCCGGAATCCCGGGTTCCCCCTTGCGGGTCATGCGGCTGAATTGCATCGCATAGCGGATCACATGATCGGCCACCGGTATCCGCCGCACCAGATGCTGCAACTGAATCAGTTCGATCTGGGTGAGAATCCGTTCCAGCGTGGGCTTCGCATCGGCTGTCGTCTGCCGCACGATCTGGAACTCCTCCTCTTCCGTGGGATACGCGATCCGGATGTTGAACATGAAGCGGTCGAGTTGCGCTTCAGGGAGGGGATACGTCCCTTCCTGTTCGATGGGATTCTGGGTCGCCAGGACAAAAAACGGTTCGGGGAGGCGATGCCGTTCCCCACCCACCGTCACTTGATGCTCCTGCATCGCTTCGAGCAACGCAGCCTGGGTCTTGGGGGGCGTCCGGTTGATCTCATCTGCCAGAATCACGTGCGCGAAAACCGGCCCTTGCAGGAACTTGAACTCTCGCGTCCCGGAGGACTTGTCTTCCTGAATCACTTCCGTCCCCGTGATGTCGGAGGGCATCAGGTCGGGGGTAAACTGCACCCGGTTGAAGGTCAGATCCAGCGTCTGGGCGAGGGTCTGCACCATCAACGTCTTCGCCAGCCCGGGAACCCCGACCAGCAGCACGTGCCCGCCGGCGAGCATCGCCATCATCAACTCATCGATGACTTCCCGCTGCCCGACGATGATCTTGCTCAGTTCCTCGGTAATCCGCTGATAGGAGATTGAGAGTTTCGAGAGCGCTTCCAGATCCGAGGCCGGGAGGGATTCAGTGGCGGCGGTATTCACAGTGGCAAAGCTCGGTGAGGAGATTCAGGCCGGGAAATTCCCTCCAGGGAATTTCGACGCCCTGCAGGGTCTGTTTGCATCTTGTTCAGACTCGGGCGACAAAGTCAAATCCGTCAGGGAATTCCGCGAGCGTCCAATGAGACTTCCACATCGCGCGTCGATTTGACGCCGCGAAACAACGGAATCGCGGTCAACTTTTGAGTCTGGGCAATCAGCAGAATGCCATGCCCCCAACCCAGGTTCCCACCCGTGAGATTCCAGACCGCCTGCAATGGCATGCGCCGGTGCAACGTTCCGGTCTCCTGATCGATGCACAGCAATTCCTCACGCGTCGGCCACAGGATCTGCGTTTCCGAAAGCAGTCCCCTGCCGAAGGACTGCAATTCGACATCCCGGCTGCCGATTTGCCAGATGATCCTTCCGGTCTCGATATCGACACCCCACAGCCGCGTTCCCGAGACAAACAGTTTCCCCCCCTGACACCCCAACACGTCCTGGGCGATTCCTCCGAGGGAGCGTTCCCAGCGGACCATGCCGGTTTCCGCATCCCAGGCAATGACGCCCGATTTATCCGCTCGAATCCCGAACAGCGTCCCCTGCTGATACACCAGATGCGTTCCACGATCCCACTTCAGGCGGGACGGGTCGGACAGACCTTCCAGAGTCGATTTGCCTCCCTGCGTGATCCAGCGAATGTCACCCGTCTCCCCCT
>JAXMBX010000028.1:0-63371 GCA_046349635.1 Planctomycetales bacterium
TGGACTGGATACTCCACAATATCGAACGTCGCACAGGATCAAAACTAACGTCGCTGAGCTCTCACGAGCAGCCGAGCTGTTCGAGAAATCGCCCGGGCACCTATCGAAATCGTTAGGAAGCGGCTACCGGAAATGTAAGACGATTCACGTCCGCAAGTATTCTCCGACACAACTCAGAACGCAGTATCGACTTTCAACAACCCTTTTTTTTCAGGTCTGATCGAAATCACTCAGCTTGCGGTGAGCGAACAGATCGCGAGTGTTTTCAGTCTTGAGCTAAAGTCGATTTATCGGGAAAACCCAAAACGATGATTGGATGTGCAAACGCCGACCTGTGGAGAGTGATTACATTTTCTTTACGGAATTGTTTTTGATGCGTTTTGAATTTAACGGAAACGTTTGGTCGCACGTCAAAAACGAGAATGATTGTCCAGTGACCAAAAACCTCAGTTCTTACGGTTACATTTTTGAGACCTTACCCCTTTTTGACTGCACTCCATCAAAAACAAAGGGCAGAATCTTTTTGGGGGGATGATTCGCCGGCCTGACGAAGACGAACAACAATCCCCGTTGAGATTTCGCTGAAGGAGATATCGATCGTGCCGCTGCTACTGATGTGATGTCCCGGAGACGCAGCAGACATCGCAGTTGAATGAAAAACTGAAGCGCTTGACTCGACCGCTAATAATTCACACAAGTTCCCAGGATCGCTCCCCTGAAAACGAAAGTTCCGAAAACCTGAACTTCCCCGCTCCTCGCCCCATTCCCCAGGCGAGGGGGGCGATCAAAAGTTTTTTACACGTGAGGTAAGTAAGATCAAAATGAAGACGCTAGCGATTGCAATCAGCTTGGCTGTAGCCTGTTTTTCCCTGTCGGGCTGTCTGGCGGAAGTTCATTCGGAAGAGCACACCAAGGGACACTCACAGGAGAACGAACATGCTAAGGACGCTTCGCATTCCGAGTCTCACGATCAGGCAGGCCATCACTCGGCCCGCAAGATCGTGGTAACCAGTCCTATCAGAAAGGACATGGTCAGCACCCAGCCTTACGTCTGCCAGATCCACTCGTGCAACCACATCGAAGTGCGTGCCCTGAAACGGGGATATCTCGAGGAGATTTGCGTCAAGGAGGGGCAAGCGGTGAAGAAGGGGGAACTGATGTTCCAGATTCTCCCGGTCCTGTACAAGGCAACTTTGAAGTCTGAGATCGCCGAGCGAGATCGGATTCAAATTGAACTGAACAATGCCCAGACATTGAGAGACAAGGGGATCGTGTCTCCTCAGGAGATCGCCCTCAAGAAGACGGAACTGGACAAGGCGAAAGCCAAGGTGGCGCTGGCTGAGGCGGAGTTGGATTTTGCCAGCATCAGGGCACCGTTCGACGGGATTGTGGACCGTCAGCGGAACCAGATTGGAAGCCTGATCGAAGAAGGGGACGTGCTGACGACTTTCTCCGACAACAGCACGATGTGGGTTTATTTCAATGTGCCCGAGAAACGGTATCTTCAATACAAGGCGGAGATCGAGGCGAGTAACGGCCAGGCGTCGCACCTGAAAATCGAGCTGAAGCTGGCCAATGGCACGATCTTTAACCAGCCCGGAAAAATCGGTGCGATCGAAGCCGACTTCAACAACACGAACGGGAACATCGCCTTCCGGGCGGACTTCCCGAATCCGAACGGCTTGCTGCGTAACGGCCAGACCGGAACGATCCTGATGCATAACGTGATGAAGGACATCGTCGTCATTCCTCAACGGGCGACATTTCCGATTCTGGACAAGCTGTATGCGTACGTCGTGGATGAAAAGGGTGTGGTTCACCAACGGGACATCACGGTTCAAGGAGTCCAGGACGACGTGTTCATGATCAGCAAGGGCCTCGACAAGGGTGACAAGATCATCCTGGAAGGAATTCCGCAGGTGACCGACGGCCAGAAGATCGAATACGAGTTCCGCTCACCGGAAATCGTTCTGAGCCAGCTGAAGTATCACGCAGAATAGAGAGAGTAAGTAGCGCTCAGCCATGTTCTCAAAGTTTCTGCATCGTCCCGCACTGGCTATCGTCATTTCGTTGCTGATCCTCCTGATGGGAGGATTGGCAATCTTTTCGCTGCCGATTTCCCAGTTTCCCGACGTGGCGCCGCCGAGCGTCGTCGTATCGCTGTCGTTTCCCGGAGCGAGCGCGCGTACGCTGGTGGATTCGGTACTGGTGATTCTGGAACGGGCCATCAACGGCGTTCCGGACATGCGGTACATGACGTCCGCCGGCACGAGTGCTGGTGAAGCGACGATCGTGATCACGTTCGAACCGGGGACGGACCCGAACGTGGCGGTGTTGAACGTCAACAACCGCATCCAGATGGTGAAGAACCAGCTTCCTCCCATCGTGGAACGGGAAGGGATCATCGTCATGCAGAACATGACGAGCATGTTGATGTACGTCAACGTATTCAGCAAAGATCCCAACGTCGACCAGAACTTCCTGTATAACTACGTCAGCGCCAGCCTGCTTCCGGAATTGCAGCGTATCCGCGGGGTCGGCCGCGCCCAGATCCTGGGAAATCGCGCCTTTGCGATGCGCGTCGAGCTGGACCTCGACCGGATGCGGGCCTATTCCATCTCCTCCGCCGACGTGATGAAGGCGATCAAGGAGCAAAGCCTGATCGGATCGCCTGGACGTCTGGGGCAGGCCACGGGGAAAACATCGCAGTCGATCGAATACGTCCTGATGTGGCAGGGACGTTACGACAAGCCGGAACAATACGGCGAAATCATCCTGAGAGCGAATCCCAAGGGGGAAATTCTGCGGCTGAAGGACGTCGCGAAAGTGACCTTGGGGTCATCGTTCTACAGTCTGTATTCCGATATCGACGGTTTGCCTGCGGCCTCGATCGTGCTGAAGCAGATTCCCGGTTCGAATGCCGCAGACGTCATTGAAAAGGTCAAGGAGAAGCTCAAGGATTTCAAGAAGGAAAACTTTCCTCCGGGGATGGACTACGCGATCAGCTACGACGTGTCCAACTTCCTCGACGCCTCCATTGAGAAAGTGCTGCACACGCTGTTTGAGGCGTTTATCCTGGTCTCCCTGGTGGTATTCCTGTTCCTGGGGGACTTCCGGAGCACGCTCATCCCCACATTGGCGGTTCCCGTCTCGCTGATCGGAACCTTTTTCTTCATGGGCATGTTCGGGATGTCGGTCAACCTGATCACGCTCTTTGCACTGGTGCTGGCGATCGGGGTCGTGGTGGACGACGCGATTGTGGTGGTCGAGGCGGTGCACGCCAAGATGCACGAAAAGCACCTTTCTCCGTATGCGGCCACAAAAGAGGTGGTCGGGGAAATCAGCGGCGCGATCATCGCAATCACGATGGTGATGGCCTCGGTGTTCATTCCCGTGACCTTCGTCCCCGGTCCAGTCGGCGTGTTCTACCGGCAGTTCGCGCTCACCATGGCGATGTCCATCGTCCTTTCCGGCGTGGTGGCTTTGACGCTGACTCCCGTGCTGTGCGCGATGATTCTCAAGCCGCATGCGGTTCCCGGAGAGCAACGGGGACTGGTGGGGGCGCTCAATCGCGGGATGAAGCGGATTGCGGGGAAATATGCGTTTGTGCTACGTGGGATTTTGAGCCTGGTCCTTGGTTTGGTCGCGGCTTACGCCGTTTACCTTGTGCTGCATATAGAAATCGTCCATGAAGTGATCTCCGAGCAGTTGGAACTGACACACACGAGGATGGTCATCATCGGCAGCGTGATGGCCGTGCTGTTCTTCTTCACGTTCCGGTCCACATTCTCCGGAAGCGAACCGGGGGAAGCGAAGAAGAAGAGTCCGCTGGGAGTGTTTATCAAGTTCTTCGACCGGCTCATTGAGGGGGTGACGGCGGGATTCGTCGCCATCGTGAAGTTGATCGTTTCCCGTCGGTTGATCACCCTGATCGTCATCGGGGCCTTCGGTTACGGGATCCTCCTGGTGAACCAGGTCCTCCCCTCTGGCTTCATTCCGCTTGAGGACCAGGGGGTCATTTACGGAATCATCCAGACCCCTCCCGGCTCGACGCTCGAATATACGAATTCGAAGTCTCACGAACTGCAGAAAGTCTGCAAGTCGATCAAGGAAATCACGTCCGTCACCGCGTTGGCCGGTTACGAGATCCTGACGGAGGGGCGCGGTTCCAACGCGGGAACCTGCCTGATCAACCTGAAGCCCTGGGCGGAGCGTGAACTGACGTCAAAGGAAATCATTGAGGAGCTTGAGGAGAAAGGGAAGCAGATCTCCAACGTCAAGCTTGAGTTCTTCGAACCCCCTGCGGTTCCCGGTTTCGGCGCCGCCGGCGGATTTTCGTTGTGCCTGCTGGATAAAACGAACAGCGGGGACTACGACGCGTTCGGGAAAGTGACTGCCGAATTCCTGGCAGAGCTGGGAAAGCGGAAAGAGCTGAAGGGGATCTTTACGTTTTTCGCCGCTAATTACCCGCAGTACGAGATCATCATCGACAATGACGTCGCGATGCAGAAGGGTGTGTCCATCGCGGACGCGATGGAAAACCTGTCGATCGTTGTCGGGAGTACCTGGGAGCAGGGGTTCGTGCGTTTCGGACAGTTCTACAAAGTCTACGTCCAATCGGCGCCGGAGTTCCGAAGGTACCCGGAAGACCTGGAGAACATGTTCGTCAAAAACGACGAAGGGGAGTACGTTCCCTATTCGGCGTTCATGAGGATCGAGAAGAGGCAGGGGTTGAATGAAATCAACCGGTACAACCTGTATACGACGGCGATCATTCAAGGGGCTCCCGCGACGGGCTACAGCAGCGGCCAGGCCATCGCGGCGATCCAGGAAGTCGCCGACAAGACGCTGCCTCACGGTTTCGGCATCGGCTGGCAAGGGCTGGCGTACGACGAAGCCAACAAGGGGAACACCGCGGTCTACATCTTTCTGATCGTGATCGTGTTCGTGTACCTGGTTTTGACCGGGCAATATGAAAGTTTTCTTCTGCCGCTCGCGGTGATCCTGTCGCTGCCAGTCGGACTGTTTGGATCCTTCCTGATGTTGAAGGGGATGGGGTTGTCGAATGACGTGTACTGCCAGATCGGGCTGGTGATGCTGGTGGGTCTGCTGGGCAAGAATGCCATTCTAATTGTCGAATTCGCGGTCCAGCGCCGGCATGAAGGGCTGAGCATCAAAGATGCGGCGATCGACGGCGGAAAACTGCGATTCAGGCCGATTGTGATGACCTCGTTTGCGTTCGTTGCAGGCCTGATTCCGCTGGTGCGGGCCACCGGTCCGGGTGCGATCGGCAACCGAACGATCGGGACGACGGCCGTCGGGGGGATGCTCGTGGGGACTGTGATCGGGGTGCTGGTGATTCCCGGATTGTATTACCTGTTCGCTAAACTCTCCGATGGCCGCAAACTCATCCAGGATGAACACGATGAGCCGGTCAGTGAAATCTTCGAACGAGAGACATCAGCAGCCCATCATTGATCGGTGCCCAGAACGGTGCCGTCGTCGCCATTGATAGATCGGGGGCATTGAGCCGGACTTTCCTGCCTGGAACCGGCTACCCAGGGCTGTGCCCGCGAGAATTCGCCGTTCGAGAGATGACTGACGGGCAAAGTTTGACGTCTGGCGAAGAAGTAGCGACAGACTGACGAGCGGAGACTTCTCACGTGCGATCGACCGCTCTCGCTATCAGCGGTTCCGGTCGGGCAAAGTCTGATTAATGCGGAGACTCTTCGCCCGCTTGATGTGTGTCACCTCGCTGACGGGATGGCCCAAAAGGCAAGGTTGATCGACTGACGTCAGATCACTCAACAGGCGGACTCGTAAGGATTTGTAATGGATTGGCAAGAGCAATCGCGACCTCGAGTTTTCCGAGCGGTCTACGTAGAGAAAGTCTGCGGGAAGACAACGTGGCATTTTCTTCACCCTCTCTGATGAAGATACTTTTTTAATGTATGAATCGATTTTTCTGCCGATCATCACGCTAGCGGTTCCTCCGCTTGTGCGGAAAAGGAGTGATTTCCTTTGAGCGCAGTTTAAGTTGATCCGGCTATTCCCAGTGCTGACGCCAAGTAAGGAGGGCGGAATTCCGCCCAAGCAGGTCGAGGGAACGACTTGTTGAACCCTACGTTCACCGGCGGCGGCCAAGGGGGACTCTATGAGGCAGAAAAAAGGATTGATCTGCCGTTTGTGCTCATGCGCAAAACGGTCAGCGATTGTGAGCGTGGTGCTGGGGATGCTGGCGCTGGGATTATCCGGCTGCAATATCCCGCGTCTGCGTCACATGGATTCGACTCCCATCATTCCGGAAGATTTCCGCGGCAGGACCAGCGCGGAGAATTCGGCACAGATCGGGATCGCGGAGTTCTTCAACGATCCGGTGCTGACGGGGCTGCTGACTTATGGCCTGGCGCAGAACCAAGAGTTGAGAATCCGGAACGAGGAAGTGCAGATCGCCAACAATGAGATTCTGGCGCGTCGCGGTGCTTACCTTCCGTTTCTGAACATCGGGCTGAACGGCGGGATGGACAGAAACAGCCGGTATATGCCGCTGGGGGCGGCCGAGGACCAGCTCACCTGGCCGAACGGCGGGAACTTCCCCGATCCGATGGCCCGCATGGGGCTGGGATCCAACCTCTTCTGGCAGGTCGATATCTGGCGACAATTACGAAATGCCCGCGATGCCGCGTACCTGCGTTATGTGGCCGCGTATGAGGCGAGAAATTACCTGATCACCAAACTGGTGTCGGAGACGGCGGACAACTATTACGAACTTTCAGCATTGGACCAACGTCTGGTGTACCTGAATCAAACGATCGACCTGCAACAGAAGAGTCTTGAAGTCGCCCGACTGCAGAAGGCAGCAGCCCGAGGGACGGAATTGGGGGTGCAGCGGTTCCTGGCGGAAGTCCGCAAGAACGAAAGTCAGCGGCAGATCATCAACCAGAGAATTATCGAGGTGGAGAACAGGATCAACTTCCTCGTAGGCCGCTATCCGCAACCCGTGGCCCGCGAATTGTGGGACTTCATCAATCTCAACTCGCGCGTGCTGCAGGTTGGGGTTCCCGTGGAACTCCTTGGAAACCGGCGTGACATTCGTGCGGCGGAACAGGAAGTCGCCGCGTGTGGACTGGACATTCTCGTCGCTCGGAAGAACTTCTATCCGAAACTGATCCTGACGGGGCGCGTCGGATATGAGGCCTTCAATCCGAAGTTCCTGTTTGATCCGGCCTCTTTCGCCGCGGCTGCCGCCGGAGAACTTGTCGCACCGTTAATGAACAAGAAGGCGATCCAGGCGGAGTACATGAACGCGAATGCCCGGCAGTTGCAGGCAATCTATAACTACCAGCGGACGATCCTGAACGCGTTCACTGAGGTGGTCAACCTGATGGCCAAAGTGGAAAACTACCGGGAGAGCGTGCTGGTCAAGCAGGAACAAGTACGAGCCATGGAAGCGTCCGTCACGGCAGCCACCGACTTGTTCCAGAACGTGCACCTCGACGTGAATCGCGAACCTGAAGTCAAATACATTGACGTGCTGTTCGCCCAGCGTGACCTCCTGGAAGCCCGAACGGTCTTGATCGAAACCAAGCAACAGCAATTTTCAGCGATCGTCAACGCATATCGAGCCCTGGGTGGCGGCTACCTGCTAGGGACCGGCGAGGAATTCGACGATCTATTCTTCATGCCCCCGGTCCTGCAGTTCGAAGAAATGGAGGCACCTGCCGCTCCGGCGGAGGCGACTTTGCCCGCACCGAACGCCCTGCAGCAAACCTCACCTGATGCCCCCAAGGCGCCCGGTGAAGAGTCGTGAGAGTGCACTTTCCGACCTCGTGAAATCAGAAGGTCCTACGGTGTTGCCGTGGGGCCTTTTTTTTGTCGCTCGCGATTGATTTATTTTTCGGCGAGGAGTTTGTTCACGGCCTCTTCAATGCTCTTGTCCCCAGTGGCCCCTTTCCAATTCAGTTCCCCCTGCCACCACATGCGGAGATAACCCTGTTTGTCGATCACGTAGACGCAGGGCCAGACGGTATTGCCCCAGGCGTTCCAGTTGGCGGCATCCAGATCAAACAGGATCGGAAACTTGAGGTCGCGCTCGGCGGCGGCGGCTGTTACGGCAGTGATGTCCCGCTCGGTTTTTGTTTCCGGGGTCTGGATGCCGACCACGACGACCCCTTTGTCGGTCAACTCCTTATGCCAGCGACGGTAGATCCCGAAATTGGCGTGGCAGTTGTGACACTGGAAGGCATAGAAATGGACCAGCACCACTTTGCCGCGCAGTTCCTTCATGGTCAGCGGGGATGAGTTGATCCAGTTCCTGACGGGGACAAATTCCGGAGCGAGGGGATAGATCCGCTTCAGGCGCGTGGCATCGAAGGGATCGCCGAGGAGCGCTTTCAGTTTCTCCCACTGATCCGTCTGGACTATTTTCGAGAGTCCTTCGCGCTCGGCCCTCGCGGCCTGGTCCGCCTTCTGTTGCAGTTTTTTGATCTGTGGGTCGCCGTACAGAGTGCGGGCGAGCACGAGTTTCGACTCGTCCGTCGCCCGCGCCAGATCGGCCAGCTTCTGCTGTTGAGAGGATTTCAAGCCAATGCGCTGGGCGACGTCCTCGCGGAGAAGCATCCTGTTATTTTGCGCGTGGCATTCGAGTTGCTGAAGTCGTTGTCGTTGCGTGGCGGTGGCATTTGAGCCGAACCAATTCCAGGCTTCCGTTTCCAGTTCTCGAATGACGGGGCGTTGCTCCTCAGTGGGTAAGATGCGGGCGGGGAACCAGCGGGCGTCGACCTTGCGAAGCAGGACTTCCAGTTTGTTCACCTGTTCGGAAGAGAGATTGAGATCCTTGTGGACCTCAGGAGCGTGCAGAAGGCCGAGCAGGCACTGAGGAACCAGGCTGTCGTACGAATTCTTGGCCTGTGGAGTGGCAGCGAGGGTGTGTGAGGTGGTGAAGATCCGTGCCGCGGTGCAAACCAGAAATAAAAGCAGGAGGAGACTGGAGAGCGGCTTCATGACTATGCACTCGGTTCGAAACGGCAATGGGCGGAGGGAGATCGTCCGTCCAGAAAACCATCCGTAGATAGGCTGATTATATCGTTACGTTGATTATTTCGTTTACCAGGCCGGCGTCAATCTGCCGTGGTCGACCGCCGCCATAAACTCAAACAAATCCACGCGGAATTAACAGTACTCCTTGCAAGACAGAGGGGAGCATCTATTCTGGAACAAGGATCGAAGAGAACCAACATGGCGTAAAAGCGATCGATCCCGGGACATGATGGAGAATCACTGTGTCGCATGAGCATGTGCTGTGGATTGCTGTCTTTGCGTACAGTATTCACATGTTTGAAGAGTATGAATTGAACTGGCGTGACTGGGCGGCGGAGCATCCTGCGGCTGCCGGTCGATTGGGGTCGTTTTACATCGCAAATGGAATTGTGGTGGTGATCGGTGTGTGTTGCGGCGGTGGGTTGGCGAGAACCTTGGTTCGCCTTGGCATTTCCCGCGCTGATGTTGATCAACGCCACGCTGTTTCATGTCCTGCCGACGGTGGTGACGCGGGTCTATTCGCCCGGGCTGGTGACGGCGGTGGCGTTATTCTGTCCGATTGCGGGATGGGTGTATTACGGGGCGTGGAAGGATCGCGTACTGACCACGACGAATGGAATATTGTCGACGCTGCTGGGGGCTGGGATCATGGCCACGCCCATCGTCCTGTTGAGAATCAAAGGCTGGAAGATGTTCGCCTATGCTCCATCGACTGAGGACAAACACGACTGATGGAGGCTCGACTGGATTTCCGCAGGAAGGTCAGTCGTCGCGTCTTCGCTCCCTTGCAGGTCAGTTGCAGGTTCCGGATACTGGCAACGAAGCTCGTGATTGACTGCAAAATCTCCCGAATTCTCTGCCCCCGAATCTCTCCAAGGTGCAACCGTGGCGACTGCCGTCCCGCAACCGTCTCTCGCGCCCGCTCCTTCCGTCACCGGACTCGGCCGAATGGCCTCCCTGGACCAGTTCCGGGGCTACACGGTGGCGGGGATGTTCCTGGTGAATTTTCTGGGGAATTCGTCGCCTGCCCGTATATTCTGAAGCATAAGAACATCTACTGCAGTTACGCGGACACCATCATGCCGCAGTTCTTCTTCGCGGTGGGGTTTGCGCTGCGATACAGCTTTCAACGACGGGCGGAGGCGGGGGGGTTGAACTCCGCCTACAAGCATGCGGTGATCCGGAGCCTGGGGCTAGCGCTGATTGCGATCTTATGGTACAGCGGAAATCCGCAACTGCCCGAAGGGGCCATCTTCGACTGGACGGCATTGACCAGCGTAGGTTTCTGGGGGGTGATCCAGAAACAGTTTCACGGCTCGTGGTTCCAGACGCTGATGCATATCGCCGTGACGAGCGTCTGGATCCTGCCGGTGATCACCGCGCGGCCTCTGGTGCGGGTGTTCTATATGATCGCGTCGGCAGTACTGCACCTGTCTCTGAGCCACTGGTTCTTTTTCGCGCATGTGAACGGGTCCACGGGATACGGCGGGATCGACGGGGGAACCTGGGGTTTCTGACGTGGACGATTCCGACGCTGGTGGGGACGCTGGCATGTGACTGGATGATGGCGTTGCGAGCCGGCAAGATCCGCCGAGTCGGGTTGGTCGTGCGGTATGCGTTCTGGGGAATTCTGCTAATGGTCGTCGGCTGGGGATTGTCCTGTCTGACGCGGTGCTATGACGTGCCGGAAGCACAACAACAAGAGCTGGCCAAAGAGAAGCTGGCGGCGAACCCGGTCATTCCGCCGAGTGAGGCCTTCAACCGCTGGATGGGGGATTTGAAGGCCCAGAAATGGAATCTTGTCCTGGCGGAACCGCCGTTCGTGCCACCGCCACATGCACGGGATAAAGAGATGAAGAAGGTCAAGCAGAGCGAGATCTTCATGGAAGAGGACAAAGGCAAACAAGTTAAAAAAGGGAAAGAGATCGAAGTCGAAAAAGAGGTCGAAGTCGATCACAGCGCTCTATACCGGAAGTGGAATTACTGGATGATGTGCCAGCGGTGCGGGTCGATTTCGTACCTGACGTTTGCCGCGGGGCTGTCGCTGATTGTGATGCTGATCTTTTACATTCTCGCGGATGTGTGGGGGCTGCAGGTCGGGGTATTCCGGACGCTGGGGGTGAATGCCCTGTTCGGCTATATCTTGCATGAACTGGTGGGGAACGGGGTGAAGCCGTACATGCCGAAGGATATTCCCGCCGTGTGGATGTGGGTGGGATTCGGCGTGTTCTTTTTCTTCTGCTGGCTGATCCTGCGGAACCTGGAGAAGAATAAGATTTTCATCAAGCTGTAGGATCCGCCGCTATGACACACCCGCATGTGAAGTCGAAAATTGAAGGGTCATTCCTGTTTGTCTGTTTGAACAGGCCCGAAAAGCGGAACGCGCTAACGCCGGAAATGCTGGACGCGATTTCGGCAGCAGTGCAAATGGCGGATGACCATCCGGAAGTCCGTGCGGTGATCGTGCATGCGGAAGGACCGGTGTTTTCGGCGGGGATTGATATTCTCTCGCTCGGAACGGCATTGGGGAAAGAGTCGGGGGCGAATCCTGGACGGCAGCTACGCCGTCTGGCGGCGCGGATGCAAGGAGCACTCAACGCCTTGGAAGCGACGGAGGTGCCGATCATCGGCGCGCTGCAAGGGCAAGTGATCGGGTTGGGGCTGGAATTGGCGCTGGCGTTTGATCTGCGAGTGGCGACGGAGGATTGCCAGTTATCGATTCCAGAAGCGCGGATGGGGATGGTAGCGGACGTCGGAGGGACGACGCGACTGGTGCGGACGGTGGGGACAAGCCGGGCGAAGGATCTGTTGATGACGGCGCGAACGATTGAAGCGCAGGAAGCACTGACCTGGGGTTTGGTGAACCGGGTCGTGCCGGCGGGAGAGTTGCTATCGAGTGCGGTGGCGCTCGCGCAACAGATCGCGCAAAACGCACCACTGGCGGTGGGGCTGGCGAAGCGGATTGTCGATCAGGGGAGCGGGTTGCCGGCGGAATCGCAGATGTCACTGGAACGGTGGGCCCAGAGCCAGTTGATCGACAGCGAGGATCTGCAGGAGGCAGCCCGGGCGTTCCTGGAAAAGCGTCCGCCGAAGTTCAGAGGTCGGTAGACCTTTTCCTAAATTACTTGAGTGTGTGGGGCGGACGGCGGTAAGATGCGGGTCCTGCACGACTTCTTCTTTTCTTCTAACAAAATGCTCTGGACGAAGTGCGATTTCCTGAGAACAGCAAATCCACCGTGATCGCCAACCGCATTTTGTCAGGCATTTAACCACTTTGAAGGTGACAGCTCATGGATCTCATCAGCACGATTTCCGGTTCGATGCTCGAGAATTTTTTTCCGGCGGGTTGGGATCTGAAGAAGATCGACGCCTGCGTGGATGATGATCCGAAGACGATCGGCAAACGGCAGAAGTGGTGGCACAAGGATTTCAATCCGATTCCGTGCCAGTCGGTGGCGGACTTCGACATGATGCTGGGGCATGAGATTGCATGGACGATCCAGCAGGCGCGGCAGGCGGGTGAGAAGCTGGTGATGATTCTGCCCGTCGGGCCGATGGGAATGTATCGCTGGGCGTGCTTCTTTCTAAAGGAGTGGAATTGCCCGTGCGACCACGTGTATGGCTTCAACATGGATGAATGGAGCGACGCGTCGGGAAACACATTACCTCCCACGAATCCGGGAGCGTTTCAATACGCGATGCAGCAGGCGTTTTATGGGCCGCTTGGAAAATTGACGGTGCCGGTGAAGCAGCGGCATTTTGCGACGAAGAAAGTGCTGCCGACGTATGCCGAGCGGATTGGGGAAATCCGGTCCAACAAGGCAAAGCTGGTGGTGGTGTTCGGGATCGGTCGGGCGTGCCACATTGCGTTCTGGGAACCGCATTTCGCGGCGGACTACAAGAGCGTGGCGGAGTGGAAAGCCGCGACCCACCGGATCGGAGCAATCCTGCATCCAATGACAATCGAGCAGAACGCGATTACGAGTTTCAAAAGCCGGACGACGCTGGTGCCGGCGTTTGCGAATACGATCGGGCCGGGGAT
Source organism: Planctomycetales bacterium (assembly GCA_046349635.1). Classification (GTDB taxonomy): domain Bacteria; phylum Planctomycetota; class Planctomycetia; order Planctomycetales; family Planctomycetaceae; genus JAXMBX01. Next base: position 13,082 of record JAXMBX010000028.1, read on the forward strand.
TTTCCTGACGGCGGACAAGATTATCGGGGGGGCGGACGGGAGTTTGTCGCGGGGGATGATGTGGCAGGGGTTGAGCCTGTGGATGACGTTGCGCCACCAGCCGACGCCGTGGATTCCGTCGAGCTTTATGCCGACGCAGGCGGGGCGGTTGTTCTTCCTGGAAGAACTGGCGGGGCCGTTGACGGCGGAGTGCAACTAATTCGCAAGGTGCGTCAAGGCGTGTCCTACGATTGCCAGTACTTAGAAAGTGCTGTGCGGCGGGAGCCGGTGGAGCGGCGGGCGGGGTCATCGAAGGTTTCGATTACGATGAAGCCTGCCTTGGTCATCATGCGGGCGGAAGCAAGATTTTCCTCGTGGCGTTCGACGTAGATGTGGGGGATGCCCTGCGCTCTTAAGTCCGCCACAATGCGGCGGAGGATTTCGGGGGCGAGTCCCTTGCCACGATGGTCGGGATGAACGACGGCTTCGGAGATCTGGGCGTGGAGTGCGTCGCGGCAGGCCTCGGGCTGGAAGCGGGCGAAGGCGTGGGTGAGAGAATAGGTGACGAAGCCGAGCAGTTGGCCGTCTTCTTCGGCGAGCAGTCCGCCGGTCTGTCCGGTGGCAATGCCCTGCAAATGTGCCTGAATTTCCAGAGGATTGAGGTAATTCCAGGGGTTGGTGCCGTGGGTGAACAGGAATTCGGAGAAGTGTGGAATATCCTGTACCTGGAGAGGGCGGAATTGAGCGGTCATTCAGGGGAAGTCCTGTAGAAACTGTTCCGCTGGATCGGTTATTCTGAGAGATCAGATTGATAACGTCACAAACTGCTCGGGCGAAGACCGGCGACGGATCTTCACGATACCCCAAATATCCGCTCTCAGAAACGGAGACTGACCGATGCCCACCCCCAACCGTCTGTGGATCGCGTTGATTGCGACACTGATTTGTTCTCCGCCCTTTTCCGGTACGGTCCGGGCCGAGGGATATCTGACTTCGGTCGGAAGTGGAGAAGATAAGATCCCCGTGGTGGTGGTGAAAGGGACGCCGTATGAAATGGGGCGACGGCTGGGGGAACTGGTCAAGGAGGACGCGAACAAGTTCATTAACATCTTCATGAAAAGCGTGCAGACGGCCGAACCGCAACGGTTTTCCGATGCGAACCTATCCGCCGCGTGGAAGACGATTTCGAAGTACACCGATCCCCGGTTCCAGGAGGAATTGAAGGGGCTGTCCGAAGGGGCGGGGATTCCGCTGGACCTGTTGCAGCGGGCGCACATGGTCCCCGCGATCGGGGATTTCTCCTGCAGTTCGATCGCCGCGTGGGGAACGGCCACGAAGAACGGGCACCTGTACCAGACCCGCAATCTGGACTGGGACATGCATGTCTCGGCGCAGAATTATCCGTGCATCGTGGTGTACATCCCTGACCAGGGGATTCCGCACGTGAACATCACGTTCGCGGGAAGTATCGGGAGCAACACGGGGATGAATGCACAGGGGATTGTTCTCTCCGAAATGGGAGATAGCCCGGCGAGCGATTATCCCTTCAACCTGGAAGGGACACACTTCACGACGCTGTTCCGGTCGGTGCTGTACGACGCCGATGGGTTGGATGCGGCGGTCGACCTGTTCAAGAATTCCCACCGCATCAAGAAGTATCACTTTGTCGTCGGGGACGGAAAGAACCTGCGGGCGGTGAAGATGCTGGCGCATGCCCCGAACCTGGTGATCTGGAAAGACAACGATCCACAGGACGAACTGGCTCCCAAGGTGCACAAGGACTTTGTGTATCAGGATGAAGGACGGGGAGCGTTTGCTCCGATGCTGAAGAATTTCGGGAAGATCACCGAGAAGGACATGATCGACGTGGCGTGCAAGATCCCGATCAAGGGGGGGAACATCCTGGACGTGGTGTATGACGCCACGGCGCTGGAGTTCTGGGTGGCGTATGCCGAAAAGGACGTGGAGGCCTACAAGCGGCCGTTCGTGCATGTGAAGTTGAAGGATTATCTGGAGAAGAAGTAGGTTCCGGTTGGCTGCATGACTTCAGGATGTTGAGAGCGTTATGAATCTGCTTGTGATTGTGATTCCGTCGGCGATTCTGTTGTGCGTCGCGTACTTCACGTATGGGACCGCTTTGGCCCGCTGGTTGAAGCTGAACCCGAATACGGTGACGCCGGCGGTCGAGATGCGGGATGACGTGGACTATGTGCCGATCGAGAGCAAGTTCCTGCTGAGCCAGCATTTCTCAGCGATTGCCGCGGCGGGGCCGATTGTCGGGCCGATTCTCGCGGGGCTGACGTTCGGGTGGGTGCCGGCGCTGATCTGGATTCTGGTCGGTTCGATTTTCATCGGCGGGGTGCATGACCTGACGGCGTTGACGGCGTCGATCCGGCATCAGGCGCGATCGATTGCGGAAGTGGTGCGGGACCATATGAGCTACCGCTCGTACATCCTGTTCCTGAGCTTCGTGTGGCTGGCGCTGGTGTACATCATCGTGGCGTTCACGGACGTGACGGCGTCTTCGTTCATCGGGGAGCAGACGCTGGAGAATGGCGAAGTGGTGACGGGAGGGGGGATCGCGACGTCGTCACTGCTGTATCTGATCCTGCCAATGATCATGGGGGTTCTGCTGCGGTCTACGAAGCTGTCTGTCGAATGGGCGACGGTGATCTTCCTGCCGCTGGTGGGGGTTTCTATCTGGGCGGGACAGTACATTCCGTTTGACGTACAGAAGGTGTTTCATCTGAGCAGTGCGGCAGAGGCCCGGAAGGTCTGGGACGTCGCGCTGTTGATTTACTGCGTGGCGGCGTCGGTGATTCCGATGTGGCTGCTACTGCAACCGCGGGGGCACCTGGGGGGATACTTCCTATACTTCGCGTTGGGGGCGGGGATGCTGGGATTGATTCTGGGGGGGAAGACGATTCAGTACCCGGCGTTTATTCCGCTGGCGGAACGAAGCACGCCGATGCCGTTATTCCCGATTCTGTTTATCACGATTGCATGCGGAGCGTGTTCGGGATTTCATTCGATCATTGCCTCGGGGACGACGTCCAAGCAGTTGCGGACGGAGCCGGACGCCAAGACGATCGGTTACGGGGCGATGTTGCTGGAGGCGATGGTGGCGGTGGTGTCATTGTGCTGCGTGATGATGCTGCCGAAGTCTTCGCCGTTGCTGGCCGGCCAGCCTCAGCCGAATCTGCTATATGCCCAGGGGATTGGGAGTTTCATGTCGGTACTGGGGGTTCCGGCGGCGTTCGGGGTGTCCTTTGGATTGATGGCGTTTACGACATTTGTGTATGACACGCTGGATGTCTGCACGCGGCTGGGGCGGTACATCCTGCAGGAGTTATTCGGGTGGCAGGGAGCAGCCGGGCGGTGGATCGCGACGTTGATTACCGCTTTGGTTCCGATGGCGTTTCTGGTGTTCCAGAAGGCAGATGGAGTGCCGGCGTGGAAACTGTTCTGGAACCTGTTCGGGGCGAGTAACCAGTTGCTAGCGGCGCTGACGCTCTTGGGGGTGACGACGTGGCTGTGGCGGACGACGCATTCGGTGCGAATGCTTGTGGTTACCGGATTGCCGTGCGTGTGGATGTATGCCATGAGCATGTGGGCGCTGTGGCTGACGTTGAAGCCATTGGCGACGGCAGTGATAGCGGGGAAATTCAGCGATCCGGCGCTTCAGGGAAATCCAGTCCCGTGGGTGGCGGCGGTGCTGGCGCTACTGGGGTTGCTGATGCTGATTGAGGCGATCGTGATTCTGATCGTGCCTCGTCCGCCGCGGAAGGAATCGCTGGTGCCTGCGGCGGCGTGAGTGTTTTCACATTACGGCTGCAGGCAGAGTTCGAAATCGGGTTGATCGTCGAGAGTCGTCACCTGAATATCCTCGAAGACGTGGACGGTTTCTTTGGTCTCGGGGGGATCGATCATTCTGATTGCTGCGAGGGTATAGTCTTTTTTGTTCAGCATTAACTGAACCTCTGAGAAATTGCACTTATCGCGCTCGTGGCGAGGAAGAAGGCTCAAGTGGATCTGGTTCGGAGTCTGTTTCACAAGACTGACGTTAAATCTCTCTTTGAGATCCTTTTCGGAGATGCCGAGAAGATATTGGGAAAAGACAGGTTCCTCAATAAGACTCAAGAGATACCAACTCAACCAAGAGTGTTTTGTATTGGCCGCTTTGCTTTCTGCGGGCCGCTTAACCTCCTCGATTGAACCATCCAGAGAGGTCATTCGAAATACTTTGCTCGTCCATTCCATCCGTTCGCTTTTGTCTGACTTTAGTTGATACGGGCGTCCCTTGGAGTCGAGTCTGCGGCTGACTGTTCCTTGTGGGATCTCCGTCGAGTCGACCTGATACACGCCAGTCTTGTCGATGTTCGTTGCGAAAGAACCGGTTGCGCGGTTTTCCACGGCGAATGTTCTGTCATACGAGAACTTTTGGAACTTCCCCGTCACCGACTTGCGCTGCCGGGATGCCTGCTCCCATGCCTTGAGAATCTTTTCGAGAACGGGGTCAGGCGAAGATTCACTTGCCGAGGTTTTTTCCGCCGCAAGGACGGAGAATTGGACCAAAGTGCAGACCAGAACCAACAGCAGAGACACATAAACGCGAGACATAGTGATCCTCCCTGATCGGAATCGATCTCGATCCTGCACGACAAGTTTGACCGGCGGGGATTGTATTTCGGGGCCGGGATGGCAGGAATGCGAGTTTTCCCGGGTAAAAAACTTACGAATCTGGCAGGCGGCTTGACACAAGGTGTTGCTGAAATTCAGGATGGGCGTTGAAACTTCAGTTGCGCCGGAGCAGTAGATGTCTCTGCCAGCCACAATTTCCCCCTGTTTTCCCCCCTCAGGAGTTCTCCCCGTGAAACGTTCTTTCCCGCTCCTTATGTGCAGCCTGATTCTGTTCGGGCTGATGGCCGTTCCGTCGGCCCCCGCCGCCGACTTTAAACAGACTGAAAACATCGTTTACTCCGAAGTGCATGGCATCGCCTTGGTGATGGACGTCTTTACTCCCACCGGACCGAAGAATGGACTGGGAATTATCGACGTGATCAGCGGCGCGTGGCATTCCGATCGGGGCAAGATCAAGGACCACATGCTGGCGCAGACGTTTGCCCATTTCGGGAAGAAGGGGTACACGGTGTTTGCGATCCGCCCGGGCTCGATCACGAAATTCAGCGCGATCGAAATGCGGGAAAACCTGGAAAAGGGAATCCTGTGGGTGAAGGCCCATGCCTCCGACTATGGAGTCGATCCGAATCGGTTAGGGATGATGGGGGCCTCGGCTGGGGGACACCTGGCACTGCTGACGGCGGTCAACGGCCCGACAGAAACGAAACCCGACGATCTGAAAAACACGCGGGTGAAGGCGGTCGGTGTGTTCTTCCCGCCGACGAATCTGCTCTCCTTCAAGCGGGACGGCCTGGACCTGGCGAGTACGGAAGGATTCTCGGGAATGGCGCTGGCGTTGGCGTTGCCTCGGAAGCCAACGATTGACACGACGCTCCCCAAGGAAAAGAAGGAGGAGTTCGTGAAGCAGGCTTCGCCGGCGTTGCTGGTGAAACCAGGTCTGCCGCCGATGCTGTTGATTCATGGAGACGCGGACAAAGTAGTCCCGCTGGCCCAATCAGAAGAGATGGTCGAGGCACTGAAGAAAGCAAACGTGCCTGTGGAACTGATCGTCAAAAAAGGTGGAGGACATCCCTGGTTGACGATCAGCGAAGAGATGAAGATCCTGGCAGACTGGTTCGACAAGCAGTTGTAATCCCGCCTGACAGATCACTACAAAAACCATCGGAGTAGAATTCTCCGATGGTTTTTTATTGCGCCGTCAGGAGATCGTCATCCAGCGACCGAGGAAGCGGGCAGGGACCATCAGGAGCAGAACCCCGATGGCGAGGTAGGGATCTTCGGTGATGATGAGCATCCAGGCAGAGTGAATGGGAATGATGGCCATCAACAACGCACGGACACCTGACTGAACGTGTTGCGTGGTGGGATTGCGAGCGATCTGCCAGAGGCGGATATCGAGGCGTGTGAGAATCCAGAGGAGGATCATGCCTGCTCCCAGGCGTACGATCGAGCGAGGGAGATAAAGGATGATGCCACACCAGAGGAGGATGGCGAGATTCACGCAAGCAATTCCCCCGATCAAAAAGGGACGCTTCCCATCCGTGGTTTCGTAGCGAGCGAACCAGGTAACACCAAAAATGTAGAGGAAATAAGCGGCCATCCAGGGGAGAAGGGCGGATGCGAGAATCCAGGCGAGGGGAAGTGTCCCTGTTGAGACGGCGAGCAGGAGGTTGAGTCCTCGGCAGAGCCCCATCAGGGCAAATGCGAGGAAATTTCCACGCGGGCCAAAATCGTAGGCGAGAATGGCGGCGCTGAGGATCCCGGCGCACACTCCGGTCTGCGAACTGAGGAACCAGGCGGCGAGATTTCCGACGCCCATCAATATCACCGCGAGGAACCAGGCAGCGCGGCGGGAGATACGGCCTGACGGAAGGTGGCGAAAAGGGCGATGAGCGAGGTCTTCCTGGTAGTCGGCGACGTCGTTGAAAACCATACCGCTGAGATAGAGCCCGCTGGTGGAAATTATCAACCAGATCAAAGTCTCAGTGGGGGGCCAGTTGTCCCTCGCAATGCGGGCACCGACGAGGACGTCGGCCCAGGCAGAGAAGAGGGCGGGGGCGCGGCAGAGTTGCAGCCAGGGGAGAACTTTCTGTTTGAAGGCGACACTCACGCGGCGGCTCCCGTCATTGCGTCGCATTGGGACGGCTGCGATAGGGATCGTCATCCGTCAGGTCGGAGAGGAGTTTCAGATAACTCTGATAGCGGATCAGGGAGATCAGCTCCTGATCCACGGCGAATTTCACGGCGCAGGATTGTTCATGCGAATGAGTGCAGCCGGGGAAACGGCAGAAGGGGAGGAAGGGACGAAATTCCAGGAATCGGGAGGCGAGGTCTTCCTGGCGAATATCCCAAAGTTCCATTTGGCGAATGCCGGGGGTATCGACGACCCAGCCACTACAGGTGGAGAGGACGTGCAACTGGGCGAGGGTAGTGGTGTGTTTTCCCTTGCGGTATTCGGTGGATATTTCGCCGGTGCGGAGATTGAGATCGGGCTGGATGGCATTGAGTAGAGAGGATTTTCCGACGCCACTCTGCCCGGAGAAGGCAGAGGCCTTGCCGCTTAAGATACGACGGAGGCGATCGACACCGTAGTTTTCACGCGTGCTGGTGATCACGACCTGGTAACCGAGTTGAGAGTAGATCCCTGCCCAGGGCTGGAGACGTTCCGGTCCGAGGAGGTCGGCCTTGTTGATGCAGATGACGGGCTCGATCCCTCCCTGCAGGGCGCTGATGAGGTAGCGGTCGATGAGGCCGGGCTTGAGCGGGGGATCATCCGCCGAAGCGACGATGATGACCTGGTCAACATTGGCGACGAGGACATGTTCGCGGCGCTGCATCTGGCGGGAGAGTGTGCCGTGACGCGGCTCGATCCGTTCGATGACCCCTTCGGTGTCGCTCAAAGGGAGAACCTGAACCCGGTCCCCAGCAACGACGGCGGTCCGCTCCTCGCGGGCCATCGCTCGGAGGACACGGCGGACGGTGCATTCACGCTGCAGGCCATCGACAGTCTGAACGAGGCATTGGATGCCTGCGGCACGGAGGACGCGGCCTTCGACGCAGGTCGAGAGATCGGTCGCCCGGACCGCCTGATCGTCACTTTCACTGACGATCGTCCGGAAGCGGGAGAGGGAGCCCTTCCCCGAGACCCGTTCCTCGGCGGCGAGGTCCTCGGTTTCGAGACCTTCGTTGTCTTGGTGGAATTTGCGCGTGAAGTCGGGGCGGGCCGGGTCATTCTGCCGGTTCTTACGGAATTCGACGCGGAGTTTTTTCTTCTTGCGACTCACGTGGAGCGTTTCATTGCAGACCCGGAAATGGAAACAGACGGTTTCATGGTACCATGCTCCGCGCCATGCGAGCGAGAGTGGAGTGCCGTGGAATGTCTGCTACTCAGGCTCAGCCTGAACTACGGGAGCGGTCGATGGCAATCGCTTATCGCGACTCGCCCCACACGCCGGGGTACCGGCGAATGGGCTACCCAGAGGTTTTTATTTTGGAGCAGAAGTGAGTCAGCGTGCAGGGCTGCCGGGGGGAGGATCTTTGGGGGCTTGCATCTCGTCCATGAACCAGTCGGGCACCTCATCCTCGGGAAGGAGATCCTTGACGGGGATTTCCGCATGCGTCCGCTGGTGATATTCCTCGTCGCGTCGTGTGAGACCGGCTTTTTCAAGCAGACTCATCGACATGATATTCATGGTCTCGGGAGGTGGCGCATCGGAGGTCGGTTCGTACTGGATTTCGTAGACATGTTTGGCGATGGAAAGCATGTCCCCGGGGCTGAGCCAGGAAAGGTCGAGGCGGTTGCCGTTGACCTTGATACCGTTGCGGCTGTTCAGGTCGCGGACGCGCCAGTAGCCGTTTTCCAAGGCGAGTTCGCAATGGTGGGAGGAAACGTTGGGGAAGCGGAGGGTGATATCACAACTTTCCCGTCGCCCGATCAAAAGGCGGGTTTTTTCGAGCGGGATGGCATCCCCGCCCCCCACCGGGATTAACTGGCCAAGCGTCTGCACGGAAGCTCCACGATGACGGACACGTATTGAATGCGGATAACCAGAACCGAGCGTCGATTTATGTCGTTGCGTCTCAGGTGCTTGGGACGCAACAGTATCGCCCGGCTGGAAGGGGGCCCGCAGATAGAGAAGGAGAGCGTCTTTCTCTTCCGTTTCAGTCTATCCCCCATTCGGGGGAGCGTCAAATTGAGTCTTTCCCGCAAAAAGGCCCAGAAGGGGGGGAAGTTCCGTGCGTAGGGGAGCTCAAAGGGAGGCAGGGGCGGAAAATTGACGGAAAGAGGGTCTCACTACAGGGATCAATGGAGTTAGAATAGAGGTTCTGAAGTGGGCCGAGTGGCCGCCGCGAGACGTCACAGTTTCGGGGAGGAAAGTCCGGGCTCCACAGGACACGGTGGTGGGTAACCCCCACCGTCTGCGAGGACAGGGACAGTGCCACAGAAAGCAAACCGCCGGTTCTTCCACGGAAGAGCCGGTAAGGGTGAAACGGTGCGGTAAGAGCGCACCAGCGGTTCGGGTGACCGGATCGGCTCGGCAAACCCCACCGGGAGCAAGACCAAGCAGGAAGGACGCGGAAGCAATTCCGCACGGGGCGGTTCGTCCCGTCTGACTTCCGGGTAGGTCGCCAGAGGCGGCGAGCAACTGCCGTCCTAGAGAAATGGCCACTCTCGACAGAACCCGGCTTACAGGCCCACTTCAGAATTTTCAGGCGCTTGGAAATGGAAAAAGACTCGAAACATCTCCAGATGTTTCGAGTCTTTTTCGTCAGCTTTCCAAGATCGTTTTCACGTTGTGACGGTAATCGAGGCGGTGTCGCGGGCGGAGGAGAAGGCTGTGGTTCCGCCGCGGGTGTTGGTGTCCACCTTGGTCCCCTCGGTGCCGGTGGATTGATCCCAGGCGGCAAACGAAATCGAACGGACGCCAGTAAACGTGGACAACGGCTTGAAGCGGATCAGCGTACTGGCCACCGCGCGTAACAGCAGCGAGTTCGACTGGTCCACCGTCCCCACATTCGTCCAGGTGGCCCCGCTGTCCAGCGAGTATTGCCACGTTCCGCCCGAAGTCGGGGCACCGTAAACGGCGATCCCCTTCGGATCGGTCGATTCCAGGTCGGTGATGTAGTTGGCACCGCCGGATGCGATCAGGTCGAGGATCGAGATGCCGGCGGGGTTACTATCGGTCTTGGGGATGGTGGGAAGGGTCGGAGAACCGGCCGGGTTGAGGACAGGGGCATCGTTGACCGTGTTCACCGTCAAGGTGACGCTGTCGGCACCGACGCTGAAGGGGTTTGTCCCGCCGGTTGCGGTCGCGTCGACTTTGGTGCCCGCAACACCCGTACTCTGGTCCCAGGCGCGGAAGAAGATCTTGCGGTCGCCGGTCGTCGTGTTGTTGGGGACGAAGCGGAGGTAGGTCGAGGCATCGGATTTGAGCAATAGGGCGTTGTTCGCCGCGACGGCACCGATGGAGGTCCAGGTGGCTGTGTTATCGAGGGAATATTCCCAATGCCCGCCGACGTCCTGGACGGCATAGATGGCGATCCCCTCGACGCCACCATCGACGTCGGTGATGTATTCATTGGGAGCGACGCTGGCAATCATGTTACTGACTTTGAAGCCGAGGTTGTTGATCGCAGACTTATTGACCGTGGGGACGACGGGGTTGTAGGTGTTGAAGAGGAGGGGAGCGTCGTTCACCGGAGTGACAGTAATGGTGGCACTGTCCGCCTTGTAGCTGAAGGCAGTGGCGCCGCCGTTGGTGGTGATATTGGCGAAGCCCCCATTGGTGCCGGTCGACTGATCCCAGGCGCGGAAATAGACCTTGCGAGTGCCATTGAAGTTGGTCAGCGGGACGAAGCGGAGGCGAGTGTTGCCGGCGTCATCAGCGGCGAGGAGGAGGGCATTGGTCTGGGAGACACCGGAGATGGTGGTCCAGGTCCCGCCGTTGTTGAGGGAGTATTGCCAGTTTCCGCCGGAGCTGGGGGCGGAGTAGAGGGCGAGGCCTTGCGGATCAGCGGGATCGGCGTCGGTGATGTAATTACTGCCGAGCGCCGTGCTGGCGATGAGATCCTTGATGGAGGTGCCGGTGCTGTTGAAGGTGTCTTCCGGGATCGATGGGAGGGAGGGATCGCCAGTCGGGCTCAGAACCGGGGCATCGTTGACGGCGGTAATGCTGATCTGGCCTTGACTGTAATTCTGGCTGAGCGAGGTTTCCGCGCCCCGGGTCGTGCCGTCGAGGAGGGTCCCTGCGGTTCCAGCGGTCTGGTCCCAGGCATAGAACTGGAAATAGGTTGAGCCGAAGCCGAAGTAATTGGCAGTCGGAACGAAACGGACGCGCCACCCCGGAGAGGAGGGGAGGAGAAGGACGCTGCTGTCGGAGAGGACCCCCATGGAGTTCCAATTGGTCCCATCGTCGGAGGAGTATTGCCAGTCTCCATGAGTGTTGTTGGCAAAGCTGACACCCAACCCCTGGAGTGCACCTGCATTGAGATCCGTGAGCTGACCCGAGGGGAATGCTGCGATCAGGTCGGAGACGAGCATGCCCGTGTTCGTGGCATTCGCAGGATCTTCGGTGATCGTGGGAAGATCGAGGGTGACGACGTTGAGCAGGATCGGGGCGGCGTTCCGTTCATTGACCGCGAGGGTGTAGGTTCCGGTATCCGTTCCGCCGTAACCTTGAATGCGAACATAGTAATCGCCAGTCTGGGCCGGAGAAAACGCGATGTGCGGCGATACGCCAGTCCCAGAGGCGCCCCCATCATCATAGGCGACCTGCGTGGTTCCGTCCGGGCCGAAGACGTACATCCTGGAATCGTTCAGTGTAATGCGATCGGTGTCGAGATCGTAGGTCAGCCCGGCGACGGCGTGGAACTTGAAGTAGTCGTAGTCTCCGTTGACTTCCAGGTTGCCATTCGTCAGAGAATGGACGCCGACCGTGGTGGCCAACTGATAAATGTCGGAATGATCATCAGACACTACCGCCGATTGCACGGTGTAAGTACCGGTATGAACGCCAATGCTCTGATAGCCCGCGACCTGGAGATAATAGTAGCCGGAGTGCTGGGGGGAGTAGTAGAGACTGGAAGCGAGATTCGCGCCGTCGATGTCGTCATTGAAGCCGACCTGGGTCCGGCCGTCGTGATCAAAAAGGGTCAATGTGCTGTCGTCGAGGGTTCCGAGAACGGTGCTGAAGTTGTATTTCTTACCGACACTCAGGTAGTAGGCGAACCAGTCGACATCTTTGTCGACATCAATTTTGCCGCCGGCACTTCCGCCAGGAGAGTTCAGAAGTGATGCGGAGATGCGGTCATTGCCGATGTTGTCGTAGTCTGAGCTGGTGTTGTAGATGTAGAGTCCATAGGTGCCGAGGTTGGAACTGTCATAACCTGCCACTTTGAGGTAATAGGTACCCGCGGTCGAGAAAGTATATCCGAACCCGGAAAAATACTGACCGGCGCCGGCGTTCCAATCATCGTTGAACGCGAGTTGGGTGGTGCCATCGGTGCCGTAGAGCGTCAGCGTGGTATCCCCGAGGGTGATCAAATACGTCTGGAAGTTAATGTGCTGGCCGGCCGTCGCCGTGAAGGAGTAGTAGTCGACGTCACCACCCGTCTCGACCTCTCCTCCCTGCTTGGATTGGAACCGAGTGGGAGTAGCGGTGGCGGCGGTATTGCCGTTGTCGTCATTGAGCATGCTGAGAACGTAGGGGCCGGTAAAGCCGTTGTTGTAGGCGTCGACTTTAAGGAAATAGGTTCCCGCTGCGGGGGCGTTGAAGGAGAGGTGCGACGCTGTACCACCACCGCCGTTATCGTCGAATGCGAGTTGCGTGGTCCCATCAACGTCGTAAAGGGTCAAGGTTGAGTCTGCAAGCGGAGTGAAATTGTCAGTGGGGAGGAGGGCATTGATATCGAAGTGTTCTCCGTTCCTGGCATTGAAACTGAAATAGTCGACGTCGCCGAGGGTGTCGATCACGCCGCCGGTGAGGGAGTGCGCATTAACGAGCGTGGCCTGGACCGAGGAGTTGGAGTGATCATCGGTCGGAGGCGCGAGATCGGATGGAAGGTCGAAGTTTTCAGCGACGAGGAGGGCGTTGGGACCGCCGCCGTCATAGGCGTTGACCCCCATTCCCCGTCGAGCGAAGGCCTCCCAAATGATGTCACGATTGGCTCCCCCTGAGGCCGCTTGATCGGCGGCAAGGATGGCATCACGTGCATCCAGGAAAGTGGGAGTCACAGGCTGAATCTTGAGGGCATCCATCACGGTTTGGAGAAGCTGATTGTTTCCGGCTGTTCCATCATACAGATCGCTGGAGTAGCCGTAGCGATCAATGTAGAGCCAGTTGAGATCCCAGAGGACGGAGGTCCAGATTTCACCCGAGCCGTGAACTTCGGGATTAACGTTATAGTTTCCATACGTGAGGGGATTGACAGTCATGTCATAGCTGTAGGGAAAATGACGCAGGCCGAGGTCGGCGTCCGTCTGTCCGAGAACCCAGGTGGCCATGGGGTACGAGTCCATCTTGCCATCGGTGGGGCGCTGCGTGAACATGAGGGACCAGAAGTCGCTCCACCCTTCCCCCAATCCTCTGCTCTGAAGGGCGCTCAACGCGTTCGAGTTGGCGGGGCCGCCGGTCAGGCGATTAGAGACGCCGTGCCCGAATTCGTGAATGATGATGTCGTTCGCAAGATCGCCATCACGAGTGGGACTGGTCGCATTCCAGATGTACATCTGCATGCGACCGGAGGATCCGTCCACTGGGGTGGAGAAATTGGCGTTGTTGAACCCGCCGCCGTCCTGGGCATCGGCGTTCACCTGATCGTTGCCGGCTCCTCCCCGCCCGTAGTTATTGACCTGGAAGTTACCGGACGCTTCGTCGAATCCATACTGGTAATGGATATCGTGAAGCATATTGACGGTGTAGAAGAGTTGCGTAATTTCGGCGGATTGGTTGGTGCCGTATGTCGGGGACTGGGTGAGGTCGAGGGCAAAGTCGAAATTCAGGGTTGGGCCGCCATCGGGACGGAATCCACCGGTGTTGTTGTGATCCGCATCTTCCTGGGCGTAGACGTTGTTGCCCTGGGTCGTTGTGAATTCCGCGCCGACGACGCCATCCGTATCGTGCCAGCCATAGGGTGAGGCACGAAAGTCCTGCGGGTCGTTGATGAGAGAACGGGATCCATCGTTCGGTGCGGTGATGGGGAACGGATAGACGTTGTACGTTCCGGTCCCGGCATTACTGTCGGAATCACCCGTCGCGAAATTGGAGGCGGGACCACTGGAATTTCCACCCGGCAGGAGGCTCACGGAAGAACCGCCCGACGAACCCCCAGAGGTTCCACCGAGAGAATCTCCACCGAACTCGCCCGACGAGGAGCCGTCAAAGTCGTCGTAATGGGTCCAGTTGTTGCGATAGAGTTCCTTACCGGAGGTGGCATCAACATTGATGTAGAACCAGTCGGCGGAGTCGGTCATGCGGACGATGGTGTTCCAGGCGAGGTGGAGCTTCCCATCAGAACCGAGGTTGTAAATCTGCTTGACGGGAATTTCATCCTTTGAGAAATTGCCCCCCGAGAAATTCACGACTTCGTTGTCATAGCTGATGGCAGTCCCGACCGGAAGCACTCCTTCAGGACCGGCTGCTTTGAGATCGGCGGCGGCGGCGTAAATGGCCTGGGCAGGGGAAAGGGTCGCGCCACCGGCGACGACTTTGCCATTCACATCGGAGACGAGACGGTTGCCGACGCTGATCACGCGACCCTGGCTGTCGACGGTAACGTTCGTCGTTCCGGCATCGATCGGAATTCCCCGGTATGTCTGCTGGAAGTAAAGGTTGGTGATATTCCCCTGCGCACCGGGGGTACGGTCGGTGAGGATGAGGTTGGTGACATCGGACGAGGTGACCCCCAGGACCTCCGGATGCGCAGCGAGATAACCACGGGCGATTGTTTCCGCGTCGGCCGTCGAAGGCTCAGTAAGGTAGCCGCTCGGTGTGTAAATGAAACTGGTCGAAGAGAGGAGGGTGCGCTGCTCGAGCGATTCGAGGCCGGCGATACTGCTTGCGGCAGTGCGCTTCCAGTGAAAACGATTTCGTTTGCGGCGTCTGACTTGAACCAGAGAGCGGTGGGAATTCAATCTCGCGATAAATGAATGGAAGCTGTTGAGTATCATGGGAGTCTCATCGTGAAAGGGGGAGCAGATCCTGAAGGAGAAGCACTACGCCAGTTTAGCGCGAAGGGCAGCAGCAGGCGGCTGAAAAGATGAGCGACTGATGATTTCAGCCATGGGACGTCAGAGAGCGAGACATCCGAAAGACGGGATGAGTATATGACTCCAGAATATGAAAAACCAAGGAATTTAAAGCGATTCCCCAAAGAATTAATAACGCCGATTCGGGGGTGATTTTGCGTCAAAATCGACGTCGCGTGGATGGTCGGCGATCGGTTTTTCAGCGGAAGATCGTTCCCTTCCAAGGATCTCCCTGCTGCAGGACCTCACACATCAACAGTTGTTTCTATATTGAGCCGGTGTTGAAACGGCTCAAAAGTCGCCAATTTTATCGAGATTATTCGCGGGGTTTTCGCTTTCCGCGGTTGCCGCCACCTTTAGGATTTTTCGCAGGTTGATTCTCCTGGCGGCCCCGAGGGCGTTCGGCTTGTGGGTCATATTTCGGATTCGCTGTGCGCGGAATCGCGGCGCCCGTCTCCTTCTGCCAGGACTGGAGTTTTCGATAGAGTTCGGCGGCTTTGTCAGGCATCTCGGTCGCCAGATTCCGCTCCTCATTCGGATCCGTACGGAGATTGAAAAGTTCCGTATGCCCTCCGTCCTCGAAAAATTCAACCAACTTGAATTCCCCATCTCTCAGGGCACTACTCGGTGTGGCTCGTCCCACGTAACAGGGGAAGTGCCAGAACAAGGGACGCGCTGGAAGAGTCGACTTGCCTCCCAGCAAGGGAACCAGGCTGAGACCATCCAGGGGCTGATCGGATTCCCGCTTCAAGCCCGCGACATCGAGTAACGTGGGATACAAATCGACGCTCGTGACGGGGACATCGCAACTTCGTCCTGGACTCGATACCCCCGCTCCGTTAAAAACCAACGGAACGCGGATTCCACCCTCGTACAGTTCTCCTTTACTTCCCCGCAATGGCGCGGTGAACTGGGGAGTCGCCCCGTTATCGGAAGTGAAAATGACCAGCGTGTTCTCTTTCAGCATCAGGCGATCAAGTTCCGCTATGATGCGACCGACGTTTTGATCGACGGCTTCGATCGTGGCGGCATATTCAGCTCGATTTCGCTGATCGCCGTTCGCTCCCTGTTTCTGCTGATATTTCTTGAGGAGTTCCGGCTTGGGCTTGTAGGGAGCGTGCACTGCGTGATCCGCCAGATAGACGAAAAACGGACGCTCGCGATTCTCTGATATATATTTCAGAACTTCGTCGGTCAATCGATCGCTCAGGTATTCATCGCGATCATTAAAATAGGCATCCTTCGCGAATCCCAGATTTTCGGGGAAAACGACTTTTCCAAAACCCTGACCTCCCGGCGTCACCGGCCCCGTTCGACCCCGACCCAGGTTCCACATCCCCAGAAACATCGTCTGATATCCACCGGACTGGAGCCGCTCGGCAATCGTCACGACGTTCGTCGCCAGTTCCGACTTGCTGTCCGCGGCCATCAGTTTCTGCCAGGGGGAACCCGGTGCCTGGCGCGGATCAACCACGGTATAAATCCCGTGGCGAGGCGTGTATTGCCCCGACATCAGGCAGGCGCGCGTCGGCGCACAATTGGGCGCGCTGGAATAGGACTGCCGAAACACGATCCCCCCCTTGGCCAGACGATCCAGATTCGGGGTCTCCACAAAAGTGTTCCCCATAAATCCCACATCTCGCCAACCCATGTCGTCCATCAAGATAACGATGATGTTTGGAGACCGGGCTGCGGCCGATGCGAAGGGTGACCAGGCCAATTGACCGATCAGGAGAATCAACGCCGGGATCATCAAGAAGTGACGACATCTCAGGGCCGAAGAGTTTTCCGTCATGACCTTCATTCCGCCCCTTTCCTTTCGTACTGAAAATCGAGGGTTCCTTCAGCGAGTGTGACGTCCTTGATCGCGGCTAACAGATTGGCGCGCGACGCCTGATTGCTTGGAAGTGTCAATTCCTTCGAGAGGGCAAACACCGTCAAGTGATAGGTTTTTAATCCGGGCCCCTTGGAGCACATGGGGTCAAACTCCGCACGTCGTCGGTCGTTAATCCCAGCCGTCCCGATTCCCTCCGCATCCTGGGGAAGAGATGTTGTGTCAGGGGGAATGTTATAGACCACCCAGTAGGACTTCTCTTGATCGGGAGCCGTGTGCCAGAGACTGATCGCGAAAGTCTTCGTGCCGGTTGGTGCATTCTTCCATGCGACCGCGGGGGATTGCTTCTTGCCGTCGCAGGTGCAGTCGATCGAAAGCATCCCGCGAGAGTCGATCGAACTACTGGAGACTTCCAGCTTCCCCTGCTTCCGGGAATTTCTTGACGAGGCTGGATTGGGGCTGTCACTCATCTTCCGGTTGGGGGGCTTGGCTGGATCGGAATCCTGTTCGCGTCGAGGCTTTCGGCCTCCACGTGGGCGTTCGTCTCCGGGAGGGGGTGGACGACGTCCCTTCCCACTTCGGGAGTTTTCTTTCGTCGAATAGGTCTCGGTTGTTTTCCGACCAGAAGGATCAACAAACTCAAACGCCACCGATCCCGCGCTTATCACGTAACTGACAGTTCCTGACTTACCTCGGACATCGTATGTCAGCTTGTAACTCCCCGGCTGAGTCTCCACAAATTTCGTAATGCGGGCATCACGCATTGGGGGCAGCGCGGGGCGGACGGGTTCCGCACGCGGCTGGGGATCCACTTGTCCTTCTTTTTCGACGACTTCCCCATGGAATCCCCCATTCAGGTAGGGATACTTCTCAGAAGCGTGATAGTGGTAATGCCCTTCCGAGTCGGTGTGTCCGTTGAAAGCATCCAGTCCCTTCACCGGAGATCCATCCGGTTCCGTATAACCATAGATGGGGTATCCATCGAGCGCATAAGCGATCGGCTTCCCCTTGCCGACAATTTTCTCCAAATGAACAGGCGCAATATGGTAATGATAATCGTCCGCTCGACCCTGGCAGTGCCCCCAAATTCATCAAGCTCACCGAACAGGAAGGCATCATCGCCTCGATTATTCAGAGGATTGAAGATTGGAATACCGTTCTTCACCGCGACAGCGATAGCCCCTCAAAAATCTCCCCTTCGTCGAAAGAGGATTTTTCGCAACCGCAGGATGTAATGGAATCTGCCACGCATTGTCCCCGATGTACTTTTGTGGGAGGGGCACTTGTTGTTGCCATGCCGTTATCCCAATCATCATGGGATGATCGGGGAAGCTGCTCCTCGATTCCACGTAAAAAGTACTGTTGATCAACGGGTCTTCACTAAAACAGTTGGCAACGGCCAAACGCACCGGCAATTTCTGCGCTGAGTCCTGCGGGCGATTTCGATCCCCGCCGACTCGACTGGCTCCGGGTGCTTCACTCGATCCGCGATGGTCAGGATGACCCGAGTGTCGCCCTCCTGAAATTCGATCCTTCTTCGAATTTCTTCATCACGACGTCGTACGACCCAATTTATGAAGAAAACGGTGTACCGTCACCCAGTTGTCGTCCAGCTTACGGATCTGAACCAGCCGTCCCGAATCGCCACGAAGTCTCCCCTCTGGCCTCGACGAGACCGTTTTCGTTTTCCAAAGCATGGCACCTTGGCCATGTCCTTCCGGGGTTTCATTTGAGCCTGTCGAATTTTTAATGCTGCTAGCACTGTCGAAACAAACGCCGCTAAAGCGTGAATATCCAGATCACAACCAGACGAATGATGCCCCCACAAAAAGCTCCCGAATGACCAAGGCAGAATTAACGGCGGAAAGGTTCCTCTTAAAAATCACTTTGGCTTACCCTTCGAGGTTTTTCGGCTCCCTGTGCCCCGCCCCCTTTCCCGCTGTGCTTCTTACCGGCCCCAACTGCTTTGTTTCCCCCACCTCCGCCGCCCCCTTTGGCACCAATTCCCTCCCCCGATTTTCTGGCAGGCTCCTTCCCGGGATCGTAGTTCGATTCTGGTCGGAAACTTCGGGCTTTATCTTCCTCCAAAGACTTCTCCAGATCGGATTTCAGACGGTTCGCATCGGCTGTGAGTTTCGACGCCAGATTTGTTCGTTCTCCGATATCTGAAAAGGCGGCTTGCGCACCGGTTACGGTTGTCTTCAGCTAGAACTTCAGAAGTTTGAGATTTCTTCGATGATCGCGGACTGAGGCGACTCTTTGACCCTGATAATGCGGAAAATGAAAGACGATTCCCTGGCGTACCCGGCGAACCTCTCCTTCACCACCACGAGCGAGCAAAGCCGGCAATGCTGCCCCCCGAGGCAGGGCACTGGCGGAAGAAATCCCGCCCCATTCTCGCAGAACGCGGGGAAAGCCTACCCCCACGATGGGACCTGGCACCACGAGTTCGTCTGCACGCCCGGTCCGAATAATCAAGGAACTCGAATTCCTCCCTCCCAATAATCCCCCTTTCCTCCACGTAACGACTTCTTTCCTCCGCCAGTTCCAAGGTCAGCCATGTAAATCACGTACGTGTTCCCGGCCAGTCCGAGAGACGATCCAGTGACGCCATCACCCGCCCCACTCCGGTATCGAGATCCTCGGTCACAAGGTGGCCGCAACCCTTCTCATTGTCGCCGGGCATCAGCTTTTCTAAGCCGTGAGTTGCCTTGAGAGCAATTTTCCGGAGCATGAAGCGCATTCCACGAGAGTTGAATGAAAAATGGTTGTCCTTTCTTGGAAGCCTTTTCCATGAATCGCTCGGCACGTTCGGCCATTCCAAAAATGTCGACGGGATTCGGATCGCGAAACTGGTAAGCATGCTCATTCCCTGTATCGCCATCATGTTCGTCATAGCCATGGTTTCCCGGCCCACCTCCACTGATATGCCATTTGCCGAAGTGAGCTGTCGTGTATCCGGCCTCTTTCAGCATTTCAGCGATCGTCGTCTCGCTTGTCGCCAGGCTCTTGACCAGTTGTGGTTCGTTCAATTTGTGCCCTGCTTCAGGAGGGGCAGCCTTGGTCCAATGCAGGAATGCCGGAGTCCTACCGGTCTGCAAGCAGGCACGTGTCGGAGAGCAGACCGGAGCGGGGGCATAAGCCGCGGTAAATCGCATTCCCTGCGACGCCAGCTTCTCCAGATTCGGCGTGTGATAGATATCACCTCGTGATCCCGAGATGCTGGGGTGCATCGCCACGGATAAACCATTCCATCCCTGGTCGTCAGAAAGCATGAAGACGATATTGGGCCGTCCCGCGGCCTCGCAATCGACCAACGAAATCGATATCGCAACGACCAAATACGCCATCGTTGCCCGCAATCCGCGTTTATTGCATCTCATCTGATTATCATTCCCGCATCAGAGTAAGGAGTCGTTCATTGGGACTGCGGTCAGCGTCGCGGTTTCCGGGCTCCGGGGCCGTCTGGAACCATCTCGTTAAGTCGTGAAAAGTCCGTCCTTTCTCGCCCATCCGGTGGCGATTTCACGACATGTCGAAACAGCACGGTATTGTCCAACTCGAAATCATCGGACCAGATAAATTTTGCACCTTTGAAGTCGTAGTCAAAATACGATTGCTTGGGAGCAACCTGATCGACTGAGTATTCGCGGGCTTGATTCCAGGTGCTGTCGTCGAAATCGACGGCGTTCCAGTTGTCAGGGAGCGGCACGTTTTCCACGCGAGGATTTTTCACATCTCGTCCAATCGGCCCCCATGAGATCTTTTTGGCCTTCCATCTGCCATCCGTCACAGTTCCGTCGCCGAATTTCAGAATGAACCCGCCATCCCCGATATTGGTGTTGGCATATTCCATTCCTGTCTTCGGATCTGCGTTGTCCCTGGCAAGTACTGCAATCGTCATCGGATAGGTCGGCAGGAGATCCACGGAGATGACGTTGTGGGGGATGAATTTGATCGAATCGACCGCAACAAGCTCACCGTTGATGTACAACATGAACCAGTTGTCGGCGTAGATATTCGCCTTGATCGTGTCGCTCATTTGCGGCTTGCGGACTTTTGCCTCTCCTCGATTGGATGGACGGTCGCGCTGCGCTCCCCATTGGGTTCCACCCAGCGCTATGATCGAAATCATCACCAACGTGATTATCAACGAGCGGATCATGCCTCATTCCTCGTATTCCACGCGTCGATCCGCGGGATGGTGCGACTGATGTTCAAAAAACTTCGATCCGAGATTCTTTTCCGCAACGAGCGTTAACCTCAGCGTCAATCGTTCTGGGCCATAGGGCATATCGATGAACCTGATCTCGCGGATCTGCCCCGATTCGGAGGAATAGTCAATTTCAACCTGACGTGGCCCTCGAAATCCTCGTCGTTTGGTTGCAGCGAGCGTGCGATCCCCCCTCGCGCTATCTGATTGTTCCGCCGGGCCAGCGATCTTCTCCTCAATGCGAATGTCGTATGCCTCTCTGAGTTGTCCAAGACCCTGCTCCAAATTGATCAGCGGCATCTGGTATTCGTGCCCGGGCAGGTCTCGATGGAATCGCGTCAGATCGTTACTGACACGGACCGGGCCCTCAGCCCGTACCGACCAACTCGTTTTTCCGTCGCTCCCCGTAATGAACGGAGTATCCAGCTCAGTCTTCCGCTCAAGAACAAATTGATGCCCTGGTCGAACATGAAGCACGGCATCATTCATGGGCGGCTTGGGAGGCCGCCGAAGCTCCGCAACATGACTGGAGCCACGCCCCTCTTCGCGGGATCTCTTTTCGACTGTGATCTTGTAGGTACGATCTTCTCCCTTTTCATTTAACTCGATCAGTCGCGAAAGTTCCCGAGAGGCCGCGGAGAGCTTCGACGAACCCGGTCCCTGCCAGAATACGAATGAAATCACCGTAAAGGTCAGAACTGTTGAAAGAATCGCCAGGGATCGAAACTTTCGAAAAACAAGGCTTCTTGCGGAATCGCTCCGGATTGGCGATTGCTCCCGGTCGCAATTTGACTGGGCAAGTCGCAAGTCGGCGCGTAACTCACTGCAGAGCCGATCGTGGAGGAATGCGACTTCGGCGAATTGTCGAAGGATTGATGGATCCCTCCGGAGCAAGTCCTGAAGCTCCAATCCTTCTTCCTCCGACAGACAATCATCGAAGTACCCGGAGATCAGGTCCGTGGGCTGATGACTCACGTCTCACCCCCGGGGAGCGCCCCACTCAGTCGCATGCAGTCTCGTAATCTCTCGCGAATCCGCTGCAAGGATTTCGCCACTCCGTTGGCGGACATTCCAACCACCTCTGCAATTGCAGCAGGCTTCAGATCCTCAACATAGCGGAGATCGCACAGCCTTCGCGCCCGCCCCTCAAGTTTCCCCAGGCATTCTTGCAGAAAATCGAACTGTCGCTCTTGTTCGACGGAGATGGATTCAAAAGTCACCGCTAATTTTTCCACCAGCTCATCGTCTAAAACGATCCGCTTCCGTTCCATGCGCCTCCAGTGAAGCCGCAACTGATTCTGGGCGATCCCCAAGGCCCAGGAAACAAATGGCCGTTCCGGGTCGTATCGCTCGAAGGATTCGATGACGGCAACGGCAACGTCCTGAAGCAAGTCATCTCGGGCCGCAAAATCGCGCACCGAGGCGCCCAGAAATGCGGATACAACCGGCTGTGCCAGCGTCCAAAGCCGGGTTGCCTGTAAGACTTTCGGTTCCAAAACACATCTCCGTGACAGGTACATCTACTCTGTATTTAACCATCGTGCCCGAATTATGACGCGAAAACATCGTTTTCGAAAAAGATCGGAATTGAATCCAATTACGGAAACGGGGCGTTCAGGGGCAATTTGACCAGGTAAAAGCGATGCTCCACATCACGACCAATTTGGGCGGAGCGGGGCCCCCCTGGTGGCCGCACAGAAGCTCGCTCGTCATTCAACCCCGGTCCTGACAGCCATCCGACATACCCACGTCGATTTGCACGACCAACATCGGGAAGCTGAGAAGCTTTTCGTTAGGGCGCATTTTGTGGCGCGCAGCTGTCCCAACAGGGCAAAACGTGTCGTCAGATGGCAGTGCGGAACCGGTTGAAAACGAGGGGTGACAAGAAACAAAAAAACCGCGAAAACCTCGAAGAAAATGAGGAAAACGCGGTCAAAAGAGCGGAGAGAACGGGATTCGAACCCGTGATACCGTTTTACACGGTATACCGGTTTAGCAAACCGGCGCTTTCGGCCACTCAGCCATCTCTCCAAAGGATCCGACTGTCGGGGTGGTTTGGGGAGTCCCGCAACATCGACTGGGGAAGTCGGAGCGGGGATGGACAGTCGAATCCAGAATTCAAATAATAAGACTCTGCGACCTAAATGCAACCCCACCAGCGATTTGCTGCACTGTTCCGGGCCTGAAACCGGATGCGGCGCCTAACAAGTGTTCTGACCGGATGTTGCGGCAGCAGGTTCGGGAGAATTCTGATGCTGGAGACGGAGCTGGCCGCAGGCCGCGTCGATGTCGGCCCCTTTCCGTTTGCGGATGGTCGCAGCGACTCCCGCCTGTTCCAGAATCCGGACAAACTCGTGTTTCCGTTCCTCATTCGGCTCCACATAGGGGAGGAGGGAAATGCGGTTCATGGGGATGAGATTCACATGGGCACAGCGGTGCCGTAGATGGGTCGCCAGTTCGCGGGCATGTTCGGGAGCGTCGTTCAGGCCGCCCAGAAGGACGTATTCGTATGTAACGCGGCGACCACTGACTTTGAAATAGTCATCGGCCGCTGCAAGAACGGCTTCAATCCCGATGTTCTTGTTGACAGGAACAAGCTGAGTGCGGAGTTCGTTATTGGGAGCGTGGAGTGAGACTGCCAAGTTGAAAGGCCTGTCGACGGCGGCGAGTTCACGGATCTTTTCCGGCAGGCCCACGGTGGAGATGGTAATCCTGCGGGGGCTGAGCCCGAGTCCTCCTTTTTCAGTGACGTGATCAAGAACGGCGAGGAGATTCGTGAGATTGGCCAACGGCTCGCCGATCCCCATGACGACAATATTCGTCAGTCGTTCCTCCAGCGGAAGTAGCCGATCAAGATGGAGAACCTGTTCAAGGATTTCCCCGGCGGAGAGATTACGTTTGACGCCAAGCATACCGCTGGCGCAGAACACACATCCCATCGCACAACCCACCTGGGTGCTGATGCAGATAGTACGGCGGTCTTCTTCGCGCATCAGGACGCATTCGACGTGTTCGCCGTCGTGCATCTGGAGGAGGAGCTTTTCGGTGCCGTCCCTGGCGATCTGATGGGAGACAATCTTTGAAGAGAAGAGGACCATCTGCTCGCTGAGCTGGGCTCGAAGCGGAGCAGGGAGGTCGGTCATGACGTCGAAATCGCGGACCCGTTTTCCGAAGACCCATTTGCGGATCTGGTCGGCGCGAAACGGGGGCGCGCCGTGGTCTTCGCACCAGCGACGAAGATCCTCACGAGAGAGGTCTCCGAATCGTTTTTTGTCGAGAGCGGTCGTCATACGGCTTGTGGAAAACGTATGGGGAACGGCTTCCACTCCTTCGCTTGGGAGGTGGAGAGACCGTTCATTCTACCGGAAACGAGGGGACCTCACCACGCCTCGCGGAACTCCGTCGAAACATCGGATTTTGATGCGTTTCCACGGAGAAACTGCCCCATGGACGGAGCTTAAGACGCCGAGAGAATATCGCCAACCTCTAACTTCAACCCGATCGGTGTCTTGCCGTGACGCGACCTGCTAAACATGGGGTTTGAGCGGTAATTCCGGCGTGTTGCCAGAGAGCAACAGAAACAGCGAGGTTGCTGAAAAAACGCGTCCGATGGTCCATCAGTCAGGGTATGCGCGATCCGCTTTCTGACGGGCTTGAGAACTCTTAAATCCTCTGATTCCAGGGGTTTTTAGTTGATTGAGGTTTTAGACCGCGCATATTCTGAAGACACGCACGCCGAGACATTCTCTCACCCCTTGATTGACCTCAGACTGCACTCCGAGAATGCAATTTTTGTCATCGTTTTTGAATCGCCTGTTTGAACGGACCCGCGTCCGGCTGCAACATTCCTTCGCGGGGCCCAGGCGATTGCGCGGCGGTCATTCCCGGCGAGCATGGTGTTCCTTCCTGGAACCGCTGGAATCCAAACAACTCCTGACGGCAAGCGTCAACCTGGGTGCGATCAGCCAGGGGATTTTCGGCCAGGATCCGGTGACGGGGGAATGGAACACGGTCCGCTACAACGGGACGAACTTCGTCACCGAAAATTCCGAAGACATCAACAACACTGGGAACTGGACCGATTCCGTCTCCGTGGATCTGGATGGGGATGGTCTCAAGGAGATTTATCTCCGGGATCAACACTACGGCAACTGGTGGAAGATCGATCCGGGGAATGAAGATAGCGCCGCCACGTGGGTCTCCTACTGGCCGACGGGAATCCGGGTGCAGAATATCCTAACGGGTGATTTTACCGGGGACGGGCGAGATGACCTCGTCACGTTTGATGACTCCGGAACCTGGACGATGCTGTCGAACAACGGGTTTACCTACTCCACGGCCACTCTATCAGTCTGGGGCAATGCCTCGCAGTGGCAGAACCAGATGCTGGTCGACCTGAACGGTGACGGGCGCAAGGAAGTCGTCGCGAGGAATTCCCAAACGGGAACGTGGTGGTCACTCACGAAGCAAGGCTCGAGTTACGTCAGTAATCCTCTCGCCACCTGGAGCACGGCCCAAACCTACAGTCAGGTGATGGTGGGGGACGTGAGCGGTGACGGACGGGCGGACATCGTCGCCCAGGATAACCTGGGGAACTGGTTCGACCTGCGATATTCGAACGGAAGTTACAAAACGGAATTCATGCGGGGCTGGTATGTTTCCTCCGCCTGGAAGAATTTCGGATTAGTGGACCTCAACGGAGACGGAGTCAAAGAGGTCGTCGCGCAAGATGGTCAGACGGGTTACTGGTGGACAATCTTCAACACCTCCCAGGGATATGTAAACCAGAAACTGGTTTCCTGGAATTCGCAGTCACCGTACGGATCACTGCTGATCGGTGACATTAACGGCGATGGGCGAGAAGACCTGATCGCCCGGGATAATGTCGGAAGCTGGTGGGCGCTCTCATACAACGGTCAGTCGTACCAGACGATCTTCCTGCGAGGCTGGAATACCAACACCGAGTGGAAATACCTGAATATTGTGGACGTCAATGGAGACGGCTCCAAAGAAGTGGTGGGTTACGACTCCACTTCCGGCAAGTGGTGGGGGATTTTCAAAAGCGGCAGTTCCTATGTGAGCCGTCAAGTCGGTGCCTGGGATCCGTCTCAGATCTACAGCGATGTGCAATTCGGGAAGTTCTCCTGGTCGCATGGATCGGGAGTGGTGGGCTGGGATACCAACGGCAAGTGGACGCTGACCACTTTCAGCGCCACCAACCCGCATAACTACGCGATTGCGACGCTTGAACCTCGTGCCCGGTTTACCTGGACCGGCCTGGGGGACACTAATGGCAACGGGTTGCAGGATCTGATCGGATGGGATGCCGTCGCGGGAAACTGGTGGGCGATTAGTTTCGACGACACCGGAACGCATAACCACTTCCTCGGACACGTCGATCCGAGCGGGACATGGCAGTTCCAGACGATTGCGGATCTGGACGGAGACGGCAAGGCGGATATCGCGCAGAGAAACGCCACCACGGGAGAATGGTGGGGGATTCTTTCCTCCACCGGCTCCGCAAAAGCACAACTGCTGACTAAATGGAGTACGGCGAACACGTACAGCCGCTTGATGGTCGGCGATCTGGATGGGGATGGACGCAAAGACATCATCGCGCAGAACAATTTCGGAATGTGGTATGCCGTAATGACGAACGGAACCTCCTTCCGGACCCAGCAGATGCAGGGTTGGAATGTTTCGTCGAACTGGCAGGACGTGGGGATCGCGGACCTGGATGGTGACGGGCGGGACGAAATCTTCGGGCGAACGGGGACCACGGGAGACTGGTGGATTACGGAATGGACGGGGTCGGCCTTCCGGAGCCAGTTAATGGTCCACGTGGATCCGGGTGCCCAGTACATGAACATGATGATCGGCGACGTGACCGGTGACGGACGTGTCGATATCGTTCAACGGGATAGTTACGGCTCATTCTGGGCCATCAATTACACCGGGACAGGCTACAACAGTACGTATCTGACTTCCTGGATCACGACCCACGACTGGAAGAACTTCGTACTGGTGGACCTGAATGCGGATGGGGTGATGGAGATCGTGGCGAACGATGGCACCAACGACAGTTGGTGGGGAATCTTCAAGAATGGAGCCAACTACACCAGCCAGGTTCTGATTGACGGAACAGCCGGGAAACGAGCGAGTACAGTCTACGCGGCCGACCTGAATGCGGATGGAACCCAGGAAATGGTCGCCGTGAACCAGACCAGCAAGGAGATGTGGTCTCTCTCCCTGAAGCAGAATGCGCCGGTGGTCCAGACACTGGCAACCGGGATTGCATGGCAGAAATTGCAGGTCGGAAAAGTTCCGGGGACGTCGGACGCGATGATGCGGCGACAGATTATCGCCGAAGTTCCGGGGCTGACCGACGCCATTAATCAGGGGCAGGCGTTACAAGCGGCGAAGATGATCCTGCAATGGGTTGCGCCGGTGGGGGATTTTGCCTTAGAAGGAGACAAACTGGCCCCGAACGTGAACACAGTCTCGCAGCAGTACTACGACATTTTCCTGCCGAATCTGGGAGGGATGTCCTGCGGCGGTTACTCGGCGTTCTTCTCT
The DNA here is from genome assembly GCA_046349635.1 of Planctomycetales bacterium. Classification (GTDB taxonomy): domain Bacteria; phylum Planctomycetota; class Planctomycetia; order Planctomycetales; family Planctomycetaceae; genus JAXMBX01. The sequence continues at coordinate 40,571 of JAXMBX010000028.1, forward strand.
GGAGTGTTGAAACTGTTCGGGATCAACTCGATTAATATTGGGGCCGGCAGTCTGCCTCGCATCAGCCATACGACCGTCGTGATTCCAATTCAGGAAGCGGGAGTCTGGAAGTTTTATCTCCTCGATCCAACTTTTGGGGCATCGTTTATCGAGCCCGACAACGGCAAGACGGCGACTTATTTCGACATGCTGGACCTGATGAACTCCGGACGTCTGAGTGAGGTCGTGACGTCCGCCGTGTCATTGAGCGACAGGGATTTCGTCTCTCCGGACCCCATGGGTTCGTCGAGCCTGGTGTACGAGGGGAAGAATTCGACGAACTACATCTATTCCTGGCCGGGCTACGGCCTCAACGCCTACTTCTCCATTTACGCATCAGATCTGGCGGCGTGCGGGATGGGAAGCGGCATGACCGGATTCGTGCAACTGCTCAGCAATCACGTGTATATGATCCAGGGATTCGGAACGAATGTCGCTCCCGCGGTGACCGCATTCACGGCGCAGTTGCAGGCCCGTCAAATTCCATACGGCTACTGATTCCTCTCACAAAATGCCTTAGGCGAAGCACGCTTTCCATAAATGGTTAATCAAACGTGACCCGGGACTGAACTTGACGTCCAACCCCAAATAGGGACTATAATCACGTTGGATGGACACTCTTGAGCCACCGGGTTAAGGATGCCCGAGAGCCCGGGAAATCCGATGTTTCATCTTCTGTCGCTCTTTCTCCTGCCTTCTGTGCGGGAACCGTGAGCGAAGACCGCGAAATTCGCGGCTTTTCTGCCGTTCAAATCCTTCTTCGCCAGCGCGGAGCGATGAATTTGAACCCCGATTGACGTTACACTGTGGACCATTCCTGCGCCGTGCGGGGTGAGTCCCCCCTGCGGGAGAGGCAGCCCGAGAATTCACCTTGTTCACTGTGGCTTTGCGACAGGAATGCCTGGAAGAGTTGGACATGACGAAACGCGACTTATTTGACGACAGTACGATGACGTTCGGGGAGCACCTGGAGGCTCTCCGCCGGCATCTGATCCTGGCTTTGATGGGGCTGGCGATCGCGATCATTTTCACGTTGATTTTCGCCCGCCCGGTGCTGCGCGTCATTCAGATTCCGGTGCAAAGCGCGCTGCGGAACGCCTGGAAGCGTTACGACGAACGGAACGAGACGGAAAAGTCCGCTGAGACAAAAATGAATCCGGTGTACCGCACGTGGAGAGACCTGTGGGCCGGTTCCGTGAAGGATTTCCCGATTCCAAAGCCAGAGAAGAAGGGGACAGTTACGGCGGCCCTGGACGTGGTGGCTTTGATGCGGGCGATGCATGAGCTGAATCCGCAATCCCCCGCACCTCCCAAGGAGGGGAGCAAGGTGATCGATGTGCAGATTCCCGCCGAGTCAATCGCGGGAGCGGTCCCGCGGAAGGAATCGCTGGCGGATACCGCATTGGGGATGACGACGACGCTGTCCCCCGAAGAAGGGTTCCTGATCTACATGAAGGTGGCTTTGATCTCCGGGTTCGTGCTGGCGAGTCCATGGGTGTTTTACCAGTTGTGGCTGTTCGTCGCGGCAGGGTTGTATCCGACCGAGCGAAACTACGTCTACACGTATCTGCCGTTGAGCCTGACGTTGTTCTTTTCCGGCACGCTGTTCTGCTTCGTGATCGTGCTGCCGTACGTGCTGGACTTCCTGTTCGATTTCAATATTTACCTGGAGATCATGCCCCAGATCCGCATCAGCGAGTATCTGAGTTTCGCGCTCATCCTGCCTGTGATGTTCGGGATCAGTTTCGAACTGCCTCTGGTGATGCTGATCCTGGAGCGGATCTCCATCGTGAAGGTCAAGGATTACCAGGAGAAACGGCGGTTCGCGATCCTGATCATGTCGATCATCGCGATGGTGCTGACACCGTCCGACCCGATGAGCATGATGCTGATGCTGATTCCCCTGTGCCTGCTGTATGAAATGGGGATCTGGATGTGCAAGTTGCAGGGGCCGCGCCCCGCATTTGACTCCGCGACTACATGAGTGAACGATTCCCGCCGGGAGGAATGATGATCGAGATTGTCGCGAAAACGTTGATTTATGACGGCACGCTTCAACCTCCCGACCGGCGGATCGCGTACTTCACTTCCCTGTGTCCGCTACGGTCCGGGACAATCCTGAGCGCGTTTCAGGTCGGTCCCGGAAAACATCATCCGGACAGCACGACGGGGTTGTGCCGCTCCCGCGATGGCGGAATGACCTGGGAAGATATTTCCCCCGTCTGGCCGACGATTCTGGACGGAGCCCCCGGCTCTCTCTCCGGCGGGGAGATGGTCGAGGCCGAACCGGGACGGGTCTTGCTGTTTACAACCTGGTTTGACCGCAGCGATCGGGCGCGACCGCTGTTCGATCCGGTCACCGAGGGACTGTTACGATCGCGGCAGTTGATCGCAGAATCCCTGGATGAGGGGCAGACCTGGAGCCACTGGCGCATCCTGGAGACCCCGGAGTTGAAAGGATGCGCGCTGACGGGACCAGTGTTGCGGTGGGGAGCCTCCTCGATCGCGTTTCCGTTCGAGAGCTTTAAGGAATTCGATGATCCGGAGCCGGCGCGTCACGCCGCATGGCTGCTTGTTTCGCACGATAACGGCCGGACATTCCTGCCGCCATTACAGGTCGCGAAACATCCCCTGGACGAACTTTACTACTGGGACCAGAGACTCTCTCCGACATCCGAGTCGGGAGACTTTGTAGCGCTGTTCTGGACTCATGACCGGGTCTCAAAGCGGGATCGAACTGTTCACCTTCGACGGGGAGCGGTTCGAGAGGGGAAGATCGAGTTGGGGGAGATCATCGCCACAACGATTCCCGGCCAAATTGCCGCACCGTTGCAGTTGCCGGATGGTCGACTGTTGGCATTCGTGGTGGATCGAGACAAGCCGGGAACGATGACGCTGTGGACATCCCGCGATGCAGGCGTTAGCTGGCCCGTGGAGGAATCACTGGTCATTCACACGCATGACGAACGGGCGAAACTTTCTCAAGGGAAAGAGAACATTGACTTCGCACAATACTGGGAAGACATGGGAAAGTGGACGTTCGGGCACCCGGCGGCACGGCTGCTCCCCGATGGGACGGTGTTGCTCGCCTATTACGCGGGCGATCCCCAAGCCATGAGTCTGCACGCGGTCCATGTCAAAATCGACTGAATGGTCCAATGAGGCGTAACCATGCCGGACTGGATTGTGACGGATGAAGATCGGGAACTGTTCGAGCGGGAGTTGGACAGTTTTGTCCCCGAGACGATTTTTGACGCGCATGCGCACTGGTACTCCACGCGGCATTTCGCGCCGGAAGCGCTGTCTCCCTTTTTGAAAGAGGGACCGGCGGATGCCGGGGCAGACGCGTTTCGGCAGGCGATGCAGGAGATGATCCCCGGACGGAAGATCGACGGACTGTTTTTTCCTTATCCGAACAAAAAAGTCGATACCGCAGCCGCGAATGAGTTTATCGTGCAGGAACTCAAGCATGCTCCCGGATCCTACGGGCAGATGCTGATTACTCCGGAGATGGATCCGGAATTCATTCGAGAGAAAGTCCGAGGAGGCAGTTTTGCAGGGTTGAAGTGCTACCACGTCTATTCGCAGGTCCAACCGACCTGGGAATCGCCGATCGAGGATTTTCTTCCCGAATCGCACGTGAAGATTGCCCACGAGGAAGGATTGTCGATCACGCTGCACATCGTCCGCGCCAGAGCGCTGGCGGATCGAGTCAATCAAAAGACATTGCGGCGGTACTGCGGGGCTTATCCCAACATGCGGATGATCCTGGCACATGCGGGGCGGGGGTTCAATCCGCATCACACGCTTGAGGGGATTGATTCCCTCAAAGGTTTGACGAATGTGTGGTTCGATACTTCCGCAATCACGGACAGCGGGGCATTTGAGGCGATCCTGAGGACATTCGGCCCGGAGCGATTGCTGTATGGCGCGGATTATCCGGTATCGCAACTGCGGGGACGATGCGTGGCATTGGGAGACTCGTTCTTCTGGATCTCGGAGGAGAATACGCAGTTGAAAGTTCCCTATGCGGACCTGAAGTTGAGTCTGGTGGGTCTGGAGTCGTTGCGCTCCCTGAAGCTGGCGGCGTATGCCTGCCGTTTGAGTGACACGGAAGTCGAGGGGATTTTTCGGACGTATGCGCGGCAGTTGTTTCCTTGAGGCGGGTCACGCCGCATCGGTGATTTTCGATTCCACATCCGGGCGGTTAATACCCCAAAAGGCAACCGGCAGCAACAGGATCGCGAGCGTTCCATAAATCATGTTGCGGGGCCAATTCAATTCGGCCAGACCATGCTCCGCGAGCCAGTAGAATCCCCCGGAGAGGAAGATCCCGATCCACGTGCAGAGATTCATGGCCCCCATCAGCCGGCCTTTTTGATCGGCGGGTGAACGGACCTGGAGATAGACTTGGAGTGGAACCGCAAAGAGTCCCGAGGCGATTCCCAAAATCAGGAGGAACGGGAGTGAACCGGCGTATCCCAGGAGAGGATCGATGGCGTCACGCTGGACCGCCCCGAATTGCCATTGCAGAGGGATTGATAACGCGGCGAGAGCGATGACGATGCCGAATGACGCGCGGCGGACAATCGTGAACCGGATCATCCCCTTGGCAAGGGCACCGGAAAGTCCACAGCCCACGGCGATGCCGATGGCGAGGCAGCCATTCGCGGCGCTGGTCTGTGTGTCATTCCTCTCAAGCTGGAGCTTGCACACGGCGTTGACGGTAGGTTGGACGACACCTCCCAGGAACCAGAAGAGGGAGTAGAGCGCGAGGACCTGGGTGAGATCGAACCGTTTTTTCAGCAATTCCCAGATCTCTTTGGGCAACAACAGATCGGACGGATGAAAAGGAAGATCCGGCCTGACGCGGGGAGTGCGGTTGACGCACCACGCGGCGAGGGTGCCGCAGAGTGCAAAGCCGATACACGGGATGCCCGCCACCCACAAGGCCCCTTTGGCCCAATCCTTGACGGCTCCGGCGAAGATCATGCCGAAGATGATCGCCATGAAGGTCGTCAACTGGAAGATGCCATTTGCCTTTGGGAGGTCGTGTTCCTGCACGATTTCGGGAAGAATGCCATATTTCGACGGACCAAAAAACGCGCTATGGACGCCCATCAGGAAGAGCACGAAGAACATGATCCCGAGGTGTTCCGTGGCGAAAGCCCCCATCCCCAACAGCATGATCAGGACTTCCGCGATCTTGCAAAGCAGGACAATCTGCTGCTTGCGAAAGCGGTCGGCGAGGTAACCCGCGTACCCCGACAAAAGGACGAAGGGCAGGGCGAAAATGAGCATCGCAATCGGCTGGTAATAGTCCGCCGATTTGCGAGCATGATCCAGGCACCAGAGGAGGATCAGTTGCTTGTAGAGATTGTCATTGAACGCCCCCAGGAACTGGGCGACGGTCATCCCCCAGAAGGAGCGGTTGCGCCGCAATTTTGGAAGGGAGTCCTGCAAATCACTCATGGAGATCCTGCGGTTGTGAGGAGACGCCTGCGATGAGGAGACCCCGACACGATATCAGTCTCCAGAGGCGGCCGTCGAGAGCTTGGGGTTCAATTCCTGGGCATGGGCGAGATCCGCTTTTGCGCCGGCGGGGTCTCCCGCGGACTGGCGTTTCCTCGACCGCTGGTAGTAGGCATCCGCCACCTGGGCGTCAAACCGCTGGGAAGCTTCATAGTCGGCGATGGCTTCGTCCAGTTTTCTTAACTGAAAGTAGGCATCACCCCGCAGGGATCGGGCATCAAACGAGTCTTCCTGCGCAAGCACGGCGCTGCAGTCCTCGATGACCTTGGCCCATTGCTGTTGTTGCGTCCGAAGTTCCGCACGCCCGAGCAGCGCGGGAATCAACTTTGAATTCCGGCTCAGGAGATCGTCGAGGAACAGCGCGGCCTTGTCGAATTCTTTCCCCTCCATGAAGTGGCGGGCCAACTGGATCCGCAAGTCGGCGGATTCCGGATGTTTCTGGTGCTCCCGTTGGAGTTGAAAGAGCTTGCGAAGCCAGACAATGCGCTTCCCGTTCTCTTCGGCTTCGACAAGCCTTCCCTTTTTGAGATAGGCCATCTGGCGATTCTGAAAGTGGGTGAGGTTGTAGGGATCGTAAGCCGTGGCGGAAGTGAAATCGGAGACGGCCTCATCGAACCTGGCCTGAGAATAGTACAACTGCCCTCGATTCGAGAGAGTATTCACATTCTTGGGATTGAGCTGCAGGGCGGAATTAAAATCGGCGAGCGCCAGTTCGAAATGCCCGGCTTTCCAGTGGGCCAATCCGCGGTTGTTGAGGACGTCGCCCCGCTTGGAATCCCGTTTCAGGATCTGGTCGAACTCGCGGATCCCGCGGTCGTAGTCTCCCTGGGTGACATAGATGAGGGCGAGGTTATTGGCCGCCTGGGGATGATCAGGTTTCAACTGCACAACTGACTGAAAATCCTGAACCGCCTGGTTGAGCATGCGCGCAGTGAGGTAGAGAAGGCCTCGCGCGTACAGGTGATCGGTATTTTTGGGAGCGAGTTCAATCGCGCGATTGAGATCCGTCAGAGCTTCTTTTCCGCGGCCGGAGCTCGCAAAGAGACCGGCGCGGAGAGCATACACCTGCGAGTCATCGGCATGATCGACGAGGAGACGAGTCAGTTCCTGTTCGGCCTTGGTGAATTCCTTGATGGAGATCAGGCGAACAGCTTCCTGAAGATATTTCGGAAGTGGGCTCTGCGGCGTTGGTTCGGAAGAGGCAGCGACCTCAGTCGATTTTTGTTGTTCCTGCGCGACAGGCTTTGGCGCGGAAGATTTTCCACACCCGGCCAACACAAACGAAGTTAACAAAACAGTAAGGAACAGTGGCTGTTTCATGATCTCGCACGGTCCTTGTTCGAGAGGAGCATGAGACGCAGGAGAGGTCGCGCGGAGGGGCAGTTCTTGCAGGTTGCGACAGTGGAAAAGATTCCCAGACAGGGGGTTTTAGTGGGCCTACTGCGGCAGGTCAAGAGCGGCGTGAACTTAACAGTCGACCGACAATTCGTCCGCGGTCGGGGTTCCTACTTCGTAGTTGATAAGAGGGCGGTCCGCGCAGTTGACGAGACACCTGCGCAGGTGTTTTAGAGCAACATTACGATCCGCAAAGGTATGGAGGTTAATGATTTGTCACGGATCTGAAACTCTCAAGATCCGAGCTATGTACTACAATTCCAGTGAAACACAGCCCACTTTCGAGTCTTGCTTTTATGTTCGGTGGGGATTGTCCGCGGCTCACTGGCGAGCGAGGGAAGCCCACCTAACGGTGGGTGGAAAGGAACGACAATCTGGGGCTCCTATTCGCGAGCCGTCGGATCACTTGTGCTGAACGCCAGCAGCGAACGATGGCCAGACCGTTGGGGCATGAATTTTTATTCGGATTGTCCCACGCAAGTGAGAGGCCGAGGAATCCGGATGAATCGCGATATCATGGAAGCTGTCAAAACTCCGCCAGTCACGGTTGAAACCTCGATGCCTATTTCGCCTGAAAGCAAAGTTCGCGCCCAAGTTCGCGTCGTTCGGCTTTTTTTCCGCACTGGTTGTGGGGGGCGTGTTCTTGTGGATGAGCGGTTTAATTTCCGCGATATGCAGAGTGGAACGGAGAGCAGTCCCCTCCCGGGAATTCCTCAGTCGTCACGCCGGCGCGCGAACAGCTGAAACTGGTGGCCGGAAAGACGGATGCCCTGGAGGTACCGGAGCATGTCTGGAAGACTCTCGGAATCAAATTGGCGACGGTGACCAGTGGAACTCCTCCCAAACCTTTGCAACTGACTGGCCGCCTGTTTATCGATTCGACACGGGTGGCGTGTTCACTCGCGGTTCTCGGGAGAAATTGTTTCGCTCGGAACTCACGAGTGTGAGGCAATCCCCGGAGTCAATGACGGCAAACCGCGGACCCGTCCGCTTCGCTATGGAGACGCGGTCAAAAAGGATCAGCTTCTGGCGGTGGTCTGGAGCAAGGAGATCGGGGAGAAGAAGAGCGAACTGGTGGATGCCATCTCCAAGCTTCGCCTGGACAGAGACGTGATGAACCGGCTCGAAAAACTGGAAAAAGGGGTTGTATCGGAACGTGTGGTGCGTGAAGCAGAGCGAAACCTGGAAGCGGACCTGATTGCCGTCTCGCGGGCGGAGCGGACCTTGCGATCGTGGCATCTCACGGAAGAAGAAATCGCCCAGGTACGGCGTGAGGCAGAGCACGTCGAAGTCCGACAACTGAAGTCTGACGTAGATACCGCGCGGAAGTGGGCCCAGATGGAACTGCGGGCTCCGTTTGACGGAGTGTTGCTGGACATGAAGGCCGCAATCGGAGAAATCGTAGACAGTACTGACGAGCTGGCCAAAGTGGCAGACTTGCGAACTTTGAGCGTCATCGCACATATCTATGAAGACGATCTCCCGCTGGTGGAACGACTGACTCCGGAACAGCGGAAATGGACGGTCACGATGAACGGGGCATCGGAACAGACGACGTTGCAGGGGGAATTCGGGCTGATTGGCGAAGTGATCGATCCGATGCAGCATACCGCTTCGGTCATCGGCTGGGTGCCGAACGAAGACCGCAAGCTGCGGATCGGTCAGTTCATCACCGCGACGATTCCTCTTCCCGCGGATCCGAGAGAAGTCTCGATTCCGGCGGGAGCGCTGCTGGAAGATGGGACCAACCAGTATGTCTATGTTGCGACCGACAAGACCAAAGGGATCGTGGCACGCCGCAGCGTCAACGTGACGCGGCGCGATAGCGACGAGGTCTGCGTCCGGATCTCCAATGCGGGAGACCGAAGCGGCGCGGGATTAAAGCCGGGAGAAGAAGTGGTCTCCGCGGGGGTCGTGGAACTGAATGCGGGGCTGGCGGACCTGATTGTGAAATCGCGCAACGCCCCTCCCTCCACCTCCTCACTCCCCGGTCACAACACTCCTGTACCGGCAGATTGAAAACGACGTTATGCGTGCCGGAGAGACCACTCTGCTTGCCGAAAGTCGGGAGGAGTCCTCTGTGGCACTCCAGAAATGGAATTCGGCGGCGGACCGACTCACTTCTCCTGTCTCGCGTCGTACTCAATGGCTAAAAACCCATGATATCGAATTTGATCGATTGGGCAGTCAACAACCGGCTGGTTGTGATCCTGCTGACCATCGCGTTGATCTGCGTCGGGTGTTATTCATTGCAACACCTGAACGTGGAAGCCTATCCCGATCCCGCTCCGGCTATCGTGGAAGTCATCGCGCAGAATCCGGGAGCTTCTTCGGAAGAAATTGAACGCCAAGTGACGATCCCGCTGGAAGTCGCATTGGCGGGGATGCCGGGTTTGAAGTACACGCGGAGCAAGTCGGTCTTCGGGTTGTCGCATATTCGCAACCAGTTTCACTATGGAGTGGACTTTGAGAAAGCGAAACTGGAAGTTCTGAACCGGTTGCACTCGGTTCCCTTGCCGAAGGGAGTCGTCCCTCGTCTGGCCCCGACATCTCCGACGGGAGAAATCTATCGCTATTACATCAGTTCACCGCAGAATCGGGAGGGAAACCCGGTTTACAGCCTGACCGACCTCAAGACGCTGCAGGACTGGAAGCTCGAAAAAGAATTTCGGCGGATCCCGCGCATCGCGGACGTCGTCAGTTTCGGCGGGGCGGAAAAACGTTACGAGATCCAACCCGATCCTGACCGGCTGAAGAAATATGGCATCTCGCTGAAACAACTTGAGACCGCGATCAACGCCAGCAATGAAAATGCCGGCGGGGATTACCTGATTCAAGGGGGATTGGCGGAAGCGGTGCGCGGGATCGGCCTGCTGGGGGGTGGTCGAGATCCGATGCTCTCCTCGATGTCGTTGAAAGATCCCGTGGAGGCCAAGGCGCGGTTGCTGAAAGAGGATCGCAAGCGGCTGGAAGAAATCCGGTCGATCGTCCTGACCGCGACGAACAACGTGCCGGTACTGGTCGGAGACGTGGTGGAAGGTGGCCGCCGGGACGTCAGCGGATCGGCAGCCCAGCAGGGGGTGTTGATCGGCCAGCATACGCGGATGGGAAAAGTGAGCGTGAACCGTCCGGCCATCGATTCGGATGGGAAACTAATTCTCGACAAAAAAGGGGAACGGACCTGGGAAGAAATCCCGGACACGATCGAAGGGATCGTGCTGCTGCGAAAGGGGGAACAATCTCTTCCTGCTTTGGCGGATGTCAAAAAGAAAGTGGAAGAACTGAATACCCAGCCGGGGCAACTCCTGCCGGGAACCCAACTGGAGACGTTCTACGACCGGACGAAGCTGGTGAATATCACCACGCACACCGTGGAGGAAAACGTGCTGGTGGGAATCACGCTGGTGGTGATCATCCTGCTCTTGTTCCTGAACCACTTCCGGAGTGCGCTGATCGTGGCGATCAACATTCCACTGGCTCTGCTGTTCGCCTTAAGCGTGCTGTATTTCCGGGGAAAAAGCGCCAATCTGCTGTCGCTGGGGGCAGTCGACTTCGGAATCATCGCGGACTCCTCGGTCATTATCGTGGAGAGCATTTATCGATTTGTTTCATCGGGGGCCTCACCCGAACTGCCGCTGCAGGACCGGATCCGGAAGGCGTGCGGGGACGTGGAACGGAGCATCCTGTTCGCGACGATCATCATGGTCTGCGCACTGCTTCCCCTGTTCACGATGCAGGGCCCGGAGGGGCAGATCTTTGGTCCGATGGCGGATACGTATGCTTTCGCGTTGGGAGGGGCGTTGCTCCTGTCGATGACCTTGTCCCCGGTGCTGTGCCGGATCTTGTTCACCAAGTTGAAACCGGCGAAGGACAACTTCATCGTCCGGGGATTCAAGTATTTCTACCTGACGCAACTCCGCTGGGCCCTCGACCACCGCAAGACCTGCCTGGCTTTGGGAGTGGGAATGATCGTCGCAACCGGATGTGCGATGCCCTTCCTGGGAAGTGAGTTCATGCCCGCGCTGGAGGAAGGGAACATCTACATCCGTAGCACTTTCCCGGTCAGCGTCTCACTGGAGGAGGTTTCGGGCAAAGCAAAGATCGCACGGAGGATCATGGAGAAATATCCCGAGGTGCAAAGCATCCTTTCGCAAGTGGGACGTCCGGATGACGGCACCGATCCGACAGGGTACTACAACGCGGAATTCCTGGTCCCCCTCGCACCGCGCGACGAATGGCCGCAGTCGGTCGCAGTCACCGGTTGGCGACACATGTTGGGATGGAAGTCAAGGGCACGGACGAAGGATGAACTGATCGATGCGATGAGCCAGGAACTGGAAACGAACATACCTGGGGTAGACTGGAACTTTTCGCAGAGCATCCGGGACAACGTGATGGAGACTCTTTCCGGCGTCAAAGGGGAAAATTCCGTCAAGATTATCGGGCCGGATCTGGATGAACTGGAAAGGCTGGCGGGCAAAGTTCGGGACAAGCTGAATGCCGTGCGGGGCATCGAAAACGTTGGAATCTTCAGCATCAAGGGGCAGACAAACCTGGAGTTCCCGATCGACCGCGAGAAGTGTGCCCGGTGGAACGTGAGCGTGGCCGACGTCCAGGACGTGCTGGAGACAGCCGTGGGGGGGAAATCGTTTTCAGACATGGTGGAGGGAGAGAAATCATATGACATTACGCTCCGCTGGCCGGCCCGGCTGCGGAGCAGCGTGGATGATATTCTGAATATTCCGGTGGACGTCTCCAACAACAAAGTATCCGATGATTCGACCCCCGGCAGCCAGGAGCTGACCCGTCGCGATACGGGAACGGGCTTGAAGTCATTCTCGGGAGGGGTAGGTGTACTGGATGCCCAGGATGACGTTCCGCGCCGCCGATTGCGAGATCTTGTGACGCCGATTGATGAGGATGGGGACAAGGATCCCAAGGGAAGTTTCGTCCGCTCAGGGGCCTCCACGATTTCACGCGAGCAGGGGAAACGACTGATCGCGGTAAAGTTCAGCGTGCGGGGGCGTGACCTGGCGAGTGCCGTCAAGGAAGCGCAGCAATCCACGGCTCCACTGTTCGACGGTTTGTATCGCTCGGAATGGAGCGGTGAATTCCAGCAGATGCAGGAGGCGATTTCCCGTCTGGTGGTCGTGGTGGCGCTCGCGCTGGTCCTGATCCTGATTTTGCTCTACCTGGCATTGAGATCCCTGCTGGATGCGTGCGTGGTCCTCTCGAATGTCGTAGGAATGTGCATCGGAGGGATCTGGGCACTGCTCATCACGGGAACTTATTTCAATATCTCGGCAGGGGTCGGTTTCATCTCCGTGCTGGGTGTGGGAATCATGCACGGATTGCTGCTCATCTCGGGGATGAACGGAGCGCGGTCGCATCACGTACCCTTGCGGCAGGCGATTGAACAAACGGTCGAACGACGGGTTCGCCCGTTGTCGATGACGGCGTTGACGGCAATCCTGGGGCTGTTGCCGGCAGCGTTGGCGACGGGAATTGGCTCGGAAACCCAGCGTCCGCTGGCAGTTGGTCGTCGGCGGAATGATCATGGACATGGCGCGGAACGCGGTCCCGTTCCTGTACGGCTTTTACGGGGATCGCGAGCCTTGAGTTGCAGGTTTGGATCACTGAACCCGGCACTAATGACCACTTTAAGCCGAGGTTACTCCGAGCAAAATCTGCGACATCAGGCGGGTTTCGACGTCGGACTGGTCGGTGTCGATGGTGATCATGGGCCAGCCTTCGTCTCCGGTAACCGGTTCCGCGATTTGCAACTGATGTTCGAGTACTTCGATCGTGGCATCGGAAGGGTCACTTCCGCGTCGGCTTCGTTCCGCAATTCGTTCCCGCAGGGTCTTGGGATGCGCGCGAAATTCAATTAGCTGGTGTGCGACGTTACGCTCGATTGCCAGCTGCCGAAACGGGGCGCGCTGCGATTTCCGGAGGAATGTGGCATCGACGACGACCGAGAAGTTATTGGCGAGCAGTTCGCCTGCGAGCGAGAGAAGCTGTCGGTAGGTTTTTTCGGAGGCTTCCGCAGAATAGAGATCGCCGGTGAATTGCGGTGTGTCACCGCACAGGCCGGCAAGGCGTTTGCGCTCGACATCGGAGCGAATACGGATAAAGCCGGATTGTTCCACGAGCCGTTCGGTCCAATGCGATTTTCCGCTCCCTGAGAGTCCCGAGGCGAGGATCAGGACGGGTTCCGCCGGTTGAGTGACACTTTCAGCGACGCGAAGATAATCCTTCGCCTGACCGAGAAGTTGCCGGCGGGCGTCAGCATTCAAATCCGGCTGGTTGCGACGCAACTGGGCGACCTTCGCTCGAACGAGCGCGCGATAGGCGAGATACCACCGCCAAACTCGGAGGCCTGCATAATCGCCGGTCTGTTCCAGCCAGCGGTTCAGGAACCTTCGTCCGAGATTAGGATGTCCACGGTCGGCGAGGTCCATGACCAGAAACGCGACTTCACTGACGACATCGATCCAGCGGAGGGTGGGATTGAATTCCAGGCAGTCGAAAACTTCGATTTTGTTGTTGCGGAGGAGCATGTTTCCGAGATGCATGTCTCCGTGCCCTTCCCGGATTTTTCCAGACTCTTTCCGATGCCGAAATTCCTCCTGCATCCGATGATGTTCGCCGGTTGCCCAAAAATGCAATTTCTGAGTGGTCGCAGCCAGTTCCGGAACCTGTTCCAAAGGGAGGAGACATTCGCTGGTGGCGGTCCAGATGTCAGCAAGGCTGCCATAGGAATCGGCGATCCCTGCGACAGCAGCCTGTTTCTGAAAACGAGCCACGTCCTGGGCGCACTGATCAAGCGAGTCGCGCTTCAATTCGCCACGCTGCAGAACTTCCGGGAGGAGAACGGACTGCGGAAACTGCCGCATCTGAACGGCGTATTCAATCGGCTCACCCGTGCCGACGAACGTGGGATGATCCTGAGGACCATAGATTGGTTTCACTGCGAGATAAAGGTCATCCGCGAGGCGGGCATTAAGACGGAGTTCTTCCTGGCAGAAAAACTGCCGACGCTCAAGAGTGGTGAAATCGACGAACCCGAAGTTCACCGGTTTCTTGAGTTTGTAGGCGTACTCCCCCGTCAGGATGACCCAGGAGATGTGGGTTTCGAGGACTTCGAAATTTGTGACGGGATGATCGTAGGCTTCTGCCCGGAGCAATCCACGAATCAATGCGTCCATAAAACTCCGTCAATGGATGTAGAAGTTCAACCTCACTTTTTGGCTTGTACTTGTCCGGGGAGACGGACGTCTTTACCAACTTTTTTGGTGAGCGTGTCTCCCAGTTCATCGCGCATCGTTTCCGCTAGTGCGGTCAAGCGGTGGACGATGTCCGGGTGGGCCGCGGCGACATCCTTGGTTTCGCCGACGTCGTTCTGCAGGTCATACAGTTCCGGCGCGGTAATAGTCTTGGATTCGTAACGGACGGGCATCCCATCTTTCCCACCGGGGCCGCCATTGAGGGTGCGATAGACGTGGGGGAATTGCAGCTTCCAGTGACCGTCTCCACTGACGACCGCCTGGAGTTGTGACTGTTCGTACCAGTAGAAGTAGGCTTCGTGTGGATTTGCGGCCTTGGGGTTGCCGCTGATGAGGGGCCAGACATCCTCGCCATCGATGTGCAGGGCCGGTAATGATGCACCCACCCGTCCGGCGAGGGTGGGAAGCAGATCAATCGTCATCCACATCCGATCATTGACCGCACCCGCAGGGATTTTTCCCGGCCAGCGGATGAGGCAAGGGACGCGGACGCCACCCTCCCAGCAGGTTCCTTTCCCCTCGCGCAACGGTCCGGCAGAGCCGCCATGATTGCCGTAGGAAAGCCAGGGGCCATTGTCAGAAGACATCATAATGAAAGTGTTGTCCGCAAGTTTCAGGCGGTCGAGGGTCTCGAGAATTTGGCCGATCCCCCAATCAATTTCTTCAATCACATCCCCATAACGCCCCTGTTCGGATTTGTCCTGATATTTGTCGCTGACGAAGAGCGGAACGTGCGGCATGGTATTGGCGAGATAGAAGAAGAAGGGGCGTTCCTTATTCTTCTCGATGAACTGGACCGCACGGTTGGCCTTCGTAGTCGGGTGCCGCTGGTCTTCCACCGTGACGTCGGAGTCGATAACCTTTTCCCTTCGAACGGGGGGAGATCGGGATAATCCAGGAGTTTCAGGTCTTTGCGATACGGCCACATATCGTTGGAATGGGGAGGCCGTAGTATTCATCGAAGCCGTGACGCAGGGAGCTTGGGGAAGATGCCCCAGATGCCACTTGCCCGCCATGCCGGTGGCATAGCCCCTGGTTTTCAGAACTTCCGCAATCGTGGTTTCGCGGTCGTGGATGCCGTGGGTGGCCCTGGGGCCGAGTGCCCCATGAATACTGACACGAGGGGAATAACAACCGGTCAATAGGGAGGCGCGGGAGGCGGAACAAACCGGCTGGGAGACGTGAAAATTGGTGTAGCGGGTCCCTTCCCGGGCCAGACGGTCCATGTTTGGGGTCTTGAAACCCTTTGCCCCGTAACAGCCGACGTCGCCATACCCCTGATCGTCGTTGTAAATCACGATGATATTCGGCAGACGTTCTGCTCCCTTGGCAGAGTGGAGAGAGCCTGTGACCAGCAGCAGAGCGATAAATATGTAAGACAGAAAACAGCGAGAAGCAGCCATGAAATACACCTTCGATTGAAAGTCTGAATTCATAGAGGTCCGCAGACCGGATAGAATATCAGTCTGAGTTTACACTCAAAGCCTTCTTCCCTGCCACATTCTGGTTCTCATTCCGACAAACATCCATTCCTGACGATCCGATGCTCAGAATTCTGCAAGTGAGTACGTTTGATCGGAAGGGGGGAGCGGAGCAGATCGCCTGGAACCTGCTTGAGGCGTATGCCCGGGCTGGACATCAATCCTGGCTGGCTGTCGGAGAAAAGTTGTCCGATCATCCAGATGTGTTCGAGATTCCTGAAGATCCTTACGGGCGGACCTGGAAGCGGACATGCATCGAAACGGCTGCGTGGCTCGATCGTCATTTTGACCAGTTCTTCAAACTGGGCGTCCGTCTGGACAATTACGCCCAAGACCTCAGATCGCTGGTCAAGTTGCGCGAGGAACTTGATTTCGAGCAGGGGCGTGAGAATTTCGAATTTTATGGCAGCCATGAATTGCTGAACCTCACACCAGCCAGGCCGGATATCGTCCACTGCCACAACCTGCACGTCGATTACTTCGACCTGCGGTACCTCGCAAAGCTAAGCCACACGGTCCCCACGGTCCTGACGCTGCACGATGCCTGGCTGTCGACGGGGCATTGCGCGCATTCCTTTGACTGCCAGCGGTGGCGCACCGGTTGCGGATCATGCCCGGACCTGGAGATTTATCCGCCCATCGAAGCAGACGGCACCGCCGCTAATTGGAAGCGGAAGAAACAGATCTACGAAAAGTGCAAACTCTACGTCACCAGTCCGGGGAAGTGGTTATTGAACCGGATGCAGGAATCGATCTTGTCCCCCGGGGTTGTGGAATGGAAACACATTCCGAACGGCGTCCGAACCGACTGTTTCCGTCCAGCGGATCGCAACAGCGTGCGGCAGTCACTGGGAATCCCGTCCGAGGCAAGGGTCCTGATGTTCGCGGGGAACTTTCTCCGCAAGAATCCGTTCAAGGATCTGACGACATTGCGCGGAGCGTTGCAGATCATCGGCCAGCGGCCGGAGTCCGAGAATTTGCTCCTGCTCGCGGTTGGAGATGCGGGTGAGACACAACGGGTCGGTCACGCGACCCTGAAATACATCTCGTTCGTCAGCGATCCGTTTGAGATGGCGACGTATTGAGCGGCGGATTTGTATGTGCATGCGTCACGGATCGACACGTTCCCCAATACGGTCCTGGAGGCACTGGCCTGCGGAACACCGGTAATTGCAAGCCGGATCGGAGGATTCCGGAGCAGATCAAGGCCTAACGCTTGCGATCGAGAGTGGGAAACTGGGGAATTGTTTCCCATTGAAGAAGCGACAGGAATTCTGGTTCCCGGACATCAGCCTCGTGCGATGGCGGAGGCGATCGACACCTCTTAAATGCCCCTCACTTTTGACCGCGATGTCGCGGAATACAGTGCGGGATGTCGAGGCCAGTTCACTCTGGAGCGACAGCGAGATGCGCTTTCCCTGGATTGGTATGAGGACATCCTGAGCCGCGAGAAAGTCTCCGCTGGCGGCTGATTGCCTCGGCATCCGGCAGAAATTGCCGAGAATATTCCGGGATTGCGTCGCGCGATAGGCGGTAAATCCCGCCAGTTTGTTCCGGAGTTGATGAAGATTCGATTCGAGCTCGAATTAACTCCCTTTCCGACTTCAGCAGTTGCAGCCGTCCTGCCGATACACAGGACTGGAAGATAGGTCTCTCCGAGGGGGGGATAGAGTCTCTGTTGAGATTCACACAAAAAAACGAGAACGCATTCGCGTTGGTTATTCAAAGAGGGTTGGCTTCAAAGTCTCAGGAGGGGACGATGAAACGGATTCGAGGAGCAATGGTGATGTTGGCATGTCTGGGGATGGTGTGCCCCCAGATGAAGGTCTATGCCGCTTCGCCCAAGTCGGCGCAAGAAAAATCCAAGACCACAAGTTCTTCGTCCGTCGTGCAGGCTGTTGACGTTTCCCTCGCGAAGGGTGGCGTGTTCAGCGGTCGCGTGGTGGATGAACAAGGCAAGGCCGTGGAAGGGGCGAACGTCACGATCCGCCAGGCGGGTCGCGTGGTTGCCACCACCACCACCACCGCGAATGGCGAATTCACCGTCGCCAACCTGCGTGGCGGCACCTATGACGTGATGGCCGGCCAGTCGGAAGGCGTCTATCGGATGTGGGCGGTTGATACCGCTCCCCCGTCCGCTGCCGCTCACCCGATGATCGTTTCCCGCGCCCGCATCGTCCGCGGCGACTGCTGCGGAGTTCCGACCGGCAACATTGTCGGCTGGACCGCGCTGGGAATCGGCATTGCCGCCTTGACCGTCGGCATCATCGCTCTCGACAAGGCTGACGCCAGCAACTAAGCGCGTAACGCTCTGGCGTCGCGTCAGTACCGATGGTTTTCGCAAGACTACCACCGCGACAGACGCGACAAAGAGGCGAGAACGCCTTTGTTGAGACCGATCAACGGAATCAAAAGAACGCCGGCCAGATTTGGTCGGCGTTTTTTTTGGTTTCACCCTTCCTCGTTTCAGGAGAAGGAGCTGTCGCGATGACAGACGATTCCGAACGAATCGCCCCGAGGCCCATCGCCGAGATCGCGGCGCGGCTAGGGTTGTCTCCCGTGGACGTCGAACCCTACGGCTGGTTCAAGGGAAAACTCCGCCCGAACCTCGTGGCGGATCTCAAGCACCGCCCGAAAGGGAAATATGTCCTCGTGACGGCCATCAATCCGACGCCGCTGGGGGAAGGAAAGACCGTTACCTCCATCGGCCTGTCAATGGGGCTAAACCGATTGGGTCATAAGGCCATCGTCACGTTGCGCCAGCCGTCGCAGGGGCCCGTGTTCGGTATTAAAGGGGGTGGTGCAGGGGGCGGGAAATCGACCCTCATCCCGTTCGAGGAAATCAACCTGCACTTCACAGGGGACATGCACGCCGTCACCGCGGCCAATAACCTGCTGGCAGCGATGGTGGACAACCATCTGAAACGGCGGCGGACTCCGCTGCTCGATCCGCAAGGTGTCACGATCCGGCGAGTACTGGACGTGAATGATGCTTCGCTGCGGAACATTGTCACCGGCCTGGGAGAATCGCAACAACCCTCAGTTCTGCGCGAGACCGGCTTCGATCTGACGGCTGCGTCCGAAGTTATGGCGATTCTCGCGCTGGCAACGGACATTGAAGATCTGCGGATTCGCCTGGGGCGGATGCTGGTGGGGACCACGCCGGAAGGGGAGCCGGTCCGAGCGGATGACATTCATTGTGCGGGGTCCATGACGGCGCTCTTGAAAGACGCCATTCGCCCTAACCTGGTACAGACATGCGAACACACCCCCGCGATGGTGCATGCCGGGCCGTTTGGAAATATCGCACACGGGAACTGTTCCGTGCTGGCGGACATGGCCGCGATTCATCTGGCGGATTATGTCGTCACGGAGGCTGGATTCGGCGCGAACCTGGGTGCGGAAAAGTTTCACCGCACATCAAATGCCGTGCGAGCGGGATGGCTCCCGATGCGGTGGTCGTGGTCTGCACGATCCGAGCATTGAAACTGCACAGCGGGCAATTTCAAGTGAAGCCGGGGAAGCCGTTGCCTCCTGAACTATTGAGTGAGAATCTGGAAACGCTTGCAGGCGGGGCGGGAGATCAATCTGGAGGCGCATCTGGAGATCATGCGCCCAATTCGGTCTCCCTGCGGTGGTCGCGATCAATCACTTCCCGACCGATTCCGACAAGGAACTGGAATTGTTGCGGAAGATCGCACTGGACCGTGGGGCGACGGCGGTCGCGATCAGCGATGCGTTTTCCAAGGGGGGAGCAGGGGCGGAGGATCTGGCGCGGGCCGTCGAGAGTGCCTGCCAGAAGCCGGCGCATTTCAAACCGCTGTATGAACTGGATGCCTCTCCCGAAGAGAAGATCGAGATTCTGGCGACGAAGATCTACGGTGCCTCGGGAGTCGATTACGACCTGCAGGCGAAGCGAAAACTGACGCGGATTCACGAGCTGGGATTGAATCACCTCCCCATCTGCATGGCGAAGACGCAGTATTCGCTGTCGCACGATCCGAAACTGCTGGGACGTCCGCACGGATTTAAGTTCCAGATCCGGGATATCCGGGTCTCGGCGGGCGCGGGGTTTCTGTATCCGCTCGCGGGAGAGATGAACACGATGCCGGGCCTGTCTTCCGAACCGGCCGCCATGAAGATCGACGTCGATCCCACGGGTGAAATTCACGGCCTGAGATGAGTAGCGACTAGCTGAAAATCCCCTGAATCGGTTCGCCGTCGGCGAGCGCAAATGGGCGGCCCTGGCGGTCCTGGTAGTGCTGGTGTGGGTCGATCCCCAGCGCCCAGAAGAGAGTCGCGGCCACGTCGCCGGGAGTGTGGGGATTCCCCTTGGGATTCTCTCCGATGAGGTCGCTGTCGCTGTAGACGAAGCCCCGTTTCACCCCCGCTCCCGCGAAGACGAGAGAGTAACAGCGGGACCAGTGATCCCGTCCGCCCGGGCCGACGAGATTGACGAGAGGATTCGGACGGCCAATCTGCGGTTTGCGGCCGAATTCTCCCGACCAGACGACGAGCGTGTCTTCCAGCAGGCCACGGGCATCCATGTCTTCGATGAAGGCAGCGAAAGCCTGATCCTCTTCGGGCATCAACTTGTTTTTCATCTGCCCGAAGTTGTTGACGTGCGTATCCCAGCCGTCACCCGGATTGGAGCCGCTGAAGACAGTGATGAACCGGACACCCGATTCCACAAGACGGCGGGCCAGAAGCAATGACTGTCCGGTCTTGGTGCGACCGTATTTGAGTCGCAGGACATCCGGTTCGCGCCAGATTTCAAAGGCCTGCCGCGTCTTGGGAGACGTGATCAGCGAATAGGCCTGTTCGCGGAAGTCGTTCCACTTGTCATTGGGTTGTGGCAAGGCTGCGGATTTGTCCAAGTGGAGCGTTTGATGCTCCAGGGTGGAGAGCAACTGGCGACGGTCCTGCAGTTGATTGGCGGTCACACGGAGATCGATTTCGGTGACGCGGAACTGCGGATCGCTGGGATCGCGGGTGATGATCAAAGGATCGTAGGCGGAGCCGAGCAGGCCGCCGTTTTGACCGGGGCAGCGGTAGATCTGGTCGTAGGCGTAATGGGGGATCTGGACGGAAGTGGGGATGGACCCGTCGCTGGGAGCGTACTTGGCTACGACCGCGCCATAATGAGGCCAGTCATCGGGACTCGCTCCCACTTGCACCTGGTCCCGGACACTGGTACGACCGGTCAGGGAGAGATACACACCGGGATTGTGATTGGCGGTGGTGTGGCTCATCGAACGGACGACACTCAACCGGTCACAAATACTCGCGATCCGGGGCATGACGTCGGTGACGCGCCAGCCGGGGACGGCAGAGTCAATCGTGGAGAACTCGCCCCGGATATCGAGCGGAGCATTCGGCTTGGGGTCGAAGGTATCGATGTGGCTGGGGGCGCCGTAGTGGTGAAAAAAGACGATGGACTTGGCGCGCGGTTTTGAACCTGCGGTCGCTTCCGCCTTTAGCAACTGCGGCAGGGAGAGTCCCAGACATCCCAATCCCCCTACGCGCAGGATGTCCCGCCGCGTCGCACGAGGCGCGAAAACGTGAGAACCGGGTTGGGAGCTTGGTGACGGCGACACGGAGACCCCGCAGATTGTGAGGGGAACGGACTTTCTCCTTGATCAGAGGGAATTAATTATAAATCAAGTCGCCGGTTGGAAACATCTTTTTTCATCCGTTTTCCGAACACCGACGCAGTTTTTCGAGGAGAGAAATCAGGGTTGTAACGGCATTTCTGGCAGTTCGTCCCGTTGACAGTTCCAGCACGGATCGATCAGCATGCTCCCATGACAAAACGGTTTCACATTTCGAATTTCGGCGACGAATCGCGTCTTTCCCTTTCGGGAACGGAAGCACACCATCTGCGGAACGTGATGCGCATGCAGCCGGGGGAGTCCCTGTGGCTCTTCGACGGACAAGGGACGGAAGCGCAGGCGAAAATCGTGGCGTTTTCTCCGGAAGGGGTTCTGCTGCAACTGCTGGAACGCCGACAGGTGAAACCAGACTTTCAAGTGACGATTGCCGCGGCTGTTCCGAAGGGGGACCGGGTCAAGTGGATGGTCGAGAAGATGACCGAGTTGGGTGTTTCAAAATTCATTCCGCTGATCACGGCACAGAGCGTTGTCGATCCGCGCGAAGGAAAACTGGAACGCCTGAGGCAGACGGTGATCGAGGCCAGCAAGCAATGTGGCCGCAGTCACTTGATGGAGATTTCCGAACCCGTCTCGTGGGAGAAATTCCTGCAGCAGGACTTTTCTCAACTCTGGATCGCACATCCGGGAGGAAGTCTGCCGGAACAAAAAGACTTCGCAGCGGTCGATCACTGCACCGTCGCGATCGGCCCCGAAGGCGGATTTACCGATCGAGAGGTCGCACAAGCGATGGAGCGAGGCGCCAGATTACTAGGCCTGGGCTCGAACATTCTCCGAATTGAAACGGCGGCTCTCGCCGCGGCTGTCCTCTTCGCCCTGCGCCGCTGACTTTCGACTCTCTCCGCGCATGGCTATGCTGGAAGTTCCTGATATCACTGCCGCAGAGCGTGAGTTAAAGTCCGTATGTCGAGGTGACCGTGCAGATTCTGTTGACGAATGACGATGGCATTTATGCGCCCGGGCTGGCTGCGCTGTATGAGGAATTGCGCCGCTTGGGAAATGTGCAGGTCGTCGCGCCGGCATTCAATCAAAGCGGCGTGGCGCATTCCATCACGCATCTACGTCCCCTGCTGGTCAACAAGGCCCTCAAGAACAACGAGTTCTTCGGCTGGGAGGTGGAAGGGAGTCCGGCGGATTGTGTGAAACTGGCGATCCTGGAACTGTGCGATCCCGAGCCGGATGTGATCGTCAGCGGTATCAACGGCGGAGCGAACGCCGGGATCAATGTCCTGTACTCGGGGACCGTGGCGGCGGCGATTGAAGGAGCCTTCTACGGCGTCACATCAATCGCAGTCTCATTGACGATGAACGCGGCTCCCGATTTCTCCAAGGCGGCCCGATTGGCGGTCGATCTGATTCCGCAGATCCTGGAGCAGGATCAGCGAAGCGGCGCGTTGTG
>JAXMBX010000029.1:0-62311 GCA_046349635.1 Planctomycetales bacterium
GGCCGCAGGCAGCGGGAGCAGCGCAGTTGGCAGCGGCGGGGCCACAGCCAGCGGGAGCGGCGCAGCTCTTGGGGCCGCAACCGTTACCACAGCCGTTTCCGCAACCATTGCCACAACCGTTGTTGCAGCAGCGGCGTTTGCGGGGACCGCAGCCGGTTCCACAGCCGTTCCCGCAACCGTTGTTGCAGGAGTCGAAGCTCGCGGGCTTCAGGCAAGCACGTTGGTAGCAGTGAACCGACGGGCAGGTCGGCTTGCAAACCACGGGCTTGTAGCAAATCCGCGGCTGGCAGCATTGGGGCTGCGTGTTCGGATCGCAACCACAAGCCTTCTCAGCGCCGCAAGCCCCCACTTGGATGACGTTGGCTTGCGCCAAAGTCGCCATCCCGAGCGTCGCGAGGACTGCACAACACAATCTCATCCATTTCATAATCCAGCGTCTCCTTCCCTTGGAATTGAAGTCGTGTGTCCCCAAAACTTCATGACTTCTGTTGAAGTCCCCTGTGCGTAGCGTTTGCCTGAATTCGACAGGTCCGTTACCGGACCAATTCAAACGAGAGTTTTCGACGAGCTCACGCCTCACGGGCCTTGCCTGGGATCACTTACCTACACGACTCGTATCTCTTTTCGCTGACAGCCGTCGGGGGACTCCATCCCCCGATTTCTCCCTCGACAGACAGCGATTACCGATCGCGTCAAATACGCACGGTCTAAGAAACTGGATGGAACTATCGGCGAGCCGCAAAGCTTGCCTTGAACTTCTCAAGGTGTTATTCAGCAAGATAGTTACGTCAATCCTTTGCGAGTATTTTCCATGCGTGACGCGTGCGTAAAATAGACTCGACTTTGCGGGCGGCAGGTTCGATACGACCGCTACAGCTTCACAACGCTGGGTAAGATGCACAGGCTCAGGGAGTGACACGGCACTCTTTCTTCCGTAGCGATTGTGACTTCGAAACCCCTCTTAGCAGTTCTCTGGACCCCACAAGATCGGACTGCGCCGCTCCGCCGGAACGATCCACACGGCTGCAATAATGGGAGTGGCCGGCGCAGCGCGCACAACCCGCCTTAAAACGTGAGGGTTGTGACAGTTTTCGCGTCCCCTCAGGAATCGCGCGAACCTTCTTGAAACAACCTTGGTCTACATACCGGCCTGTGGTCCGTGGAGGTCCGGTCAGGGGGTCTGGGAAAAGAATGCGGGCGCGCAGGGCAGGTGTTTTCCGGCAGAGGGAGCCGGGAGTCTGTTTGTGCGAATGAGAGCCAGTTGAGTCGCGCAGAAGTTGCGTGACTCTGATTCCCGCAGGAACGGCGATTCGCGCATCAGTGACGATTACCGCATCAGCGACCAGGGATGATCGCGCAACGTCAGGGGGAGGGAGACCGGAACTCCCTGCCGATGGGATTCCAGAACACCCATGATCATTTCGATGGTCCAGCGGGCCATATACATATTGGCCTCCGTCTGGCGATCCTCCTGGATGCACTTCAGGAGGTCTTTGACGGCGGCCACGTTGCCAACGTCCGGATCGGGGGGGGCGGTTTCCGCGACACCGATCCCCTGGGAAGAAACGGTCTCCCATTTCTTGCCGCTGCGTCCGGGTGACCAGGAAGAATCCCCCAGATAACGGACGGGGGGGAGGTAACCGGTCCCGATCTCGAGAACTCCGGCGGATCCGTAGAGAGTCAATCCGAACCGGCTGGGATTGCCGGCGGCACGGCGCTGGCTGGCGAAGTAGCCCATGACGCCGTTGGGGAAGGAGAAACCGGCGTCGACGCGGTCTCCTCCCATGGGGCCTAACCCTTCGTTACCTTGTGAGACGTGCTTCCTGCTGACTGATTCTCCGCCTTGCAGAATGCGGCCGAAGCAGGCGTGTGGATCACCGGCGAAGTTGCGCATGAGGTCGAGGATGTGGGACCCGAGGACCCAGAGATCTTCCATGCCGCCGCGGGCATCCTCTTTTCCGCGGCCGCGCATTTCCAGAAGGGTTCCAAGTTTTCCCTCGGCGAGGATTTTTTTGACGGCGGGGATGAGGGGGCTGTAGCGGGTCTGATGCGCGATCCCGAGCTTGAGATGCTTGCGCTCGAAGGCGTCAACGATTTCATCCGCCTCGCGCAACGTCCTGCAAAACGGCTTCTCCATATATACGTGGCAGCCCTGTTCCGCACAGGCGAGGAGCATGTCGCGGTGCTGGTCGATCCAGCGGGGAGCGACGGCCACGATGGAAGGACGCTCTCTTTTGAGCATGTCCCGATAGTCGGGGTACAGGGCCTGGAGCTTGAGGCGTTCTCCGGCCCGTCTCAGGCCCTGGGGGTTTTCATCAGCGACGGCGATCAACTGGGTCTCGGGGAGGTGCGACCAGACGGTATCCAGTCCGTGGCCATAATCTCCTCGTCCGGTGCATCCGATGACGGCGACACGATAGCGCTCGCTCCGCATGGTCGATCCTCGCTGACTGGTGTGGAGTGATTCATTGGAGAGTGGTTGGATTCAGACAAAATCATGCGGCATCGGCCTTGAGGAATCAATCAGAAATCGGTCGCGGGCATGGAGTTCCGGGGAGTTTGACTTGCTCGAATTAAGCTGGTCTGCAAGAATTCAGCGAGAATTGTGTTGTCAGGGACGTCCAATCGCGTTGAGGGAGCATCCGGATGAATTGTGCAAGGGACTTTGCAGTCGGTCTGATCCTGGTTGGTCTGGTTCTCGGAACTGCGGGTTGCAACGGCCCGGCCCCGACTCCTCCTCCCGCTCAAAACACTCCGTCGACCGCCGCTGCCACACCGGGTGCAGATGCCGGCAAACCGGCTGCCCCCGCCTCTGCCGAGAAACCGGCGGCTGAAGCGGTGCCGGCCACCTGGCCTGACGCCCCGGAAATTCCCTTCGTTCCAATCATGACGGAGGTTGAGGGGATCAAGATTCCGCGGATTACGGATCTTCCCGAGTACAAGGGTCTGTCGGCGAAACTCCCGCTGGACGTGGGGAACCCCGATGCCGCGAAGACACCGTCCACGCCCGTCGAAGGGGATTGGCTCATCATCCGGCTGGGAGCGGAGCCTCAGTCTCTCAATGGGATGGTTGAAACCTCGGCGTATCAGACATACATCACGTCTTACGTGAATGAAGGGCTTGCACGTCAAGATCCGGAAACGATGAAGTGGGAGCCCCATATCGCCTCGAAATGGGTGGTCGAGGACTCGGTGAAGCTGGGCCCCGACTATCCGGGACGGGAGCGGCGGATCGTGTTGAAGGCGGGGGTTCCCTCCAAGGAACTGAAGATCACGGTCGCCAAGAAAGAAGACAAATTCGACTTCAGAACGAGTGGTGGAGACGGCAAGCCAGCCGGCTCGACGTGGGTGGGAATCGTTGCGTTGGAGAAAATCCTGGGGGCTCCCCCGAACGGCTACCACGATTGGAGCAATGCGAACGGCGAAGTTTCGTTTTCCGGATTGCTGCCGGGAAAATACAAGGTGCTGGTCGGAGATGAAATCGCGGGGAAAGTGACGCGCGGAGCGGACGGCTCGATTGAAGTCGCGCCCGCTCCTGAAAATCCGCACAATCCTCTGGTGAAGGAACTGGCCGACAAAAAAGTCCCGACACTCAAGCTCGCGAAGGGGGAATGGCAGGACATCCAGGAACAAACGATTTTCACTTACTTCCTGCGAGATGACGTGAAGTGGTCCGATGGGACCCCCTTCACCACGAAGGACGTCCTGTTTGCGTACCATTTGATCAACAATCCGGTCGTGGATTGCGATTCCCTGCGGGTGTATTACCAGGATCTGGTGACGTGTGAGGCGATCAATCCTCAGGTCATCAAGATGAAGTATCGGCAGCAGTACTTCCACGCGTTCGAATTCACGGTCGGCCTTTCGGGCTATGCGCCGCCGCGTCACCAGTTCGAAGCGCACTTCAAGAAGGAAGGGATTACCGTCACGGACGAGCGGCTGACGGCGGATCAGGAAAAGGAACAGAAGAAGATCAGTATTCACGGCCAGAAGTTCGCCCAGTTCTTCAACAAGGATCCGGAGTACGCTGAAAAGCCGATGGGAACGGGCCAGTACATCGTGGATCGGTGGGTGCGGAACAATCGGGTGGAGCTGGTCCGCAATCCCAACTACTGGAATAAGAAGTATGCGGGGCATCTGGACAAGCTGATCTTCCGGTTCATTCCGGACAACGTGGCCGCGATGCAGGCGTTGAAAGTCGGGGAAGTCGACTTCATCTGGCCGATCACTCCGGAGCAGTATTTCGAAGAGCTTGAGCAACCCGCCCAAAAGGAGTGGTTTGATAAAAGCTATGTGAAGGCGTCGTGGAACCCCCCGGGCTGCGTTACTGCGGGTGGAACATGCTGCGACCGTTGTTCCAGGATCGCCGCGTCCGGATTGCCTTGAGCATGCTGTTCGACAAGAAGGACTTCTGGGAGAAGAAACTGCACAAGGCGGACACAATCGTCGCGGAGAGCGAATACTACTTCGGTCTGGCCTATGATCACGAGATCAAGCCGATCGGCTATTCCCCGAAGGATGCGGTCGAACTGCTGGCCGAAGCGGGGTGGGTCGATTCCAACGGCGACGGGGTGCTGGACAAGGACGGGAAGAAATTCGAGTTTACGCTGATTTATCCCCAGGGTGGGCCGGCTTATGAGCCGCGGTCCGTCATTCAGCAGAAACAACTGAAGGACGTGGGGATCATCATGAATGTCCGGATGAACGAATGGGCCTCGCTGATCGACAAGATCAAGAACAAGGATTTTGACGCGGTGTATCTGGCGTGGGCGCAATCCCTGGAGAGCGATCCGTACCAGTTGTGGCACAGTTCCGGGGCAGGCCCCCAGCGCGGGGAGCAATCACTGTTCTTCTCGGATCCCCTGGCAGATCAACTGATTGAAACCATCCGCCTGACACTCGATGAGAAAAAGCGGATGAAGGCGCATTACTCTGGCCCGCATCCTGGATCGGGAACAGCCTTATATGTTTCTGTATGCTCCGAAGGATCTGGGGGCGTATCACAAACGGTTCCGCGGAGTGAAGTGGTATAACGTCCGTCCCGGTTTCGATCTCTCCGAATGGTACGTCCCAAGGAACTGCAGATGCGGGGGAAGAAGTAACTGCTCCCGACCTGCGGCTGTCCCTTGAACCGGGAGGCCGGTGTGATATTTCCGATCTGACTGACAAGGAAATCTGTTCCCCGCATGGCTGCCTATATTCTCAAACGACTGCTGCTGATGATTCCCACGCTGTTCGGAATCATCGTGATTTCGTTTCTGATTATCCGGCTGGCGCCGGGTGATCCTGGTTCGCAGAAGTTTGGCGGGGTCGGGCAGTCGACCGCAGGGGTCAACGCGGAGCGGGGGACTGAAGTCGCCGAAAAGCTGTTCCGCGAACGGTACCACCTCGACAAGCCTCTGTACGTGCAGTTTTACAAGTTCGTGCAGCGGCTGTTCACGCTGAACCTGACCTATTACCAGAAACAGGGATCGATTCTTCCGGACCTGTGGCGACATCTGCAAGTCACGATCGGCATCAACCTGATCGTCTTTTTTCTGACGTACCTGCTTTCGGTCCCGCTGGGAGTGTTCAGTGCGACCTACGCTAATTCGTGGATGGATCGGATCACGACTCTGGGGTTGTTCATCCTGTACAGCCTGCCGTCCTTCTGGGTGGCGACGATGCTGATCATCTGGTTCACGGACAAGAACCAGTGGATCTGGTTTCCGGTGAGCGGGCTGCACGACCTGGAGGCGGACAAACTTTCGACGGGTGCCTACATCCTGGATTGGTTTCACCACATCACGCTGCCGATTATCTGCCTGACCTATGGGAGTCTCGCTTACCTCAGCCGGCAGATGCGGGCGGGGATGCTGGAAGTGATCCGGCAGGATTACATCCGGACGGCGCGGGCCAAAGGGGTGAGCGGTCCCCGCGTCATCCTGGTCCATGCGCTGCGGAACAGCCTGTTCCCGATCATCACCCTGTTCAGCGGGTTGTTGCCGTTTCTCGTCGGGGGAAGCGTGATCATCGAAACGATTTTCAATGTTCCCGGGATGGGCTGGTATGCCTTTGACGGAGTTCTCCGCCGCGAGTACGACGTCGTGATGTCGACGCTGATTCTGAGCGCGGTTCTGACCCTGTTCGGGATCCTGATCTCCGATGTGATGTATGTTCTGGTCAATCCCCAAGTCACGTTCGAAGGGCGGAGCTGATTGTGAGCGTGATGACGAATCCGGAGCCTGTTATTGAGGCTGAAGAGAGCGAGGTCTCGAAACGCTCGCGGGCGAATGATCAATGGAGCATTGTCCGACGCGAATTCTGCCGCCATAAAATGGCGGTGACGGCGACGTTCGTGGTGGTGTTTCTGCTCACGGTGAGCGTGTTTGCTCCCTTCCTGGCGAATGGCTCCCCGATCTACTACAGGGGCTACAACCGATTTCTGTACGCGGAGGCGTCCCGGACACTGCGTACGATTGCGCTCCGGCTCGTCACGACGGACAAAGATCCCAAGGCGCCTTCATTGGCGGACAACTTGAAGGGAATGGAAGCCCAGGTGCGGATCATGTCCTCGATGATCTCCGCAGCCGATGCTGCCACATTGCGCACGGAACTGGATAAGGTCTCCGGACTCGCCCGGTCGAAATCTCCGGACCTTGGCGCTGCTGTTCCGGCGTTTCGTACGCTGCTGCGGGACAAGTATGATTCCGGGAAAATCTCCCTGGTGATGCAGAACCACTGGCCGGTTATCGCGAATCTGCACTGGTCGGAGATTCTCTTCATGGTGATGACGGTGGCGTTCCTGACTCTTCCGGTCTGGAACAGGTTTCTTCCCGAGCGGCGGTCGGCGGTCGCCATCAGTCCTGCGACCTGGTGTCGGTTCCTGATTCTGTGCGTCCTACCGGTCGCGGTGAGCCTGACATGGTGGATCAGCACGCCGTTCAGCCTCGATCGGACGAAGTACCGGGATGGTGTCGCCGCGACGGCCACTGCCGACAAGCTGGCGAGCGCGCCGGTTGTGTATGAGCGCGCCATCTGGCCCCTGATTCCGTATGACCTCGATGGCAATGACCTCGATCATAAGTTTGCCGCCCCGTCAGCGCTCCACTGGCTGGGAACGGATGACGTGGGGCGGGATGTGATGAGCCGCATGATCTGGGGTGGGCGTGTCAGCCTGTCGGTGGGGATCGTCGCCGCGTTGATCAACCTGATCATCGGCGTGACGGTGGGGGCGATTGCGGGTTACTTCCGGGGAACGTGGGATCTGATCATCTCCCGGCTCATTGAGATTGTGATCTGCTTTCCGAGTTTCTTTCTGATCCTGACGATCGTGGCGTTCCTCGGGCCGAGCATTTTTAACATCATGATCGTCATCGGCCTGATCGGGTGGACCGGGATTGCGCAATTGATCCGAGGGGAATTCCTCCGGCTTGGGGAGCAGGAATTCATACTGGCTGCCAGGGCATTGGGTTACTCGTCCGCCCGGATTATTTTCCTGCACGTCCTGCCGAACGCGATGGCCCCGGTGCTGGTGACGGTGACGTTTGACATCGCGGGGGCAATTTTGACCGAAAGCGGACTTTCCTTCCTGGGGCTGGGGATCACGCTGCCGAAGCCCTCCTGGGGGGGGATTCTGTCCTCCGGACGGGAGGCAGTCCGGCAGGCCCCGTGGCTGATTTATTTCCCCGGCCTCGTGATTTTTATCACGATTACCTCGTACAACCTCATCGGGGAAACTCTCCGGGACGCCTCCGATCCGCGACTGCGGGGGCGGCGATAAACGCCTGTTGGATTCCCTCCGTGGCGCGATACAATGAATCTGCGGGCCTAGAGGAATTCAATATGCCGATGATCCCACCCCAGATCTCCACCGGACGGCGCCATTTTCTGCAGCACGTGGCGTCGAGCACGCTGGCCGTGCCGGGACTGCAGTTTCTGAATTCGCTTTCGGCGCATGCCGACCAGGTTCGCCGCGGTCAGAAGGCGTGCATTCTCCTGTGGCTGGGAGGGGGGCCGCCCACGATTGATATGTGGGACATGAAGCCAGGGGCCAATACAGCGGGGGAATTCAAGCCGATTGCGACGACCGCAGGATTCGAGATCAGCGAGTTGCTTCCGCTGACGGCGAAACAGGGGAAACACTTTTCGCTGGTGCGTTCGATGAGCACGCGCGAGGCGGATCACAATCGCGGAAGGTATTACCTCCATACTTCGTACGTTCCCAATCCGTCCGTGATTCATCCGACGTTCGGATCCATCGTGAGTTTTGAACTGGGGACCAAACGGAAAGACCTGGAGGTTCCCGCGTTCGTCTCGATCGGAGGTGCGAGCGAAGACCCCGGTTTCCTGGGGATGATTCACGCTCCCTTCGTCGTCGATTCCAACGGCAATATCCAAAACGCCGAACTTGAGGGGATGGATGCGCCGCGACTGGCTCATCGCCTGGCGATGATGGACTCCATTGAAACGAATTTCATCCGCTCCCGGCGGGGGGACATGCCTCAGGCGCACCGCGACGTCTATCAGAAAGCGGTCAACCTCATTACATCCAAACAGATGACGGCCTTCAAGGTGGATCAGGAGAAGGGGGCCGTGCGCGAAAAGTACGGGAACGATTCTTTTGGGCGGGGATGTTTGCTGGCACGGCGGCTGGTCGAATGCGGCGTGCCGTTTGTGGAAGTGACGCTGAACGGCTGGGATGTGCATCAGAACGCCTTTCAGCAGTTGCGCTCGCGGCTGCTGCCGACGCTGGATAAGGGTTTCTCCGCACTCCTCGCCGATCTGGCGGACCGGAGCATGCTGAAAGACGTGGTGGTAGTGTGCATGGGGGAATTCGGGCGCACGCCGCGGATTAATCAGAACTCCGGGCGGGACCACTGGGCGGGAAGTTGGACCGCCGCGATCGCCGGGGAGGGTTGAAGTCGGGCATCACCATCGGGCAGACCAGCGCTGATGGGGTCGCCATCGACGGGAAGAGCTATCTGCCGGGGGACATCTGGGCAACCGTGGCTTCCGCCCTCGGAATTCCGCTGACTACCAAATACACCTCCAAAAATGGTCGTCCGATGCACATCACCAACCAGGGGAATCCAATCGCCGAGTTGAAGGGGTGAGTGCGCGCAAGTCGTCAGAGGGGCACGGAAGTTTTGGCTCTCACTGATAGGGAGGGGAGTCGCAACTGGGCTTTGCAGAGGGTATTCTGAGACACAGAATTCGTTGTCCCCGGTCTCAACTCTCCGCGAGCTTCATCCATGATGTGCCGACCTGTGGCGATTGTCTGCGTGCTCTTTGGATTTCTGGTGAATCATCTTCCCGCCGGCGAAGAAGTCACGCTGCTGACCGACCAGTTTGATATGCTCCCTTCGGGCGCGTTGTCGAAAGTGCTCTGGGCACGGGCGGAGTATCACTATCTTCCGGAATGCGCCCCGAAAGGCCCGTGGTCGGTCACGTGCTACACCTCTTCGATCGGCTCGCAGCGGGCGTGGAAGATCATTGACCACAAAGGTCAACACGCGCTGCTGCAGACCTACACACCCGGTGCGGACAAGCACATCAGCCCGACGCTGCTCGCCGGTGATCCTCTGTGGCAGGATTATCGCATTGCGGTGAGCTTTGCCCCTGCCACGGAGCGACGGAGCGGGGTGATGTTCCGGGTTCGGAATAACCGCTGCTATTACTTTTTTGGAGTTGAGGAAGGGAACGCCGTTCTGAAGACCGTGCAGGACGAACTTCAGTTTCGAAAGCCGCTCGAAAAGATCCTGGCGAAGCAGTCGTTCCCCATCAAGCCGGGGAGGAATTGCAGGGGGTTGTCGAACTGCGAGGGAAGCACATCACCGCGACTCTGAACGGTCAGAAGATCGCGGATCTGGACGATGAGACTTTCACGTCCGGTCGCATTGCATTGACGGCGGGTGGTCCCACGCGTTTCGACAAGGTTGCAGTGACCGTTTCTCCGGAGGAGAAGCAGAAACTCGATGCGCGGATTGCGGAACGAGATTCGACGGAAGCCCGTCTGCAGGCGGAAAATCCCCAGCCGAAGGTGTGGAAGAAGTTTTCCATGAAGGAGTTCGGCGTGGGACGGAATCTGAGGTTCGGGGATCTTAACGGGGATGGTCAGATTGATGTGCTCGTCGGCCAGATGGAGCATCACGGTCCCAAGGACAAGTTCAGCGAGCTGAGCTGCCTGACGGCGGTGACGTTCGATGGGAAGGTACTGTGGCAGATTGGAGAGCCGGACCCCTGGAAGGATCACCTTACGAATGACGTTGCGTTTCAGATCAACGACCTGGATGGTGACGGCAAGAATGAGGTCATCTACTGCATGAACCAGGAACTGGTCGTCGCCGATGGGGGGACGGGTAAGACGAAGCAGAAGGTGCCGACACCCCAAGCGATTTCCACTCCCGAGAATCCGCAAAAGTATCCGCGCATTTTGGGGGACTCTCTGTTCTTCGCGGATCTCCGCGGCCGGGGGAGGGGGGATCACCTGCTGCTCAAGGACCGCTACACGAACTTCTGGGTCCTGGATCCCAATTTGCAGACGTTGTGGCACGGTTCCTGTACGACGGGGCATTATCCGTATGCGAAGGACATCGACGGCGATGGAAGGGATGAGCTGTTTGTGGGGTACTCGCTGTTTAACGCTGACGGGAAAAAATTATGGTCGCTGGATTCGCAGGTGAAGGACCATGCGGACGCGGTGATTGCCTGTGACCTGCATCCGGAAAAGCCGGGCGAGGTGAAGATTCTGTGTTCGGCGAGTGACGAAGGGTTTTACATCGCGGACCTGGAGGGGAAGATCCTCAAGCGGCATCGGATCGGGCACGCCCAGAATCTGACGGTCGCCAACCTGCGGTCGGATCTTCCGGGTTTGGAAATCATCGTGAGCAACTACTGGGGGAACCAGGGAATCACGCACCTTTATAATGCGGAAGGAGAGCCCTACTTTGATTTCGAGCCATCCAATCATGGGAGCATTTGCTCACCAGTGAATTGGACGGGCAAGGAAGAGGAGTTCTGGTGCCTTTCGCCAAACCCCGAGCAGGGCGGACTGTACGATGGATATGGCCGGAAAGTGGTCAAGTTTCCACAGGATGGCCACCCCGACATGTGCTACATGTCGCTGGATGTGACGGGGGACTGCCGTGATGAGCTCATCGTCTGGGATCCTTTCGAGCTATGGGTTTACACTCAGTCGGATGCTCCTCTCGCGGGGAAACTTTACAAGCCCCGGCGCAATCCTTTGCATAACATTTCCAATTACGGCGGCTCAGGATCATTCCCCGGCTGGGCGGACTAAAATTCCGGGCATATTATCGACTTTATTAAAAATTTGCGCGGAGGGACTCGCCGCGCGGAGAATGACGGCTCATCGACCAGGCTGGACCAAAAACCTGTCGAAAAAGGGTGATGAGGTGAATCCTGTGTTCACCTCATTCCGATGTCTTAAGGCACTAACTTCTACCTCGCAGGCTTTGCGACCCCGCTGATGGCGGCCGGCAGTCAAGGTATTCTGCGTGTGTCGGATTTGAGACGGGGAAAAGCGGAGAGCGATCGCCTCGCATCGTCCAGAGTCTCCTTTTTCCTGAAGGACTGCGTTCACGTTTGTGAAGAAAGCGTCAATGCCGTCCCGGTTTGATGAAAGCTACAGGCGATCGCATCTGGAGGTCGAATTCGGCCTTCGGAGTGGCTTTAACTGCTCTTTGCAATTTTCTCAATCTCATCCGACAGGCAATGTCGTCGCGCGGGCCGGCGCACCGTTGATTGCATGCGGATGAACTACGTATGCACGGAAAAAATGGCCATCGACTGGACAAAATTTCGACTCGACAGCCTGGGGAATTACGACTCCAAGCAGTTGCCCCCGAAGCTGTCGATCCCGATGATGCCGCATGCATTGATGGCATTTATCAAGAAATCGGAGGATCCGGATGCCGATGCCGCCGAACTGGGGAAAATCATTGAGGCAGACGCGGGGTTGACCGTGGAATTGCTCAAGCACCTGAATTCCAGCAGCATGGCTTTGCGTCAGAAGGTCGCGAGCTGCCAGCGGGCGATCGCGGTGCTGGGATTTCAGCGGTGCAAATCCTTTCTGCTGGCGGCCGCGTTGAAGCGGGCGTTGGTGAACAGCAAGAAGTCCGCTCTCGATCAACAACTGTTCAGTCGCTCGAACCTGGAGCGGGCCTATTTTGCGCAGCAGGTGGCGAAGATTTTCGAGGCGGATGAGGAGTTGGCGTTCAGCGCCGCGGTGTTGAGTGACTGTGTCCTACCCTGCCTGATGGCGGAATACCCCGGCGAATACGCAACGTATCTGTCCATGCCTCCCAAGGGGAAACCGGTCCTGACGGAGTTTGAGCAGAAGGCTTTGGGCTGGGATCACGCCCGCTCGATGGGGATGATCATGCTGGGCTGGAACTTCCCAGACGACCTGATCTGCTGCGTGCTGCACCATCATTCCGCGTACCAGCTTCTTTCGCGGGACGATCTGCGAGCCAGCGAGGCGACGGCGGTCGCGGTGGCGTCGCTGATTCCCGATCAACTCCAGCAGATGCCTCTGGGGCCTGCCATCCTGATGAAATTGCACACAATCGTACCGCAATTCGAATTGCAGCGGATCACCGCGGAGGTGGATGCCCGGATCGCCGCGGATCTTCCCGCGGCAGCCAGTGCATTACCTCCTTTGCACGACCGGATCGAAGCCTCGGTCAAGATGCTCGCCTGAGATCAGTTTTACCAGAGAGACAAAGATCATGAGAACCGCATCGACTTCCGGAACTGCGCGCGTCTCGATCGACGGCCTGAAGTCCGGAGCCCGGCTCCAGTCGCCGATCCAGGACGACAAGACCTCCGTGTTGCTTGTGGCCGCCGGGGTGGTGCTGACGGAGGCCATGATCGAAAAGATCCGGAAGCGCGGGATTTCGTTCGTCCGGGTTTCGATGAGCGATCTGGCGCGGGTGACAAAAGGGGACTGGGAAGCCCCTGAGCAGCCCAAAGCGGTCCGTGAGCCATTGCGTCAGACGCCGCGTGAAGTGGCGGAAAAACTCAAGGACCAAGAGCGGAAAGGGAAGTGGAACGCCGGCTCGAAGGCGTTCATCAATACGGTGAAACGCCCGCGCTCGGTCGAAAACCAGAAGTATCGCATTCCGGAACTGAGCCAGAAATTCGCCACGACGGAAGTGGAGATCAAGGGGGCGTTCGTCAAACTGAGCCAGGGGAAGAGTCTCGACGCGGCGGTTCTGGAAAAGATCAGCGAAGAAGCGTTGAAGGAGATGGCTGAGGATATCGACTTGTTCCTCATCACGGGGATGAGCCGGGATGAAGGGCAGTACCCGTTTTCGCACAGCCTGCAAACGGCCCGGCTGGCGACCGCGATGGGGGCCAATTTGGGTCTGGACGCCGATTCCCTGAAGGAACTCGCCATGGGGTGCCTGATCCATGACGTCGGCATGCTGAAGGTCAATCCGGACCTGCTCAACACGGAACGACCGCTCGATAGCATCGAACGACTGGATATCACCAAACATCCCATCTTTGCGTTTGACCTGATCAAGCAGATGCCCAACATCAGCGTCGGTGCCCGGATGGTTGCGTACCAGATGCACGAGCGGATCGACGGATCGGGTTATCCCCGGAAGCGGATGTGGTTCCAGATCCATCCACTCGCCTTGATTGCGATGGTCGCGGACACTTTTATCGCGATGACTTCACCGCGTCCGCACCGTCCTCCGATTCATCCTTATTATGCCCTGGTCGAACTCCTGGAATCGGTGAAGGCGAAACAATTCGACCCGGCGGCGGTCAAGGCCTTGATCACGGTCGTGGGACTGTTCCCGGTTGGCTCATTTGTGGAATTGAGCGACAAGCGGATTGGGCAGGTCCGGTCCACGAACGAGGAACAAGTGGCGCGTCCCATGATTGAGGCGTGGAGTCCGCAGACTCCTGATCAAAAAGAGGTGATCGATCTCGCTCAGCGGGAAGATCTTACGATCGTTCGCCCGTATATCATGATGTGAACTGTTGGAGGGAGAAAACCATCCCTCAAAATGACAGATCCGGCGCAGCCCGCACAACCGACAGGCTTCCCGCGGCGGGACGACCTTGCCGGACCTTCTTAATACTCAATCGTCCCTTCCCGGTCCGATAAGACAGGCAGGAAAATAAAGCATCTGCACGGACGCACTCTCAATCGACAACCGGGGTACGATGCACCATGGGGCGGGCCATCCTGTTTGCAGCCGGGATTTATCTGACGACGTGCGGGATCAGCCTGCTTCCCGTTGAGAAGATCTCACTGAACTGGAATGCGTCGGCGGTGCACGGGTCGGCGGACTCCGCGCTGGAGTCCACGGCGACGCGGGTGGTCACTCCTCCCCGCTGGCTGTCCTTCAGTCTGATGACGGTGGGCTCGGTGGCAGCGCTGTATGCGGTCGCACTCCCCGCGCGGCGCAGATACCAGGAAGCCTGACGGTTTCCTGTACCTCAAACAGCGCGTGGCGGGGCTCCCACGGTCTCTTTGTTTCGTGACCCGAACGAAGTGGGAATCGGGCCGATTCGCCGGAGATCAGCCACTGCTGGGGCTCTTCTGGGGGGAAATTTCCGGCAATTCAGGGATTCGGACGGATTTGCCATCTGGCATTACCCCTTCAGCGGCTGTAGGTTGATGATTCTTCAGCCCGCTCTTTGAACATCCCGCTTCGCCGTTCGGCCTGCCCCCCCACGTCAACGATTTCCTGATGGTCTCTTCGTCCGGCCGTAGCGGCTGACATTGCGCCCAGAGTGCGTGGCGGCGGTTCTCAAAACTTCGGTTCCCAAAATTCAACTCGTCTCAGTTCAGGATTGGAAGCGACATGGTCTTACGGAATTGGCTCGAAGGCTTGTTGACCCATCGCCCGGCACGGCGCGTTCGTAAAAATCGCAGAAGCGAAATGCATGACCATCCGGGGCTGGAGACGCTCGAGATCCGGACGTTGCTGACGGACCCTGCGTTTGGGTATGCGATCGCATTGGGGGTGGACGGGGACGACATGGTGACGTCGGTGGCCTCCGACCATTTTGGAAATGTGGCGGTGGCGGGCCGGTTCCACGGGACGGTCGATTTTGCCCCGGGAGCCGCGATCCAAGATGACACGTTGACCAGCACCAGCGGGTCTGATTCCTTTGTCGCCAAGTACGATAAGACCGGAACCTTGCTGTGGGTCAAGCAGATCGCCAACACGAGCCAGGACCGGGACGTGATGTTGACGATGAGCCAATCCGGGCTGGTTTATGCCACGGGGCAATTTTCAGGAAGCACCGAATTTAATTCGGGAGGTGGGTCACAGAATCACGACAGTGGGGCTCACCCGGGGAGCTTCGTCGTCGGTTACAACCTGAGTGGAATCCTGTCCTTCGTGGATGTTCTGGGAGGGGGGACCGCGGCGGTCGATGCCAGCGGCATCACAACGGATCTGCAGGGGAATATCTACGCTTCGGGGATTATCGGCAATGGCACGGCGGACCTCGATCCTTCGAGCAGTACGCAGACCGTCACAAACACCGGCGATGGTTTCAACACCTACCTGGTCAAGCTGAATCCCTCGGGTGGTCTGGTCTGGGCAGAGACGCTGGAAAGCGACGCGGCGACGGCGGGATCATCGGTGACCTCTCTGGGGCTGGCCACGGATAGTGCCCAGAACGTGTACATGAGCGGGTTTTATTCCCACAAGGTGGACTTCGATCCCGGAGTCGGGACGAACTTCAAGACTGCGGCTGGGTCAGGAGACGACGGGTTCCTGGCAAAATTCAATTCCTCGGGTGCATTGTCGTATGTGGTGACGATGGGATCTTCGGCCGGGAGGGACGTCGTTAACGATGTCGCGGTCGACTCCTCAGGGATTGCCTACGTGACAGGCCGATATTGGCAGGGGCTGACGATCGATGATCCGTTCAACTCAACTCCCGTTTCGGGGGGTGGTGCCCAGAGCGGCTTTGAAGGGTTTGTCGCGAAGTTCGATAAGGCGGGGAGCCTGTTCTGGGCGAACAGCTTCGGTTCGGATGGACTCGACGGGGGGAACGGGATTGATGTCAACGATGCCGGGATGCTGTATGTGACGGGGAATTATTCCGGAACGGTCGATTTCGACGTCAGCCCGGCGTCCAAGACTCTAACGAGTGCCGGCGGTTCCTTCCCGGATGCATTCATCATGCGCCTGAATACTGGCGGCGCACTGCAATGGGTCCAGGGATTCGGCGGGGGATCGTTTGATCTGGCGAACAAGGTGTCGGCGGACGGATTTGGAGATGTGTATATCGGCGGTCAATTCCTCGAGAATGCGGATCTCGATCCGACGGCGGGATCAGATTTGCATACCGCGGACGGGGACAAATACGACGGCTTCATGGTGAAACTGACGCAGGATATCGTGCGACCGGAGGCGACGAATGATCTGTATTACCTTGCGGCGAATACTCCCCTGTTCTTAAGTGCACCCGGCGTGCTCGCCAACGATTTTCCGAAGACGGGAAAACCCCTGTCCGCATTACTCGGGGATCTGGGTGGTACCGACCTGCATGGGGTTCTGAATTTCTCGTCAGATGGAGGGATCGAATTCACTCCGGATAATAACTTTGTGGGGACGGTTACTATCCCCTACGAAGCGTCGGACGGAACGCTCGATTCCGACCCCGGATCGTTGACAATCATTTACGGCGGGAGCTTTAACGCCCCAGCCCTGAACACGGGTGGAGATCCTCAGTTGCCGGACCTGGTCGAAGACGTTCCCCTGGCGTCGAACAACGGGTCGCTCGTGGCGGATATCATTGCCAGCATGGGCCCGAATGGCGGGATCACCGATCCGGACAGCGGGGCCCTGCAGGGGCTTGCCGTGATCGGTGCGAATCAGTCGAGCGGAAAGTGGCAATACAGCACGAACAACGGGAGCAGTTGGTCTGATTTCGGTTCGACCAATCTGCACGCCGCGTTATTGCTGGCGTCGAACTCCCAGACGCGGATCCGTTTTGCGCCCGGTCTGAATTTCAGCGGGACGACCGGCTTTGTGGCCGTGGCGTGGGACCAGACGGCGGGGACGAACGGGACAAAGACCTCGATCACATCCGCAGGGGGGAGCTCTTCCTTCAGTATCAAACGGGAGACAGTGACGATCACCGTCAATGCGGCGAATGATGCCCCGACACTGGTTAGAACGGCCGCTTTGCCGGCGCTCGATGCGATCAACGAAGATGAACCGGACAGCAATAATCCGGGAACTCTGGTTTCCGACCTGCGGAGCCGCATGCAGTCGAATGGTGGAAAGATCACTGACTCCGATCCGGTCACTCATCAAGGGATTGCCGTGATCGGAGCGAACCAGTTGAAGGGGACGTGGCAATTCAGCATCGACGGTGGGGCGAGCTGGGCGAACTTCGGTTCCACGAGCGTCGGGAATGCGCTGCGACTGGTTCCTGATGCTGACACGCGTGTCCGGTTCCAACCCAAGCGGGACTACAACGGCGACGCGAAGTTTACGTTCGTGGCGTGGGATCAATCAGACTCGGCGGCCAACGGCAGCTTCCAGGCGATCACCGCCGGGGGGTACTCGGCGTACAGCAATGGACGCCAGGACGTCCAGATCGTCGTGAAGGCGGTGAACGATGCGCCAAAACTCAACCCGAACGGTACTCCGTTCCTGACATCCATTCCGAAAAACATCACCAATAACAATAACGATGGAACGCTGGTCTCCGACATCATTGCCCGCATGTCTCCCAACGGGGGGATCACGGACCCGGATATCTCCGGCAGCGTGAACGGGATCGCGATTATCGGTGCGGACTCCTCACACGGGACGTGGCAGTTCACCGTGGATTCGGGGAGTACCTGGACCGATTTCGGGACGATCAATCTGGGGAACGCGTTGTTACTCGACGGCGATTCCGACACGTTCATCCGGTTCGAGCCTGCCCCTGATTTTACGGGAACGGCGGGGATCTCCTTTATCGGCTGGGACGAAACGGAGGGGAGTACCGGAATCTTCCAGTCCATCGCGGCTGCGGGGGGGACGACGGCGTTCAGTACGGGCCGGGAGATCGCACTGATCAATGTCACGTAGGCCGTCGTGCCTCAATATGAACAAGGCGTAAGTTTTCTCTCCGAGATCAAACTTTCGGGACAGCGCAGATTCTCCGGGTTGACAAAAAAA
This sequence comes from Planctomycetales bacterium, assembly GCA_046349635.1. GTDB lineage: Bacteria > Planctomycetota > Planctomycetia > Planctomycetales > Planctomycetaceae > JAXMBX01. The sequence continues at coordinate 18,159 of JAXMBX010000029.1, forward strand.
TCCCTGAAAAAGCCGGGATTTGTGAAACTGGGGCCGGGTGAAAGTGTATAACCGAGGGTGTTGCGTCATCATTCTCAGGGAATACACGTTATGTCTTTAAAAATTGGTTTGATTTGCGGTGTTTTGACAGTCTGGTCGGGGTTTCTGGCTGCGGCTGTGATTACGGAACCGGCGAAAGTTGATCTCAGTCGGCTGAAGCTGCTGGATGCCCAGGGGGGACGGCAGGACCTGACGGTTAACGATCAGCGGACTGGTACCGTCTTCGTGTTCATGTCGACGGAATGCCCAATCTCGCGGCAGTACATCCCCGAGTTGAATCGCCTTGCGAAGGCGGCTGAGGGCCTGAAGGGAAAGATTGCGTTCTACGGAGTGCTGTCGGAGCCGAGCCTGACGCGGCGTGCCGCGGTCAAGTTCGTGGAAGACTTCAAGACCGAGTTCCCCGTGCTGTTCGATGCCTCGCACGAACTGGCGGAGTTGTTTCAGCCGCACCACGTTCCCGAGGCGTTTCTGGTCGATAAGGGAGGGGCGGTCGTGTATCGGGGGCGGATCGACGACCTGTATGCGGACATCGATAAGCGCCGTGCCGAACCGACGCAGCGCGATCTGCTGGAATCGATGAAAGCCCTGGCGGAGCAGCGTTCCATTCCCACGCCTAAAACCGAAGCGGTGGGCTGCCCTTTTGAAATCCCCAAGACGCAGGGCGAGGCGGCGAAGGTCACTTATACCCGCGATATCGCTCCGATCCTGAATGCCCATTGCGTGGAGTGCCATCGTCCGGGGGAAGTCGCTCCCTTCTCGTTGATGAGTTACCAGGATGCGGCGAAGCGAGCCCAGGGGCTGTCCCGCGTCACGGAGCGGAAGCTGATGCCACCGTGGCGGGCCGAGGAACACTACGGCCACTTCATGGATGAACGCCGCCTGACTGAAAAACAAATCGCCCTGATCAGTTCGTGGGCGAAAACCGGCGCCGTGGAAGGGGATGCCGCCGATCTTCCGACACCGCCCCAATTCACTTCGGGCTGGCGCCTCGGCGAGCCGGATCTGGTGGTCGAGGTGGAAGCTCCCTTCACGGTCCCCGCGGATGGACCGGATATTTTCCAGCACTTCGCGATTCCCAGCCACGTGCTGAAGAACGAGATGATCGTCGGTCTGGAGTTCCGGCCGGGGAATCCCGCGGTCGTGCACCATGCCCTGGTGTTCCTCGACACGAGCGGACGGGCCCGTGCCCGGGATGCGGAAACACCGGAACCGGGATGGAAAACGTCCGGGTCGATCGATGTCGGCATCACGAGCATGCTCGGCGTCTGGACACCCGGCATGACGCCCCGTTTCTTTCCGCAGGATGTCGGCATTCCGATGGATAAGGGGGCGGACGTCGTCATTCAGCTCCACCTGCATCCGACCGGGAAAGTGGAAACCGACCGTTCGAAGGTGGCACTTTATTTTGCCAAGAAGCCGGTCGCGAAGGTGATGTCCCGCAATCCGCTGCTGATGGGTTCCGTGGCGCTGGAGATTCCGCCGGGAGAGAAACGGTACAAGGCGAGCACGAAGGTGACGTTGCCGACGGGAATTACGCTGACGTCGATTTTCCCGCACATGCATCTGATCGGCAAAGAGATGAAGGCGACTGCGTTCCTGCCGGATGGGAAGGAACAGCCGCTCATGTGGATCAAGGACTGGAATTTCTACTGGCAGGACAGCTATGTCTACAAGGATCCGCTCCACTTGCCGGAGGGAACGCGGATCGAGGTCGTCGCGTATTACGACAACTCCAAGGAGAATCCGTTCAATCCGCAGTCGCCGCCGAAGACGGTGCTGTTCGGCAACGACACGACTAATGAAATGTGCTTTGCATTGTTCCAGGCGGTGGCGGATGATCCGAACGGTGCTCGCCAGTTAGGGTCCGCCATGCGGAAGAGCATGATGGACGAATGGAATGCGGCTCCGATTTCGGTCATCGGACGGGCGCAGATCATGGTGGAAATGGGGAAGCTGTTCGGCGGGCGACGCCGTCAGCCCCCGGCGAATGCCACCGGCGCCAAGCCTGGTGAGGCTACCAAGGAGAAGGCCGTGGAAACCAAGGCTGTGGAATCGAAGTCCGTGGAATCCAAGCCCACGACGGAGAAAGGGGCGGAAACGGCTCCGAAGAAATAGCGAGAATTGTTGCGGGCCAACGCAACAAGAACAAGAGGGGAATGCGATACCGTTACGAGTAGCGCATTCCCCTCTGCGTTCTTTGCTGACCGTCCGGCCGGTTACGACCTCAGGATGGTCTGGTTGATCTGGAACGAGTTCGTGCTGAAGGAGGTCAAGCCGCCCCGTGTGGTGGCATCCGCGAGCGTGCCGCTGGTTCCCATCAGTTGGTTCCAGGCGACGGCGGTGAGGGAGACCGTTCCGAAGAAGGTCTTCTTCGTGGGGACGAAACAGATCAAGGCGTCCGTTCCGAGCAAGCGGGCCGAAGCTGTGGAGGTCCCCGCCAGCGACTGCCAGGTCGTTCCGCCGTCGCTGGAGAATTGCCAGGTGCCATTCGGGTTGTCACCGCCAATCACGGCGATTCCCGTGGAAGGGGGGTTCGAGCTGGGGATGGGGGAAAGATTCCCGGCGCCGTCGATCAGATCCTGAACCGAGACGACAACATAGTCCCGCAGTTTCTTCCTCACCCGGGAGGCGCGGACGGCATCGGTGATATTGAAGGAGTACTCCGACAGGGCAATCGGGGCATCATTCACGTTGATGACGTTGATCGTGAAGACCTGGTCGTAGGTGAGATTTCCAGCGTCCGTGGCCCGGATCCGGATCGAATAGGAGGCCTTGGTCTCGTAATCGAAGACCGCCGCCGTCTGGAGCTGATTGCCGACAATCGCGAAGGAGGCGTTATCGGTCGAGCCTGTACCGCTCACCAGCGAGTAGCTGAAGGTGTCTCCGAAGTCCGGATCCCAGGCAGAGAGGCTGCCGACCGTGGTCCCGACCGCGGCGTTCTCGGCGACGCTGTTGTACGAGAGGAGTATCGCGAAGGGGGCTTCGTTCACGTTCACGATATTGACGTAGAAGGTGTCTTCATACGTCAGGTTTCCACTGTCGGTCACCTGCACCCGGACGGAATAGACGGAGCGGGTGTCATAGTCGAAGACGGTTGCGGTCTTCAGCTCGTTCCCGACGATCGTGAACAGGGCGTTGTCAGCCGACCCGGTCCCCGAAACGAGCGAATACGTGAAGGTGTCTCCGTAGTCTGGATCCCAGGTGATCAGGCTTCCCACCGTCGTGCCGATGGCGGAAGTTTCCGCGACGGTGTTATTCGAGAGCAGGACATTAAAGGGGGATTCATTGACGGGAGTGGTCGTGATCGTGAAGACCGTCTCATACGTCAGGTTGTTCAGGTCGGTCGCCTGCACGCGGATGGAGTAGGAAGAACGGGCGTCGTAATCGAGGACCGCGGCGGTTTGCAGCTCGTCCCCGACAATCGCGAACAGGGCGTTGTCATCCGAGCCTGTCCCCGTGACGAGGGCATAGGTGAAAGAGTCCCCCGCATCGGGATCCCACGTGCTCAGCGTGCCGACAGCGGTCCCGATGGCGGAGTATTCCGCGACGGAACCGTTGGAAAGGAGGAGATTAAACGGGGATTCATTGACGTTCGTGGCAGTGATCGTGAACGTCTTTTCGAAATACAGGCCTCCCTGGTCGGTCGAGCGCACGAGGATGCTGTAGGTCGGCTGGACGTCGTAGTCCATCAGCGCGGCGATCTGCAACTGGTTGCCGGAAATCGAGAAGTAGGAATTGTCGGTCGATCCCGTTCCGCTCACGAGGGTGTAGGTGAAAGTGTTCGACGCATCGGGGTCGGTTGTACCGAACGTCCCGACCGTGGTCCCGATGGCGGAGTTTTCCGCGATCGTGCTGTTGGACAGCGAAATGTCGGTCGGGGTTTCGTTCACGTTGGTGGTGTTGATGGTGAACGATTTCTCGAAGTACAGGCCTCCCTGGTCGGTCGTCCGGATGCGGATGCTGTACGTGGGGTGAGTGTCGTAATCGAGTGTGGCGGCGATTTGCAGCTGAGTGCCGGAAATCGTGAAGTAGGAATTGTCCGTGGATCCCGAGCCGCTCACGAGGGTATACGTGAAGGTGTTGGAGGCATCGGGATCGGTCGTGGTGAATGTCCCCACGGTTGCGCCGACGAGGATGTCTTCCGCCACGGTATTGTTTGACAGGGCAATGTTGGTGGGGGTTTCGTTCACATTGGTGGCGTTGATGGTGAACGTCTTTTCGTAGTACAGGCCACCCTGGTCAGTCGTCCGGATGCGGATGCTGTACGTCGGTTTTGTGTCGAAATCCAGCGCGCCTGCGACTTGCAACTGGTTCCCCGAGATCGAGAAGGAGGCATTGTCCGTCGATCCAGAACCGCTCACGAGGGTATAGGTGAAGGTGTTGGAAGCATCGGGGTCCGTCGTGCTGAAGTTTCCGATGGCGGTCCCGACGGCGGAATTCTCGGCGATGCTGTTGCTCGAGAGGGTGATGTTCGTGGGCGTTTCGTTCACGTTTGTGGCGCTGATCGTGAGCGTCTTTTCATAGTACAGGCCTCCCTGATCGGTCGTTCGGACCCGGATGCTATAGGAGGACTGGGTCTCGAAATCCATCGTGTGGGCAAGCTGCAACTGATTACCGGAGATCGAGAAGAACGAGTTGTCGGTCGACCCGGTGCCGGTCACGAGGGAGTAGGTAAACGTGTTGGAGGCATCCGGATCAGTCGTGCTCAGAGTCCCGACGGTGGTTCCAATGGGGGAGTTTTCCGCGATGCTGCTGCTGGACAGCGAAACATCAGTGGGGGTTTCGTTCACGTTGGTGACGTTGATCGTCAGGATGCGCTCGAAACCGACGGTATGCTGGTTTACCCCCTGGACTCGGATGGAGTAGGCGGACTTTGATTCGAAATCGAGGGCCGTGTTCGAATAAATCTTGTCTCCAACGATGGTAAAGGAGGCGTTGTCCGTCGCACCGTTTCCGCTCACGAGAGAATACGAGTAAATGTTACTCGTGTTGACGTCGAACGGCTCGAATGTCCCGATCAGTGTTCCGGTCGGACTGTTTTCGGCGACAGCGCTGTTGTCGAGCGTCAAGGGGGACAGAATTTGTCCGTCGCGCACCTGGAAGCGGAATCGGCCGTCGACGATGCTGCTGAAGTTATACGCCGAGAGGGAGTTTGTGCCCCCGTCCAGGAGTGCACCATTCACACCGGAACCTACGAATTCCAGCTTGTTTGCGGGGCCTTCCGCAAAGCCGACGCGTGCCGAGGTGCCCCCCAGTCCGTTGCTTCCACCGCTGAAGTCCCCGGTTTCCCACTGGATTCCGTCGTAGTTGAACTCGAAGTCGAAATCTCCGGCTGCGATGTCGGAGCGGTCGATGATGACGAGCTGAAAATCGTTGACTTTATTTGTTTTGCGGTTGAAGTAGCCGACGTTGTGCCACGTCACGCCGAAGGCGTTGTAACCGTCAACCGTGGTCTGTCCATAGGTCACCGTTCCGGTTCCGCGCGTGTCGACATCCGCGAAGAACGGCGCGAGGAGCGCCATTGTGGCGCTGGAAATCCCGAACGGCGTGTAGGTGCTCATCGCCGTCGTGAATGTCACGTTGCCGTTGTTGTTGATATACAGGCTGGAGTAGTTGCTGCTCCCGATCTCAATGGAGAATCCCAACGACACCTGTCCGGTCGAGCCGTCATCCGTGGCGGGCATTGTCGTGCCAGCGATTCCGGAGTTTGTCCGGATCGCGGCATCGCCGGCGTTCTCGGTGTAGTCGGTCGTCATGGGGAGGGGGGCCTGGGGTGTGAATGCCGTCGCTGACAGCAGCGTGCGCACCTCCAGCTGCTCCGGGATGTAGCTCTGTCTCGACCAGCGTCGCGCCCCTTTTCGACGGCGCGATTGCATTCGGGATGGGAGCTGCCGCAGATTCATTAACCAGCTTGTGAGCAACATCGGAATAGGCCCTGATCCAGGAGGTTGATTGTGGGAACTCGTGCGGACAGGCGGCGCGCACGTTCAACGGGCATCCCTGCGGCGGCAAGGGGTGCGTAGAACGTTCGCGCAGACCGTCATCTCAGTTGCTGGTTGAATCGGAAATCTTGAGACTTTCCCCCGCAGGAATTACCCCCTGGGAAAAGTTTTCCCATGTGGCCCGGTCAACTGGAACAATCGCGCGGGGTGCAGGTGTTACACTCAAAACGCACACCACAGGGTCTGCACCAGAGAGTGGTTGAGTATTTGCCTGAAATGCGACTTCCCGGATTTGCTTTTGAGCCAGCATCAGGTTCGATACCGCCGTCGCGACACTCTTTTCTATCGCGAGGCTCCGGGGCAAGTCTCGCCATGCCGGAAGTAGCGATTAATCGGCCCGGGTCAACGTCGGGCCCGTTCTGGATTTCGGAGAGACTCCCGCAAGCCTTGCGTCGTGCCGCGCATGACGGACTGCAGGCTGTGTTGGCAGGAGAGCAGGACCTTGGGAACTCATGAGCCGTTCTTGAAGCGGGATTACGATCTTTGACCGGGATAAGGATGGACCATGCGGAGGCTTACGAGGAGTGACCTCGCCGCCAGGCTTAAGAGGGGGGGCATCATTCCGCCGCGGGTCAAAGATTGTGGTCCCGGGAGTAAGGTTTCACGGGCCGAATTGTGCTCTTTTTACGGCTTATCGCTCGAATTGTGGTCGCTCGCCGCGCGCTTCTGATTCGGATACAATCGAGCCCTGCTAGGACGTCCTACGAAATCTCACTATCTTGCCAGGAAAGTCACCATGAAACTGCACCCCGTGCTGCTCCTGACCACCCTGTTGAATCTCGCCCTCTGTCTATCCAGCGTTCAAGCCGTCGAACCGCCGAAAGGGTTTACGGCCCTCTTCAACGGTAAAGACCTGACCGGCTGGCATGGCATGCCGCACTATGATCCCCGGAAGCTGGCCGCGATGAGCGAAGAAGAACGGGCCAAGCAGATTGCCGCCTGGACCGAGGATATGAAGAAGCACTGGACCGTCGAGAACGGTGAACTGATTAACGATGGGCACGGAGCGTATGCCACGACCGACAAGGAATATGGGGACATTGAACTCCTCATCGACTACAAAACCGTGGCGCAGGCGGACAGCGGGATCTATCTACGCTACAACCCCCAGGTCCAGATCTGGGACTACACGGAAGCGGGGGGGAAGTGGAAGCTGGGTGCGGATAAAGGTTCCGGTGGCCTGTGGAACAATACCGCCGGCGCTCCCGGGAAGGATCCGGTTGTCCTTGCGGACAAACCGTTCGGCGAGTGGAACTCGTTCCGCATCATCCAGGTGGGTGCCCGCACCAGTGTCTGGCTGAACGGCAAGAAGGTCGTCGACAATGCCATCATGGAAAACTTCTGGGACCGCAAGCTGTCTCTCCCGGCCAAGGGCGCGATCCAGTTGCAGACGCACGGGGGCGAAATCCGCTGGCGGAACATCTTCATCCGTGAAATTCCGGCCGAGGAAGCCAACAAGCTGCTGAGTGAACAGAACCCCGAAGGCTTCAAGTCGATCTTCAACGGCAAGGATTTTGCCGGCTGGAAGGGAGACCTGGAGAACTACGAAATCAAGGATGACGCGATCATCTGCAAGGAAGGGAAGGGGGGGGTTGTCCACACCGAAGAAGACTATGCGGACTTCGTCGCGCGGGTCGAATTCAAGCTCCCTCCCGGTGGGAATAACGGTCTCGCGATTCGCTACCCCGGGTCGGGTAACGCCGCCTACGCCGGGATGACCGAACTGCAAGTTCTGGACAATGAACACCCCATGTATGCGAAACTTGACCCGCGTCAGTACCACGGCTCCGCGTATGGCTTCGCGCCCGCCCAGCGGGGCTATCTGCGTCCCACCGGCGAATGGAACTTCGAGGAAGTGACTGTGAAGGGGAGCACGATCCAGGTGGAACTGAATGGGACGGTGATCCTCAAGACCGACCTTGCTCCCATCAAGGAGTACATGGCCAATAGCCCTCACCCCGGCAAGGATCTGACGCACGGGTTCTTCGGCTTCGCGGGGCACAACGACCCGGTGTCTTTCCGAAAGATCAGCATCAAGAAGCTCTAAAACGGACAGCGTTTTTTTGTGTCGCGTCAGGATCGTCGGTTTAGCAGCTTTTTTTGGCCGCGACAGACGCTACGCGTCACTCGGTGCGCTGCTGAGTTGACTTCAGAACATCCACAAAGAGCCATGTCGTCGGAGTTTTTCCATGACATGGCTTTTTTTCATGGAAGAAGACTATGACTGCTGCCCAGGCTCGGAAGCGTCTGAAATCCTTTGCCTCGCCGGAAGCCGCGAAGTCCGCGATGACATTCTTCAAGACCGCCCCGGGGGAATATGGGGCGGGGGACCGGTTTCTCGGCGTCAAGGTGCCTCACACGCGGATTGTCTCGCGCGAGTTTCGGGACCTCCCGTTGCAGGAGCTCGAAAGCCTGTTGCAGTCCAAGATGCATGAGGAACGGCTGCTGGCGCTCCTGATTCTGGAACTGCAGTTTAAACGGGCCGATCATGGGACGCAGAATGCGCTTTACGATTTCTACGTCTCGAACCTGTCCGCCGTGAACAACTGGGACCTGGTCGACATGTCCGCTCCGTCGATTGTGGGGGGGTATCTTGCGGACAAGTCGCGCAAGCCACTGTTGGCCTGGGCCAGGTCGGAGAACCTGTGGGAACGCCGGATTGCGATCATCGCCACGCTGTATTTCATCCGGAACGATGACTTTGCGGATACGTTGAAGATCAGCCGGTTGCTGCTGAGTGATTCGCACGATCTTATCCATAAGGCTTGCGGGTGGATGCTGCGGGAAGTGGGCAAACGGCATGAACCGACGCTGGTGGGGTTCCTGGATGAACACGCCCCGCGTATGCCCCGGACGATGCTGCGGTATGCGATTGAGCGGTTTCCGGAACAGGTTCGGCTGGGGTACCTGCGGACTTCCCCGGAATCTGTCGTTAAAAAACCTGTGCGGAAGAAATGATGATTTTGTTGCGTCTGTCTCGGATCATTCTCTGTTTTGTTTCGGTCGCGCTACTGCATGCCGGCGAGCAGCCGTCGAAATCGACTCCGCATCGGATGTCGTACATCGACAACGGCGTCATCAAGGTCGGGGCGAATCTCGACCGGGGGGGAGCCATCGGGTACATCGCGGAAGTCAAAACGGGGGAGAGTGTCGTCAATATCCATGACCTGGGGCGGTGGATCGGGCAGTCGTATTATTCCGGGCCGCAGCCGTTTGGATCGCCGCATCCCCGCTGGAAGAACTGGCCCTGGAACCCCGTCAGTGCGGGGGACGTCTATGGGCATCCCTCCGAACTGGTTGAGCAGAAGAATGATGGGAAAACACTCTATATCCGGTCCATTCCCAAACACTGGGCGCTCGACAATGTGCCCGGCGATTGCCAGTTCGAAACATGGATTCGGCTGGAGGGCAAATGCGTCCGTGTGAAAAACAGGCTGACGAACAAGCGGACCGATCGCACGCAGTACCCGGCGATGGATCAGGAACTGCCGTTCGTCTACACGATCGGCAAACTGCACCGCGTCGTTTCGTACACGGGACACAAGCCCTTTACGAATGCCCCCGCGCAGGAAATCCCCAGGATCAAGACGGGTGACGGGCTGCCGCAATGGTCCACGTTTTACGCGACCGAGCATTGGGGTGCGTTGCTCGACGAGAAGGACTGGGGTCTGGGGGTGATTCATCCCGGCGTCGTCCGTTTCCTGGGCGGATTTTACGGCAAGACGACCGGCGGCGGACCGGAGCAGGACCAGACCGGTTATCTTTCGCCGGTCCGAAAAGAAGTCCTCGACCACAACATAGTGTACGAGTTCGAATACACACTTGTCCTCGATTCTCTCGCGAATATCCGGGCGGAGGCGGCCAGGGTTCGGCCGAAGTCTCCTTTCCGGATGCCCACTTTCAGCAGGACCGTCAGCATTGGATTCTGGCGAATGCATCCGATGAAGGGATGCCGCTGAAGGGAGCATGGAAAGTGAAACTGGAGCAGAACGATCCGCAGCTCCTCGGCCCGGAATCGGCGTGGGAGGCGGGTGACGTTCCGAAGCTGTTTATTCGGGCGGCGATTCGCAGCGCTCACGAGGAGGCGCAGCTCTTCTGGGAGACGGCTGCAGAACCCGGCTTTCCGGAAGCACAAAGTGTGCGGTTTCCGATTCAACCGGATGGTGAGTTTCACACGTACGAGGTCGATCTCTCCGGCTCACCTAGCTATCGAGGGACAATCCGACGGCTGAGGCTGGACCCCGTTGCGGCCGGAAACAAAGGGGATTTCATTGCGGTGGAATTTATCGCGAGCCGTCTCAAGTAAGTGAGAGGGCGTCACAGCTTATACTGCGGAACTTTCAACAGTTCGCCGTCCTTGAGGGCGGATTGATGGGCGACGATCCCGGCGACGGTCATGTTGAGTGACTTGGCGATATCGATGGCCGGGAGACGTTTCTCCAGAATTGACATCACGAACTCGTTTCCCAGTTGGCCGTGGGAGCCGCCGTGTCCCCCTGCTTTCACAGTCGGGGGGAGCGCGGGCTTGGTGAGATCGGGGAGAGATTTGGCGAAGCCATCGTACTTCATCCCGATCATGGAGCCGTTCTGGCCGCGGACGCGTCCGACTTCACCGCCGAAGCCGGCGTTGTCCCAACTGACCGCCATGCGGGACATGCCCCCTTCGCTGGTGCGGAAGAGGGCGATCTCCGTGCCGAACGGGTTCTTGTAGACGTTGTTCTGCGGCTTCAGGGGTTCGAGGATGCTGGGCATTCCCATGCAGGAGACTTCGGTGAAGCTGCCATCGGTCACGCCGACGTAGTAGGCGTTGGAATGAGTGGGGTACCACTGCGGGGGGAGACCCACGCGCCAGTGCTTGTAGGAATCGATCGTGGAGACGGAGTGGTGGAAGTATTCCCCCTCTGAGTAGAGGAGCTTGCCGAAGCCCCCGGCCTTGTAGACCTGGCGCATGGCGTACAGGTCGTCGCGGTAGCAGGAGGTCTCGAACATCATGTAGTTCAGGCCGGACTTCTTGACTGCGTCGAACAACTGGTCCGCTTCTTCCAGCGAGCCAAACACGGCGGGGACCGCACTGGCGACGTGCTTGCCGTGCTTGAGGACGTCGATTGCATGGCGGCAGTGGCTGGGGGCATCGGTGGCGACGAAGATCGCTTCGATGGAGTCATCCTTGACCATCTCTTCGAGGGAGGGGTATGTCTTGTTGCAGCGGCAGACCTTGGCGAGCTCGTTGCAGCGGTCGGGGAACAGGTCGCTGACGGCGACGACTTCGACGTTGGGGTGGTCCTGCAACGAGAACTGCGCCCCGAACTTGCAGACGCCGTAGCCGACGATCCCCATGCGGATCTTGCGGTCCGAAACGGGGGTCCACTTTTTGGCAGCGGCGGGTTTGGCCCCCTCTTCGTCGAATCCCTGGATTTTGGGTTTTTCGGCGGCCTGGGCGGCGGAGAATAGCCCCAGGGCGGCAACACCCAGGCCGGATTCCAGAAGAAATGTGCGGCGGTTGGTGGGGTCGAACATGGCGATTTCTCCTGAGCTGGAAGAAGGAGTCGGTGGATAGACTCGATTCTACCCATTTCCACCCGGCTGTCCCAGATCTGCGACCCGGGGGATGGATTCGGCGGACCCGTATGCTTTGATACGGGTCGGGAGCCGGATAGAATCCAGTCCAATTGTCCGGTGACCTCATTGCCAAATTGATTTTGAGAGAGACGTTCCCATGCTTTCACGTCGAGGATTCGTTGCGCTGCTGTTGAGCTGTTACTGTCTGGGGGTTTCCTGTCAAAGTGACGCCGTCAAGGAGCCGGAGAAGGGGAAGGAGGCGGAGAAGACCGCTACAACGGAGAAGGGGGGGAGCAGCGGGAAGGCTTTGCCGCGGTGCTACATGGACATCACCGCTGACGGTCAAAAGCTGGGGCGGATCGTGGTGGAACTGCGGAGCGACGTGGTGCCCAAGACGGCGGAGAACTTCCGCGCGCTGTGCACCGGCGAGAAAGGATTCGGATACAAGGGGAGCCCGTTTCATCGCGTGATTCCCGGTTTCATGTGCCAGGGGGGAGATTTCACGAATCAAAACGGAACGGGTGGAAAATCGATTTACGGACAAATGTTTGACGATGAGAACTTCGACCTGTTGCACGAAGGGCCCGGCACCCTGAGCATGGCCAACCGTGGTCCGGGAACGAACGGATCGCAATTCTTCCTGTGCACCGCCAAGACCGGTTGGCTGGATGGCCGGCACGTGGTGTTCGGCAAAGTGGTGGAAGGGATGGACGTGGTGAAAAAGGTTGAAAACCTGGGATCCAAATCAGGGCGGACGAGTGCCAAGATTGTCGTCGCCGACTGCGGCGAACTGGGGCCGGATGGAAAGCCCAAGGGGAAGTAACCGTTCAGCAACGACATAAGATGGAAAAGCCATGCATGACTCCACGTGATGCATGGCTTTTTTATGTTCCGCGTGGCTAGAATTCAGGTCCATTGGAGTGGCTTAGTTTCATTATTGAATATGGAGATTCCCATGTTGTCGCGTCGCGGATTTGTTGCGGTTCTGGTGTCGGGATTGTGTTTGATTGTGGGCGGGGTGCACGCGGCGGATAAAGGCTTGCCTCGTTGCTATATGGATGTGACCGCCAATGGCAAAAAGCTGGGGCGGATCGTGATCGAACTGCGGAGCGACGTGGTGCCCAAGACGGCCGAGAATTTTCGTGCCCTCTGTACCGGCGAGAAGGGATTTGGTTACAAGGGAAGCCCGTTTCACCGTGTGATTCCCGGCTTCATGTGCCAGGGGGAGATTTCACGAACGGGAACGGTAGTGGTGGAAAATCGATTTACGGCAACAAATTCGCCGATGAAAACTTCGAGCTGATGCACGAAGGACCCGGCATCCTGAGCATGGCCAACGCCGGCAGGAATACAAACGGCTCCCAGTTCTTTATCTGCACAGAGAAGACCGATTTCCTGGACGGTCGGCACGTGGTCTTCGGCAAAGTCGTGGAAGGAATGAACGTGGTCAAGAAGATCGAATCTTACGGGACCCGGACGATGGAAGGGACTCCCACCGCGAAGATCATCGTCGCTGATTGCGGCGAGTTGGATGCCAACGGCAAGCCGAAGCCCAAGGCCAAGAAGTAGCCCAGCAAAAAACTGAAACCAAAGGCGTGCGTTGCTGACTGTGACGCACGTCTTTTTTTTGCGCGCCGGGAGCAGTGGGCTGATTAAGCGATGATGCCGTGGATGACGGTCCCGGCGGAGATCGGTACGGGGCGACCCAGCCGGTCCTTGACGAAAGTGTGCGGATCAATCCCCAGCAGGTGGTACATCGTGGCGGCGAGGTCATCCAGACGGACGGGATTGCTCGCGGGATAGGCTCCTTCGGCATCCGAGGCGCCGTAGCGGAAGCCCCGCTTCACTCCGCCGCCCGCCAGCAGAACGGTGTAACAGTGCGGCCAGTGGTCCCGGCTGCTGTTCTTGTTGATGAGCGGCGTCCGGCCGAACTCTCCCATCCAGACGACGAGGGTTTCCTCCAGCAGGCCACGCTCGTCCAGATCGTTGAGCAGCACCGGTAACGTATGGTCGGTGAGGGGGAGGTGATGTCCTTTGAGAATCGGATACATCCGGGAACCGTCAAAGCCGTGGGTATCCCAGCCACCGCTGTCCTTGCTCCGCCCGCCGATGTTGGGCGCGAAGTAGACATTCACGAACTTCACTCCCGATTCCACCAACCTGCGTGCCAGGAGGCAACTTTGCCCGTACGTGGTCCGGCCATACGCTTCCCGCACGGCGTCCTTTTCCCGAGAGAGGTCAAAGGCGGTGTGGAGATTGGGAGAGGAGAACATGGAGAGGGCTTTGTCGTAGTATTTGTCCATCCCGCGCGCGGCGGTGGAGGAATCGAGGGAGCGGGTCTGCCGGTCGATCAGTTTCTGGATTTCGCGGCGGCTGTTCAGGCGGGAGAGGCTGAGTTCGGATGGTAAACGGAGGGCCGGGAGCTGGAAGTTCTTCGTCTCTTCATCTTCCGAGAGGAGGAGGGGATCGTGGGCCTTTCCCAGAAAACTGGCATGCTGTCCGGGGGTGACGGAGCCGTCCGCAATCCGTGTCGGCAACGAGGCAAACGTCGGAATGCCGGGGTTTGCGGGGGAGAGGCGATCCACGACGGACCCGTACGCGGGAAACAGGTCGATCGTGTCCTTGAGGCGAATATCATCGACCGGCGGGGCTGCGCCGGTGAGGGCGTAATACGATGCGGAATTGTGGTTCTTCATCGTATGGTTGACCGTGTGCAGGAGCGTGACCTTGTGCATCACCTGGGCGGTATTGGGGAGATGTTCGCAGATAAGGTGTCCCGGCAGACTGCTCGGAAAGTACCCATAGCGGCTGCGAATCCCTTCGGGGGCATCCGGTTTGAGGTCGAACGTGTCGAGATGGCTCGGTCCGCCGAACTGGTATAGGAAGATCACGGACTTGGCGCGCGGCTGAGGCCCTTTCCCCACAGCGGCAGCCTGCAGCAGGTGGGGCATCCCGAGTCCGAGCATCCCGAAGCCCCCGATCCGGAGCATGTCCCGCCGCAGCAGTCGGGCTGCGTTGAGGGATGGGATGGAGGGGATCGGGGAGTTCATGTCTACGGACTCAGGGCTGTTTGGTTGTGTCAGTTTGCGTCTGGGCGATCGTGACCTGGTCTCCTCCGGTGCCGAAGACCAGCTTGAAATGGAACCTGGAATTGCTCTGCAGGGTATCGAACTGTTTGAGCATATCGTCGCACCAGCTTTGCCCGTTTTCCAGGTCTTTGATGTCCTCCTCCAGCTTCGCTTTCTGCGAGTTCAGGTCGGCGATCGCACCCGGGATAGCGTTTTTCTCCTCGGTCAACTGTTGCTGGAGATCGGCATTCTGGTTGGGAATCCTGGCGGGGACGGTCAGGCCTTTCCCGCGCGCCCGGACCTGAACGCTGATCGGCTTTTTGGCCTTGGCCTGCTTCAGCCCCTGGTCGAGCAGCTTGCCGTATTTCTGCAGGTCGTCCACCTGGGCGGCCAGTTCCTTGATCCGGGAGGTTTTCTGATTGACCCGCTGCGTGAGTTGTTTCTTCCGGGCTTCGATCCCGTGCTTGTTGAGCTGCGTCCGCTGATCAATCGATTTTTTCGAGCCCGTGGAGGGAAGGTAGACATAGGGGGAGATCGTCATCGTGCAGGCCCCTTTGCCATCCCCGGCCAACGCGACGTCCAACTCGATCGAGCGGTTCAGCTTGTCGGACGAACTGATGTCTCCAACGAAGCGGATGGAGTGGCGCACGCCGGGGCGCTTGTCACTGGTGGCGATCCCCTCGACTTTTGCCCCCGGAAGATCCAACTCCAGCGCCAGTTTGTCGGTCAGGGAGATATCCGGGTCGAGTTTCAGCTTGATCCGCTGCTGGGAAGTATTCTGGCCGGCAAGATCCAGGGAGACCGGCGGAATTGAAACCGGTTGCAGGAGTGTGCATTCGTGGCTGTCGGACCCGATGCTGATCCGTAACAGGGAATATCGGAGCAGGCGGGCCAGCTTTGATTCAGCGGTACGAGGAGTCCAGGCGAAGAGCAGCGATTGCTTCTCGAAGGTGAAGATCGCCAGTGGCAGTTTTTCCCGGGGATCATTCGCGATCACCTCCCAGCGGATCAACCCTTCTTTTTCGGTGGGGGTGGAGAGCGTGAAGAGGGGCTTCTGATCCGGGCCTGGCTCTCCGCCGGTCAATTTCAACCGGAGGTCGCCGGGGGATTTGATGAACAGCTTCACCAATTCGACTGGTTTGTCACTGGCGGAGCGTGACGGCAGGGGGAGTTGTTTATCGCGGGCGAGGAGATCGTCGAACGGTTCCGCTGCGCACAAGGTGAGGCGCAGATCAGTCCGAACGCGAACAGAACACATAGAACGGACGGAAAAATCCGCGGAGAGAGGCATTCGGTAGACCGATATCCTGCGCCAGAAGGCATGATCGAGCCCGAATCGAAGGATCATTGAATGAACTCCATGATAGGCTGATCGCCGAAAGGATGCGAGATCTTCCCGGCTGCTCTTTGGAGGGAAAGGGCCCTGTCCGGCGGAAAAGTTAACAGTCTCGACAGGTGTGTTGAGAGGCCAGTGGTCAGCGATTGGCCAGGTACTTGAAGAAGAAGCGTTTCACGACTTCCATGCCGATGCCATACAGGAGGGTGATGCCGATGGCGATGGCCATCAGTCCGGTGGGGGGCTTCACAAAGCCCAGCGGACCCGAGAAGAGGAGGCGGGAATCCAGAGCGTGAGAGCGGCGACTCCCGCTTCGGCGATCAGGAAGAGTGTTCCAGGCGGCTCATGAGGAACGGGCGGCGCCTGCGTCCGGATGACCAGCAGGATCATGAGGCCGGTGAGGGTCGATTCGACGAACCAACCGGTGTTGAACAGCTTCTGGTCTTCTCCGAAGATCGCATAAATGGCCCCGAACGTCGCTGTTGATCGAACATCGAACTGGCGAACCCGAACGACATCATGAACCGGAGGATGAAACCCGGATGTCCCAGCAGCGGGGGCGGTGAATCTGCTCGGGATCGACGCTGTCCGTGGCGAGAGGCCGTCGCCGGAAAATCCGCCATCAGGTTGACGAGCAGAATCTGGTGGGCGAGCAGCGGCTCGAAGGGGTAGGAACAGGGAGGCGACCGCGGGCTGAACATATAGCGCCGAAGTTCGCCGCAATCGCGAAAAGACATACTTGAGGGTATTCGCGAAGGTCTTGCGTCACCCCCTGGACGAGGACACTGAGATCCTGCTTGAGCAGAACCGGCGCACCAGGCGCTTCGCGGGCGACATCGACGGCCGAAGCGACGGAGATACCGACGTCTGCGTGCAATGCGGAGGCGTCGTTGATGCCGTCTCCGGTCGCTTGGCCCGAGTGCTTCAACGCGAGGATGATTCTTTCTCCTTCTGGTTCAGTTCCACCTCCGGCAAAGATATCCGCCTCTTTCGCCCGTTGGACGAGGGCGTCATCATAACGCCCGCATATCGGAACCGGTCACGATGACCGGCGAGGCGATGCCGATCCGGTGGCTGATGGATTCGCGACGGCCTTGTTGTGCCGGTGATGACCTTCGGGCCGACACCGAGGTCGCGCATTCTTCCAACGTCTGTTTGGCGTCCGCCTTGGGAGGATCGGCAAGGACAGGGAAGCCATTGAAGGTCATGCCTTCACTCATCTTCCTTGGTGAGATGCCGGGAGTCGTCGGTGCGCGTCGCGAGCCCCAGGACGCGGAGCCCCGCATTGCTGAGTTCCATGAATCGGCGGTCGATGTCCTCGCTGCGATTCAAGATCGACGGGCGGCCGTCGGTGGTTTCGGCCTGGGAGCAGCATTCCAGCACGTGGGCGAGGTGCCCCTTGGTAATGAGGAGTTTGCGGCCGCTCTGCTGGAAATCCGGACGCTGAGCCGTTTGCGGATGAAGTCGTAGGGGATCTCATCGCTTTTCGACGCCGGACGTATCGAACTGCTGGGCTTCTGCTGGGGCGCGTCGATGAGGTTTTCGAAGCCGGTCTGGAATTTGGCGTTGTAATAGGCGAGCCTCTGGATGTTCTGGCTAGGGCACCGTTCAAGTCAGAGTGGAATGGAGCTGGATAATACCTTCGGTCAGCGTTCCCGTTTTATCGGAGCAGAGGACGAAGTCATGCTCCCCGGATTTTCGATGGCGAGGCACAACACTGACGATGACCTGATGGCGGGACATGGCCTTCGCGGCGAGGACGACGCTGGTGATGGCGGGGAGCAACTGCGGCGTCATGCCGACGGCGAGCGCTGGCCGACGAGCAGGGAGTCGACCATGTCGCTTCTTCTGACCCAGAGGACCGCTGATCGCAAACACGACGACCGTGATCACCACGACGATCTTGATGAGGAGTTGACCGAACTGGCGTAGGCCACGTTCGAAGCCGGTCTCCGGCTGGCGGTGTTCGAGGCGTTCGGAGATTTTGCCGAATTCGGTCTCGGGTCCGGTTGCGGCGACGACCGCGGTTCCCATGCCGCTGATGACGTTGGTCCCCAGGAACAGGGCATTGCTCCGTTTTGCGAGGGGGGTGGTGGCTTCCAGGAGCGCGACGGTTTTCTCGGTGGGGAAACTTTCACCGGTGAGAGCGGCCTCGTTGACATACATATCGCGCGAAGTGAGGAGCCGGCAGTCGCCGGGAATCAAATCCCCTGCGCGGAGCCGGATGACATCGCCGGTCACGACGTTTCCGAGAGGGACATCCTTTTCCTGGCCCTCGCGAATGACGGTGGCTTTGGTCTCGATCATGCCCATCAGCTTGGCGACCGCATCCGCGGCGGACCATTCCTGCCAGAAACCGAGCAGACCGCTGGCGACCAGGATGATGAGGATGATGACGCCGTTGGTGACGTCATCAATCAGGGTGAAGGAGAGGATGGCGGAGCAGAACAAGAGAATCATGATGGGACTCTTGAACTGCTCAATCAGCAGGGAGAGGGCGGACTGACGGCGGGGTTTCAGGCGGGTGGCGCGAGCGAGCCTCACATCCGCTTCGTGCTGCGACAAACCCTGTTCCGACGAACCCAACTGGCTCAGCAGTTGGTTGGTCTCCACGGACCAGAAAGCTGCATCCTTACCGCTATGCGTCGTCATGAACCGTCGTTTCCTCTCCTGAGCGGGATCGCCGCGTGAATCCCGCGAATGTGTCCGTCCGTCTCGCTGCGCCTGCCCTGAAAACAGGGGATTTGTAGCCCATTTTTAGCGTCAGGGGCGTTTTTTTTATACCCGTCTGCCGCGTGAAGGACAACAATTACGCTTTTGCTATCATGTTCCCGACTCTCAAGGCTTTCAGATCGACAAATTTTCCGAGATTCACGAAGTAAAAAAATGGCTGTGTCCCGAAAAGTGTGCTGGAAGAGGGGATTGCTGATCCTGCTTGCAGGAGTCGTTACAGCGGGTTCGTTTTTCCGATGCGACGCGAGTGAAGCTGCCGAGAAAACGGCGGATTTCTTCGTGTCGCCACAAGGAAGGGATCAGTGGACCGGTCGGCCTGTCGGTCCGAATCAAGCGGCCACGGACGGTCCGTTTGCATCGGTGGCCCGCGCCCGGGATGCCGTTCGCCAGTTGCGCAAGACGTCTTCACAAAAAGAATTCCTGATCCAAGTGCAGGGCGGGGTGTACCGGCTCAGTGAGACGCTGGTGTTCGGTCTCGAAGACTCTGCCCCGACGGGGGGACGCATCGTTTACAGCAGCGCTCCCGGGGAGAAAGTGGTCTTCAGTTCTGGAGTTCCGATCAAGGGATGGCGCAAGTTGCAGGAGTTTCCGGCAGAACTACCGGAAGTGGCCCGGGGCAACGTCTGGGTGGCGGATCTCCCGGCCGAGTGTCAGCAATGCTTCAGCCTGTTCGACGGAGAGGAGCGTTTGGAAAGGGCGCGCGGTCCGGGATTCTCTCCCCCTGCCGTGGTGCAGAAGGGGGGAAGTCCCGCGAATCGAATTTCATTTCCGACGGGAGCGCTCCGCCAGCGGTCGGATCTGGCCGGGGCTGAATTGCGGGTGATTCCCACTGCGGACTATGAGATGTCGCTGTTGCCTCTGGCGACCGTGGACGAAGCGGCGGGAGTCGCGACGACGATCGTTCCCGCGTCACGCCCGATGGGAGCGGTCAAGTTCTATCCGATTTGCGCGTGGGCGGAGAACGTCCTTGCCGTTCTCGATGAGCCGGGGGAGTGGGTCTTCAATCCGAAAGAACGTCGGATCAATTATTGGCCGAAGGAGAAGGAACCCGGAGATGAGATTGTCGTTCCTCGGCTGCATGAACTGCTCCGCGTGGAGGGGAAGATCGACTACGATGGCCCGCAGGATACGCCTGTCATGGGGCTGACGTTTCGAGGGGTGACCTCGAACATGTGGAACGTCTCCCCTGGCATGGGCAGACCGGCTGGGGGCTGCAGCATCACTGGGAGGATGTTTGACCGTCCCTCGGGGGTGGTTCGTTTTCGAGGGGCGGAGGATTGTGCGCTGGAAGGGTGTCGCATCACCGCGGCGAGCGGAACCGGAGTGCGGCTGGATCTGCACTGCCGCAAAAATCGGATCGTAGACAACGAAATCAGTCACGTCGGACAGGTGGGGGTGTTGCTCGCCGGTTACGGACCGGGGACGAAAGACGTCAACCGGAATAACGAGGTCTGCAACAACTGGATTCATCACACGGGCGAGATCTACTGGGCCTCTCCCGGTCTGATGGTCTGGCAGAGTGGCGAGAACAAAATCTGCCGTAATCTGATCCACAACACGCCCTACAGCGGTGTGACCGTCAGCGGACGGCAAGCCTGGGTCCGGGAGAATGTCACCTCGGATGGCGCCCGGACTGTTCGTTGGGCGGAAGTGGGCGATCCCAAAGATTCGATTGAGTGGGAACCGCGGGAGAGATTTCTGCACGGTCGCAAGAATCTTGTGGAAGGGAACGACATCCACCACGTGATGGAAGTGATGGGGGACGGGGACGGGATCTATATTTCGGGTACGGGTGGAGGAAATCTGATTCGAGGGAACCATATCCACGATTGCACGAGCGATCACCTGGGGGACGGAATCCGCTGTGACGATTTTCAGCAGGGAGTGACGATCGAGAAAAATGTCATCCACAACATCCGTTGCGTGGGGCAGGGGATCTGCAGCAAGGGGCAGAATCACATCCTGAACAACATCATCGCGGACCTGAAGCCGAGTGGGTTGCCGATCCGTCCGGAGCGGATCAAGCGGGGTTACATCGGCCTGGTGGTCAATCCGGTCACCGGCTCCAAGATTCAGCGGAATATTGTCGCCAACTCCGGGGGCAATTTTCCGCTGTATGTGCAGCACCGGCTCTATGGGCAGGGGGGAGAGCCGCGCTTGAGGGATTGCGACGCGGACTTCAATCTCTATTTCTGCGACAACGAACCGCAACTCGTTCCGAAGCACCTCGCGACGGAGCGGGCGTTGGGAGTGGAGAAGCACAGCGTCGACGCGGATCCGTTATTCGTGGATCGGGCAAAGGGGGATCTGCGGCTCAAGCCGGAATCCCCGGCGTGGAAGCTGGGCTTTGAGGCGATCGACATGACACAAATCGGACTGCTGCCGGGGCATCCGTATTTCGGGAAGTTGGAATAGGGGAGCAGATCAGAGACCGGCTGCGATGCGCACATTCTCCGTCAGATGGTTCAGGGAGAGGCCTCCCAGAACCAGGCTGGTGACTCCGGGTGTGTTCAGGACGAAGGGAATCGCCTCTGCCGGGGGAAGGTGTCCTGCGGCCAGTCCCTTCTTGATGAACACCCCGACTCCCTTTCGCGAGGCTTCGGCGATGACGGAGGCGTGCGATTGATCCTGTGAGTGGTATTCCACCATCAGGAGGTCCGCCCATTCGAGGGCTTGGGTGGCGGCTGCTACTGTTTTTCCGGAGAAGCCGATCGCCTGGATGTCGCCGGCGTCTTTCAACTGCTGCAGTGTTTCGACCACGGGCGTTTCGTTGAGAACTTTCAGGTCTTCCGCCGGGGCGTGAATCAAGACGATGTCCAGGACATTGGTCTGCAGCCGTTGCAGGCTGCGGGCGATGCTCGTTCGAATTCCGGCCGCGGTGAAATCGTAGGTGGAAGTCCTGTTCTCAAAAGTTTCGCCGACTTTGGTGCTCAGCAGAAATTCGGAACGGCGTGTGCGCAGATGCCGTCCGATCCGCTCCTCGCTGAGGCCGTATGCGGGGGCGGTGTCGATGAGGTTGATCCCTAGGTCGAGGACTCCGTTGAGGAGTCGGGCCGTGGTCTGTTCATCCGGGAGATCGTATGGCTGCGGGTACTTGATCTTTTCGTTTCGCCCGATCTTGAACGCCCCCAATCCGAGCGGGCTGACCTGCAGGCCGGTGTGTCCCAGCGATCGGGGGATCATGATCAAGTCCTCAGGCCGCGGCTCGACTCGACTGTCGCCACGGGATCCAGTCCGTCAAGGTTTCCCAGGGTGGGAGAGCCACCGCGGGACGGGCGAAACCATCCAGTGCCTGGGATTGCTCCAGCGGCTTCGGACGCAGCGATCCCAGTTTGACGCAAATGGCATCGACAAGCTGCGGAACCAGGACCAGTTTTGTGGGCCAGGCGGTCAGGATGTTTTTCTCCTGCAGGATTCGGTACGAGTCGGGGCGTTTCCCCAATAAAGTCGCGCCTTCCGCACGATTCGCCCAATAGCTGGACCACTCTGTTCCCAGTAAAGAGAGGTGGGGCATGACATGGGAGATTTCCGCCTGGCAGCGGTGGATCACCTCGTCGGCGCTCATCGAGACGCCATCTTCGGCGATCTGTCCCCCCACTTGCCAAATGCGTCGCCCTGTAGAGTCCTGGGCCGATGTGATCGAGACGCGCGTGTGGGAGCCTTCGACGCAGTGGCCGTAGAATTCGGGGAGGTTGCCCCGTATCTGGACCATGTGCAAAGGGCGGAGTTGCATCTGAGCCGAATCGAAGCCGAGTCTTTCCCGCAATGCCCCATTTCCGGATCCAGCGGCGAGGACGACCTGATCGGGGCGGATCGACAATTCGTGGGCGGGATTCTCCGGGTTCTGAATACCAACGCTTTCGACGGTGCCATGTTCCAACTGGTGAAATTTCAGGCCATGCACAGGATCGATTTTGAGCAGGTGGTGCGCATTGCGCGCGGCGAGAGATTGAATCAGCGAACTGGGAGAAATGATCTGCTCATCCACCCGCAGGACGATTCCCCGGCAGCCGCGAAGAGGGAGAGGGTAGTCCTTTGCGGAGATGCGATGCGGCGTGACCCGCAGGCCGAGTTGGGCGCCGAGCAGTCCCAGCCTTGAGGAGGCGGATTCGGTTCCCCAGAGATGGAATGCTGAAGAACGAAGCTCGGTCCCGGTCAGATCGGGCTGCTGCCGTCCCCGCAGACAATCTTTCCACCGCAAGGGCATTTCGCGGGCGGCCTTGGCGGCGGCAGTTGGAAGGCCATCGAGCATGTACTTCAGCCCGCTGTGGAGGATTCCCTGCGGGCAGACCGTTTGCCCCTGCCCGAGGTCAGTGGCTTCCAGCAGGAGAGCGGAAAGCCCGCGGCGTCGCACCTCATCGAGCAGCCAGAGACCAGCCGCTCCACCACCCAGAATCAACACATTTACCGAGAGTGCCTGCATGTCTGACGTCTGCTCCGAAAAGAGTCCATTTTGGCGCGGGATTGTATGGGGAGGGGGACATTGCCACAAGATGAAAATGGGGCCTGGGCTGGTCCTAAAATCAGGCCAGATATCAACTTCACCTCCGTCGTTGCGAGATTCGGGGTGATTCCTTAGGCTAGAACGCGTCACGCTTTGGTGTCGCGTCAAAATCAAACTTTTTGCCGAGATTATCGCCGCGTCAGACGCTACACATAAAATTGGTGCGATCCAGGAGTCAGGAGTCGAAACAGGCTCCTGGCACCCTCCCGACACCGTCCGGATTTACCCGCAAAGCAACGCGACTCATGCCCTCCATCGGTTTGTTCATTCCCTGTTACATCGATCAGTTTTACCCGCAGGTGGGGCTGGCGACTGTTGAAGTGCTGGAACGGTTGGGAGTGCAGGTGGAATTCCCCGAGGCACAGACGTGTTGCGGCCAGCCGATGGCGAATACCGGCTGCACTCAAGCGGCGGAACCGCTGGCCCGCCGATTCCTGGAGATCTTCGGCAAGTATGACGCCGTGGTTTGTCCTTCCGGAAGCTGCGTGGCGATGGTCCGGGCGCATTACCACGAATATTTCCACCACGATGAAGCATACGAACGGCTTCGCAGCCGGACGTATGAACTGTGTGAATACCTGACCGACGTGTTGCAGGTGACGTCGCTGCCGATCAAGTTTCCGTACAAAGTGGGGCTGCATCAAAGTTGCCACGGGCTGCGGGAACTGCGATTGGGAAAGTGCAGCGAATTGATGGCCCCGGCGTTCAGCAAGCCCCGCTCGTTGCTGGAGTCCCTGGAAGGGATCGAATTGGTGAATCTGAGCCGGAATGACGAATGCTGCGGCTTTGGGGGGACGTTCGCCGTGAGCGAAGAGGCGGTCTCCTGCATGATGGGGCGAGACCGGGTGGCGGATCACCTGCATGCGGGGGCTGAGGTTATGACGGCGGTCGATATGTCCTGCCTGATGCACCTGGATGGGCTGATCCGCCGCGACAAGAAGCCGTTGCATGTGATGCACATCGCGGAGATCCTGGCGGGACGTCAACCTGGAGCGAAACTGGTTCCGCAACGGACGGGAGCGGAGACCGCATGATCAAGCATGCCGATCGAGCGGCTGAATTCATCGCCACCCCGGACGGGCGAAATGGCACGATGAGACATTGTGGTTCGTCCGGACAAAGCGGGACCGGGCCGCGGCCAGCCTGCCGGAATGGGAACAACTGCGCGAACAGGCTTCGGCGATCAAGGCCCACACCGTTTCGCGCCTGGCGGATTACCTGGAGCAGTTCGAGCAGAACGCGACCAAACTGGGGGCAATCGTCCACTGGGCACGGGATGCCGAAGAACACAACGAGATCGTGCATTCGATCCTGAAGCAGCATGGCGCCCGGAGAGTGGTGAAGAGCAAGTCGATGCTCACCGAAGAGTGCCACTTGAATCCGTACCTGGAGCGACATGGGATTGAAGTTGTCGATACGGACCTCGGAGAGCGAATCGTCCAGCTTGCGAAAGAACCTCCCAGCCACATCGTGCTGCCTTGCATCCATAAGAAGAAAGGGGAGATTGGCGATCTGTTCCACGAGCATCTGGGGACGGAAGCGGGGGCGTCCGATCCGCAGTATCTGGCCGAGGCGGCGCGGCAGCATCTTCGCAGAAGTTCATGCAGGCGGATGCCGGATTGACGGGAGTGAACTTTGCGATTGCGGAGACGGGGGGCTTTGTCGTCTGCACGAATGAAGGAAACGCGGATCTGGGGGTCTCTCCCCAAGCTGCATATCGCCTGCATGGGGATCGAAAAGCTGCCGCCCCGCGCTGGGACCTGGGAGTTTTCCTCCGACTGCTGGCCCGTTCCGCGACCGGTCAGCCGATCACCGCATATTCCTCGCATTTCAACGGACCACGGGCGGGATGCGAACTGCACATCGTCCTGGTGGATAATGGCCGCAACAAGATCGTGGGGCAGGATGAATACCGCAAATCTCTGAATTGCATCCGCTGCGGCGCCTGCATGAATACCTGCCCAGTCTATCGCCGGAGCGGAGGACACGTTACGCCGCGACGGTCCCCGGACCGATCGGCTCGATCCTCAGCCCGGCCCAGAATCCCGCCCAGCACGCGACTCTGCCGCATGCGTGCAGCCTGTGCGGATCCTGCTCCGATGTCTGTCCGGTCAAGATCGATCTCGCATACGCAGTTACTCACGTGGCGTCGGGATCTGGTTCAGTTGAAACTCCTGCCAAGTGTCAACGGCTTCGGCCGATGGCGATCGCCAGCCAGGTCTTTCGGCGTCCCAAGTTGTTTGCGTTCCTGGGGACGAGATGGCGCGAGGCCTGCTGGGAATGAGTGCCACGGTGGATGATTTACAACTCCCTGAATCCGTGGGGACGCCAGCGGGAGCTTCCTCCCGTTCCTGCGAAGAGTTTTCGCGAGCTGTACAAGGAACGCCATGGCAAGTAGCCGCGACGAGATCCTGCGTACGATTCGCACGCGGACGGTGCCGACGGCTCCCCTGCCGGAGCCGTTCAGCGCTGGTATTCGTTACGAAGATCCTCTCAAGCAGTTTTGCGAGGCGCTTGCCTTTGTGGGGGGGGCGTCGATCATCGTCCGCCACCTGGCGGCTGCCGATCAGGAACTGCGGAAGATTCCGGTGCTGGCGAACGCCAAAAAAGTCTGCTCGCTGGTACCGGGGCTCGGACAATCGAACGTGTCGCTCGATTCCATCGACGATCCGCATCTGCTGGAAGACGTGGATGTGGCGATCCTGCCGGGAAAATTCGGCGTGGCGGAGAACGGGGCGATCTGGTTGCCGACGGCGTCGCTTCGCCAGCGGGTGCTCCCCTTCATCACGCAGCATCTCGTGCTGGTGATTCCCGCAGCGGAACTGGTCCATAACATGCACCAGGCCTACGAGAGCGGATTCAATTCCAGGGAGCGGGTTTCGCGCGTTCATTTCGGGGCCGTCCAAAACCGCCGACATTGAGCAGTCGCTTGTGATTGGCGCCCACGGGGCACGGAGCATGACTGCCGTGTTGTGTGAAGATTGTGCGGCCTTGCTTCCCTCCGCGTGGTGAATCAGTTCCGCGACTCCTGCACAACTTTCCGCCAGCAGGGGTAAGCCGTCTCGATCAGGGACTGGGGCCAGCCGCCGTACCATGCGGTTCCGGTCCGTCGCTCGCGGTCAATCTCCGCCAGGGCGTACTTTTTCACGCCGCTGCGGTCCGCGAAGATGGGGCGATTCGTGCCGATTTCATAATGCCGTGCCCAGATCGGCGGGGCGGTGGCATCTTGGACGACGACGAGGTCGAAATTCGTGGTGTGCCGTTCGTAGGCCGTCTTCGGCGCCTTGATTCTTTCCAGTCTGATGCCGTGGAGTTTCGTCTCTTTCATCCAGGTAATCGCGGCATCCACGGCGGAAACGACTTCCTGGCCGGGATGCGCCAACCGCATCAGGAATGAACAGATGTGCGTGGTGTCTTGCGGGCAGATGGAGGCCAGCTCGAACGTGCGGGCACTGGCCGGGGCGTATGTCTGTTCGTCATGCTGCTGGCACCAGCCGGTCAGCTTGTCACCCACTCGGATCTGGCATTTCAGGATGCACTCCGTCCCCCGCGCAATTGCCTGTCGCGTTTTTTCACGACGTTCCGCGTCCAGCCAATTCCATTGCGGCTGTTCCTCGTCGATGTCCTTCAGCACCCCCATGATCCCGATCATCACGCCATCATTGAAGGTGATGTGGGATGAATAGCTGGGGGTCGCATGGGGGTACCTCTGCGGAAACCCTCCATTCGGAAGCTGCGCGGCGAACATGTAATCCAAGCCACGCAGGCAGGCGTTTTTCCAGGCATCGTTTCCAGTCTGGGCATACGCCCGTGCCAGGTAATCGACCTGGGTGTGGGTGTTGTGATTGTCGAACGAGGTGTCGGTGTCGCCGCGCGTGGCGGCGACTTTCTGCTTTTGCTCCTCCGTCAGTATCGCGAGCATGTCGTAATCCTTCGGCCAGCCCCCGTTCTGACGCTGAAACAGGAGGATGTTACCGATGATTTCGTCAACTTGGGGCGGTGCATAGGCAGGCTGTTTCGGCAGGGGCTGGATGACGCGCGTCTCGCTCCGGATGTGTCGCCAATGGCTCGCGCTGTCCGAAAAACCGCTCGTGTCAATGGCTTGCTGCTGAACGACGGCACGTCCGCGCTTCACGAGAGCGACCCAATCCAGATTCGGGTCGCTGGGGGGAGCCCCAAGTTCCCGTTTCGCACCCCCGGTGATTTTGACCGCCGGGCCGATAAATTCCCCGGTCCGCGGGTTGTACCATTTCAGCTCCGCGGTACCGTTCAGCTCCGTCAGATCGAGCGTCCCTGTCGCGGAAGCGGTCGGGAAATAAATCGCATACACTTCCCCCCGCTTGGCGAAGACCTGCGGGCCGAGGGGGATCGTTTTCTTCTTGCCGACACCGAGCGGCATGGTCGCGGCCCCTTCCGACAATCCATCCGCCGGAGACATTTCCCAGAAGGGGAGGTTTTCTTCCATAAACTTGCGGGCGTACCACAGGTAGCGCCAGAGCTTCTCCCGCTCCGGCGTCTTGAAGCTGTCGGTTCGCAGCAGATCGTCGTGAATGAATTCGATGATCCCACCCGACAGATACGTCGGCCAGATCTTTTCCTTGCGGTGTCCCTCCGCATCATCCACAGGGATGTGCGACGCGCGCTGGCCCCGATCGAGCGTGAATTCATCCAGGCTGACGGGGAGCGGCCGTCCCGCCTTCTCGGTCTCTCGCCAGATGTCCTCCGTCACCTGATGGATCGGGCGCTGGTTGAGCTGGATCGAAGTCATCGAAAACCGATTGTCGCCGTAAGTAAATCGCAGTTTCTCGACGGGGTCTCCAGCCGTGTGGACCGTAATCGGATGGTGATACGGATCGACCGCCAGAATGTAATCCGCGAACGCCCGGATCCGCTCGGGGCCGAAATCGAATTGCAGGTTGTATTCCTCGCACAGGTTCCACTGCATCGCCAGGTGATGGCCGAAACGGGAGATCATTTCCCGGTAATACAGTTTCCGCTCGGTCCCGAGTTCCCCCTCATCGAGTTCGCGTTTGTTTTCCTGTTCCGCTTCGTTGAAAACGACGTGCAGGTAGATTCCGAGTCGTTCGGCGTGAGTGAAGACCTTTTCCCATTGGGCGAGCTTGGCGACGTCGAAATGCAGATTTTCATTCTTCGCATCGCCCCTGGGATTGATCGGTCCCAGCCAGGGCCAGACATCTTTGCCGTCCCCGCCGATGTTCATCGTCAGGAAGTAAATACTGTTGACGTGTTCCCTGGCGAGATAGTTCAGCGCACCGATGATCGCGCGACCCTTGCCGTTGTCCCAGTCGGGGTCACCTTCACGCCAGTCCTCCGCATGCGCGGCGTATTTGTGCCTGGGAGGGGTGTTCACGAAGCCTTCGTATCCCAGGAAATCCTCCGGCTCGTCCGTCCCGCCTCGAATCCAATACGGTCCTTCACGAAATTTGAGGTAGTGCTTGCCGACATATTCGAGTCGTCCCCATTTGAGAAAACCGGGGGCCTTGGGGTCGCGCGGAGCGACCGAGAATTCCCCCTTCGAGTCAGGAAGATCGACCGCTGTCCCCGCATCGGGATTGGTGTCGATTGCGACCTTGTCTCCTCTTCGGAGATGGACGTCATAGGTCCACTTCCCCGCGGCATCGGGAGAAAAACGGACTCGCCACGCTTTTCCCCTGGGGCCGCCGGTCCCGTCCCCGTCGAAGAAACCGGGGACGTTGTAGCGTTGCCCCTGCGGACCGGTGAATGTCACCTGCAATCGGAGGTCCAGAAACGGATTCGGGGCATTGTCGGTGATCGCCGCGTCCGGCCCCTCGAATGTGAACTCCAGGGGCTGCCAGGCGACTTTCTCGCCCACCGGCCGAGGCTCTCCCCAGGCCACGCTCAGACTGAGACAAACGACCGCGACGCAATATTTCAACATGCATTACTCCCTGCGAAATTTCATTCCGTGGACAGGATCACGTTACTGATGCGGAGTACCGGCTTCGGCAATCCGCTTGAGGATCTGATTGAGACGGGTTCCTGCGACTCCGGGCTCGGACTCTCCCCAGTTCGCACCCGCCGCGACGACGACCAGGTTCAGGCTCGGGAAAATGGCCGAGGAGTTTCCCCGGACGCCCAGTGACATCACCGTGTCTTTGGGGGCATCGGGCCAGTTCAAGGTCTGGGGATGTTTTCCCCCGGTGTCGTTAAACCACCAGTTGAAACCGTAAATTCCCGGTCCGGCTTTCGTGAAGTGATTCGATTCTCCGCCGTACGTTCCGATTTTCAGGTAGTCGTTCGTTTTCGCGGAACTGCTGTTCGGCAGGTCCCGGGGAACCTGGGGACGCATATTGTCATCGAAATAAGAGCGAGGCAGCAGTTGCACGCCGTTCCAGTTCCCCTTGTTCAACCAAAACCAGTCGATCCTCGCGAAATCCCGGACCGAGGCCCGCATGCGGCGATTCGATTTGCGGAAGTCGAATCCATCCTGCAGGTGGAGCGCGCCGAAGCGGTGCGGATCGTGAAAGACTTTTTCAGGCTCTCCCTGAAACACTTTATCGAAGAGCGTTTTCTGGTAAAGCTGGATCGCGAAGTCGTTGTAAGCCCAGGCTTTTCCGGGTTCTTCCGGACGGGCATAGCCACTGGTCATGCTCGCGAGGTGCCGGAACGTCATGCCGCGGTCTTTCGGAAGGAGGTCCCAACCAAAATCCGCAATGGGCTGGTCGAAACTTTTGATCTTTCCTTCCTTCAGCGCGAACATCAGCAACGTCGACAAGACCGGCTTCGCGGAGGAAGCCCAGTCCCCTTTTTCCGACTGGTTTCCCCACGCCTTGACGACATATCCATTCTTGATGATGCACCCTCGGGAGCCTAGTTCTGTGGCGATTCCTTGCAGCTTGCCGGGGTCCAGGCGAAGTTCCTCCGGCGTGCGAACCGCCCACTCTTCCTGGGGGAAGACGATCTCTTCCGCACGGAGGAGACCGGGGATCACCAAGACGAGTATCAGGAACCATGTCTGAGACCACGGTTGCCAGAGATTTTGTATGTTCCGTTGCAATGGGGACATCATCAACTCCTTAGAGGGCTTCAATGACCGCCTGGGTCACTTCCGTGGTTTTATTCGAACCTCCCAGGTCGGGGGTCCGACAATCCTTTTCCGCCAGCATTCGCGCGACCCCTTCTTCAATTTTTCGGCCGATCTTGATCGCCTCCGCATCACCGTGCCGTTTGCCGAGCCAATCGAACATCATCGCCGCGGAGAGAATCATGGCGATCGGATTGGCGACGTTCTTTCCCGCCAATTGCGGAGCGGTTCCGTGCGACGGCTGGAACATTCCATGCTCGTCGCCGATTTCCGCAGAGGGGGCCATTCCGAGTCCGCCGACGAGTCCCGCCCCCAGGTCGGAGAGGATGTCCCCAAACTGGTTCTCGCAGACGAGGACGTCGAAATCCTCCGGATTTTGCACCAGGTACAGGCTCATCGCGTCCACGTACACGGCATCCGTGGCGATGTCGGGATAACCGGCGGCCACGTCGTGAAATACTTTGCGGAAGAAGGCGAAACTGCGGAACACGTTGGCCTTGTCCACGCAGGTGACATGCGGACGTCCATCGGAGGGGCGACCATTCCGGCCCGCCGCCAGTTGGAAGGCCGTCTTGACGACATCTTCCGTCCCGCGCCGGGTAATCACGAGGGTGTCAGTGGCGACTTCATCACCCACGATCCCGCCCCCCCCGTAGGAGGCGAACAGTCCTTCCAGATTTTCACGGAGAATGATCATGTCGATTCCCGCCCCGGAGTCGCGCAGGACGCTCTCGACGCCGGGGTACAGCTTGACGGGACGGATCGCGGAGTGCAGCTTCATTCCCCGCCGCAGTTTCATCATCATTTCGGCCTGCACTTCGGTTCCATCCGGCTTGCGCACCGTGGGGAGGCCGATCGCCGCGAGCAACACCGCGTCCGCGGCGACACAGGCGTTGTAGACTTCTTCGGGGAGTGTGATGCCGGTCCGTGCGTAAACTCCGGCACCCGCTTCATGTGAACGGAATTCGACCTGCGGCCCGGAATATTTCTTCAGGACTTTTTCGACGACCTGCAGGGCGGCCAGCATGACTTCCGGCCCGATTCCATCGCCGGGAAGCACCGCGACGTGATAACTTCGCATCGAGTTCTCTTACCTCTTCTCTCTGGTTAAAACTGTTCGATTGCAATTGCCCGGACCGGGCTGCCGTCGCCGTCCGCAATCTTGAGGGGAAGGGCGATCAATTCCACTTCGTCCTGATGCAACTCGTTCAGATGCGCCAGTCCTTCAATGATCAAAACGTTCCCTCGAAATAATGTCTGATGCACTTCCGTCAACTCCCGCATGTTGTTGACGTCCGCCACCGAGGGAGGCTCCACCCCCACGAGGGCGACCTGTTTCTCCACGAGCCAGCGGGCCAACTCCGGGGAGATGCGCGGGAGCTCATCCCGGTAGGCGGGCGTGCCGTGCAGCCGGTGCCAGTCGGTTCTCAGCAACAAGCGGTCCCCCGCCTGAATGCGGTCGTGCCACGGCTTGAGTCGTTCGACGGTTATCAGTTCACGCGAAGCGACCGGGGTCAGGTTTATGACCTTCGCCGGTCCACAGCAGATCTCCAGTGCCTGCTGGTCAATGCACCGCCCGTCGTTGAGGAAATGTCGCGGTGCGTCCATGTGCGTCCCGGCGTGGGAATACAGCGACAGGGTGGTCGCATTCCAGCCATGTTCAGCGATCGTGTTGGCGGGGGTAATAGAGACCTTCCGCATGGTGTTGTCGATCTTCAACGACAGATCCACGATCCGCCGATTGGGTTGCATGGGGGTGGTGTTCATTGGATTTCCCCAATCCTGACGGGACGGTTTTCAGCGGCGGAACGGTACACCGCTTCCTGGACTTCCAGGGTTCGCAGATATTTCCGGCCTGAAGTTTCGAACTCTCCTCCAAGCAGCAGTTGCTCAATGAAGTGGCGTTGCACCGCATGCACGCAATCCCCGGCGTAGCTCCGCTGTTCCCAGAAGTAAGTGTGTTCCTTTTCGGGGTATCCCAGGGATTGCAGCGTGATCCGCCCGTCCGGGTAGAGTCGCAGGCTCCCGCCGTTTCCTTCGATCAGCAACTCGCCGAAGGTCAGCCGGGGATCCGCGGCGGTCCCTTCGTTGTAGCGGTTGGCGTCCCAGACGCCGACGGCCCCGTTGGCAAAGCGGAACGTCAACAGTCCCGCATCTTCGCCGCGAATTCCTGCATTCAGGCGCCGCAGGATGGCATAGGT
The DNA here is from genome assembly GCA_046349635.1 of Planctomycetales bacterium. Taxonomy (GTDB): domain Bacteria; phylum Planctomycetota; class Planctomycetia; order Planctomycetales; family Planctomycetaceae; genus JAXMBX01. Next base: position 50,667 of record JAXMBX010000029.1, read on the forward strand.
CTCGTTGATTTCCCCACCCAGGAACCGAAACGTGTCGATGATGTGGACGCCCGTTTCAAACACCAGGAAACGGGGCATCTCCCGGAAATAGGGCTGGCGCGCCAGGTAAGCATCCGCCCCCCAGCCATCCCCCGGTCGAGAACGAAAGTGAAGGCTGTGCAATTGATCGCCGATTACCCCCGACTCGATCAAGCGTTTCATTTCCCGATGCCAGGGCTGGAACCGGAAATTTTCATGCACCATCAACGGTACACCCGCCTGCTCCGCGGATTCGACCAGCCTTCGGCAGGCATCGAAGTCTGGGGCCAGGGGTTTCTGGCAGATGACCGCGATTCCCCGTTTCGCCGCCAGTTCCACCAGTTCCCCGTGCGTTTCCGAGCGAGTAATGATATCGACGAAATCCGGCTGGAGTTTCTCAATCGCCTCTTCCGCGCGTGTGAATGTCTCTCCGATTCCGAATTCCTGCGCTCTCTCTTCAGCGCGCTGCGGATCCACGTCGCACAGGCCCGCGATTTCGACTTCGGGGATGCGTGCCCAAGCTTCCAGGTGAAACTGGCTGAAATAACCCGCTCCGATGCAGACGCCGCGTAACTGTTTCATGGCGATGCCTCGAGTTTTGGACGAGGATCGATTTTCAGCCACAGCAGGACGGCGAGGACATTCAAACCCGCCCCGATATAGAAATAGGGGAGGTTGGACCCGGTCCATTTCAACAGGTAAGGGAATGCCAGCGAGGTCAAGAATGAGCCCAGGTTCCCCGCCATGTTCATTGTCCCGGAAATTACGCCCGATTTTTTCCCTCCCAGGTCGATGCAGCAGGCCCAGGAAGGAGAAATCGTCATGTCCGCTCCAAACACCGCCAGGCTAAACCAGACGATGGAAGCCAAGGGAGTCTGTGCCGTCGCGCTGACAACCAATCCCACGGCGGCCAGGACAAATCCGATGATGGCGGGGATGCGCCGAGAGAGTGTCCAGCGGCCACTCTGATAAATGCGATCGACCATCCAACCGGAGGTCCAGTTGGCAAAGGCCGCACAGATCAGGGGGACCGCCGAATACCATCCGGCCTCGACCCCACTCAGTTGATACTTTTCCTTCAAGTGCGGAAACAGCCAGGTGAGGCAGAAGAAGAACGTGAAGTTGGAGCAAAAGTATTGCAGCGAGATCCATCCGAGTTGCCGCATTTCACCCGGGCTGAGCAACACCTTGGCGGAGAGGGGGTTTTCACTGGAGCGAATTTCAGGCTGCCGATGGGCCAGGATGTAATTCAACTCCTCGGGAGAGATTCCCCGGTGCTGCATCGGATCGTCTCGAAACCACCAGAGCCAGACGGCAGCCCAGGCAAAGCCGATGACCATCAGCAACACGAAACTTCCCCGCCAGCCGCAGGTCTGGATCAGCCCGGGCATCACGACCAGGGCTAATGCGCCTCCGACGCGCGATCCGGAGAAGTTGATCCCCTGCAAGATCCCCCGTTCCTTGAGAGGGATCCAGGAATAGGTGGCCCTTGCAATCCCCGGAAATGCTCCCGCTTCTCCCGCTCCAAATAGAAATCGCGTGAGCAGGAGCACCACCAGGTTTCCGGCGGCTGCGGTCAATCCCGTGAAGAACGACCAGAAGACGACAATCCCCGTCAGGACTCCTCGCGGTCCGAAGCGGTCCGCCAGCCAGCCTGAGGGGGTCTGAAACAGAGCATATCCCAATGCAAACGTCGACAACACAAAGCCCATTTGCTCATTGCTGAGATGCAGATCCCGGGCGATATCCTCCTTGGCGGCGGAAATGCAGATCCGGTCGATGTACAGCAGCACCGACAAGGCGAACGTCGCGGCGATAAACAGGAACCGGCAGGGAACGCGCATGCTTCTTCCGTAGCAATCAAATCACACCCGGGAAGGCCTTATGGTAAACCGTTTCAAACTTCACTACTATAAAACAAAAACGAATGATCATTAGGAATATCCGAATGAACGACGTTCCGGGGCATAAAGCCAATCAACTGACCATCCAGCAGATCCGCTCATTCTGCCGCGTCTTCGAACGGCAAAGTTATGCGGCCGCGGCGCGCGACCTGCACCTGGCCGTCCCCACGGTGTGGGAGCATCTCAAGGGGGTGGAGGAGCGGTATGGAGTCAGGTTCTTTGTCCGGCAGGGACGGAGGATTGTTCCCAGTCCGGCGGCGGAAACCTTGCACGCGGCCCTGCTGCCGTTATTGACCGCATTGGACTCCACCTTTGACCTCGTCACCCAGCCTGCCGGTCCCGCCATCCTCACGGTCGCGTGCGGCATGCGGATGCTCCTGGAGGATCTCGGCGCTCCCCTGCGCGAGTTTCATGCGGAGTTCCCGGCCGTGCAACTCCGCCTGCTGCATGCCGATCTCCACGTGGCGCAACGATGGGTTCTAGATGGGACCGTCGATCTCGCCTTGGTTCTGGAACCGGATCCCAAGCGTCTCCACCCGCAGGTTGTCAGTTCGGCTGCCTATGCCAACAGTTACCTGGCGGTTTTCCCCAAACGCCATCCGCTGGCGAAAGAACCACGCGTGGGGTTGAAAGAGGTCGTCGCCCATCCTCTGATTCTGGGGCACACGGGAACGTCCTCACGGCAGATGTTTGATTTCGCCTTGCACCGGCTGGGAATCGACCGGAGTCCCCAGGTGGTGATGGAAACCGATAATGCCGCCTTCACAATTTCCTGCGTCCACGCCGGCCTGGGGGTCGGGATCATTGCAGGGCGCCCCGGTCAAAGTCTCACCAAGGGGCTGCTGACTCGCAATCTCGGACAGGAACTCGGAGAAGGACGGGTCATTTTCCTCTGGAAGCGGGGACGTCAATTCACGGCGATGCAGACGCAATTCATGGACCTGATTCGGCAGTCCGTCTCCGAGGCACCATCGTCACCGTGAGGATGGTCACGGTCCGGAAACCGGTTGTTCCGATGTCGGAATCAGGGTCAGTTGCCGTTCATGTCCCCGATCGGTGATCCACTGAATGACGGAGAAGAAGACCGGCGTCAGGAAGATGCCAAACAGCGTCACCCCCAACATCCCCGTGAAAACCGCGATTCCCAGCGTGCGGCGCATTTCGGCACCCGCCCCTTCACCCACCATCAACGGGACCACGCCCAGAATGAACGCCAGGGAGGTCATGACGATCGGCCGCAGACGCAACTGACAGGCTTCCAGCGTGGCGGTCTTGATATCCGCCCCGGCCAGATGCCGCGTCCGGGCAAATTCAACGATCAGAATCGCGTTCTTGCAGGCCAGGCCCACGAGCACGACGAACCCGATCTGCGTGAAGATGTTGATATCCAGGCTTGCCATCCAGACTCCGACGACGGAGCAGAGGAGGCACATCGGGACCACCAGAATCACCGCCAGGGGGAGGGACCAGCTTTCGTATTGGGCTGCCAGGACGAGGAAGACCAACACCACCGCCAGCACAAACGCGAACATCGCGGTGTTACCCGCCTCGAGTTGCAGGAGTGCGAGTTCGGTCCATTCCGTCCGCATGGAAGGGAGCAGGTTCTCATGCGCGACGTGTTCCATCCGTTCAATCACCTGCCCGGAACTGGTTCCCTGGGCCGCGTTGACGTTCACCACGGCAGCCGGATAGAGGTTGTACCGGGTGAGCATCACCGGGCCGCTCTTCTGCTGGACTTCCGCGAAGGCCCCGAGCGGGACCATTTTGCCGTGATCGTTGCGAATCTGCAGCCGTTTCAGGTCTTCCACATTCATCCGGAATTTGGCATCGGCCTGCACATTCACCTGCCAGGTCCGCCCAAAGCGGTTGAAGTCGTTGACATACAGCGACCCGAAATACACCTGCAATGTCTCGAACACGTCCGCCATCGAGAGTCCCATTGTCTTCGCGGCATAGCGGTCGATATCGAGGAACAGCCAGGCGGTATCCGCCCGGAAACTGCAGAACAGTCCCGCCAGCCCGGGGGTGGAGGAACCTTGATCGACGATCTTCTGCCCCACACTCTGCAATGCGGCCAGTCCGTTGTCTCCGCGGTCCTCGACGACGATCTTGAAACCGCCCGCGGTTCCCAGTCCTTCCACCGGCGGAGCACCGAACACATCAATGAGCCCATCGGGAACTTCCTTCTCGACGAGCGTTTTCAGTTCGGCGGAAATCTCGTCCGCGCTCAATCCATGACCGGTCCGATGATGAAAGTCCTTCAGCATCACATAAATGGTGCCGTAGTTCGGCGAGTTTGCCCCCAGCACGACCGATTGGCCTGCAATCGCGAGCGTGTGTCCCACTCCTGCGGTTTTGCCGACCAGCTCTTCCAGCCGTTGCATCACCTGGCTGGTCCTGTCCAGGGAAGCGGAGTCGGGCAGCCGGACGTTAACGAGCAGATAACCTTTGTCCTGCGCGGGGATGAAGCCCGTGGGGGTGGTCTCGAACATTACGTAGGTGCCGTACAACAGCCCGCCATAGATCAACAGCACCGGGACACTGGCCCAGAGCAGCACCCGCACCAGCCCGACATATCCTCGCGTCATCGCGGAGAAAATCTGGTTGAACAGCTTGAAGAAGCGGCTCAAGAGCCAGTTCACCGTTCGTGACAGCAGCCAGGCGATCACTCCGCCGACAATCGCACCGAGGTAGGGGAGACACGCCTGATAGGCCCCAGCGGCCGGAACCCAGTGATGTTCCACACCCCAGGCCCAGGCCGTCGCCGCAAAGGAATAACCGATCCAGCCTCCGGCGATCACCAGTCCCGGACGGGGGAGGGCGTCCCCATGCCCACTTGTTTTGGGCTTCAGCAACAGGACCGACAACGCCGGGCTGAGGGTCAGCGAGTTGAACGCCGAGATCAGTGTGGAAATGGCAATTGTCAAAGCGAACTGCCGGAAGAATTGTCCCACGATCCCGGAGATGAACGCACAGGGGATAAAGACCGCACTCAAGACGAGACCGACGGCCACGACAGGGCCGGAGACCTCCTGCATCGCCTGGATCGTGGCGTCGCGGGGGGACATCCCATGCTCAATGTGGTGTTCGACGGCCTCCACTACGACGATCGCATCATCGACGACGATCCCGATTGCCAGGACCAGCCCGAACAGGGTCAGGGAATTCAGGCTGAACCCGGCGACCGCCATCGCGGCGAACGTCCCAATAATGGCCACGGGGACGGCGACGAGCGGAATGACCGCCGCCCGCCACCCTTGCAGGAAGATCAACACGACCACCGCGACGAGAATGACGGCGTCGCGCAGCGCGTGAAAGACTTCATTGACCGACTCCTGAATAAACGGCGTCGTGTCGTAAACGATGGAATATTGCACCCCTTGCGGAAACCGGGCCTTCAGTTCCTCCATTTTCAGGCGGACTTGTTGGGCGGTTTGCAGGGCATTCGAGCCGGGCAACTGATAGACCGACAACGCCACGGAAGGCTGGGAGTCGAGCGTGCAAAGCTGATCGTATGCCAGCGCACCCAGTTCCGAGCGGGCGACGTCCCGCATGCGGCTCACGCGGCCGTCGGCGTCGGAGCGAAGAATCATTTCGTCAAACTGGGTTGAATCCGAAAGCCGCCCCAATGTGCTCATCGTGTATTGAAACACTTGCCCCGACGGGGCGGGGGGTTGGCCGATCTGTCCCGCTGCAACTTGTGTGTTTTGCTGCGTCACGGCCGAAACGACGTCCGACGCCGCCAGTTGCCGGGCCGCCATCTTGTCCGGATCGACCCAGATCCGCATGCTGTAGTCCCGTTGCCCCATGAACGAGATGTCGCCGACGCCGGGCAACCGGGAGAGTTCATCCCGCAACTGGATCGTCGCATAGTTGCTCAGATACAGGTTGTCGCGTGACCCGTCCGGAGAGAACAGGTTCACGATCATGAGCGTGCTGGGGGACTTCTTTTTGACCGTCACCCCCTTGCGCGTGACGAGCACCGGGAGGATTGGAGCCGCCAAAGCGACGCGGTTCTGCACCAGCACCTGAGCGAGGTTCAGGTCCGTTCCGTGCCGGAACGTCACGGTCAGGGTAAAGTTGCCGGCATTCGTGCACTGGGACGACATGTACATCATCCCCTCGACACCATTCACCTGCTGCTCGATCGGAGCCGCGACGGTATCGGCGATGACCTGGGCGTTTGCGCCAGGGAAACTCGCGGAGACTTCCACCGTGGGAGGGGTAATCTCCGGGTACTGCGTTACCGGCAGAGTGAAGACCGCAATCCCCCCCGCCAGCGTGATCACGATGGAGAGGACGGTCGCGAAGATCGGTCGGTCGATGAAAAATTTTGAGAACATGATCTTTATTTCCACTCACGAAGCGGAAGGGGAGGTGGATTCCCCCAGTTCGTTGAAAGCAGTCGGTTGGGGTGACTTCACGGGGGAAGCCGTTGCCGTTTTCCCTCGCGTCCTCCCTTTCCACAGCGACAACACGAGTCGCCGCAGAAATCCCAGGGTGAGGATGTCCAGAATCAGGTTGCCCCAGCGTTGTGTCTTTTTTGACGAGAACGAATCCCACGTGCTCATCCAGTCAATCACCACGAAGAACACGGGTGTCAGGAAGATACCGAAGAACGTCACCCCCAGCATTCCGCTGAAGACCGCGGTCCCCAGCGCCCGCCGCATTTCCGCGCCGGCCCCGTGCGCCACGACCAGCGGCAACACACCCAGAATGAACGCGAAAGAGGTCATGAGGATCGGACGCAGGCGAAGTTCGCAGGCATGCAGCGTGGCCGTCACCCGATCCTCACCCGAGGCCCGCCGCAGCTTGGCGAATTCAACGATCAGAATGGCGTTCTTGCAGGCCAGGCCGATTAATACGACGAAGCCGATCTGCGTGAAGATGTTGATATCCTGTCCCTGCCACGCCACCCCGGCGATGGAACTTAACACGCACATCGGCACGACCAGGATGACTGCGAGCGGCAACGACCAGCTTTCGTATAACGCCGCCAATACCAGGAACACGAAGATCACCGAGAAGGCGACGACAATCATGCCGGTGCTTCCGGCCAGCTTTTCGAGATACGTCAATTCGGTCCATTCGAACGCCATCGAGCGGGGGAGTTCCTGGCGGGCGAGTTCTTCCAGAATAGCGATTCCCTGGCCGGTGCTGTAACCGGAGGCGACGTTCCCGTTGATCGCCGCGGCGGGATACATGTTGTAGCGGGTCAACACGAGTGGGCCGCCGATCACTTTGACCTGGGCCAATGTTCCCAGCGGAACCATGTGTCCCTTCGAGTTTCGGACCTGCAGCTTTTTGACGTCTTCGATTTCGTTTCGGAATTCCGAATCCGCCTGGACAATCACCTGCCATGTCCGACCGAACAGGTTAAAGTCGTTCACATACCGCGATCCCAGATACGCCTGCAGCGTACTGAACACGTCCCCGAGGGGAATTCCCTGTGCCAGGCATTCATCCCGGTTGATCTCGGCAAACAACTGCGGCGAGTTCGCCTTGTAAACGGTGAACAGACCGACCAGCCCCGGCTGCTGATTCGCGCGCTCGACCAGATTGTCAGTCTGCTTCTGCAGATTTTCGAGATCCGCTTCCCCGCGATCTTCGATCATGATTTTGAAACCGCCGGCTCGACCCAGGCCGGAGACCGCAGGAGGAGGAAAGACGTTCACGAGCGCCTCGGGAACTTCCTGGGCATAACGGCGGCGCAAAGTCGCCACGATCGCATCGGCATCCATGCCATGCCCCCGCCGCTCGCTGAAGTCTTTCAGGATGATGAACATCGAACCGAAGTTCGATCCGTAGGCACTCAGCAGGAAGGAGTTGCCCGCGACCGAGTTCACATTCTTGATCCCGGGCGTCTCCAGCGCGATCTTTTCGATCTTGGCAATGACCTCCCGCGTCCGGGCCGCGGAGGCGGAATCGGGCAACTGCACGCTCGCGACCAGATACCCCTTGTCCTGAACCGGAATGAATCCGGAGGGTAACTGTTGGAATCCCCAGTAGGTCAGGAGTAACAGGCCGCCGTACACCACAAGCACAAGTGTCGGAATCCGCAGCAGCCGGCGCACGATGGCGGCGTATCCCTTCGTCGAGACCTGCACTCCCTTGTTGAACAGGCGGAAGAACCACCCCAGCACGACATCCAGAATCCGCGTCAGAAGATCGGGGCGGACGTTGCGGGGACGGAGCAACCACGCCGCCAGGGCAGGGCTGAGCGTGAGCGAGTTGAACGCCGAGATGATCGTCGAAATGGCAATCGTCAACGCAAACTGCCGGAAAAACTGCCCCACAATCCCGGAGATAAATGCGCAGGGGATGAAGACGGCGCTCAGGACGAGTCCCACGGCGATGACCGGACTGGAGACTTCGTCCATGGCCTTGATCGCCGCTTCGCGCGAAGACATTCCGTGTTCAATATGATGTTCCACGGCTTCGACCACGACGATGGCGTCATCCACGACGATGCCGATCGCCAGGACCAGGCCGAAGAGAGTGAGATTATTCAAACTGAATCCGACGAGCGCCATCGCGGCGAATGTCCCCACAATCGCGACGGGAACCGCAATCAGGGGAATAATCGCGGCCCGCCACCCCTGCAGAAACGCCAGTACGACGATCGCCACCAGGATGACCGAGTCGCGCAAGGTGTTGAAAACTTCACCGACGGATTCCCGGATGAAGGGGGTTGTGTCGTAGCCGATCTCATAGATCACCCCTTCGGGAAAATCCTTCGAGAGTTCGTCCATCTTGGCTTTGATCTGGTCCGCGGTATCGAGGGCGTTCGCATCCGGTAACTGGAAGATTGCCAGCCCCACGGTCGGCTTGCCGTCGAAGCGGTTGTTGATGTCGTGGCTTTTCGCCCCCAGTTCGACCCTCCCAATGTCCTTGATCCGGACAATGCGCCCTTCGGGAGAGGTATGGACGATGATGTCTGCGAATTCTTCCGGTTGGGAGAGCCGTCCCAGAACGCTCAACGGCATCTGGAACTGTTGCCCCGGGATCGACGGAGGTTGCCCAATCTGGCCGGTTGCGATCTGGATATTCTGCTCGCGAAGCGCGCCGATCACGTCCGTCACGGAAAGGGTCAACGCCGCCAGTTTCTCCGGGTTCAGCCAGATCCGCATGCTATAGTCCCGCTGGCCGAACACGAGCACGTCGCTGATGCCGGGGAGCCGGGAAAGCTCATCCTTGATCCGTAAGACGGCGTAGTTGCTCAGGTACAACTGGTCATAACGGCGGTCCGGAGAGTTCAGGCTCACCGTCAACAGAATGTCCGGAGAGCGCTTCCGCGTCGTGACGCCGGTCTGCCTAACCACGTCCGGCAGGGAGGGCATCGCCAGGCTGATCCGGTTTTGAACCAGCACCTGTGCGAGGTTCAAATCCATCCCCTGGGCAAACGTCACCGTCAAGGTATACGACCCGTCGCTGGTGCTCTGCGAGGACATGTACAGCATGTTCTCGACGCCGTTCACCTGCTGCTCGATCGGCGAACCGACAGTCTGGGCGACGACCTGCGCATTCGCCCCGGGGTAGTTGCAGTCCACCTGCACCGTCGGCGGTGTCACGGGGGGATACTGCGCGATGGGAAGCGTGAAGACCGCAATTCCTCCTGCCAGCGTGATTACGATGGAGAGGACCGAGGCGAAAATCGGGCGGTCGATGAAGAAGCGGGAGAACAAAGTCTGAACCTTTTCGTAGGCCGGGTTTGATCCCGGCATCTCAACGCGAGATCGCTCCCTAGAGCGCGTTGCGCTTTGGTGTCGCGTCCAAATCGATGATTTTTCTGAGTTTTTTTACCGCGACAGACGCTACAGATAAATGTAATGCGATCTAGTGATCCTTCCCGTTCGAGGCCAGTTTTCCCGCCGGAGGTTTGGTTGTGTCGTCTTTTTTGGCGGTGGAACTGACTTCATACGGTTTCGGCGTCACCTTGATTCCAGGCCTGACCCGCTGCAGCCCAGTGACGATGATCCGATCATTCAGGGACACCCCCTGGTCGATGACCCGTTTCCCATCCACCAGTGCGCCGATGCTCACCCGCTGGTATTTCACTTCATCCTTGTCATTGATGACGTAGACATATCGTTGTCCCTGGTCGGTCCCGAGCGCCTCTTCCTGCACCAGCAGGGCTTTATGCGGTACGCCGATGGGGACCTGGACACGCACGAAAAACCCAGGAGAGAGCAACTGCTTCGGGTTGTCGATCACGACCCGCACGCGCAACGTGCCGCTGCTGGCCTCGATCTGATTGTCGACGAAGTTGATCACTCCGGAGAGGGCAAAGTCCTTTTCATCTGCCAGGGCGATGCGGCACGTGATCTGGGAATTGCGTGCGGACTGAATCTTCCCTTCCTGAATCAATCGCCGCAGACGGAGGACCGTCCGTTCGTCGACGTCAAAATAGGCGTGGATTGGATTGATCGAGACGATGTTCGCCAGAATCGTCGTGTCCGCCTGCACCAGGTTTCCGACGTCCACCAGCCGCCGGCTCAGACGCCCGGACAACGGGGCCAGAACGCGTGTATAGCTGAGATTGAGGTCCGCCAGTTTCTGGCTCGCGATCGCGCCCTCGAGAGCCGCCGCCGCGTCCGCCTTGTCGAACTGGATGGCCTCAAACTCTTCCTGGGTGATGGTCTTGCTTCCGCGCAACTGAACTGCGCGTTCGTACTGCTTGCTCACCCGGTCGATGCGGGCCTGGATCTGGGCGACTGAGGCGGCTGCCCGTTCCGCTTCGGCCTTGAACGAGCGGGAGTCAATTTCAAACAGCAGATCCCCTGCCTTGACGTCCGCTCCGTCCTTGAAATGCACTTTTTCCAGGTATCCGCTCACCCGTGCCCGCACATCGACGGTCTCAACCGCCGCCGTGCGGCCGATAAACTCTTCGGAGTCGGTGACCGTTTGCTCGACGGGTGTCGCGTAGACCACTTCCGGAGGCTTCGCAGCCACGGTCTTGGGGGGAGCCTTTTGACAACCGACTGTCGCCAGTCCCCAAGCAGCCAAGATGCAAAACACGAGTTGTCTGGATCTCACAACGTCCTTGTCGAACCATCTCCCGAGGGTGAACGTCATTTCCACCATTCCATTTTTTTCTACCGCCCGTTTACGCTCGACCGCGTTGTCTCTATCGCTAATACCGACCGGGTTTTAATTTCTAACTCGAGAACCGGCGTTTTTTAGAAATTACCGAAATCTCATTTCCCTCGGCGGGTTTTTTCTCCTAAAATGCCTTGTGACTGACCAGTCAGTCATGTCTTAGCGGTATTCTAGAGATCACCGCAAATTCTTCAATCTGTTCTTCCCACAATTCTCCCGTATCACGTTATTTTTTTAGACGTAACTTTCATGACAGCCGATATTTGAGGCTGCCTGACGGCGTTGCGAATTCATCATGTCACGCGGCAGGATCACCCAATGACATCCGCGTTCCAGGAAAAGTCAGATCGGGCGGAAAAGCGAGAACTGCGGCGGCAGTGCATCGTGGATACCGCCGCACGTCTGTTCGCGGAACTGGGGTTCTCCCACTGCGAAATGGAGCGGTTGGCGGCCGAGCTCCAGATCGCCAAGGGGACGTTGTATCTCTACTTTCCCGGCAAGGAGGATCTGTTCCTGGCGTGCGTCGACCGGGGAATGAGCCAGATGCAGCAGGCGGTGGGCACAGCCGCCGCGAAATGCGAAGAACCCTTGGCCCGTATCTCCGCCGGCATTCGGGCCTACCTG
>JAXMBX010000030.1:0-61145 GCA_046349635.1 Planctomycetales bacterium
GCAATCCGGAGAGACGCTGCACTTTGCTGCCAAGGAACTGGTGCGCTATCTCAAGCAGATGACTCAGGATCGGCTCGAGATCTCAATCTCTCGGAACACGCGGCAGAAACCTGGTGCGACAGTGCAGGTAGTCGGCCAGAAACGTAATGCAGAGGATTTCGCGCAGGCTCCAGTTATCGCCTCAGGTGATGGTTTCGACCCGGATGCCTATGCCATTCGGGCCGCCGACGGCGTCCTTCGTATCACTGGTGCCGGGGAGCGAGCGGTTTTGTACGGCGTGTATGACGTTCTGGAACGCTTAGGCTGCCGTTGGTTCGGCCCCAACCTGGAGTTCGTCCCGACGACCGCAAAGATCCATTTGGAGTCCCTCGATGTTCGTGAACAACCAGCTTTCAAATGGCGGGGGCTGGAACTCATCTCGGGAAGCACTCCGGGCATTGTCGATTGGATGGCGAAGCTGCGATTTAACGTCGCCTGGCCGGAAGCGTACGTCCCCAAATCCGATTTGACTCCTGCGGAGGATCTCATGCTGGCCGGAGCCATCCCCCAAATGCGGGAACGTGGCATGACGATTTTCTGGGGAGGGCACATTCTGCCGTCTCTTATGCCTGTCGACAAATACAAACTTCATCCCGAGTATTTCGCACTGATTAAAGGGCAACGTCTGAAACCCGACGAGGATCTCCAAAATCGGAATCAGTTGTGCATCAGTAATCCCGAGACTTTGCGCCTCCTGACAGAAAACACCGTTCAATTCCTACGGAACCATCCTTGGGTCGACGTCTTGTTCCTATGGGCCGGGGATACCACTCAGTGGTGCGAGTGCGACAAGTGCCTGGCGCTCCTCCCGGAGCCCAATCGGGCCTCACCATTCGGAGGACTGGATCGCTCACTGCTGTATACCAGGATGGTCAAAGTCGTCAGCGAAGGCGTTCATAAAGCGCTGCCGGAACGGAGAATCGCTTTCAATCACTACTACAATCTGGAGAATCTCCCAACGGATAAAACGGGTAAGGTACTGGAGGATTCTCTGCCTCCAAAGTACGTCTTGTCCGCCGTAGATGACTATCACCAGTGCAACCGACATTCCTTTGCAGACGCAACCTGCCTCCGTGGAAAACGCATCGAACCCATCGCTCGCATGTGGAATCGGTATTACCCAGAATCCGTCAGCTGGAGTTACTACTTCGCCTGGAATTTCACACTCGGGCTTCCCATCTCAGAGGTCCACAAGATCCCCGAGGACTTCCGGTTTCTGCGGAAGCTAGGGGTGCGCGGCATGGTGGATAACGTCTCCCTTGAACCCCACACACTGCACTGGTTTAACAATTTGCGGAATTTTTACATCTACGGTAAAGCGGCATGGAATCCGGATCTCGATGTGGATGCCGTACTGCAGGATTTCGATCGACATTTCTATGGCCCCGCCGCGGAGTCGATGACTCAGGCATGGAGCCTGATCGGTGAGGCGACTCGCAAGTACGGGCAATCGCCCGAGTTCATGCCTGAGAACAGTAGTTACGCCAAGCCTCAGGCAATCCATGGCCGGATGCGCGACATCGAATCCCTGCCGGGGAATGTCCACGGCGTCAACCTGGAACACCAGGCAGAATATCTCATTCCCAATCGGGAGGTTTACTCGCGACTGGCACGCCTGACCGGCGACGCACTGGCCAGGGTCGAAGCCGCGAGAAACCCTGACGCCCCCTACGCCGAGCGCGTCCTGGCCCTGAAAGCCATTGTTGACTCCTGGGACAAAAAATCGCTGCGATGGGAGCCTTTTGGCTTTTTAAATAGCGGCGGATATCTCAAGAAGCTGATCTACACGATGGACGGGAATATCAACTGTTCGGTTTTCAGTGGCAACAATATGGGCGACTGTTTCTGGAGCAAGCCCGCAGGGACTCCGCAACTCGTGAACATCGGTGATTCCGTACAGATCAAGGTGAGCGTGAACGTGGATGCCGATATAGTCGGTTCTCCACTCTACCGCGGTGGCCCCGGACTATATCAATCGGCCGATCAGACCTCTGCCGCAGGAGCTGCGGAGAATCACAGTTCCTTCCTGTTTATCGGAAACGTGGACAATCAACCGGCCGGACGTCAGGTCGCGTTGTGCGTGAACGATGGAAAGTACCAATCATCGTTCCTGAGCTCGCCGGACAAGGCCTGGAATTATCGCCAGCCAGTCCTTCTGCGGGTCGATTATGTCACAGCTGAAAAGTCGAAGCATGTCTACCGTTACTTTTTCGATGCGGGCAAGGGTTGGGTTGAGCTGGGTGTTCTGACATTTGCGGTCAAGTTGCCCTACGCGGGGCCGGCTTTCCATTTCTCTGCGTACGAACCGTCAAAAGTGAAATATCCCATCCTCAATTGGGCGTCAGCCGCGGAGATGGTACTGAAACAAGAAAATGTGATTGCGCCCGCTCCCGTCGTGCCATAATCGTCCACACTCTGAAATACGGACAGGCAGACAACCAGTTTTCGACTTTCCGGAGGGCGGTGGACACGGTGTATTCCATTTCGTGTGTACGGGTTCGACCCCCGTCTCGGCCATTGTTCTAATTCGCGCAAGCAGCGTACGATGGGAGGGGGGGAATTCGCCATTCAAAGTACGACTGGCTCGTCGCAATTGAGGACATCGACCATGCAACAACGACGCACGTTCTTACAGTCCGGGCTGGGGGTCGTCGCATTGGCGGCGGCTGATGGCTGCCTCACGAATGCGCTGGCAGAGGAAAAGCCGCGCGTTGGAACGCCAAAGGTTGTGAAAGAGAGTGACGGTACTAAAGTCTGGGCAATGGGAGTCCAGGTAACGGTCAAAGTTCAATCCGAAGAGACTGGCGGGGCATATTCTGCCTTTGAGGATCTGATTCCTCCCGGTGCCGGGCCGGTCCCCCATACCCACACCAAGGAAGACGAAACCATTTTTGTGATCGATGGGAAACTGCGGGCTTGGCTGGGGGGAAAACAGTTCGATGTGGCGACAGGGGATTTTGTCCACATGCCCCGTGGGGTTCAACACTACTTCAGGAACGTGAGCGACAAGCCAACGCGCCTTCTGCTCTCTTACACTCCCGGTGGATTCGAGCAGTGGTTCCTCGACATCGGCAAACCGGTCGCTGACGCGGATCAACTCCCGCCTGAAATAACGCCGGAAGACATCAAGCGAGCCGTTGCCGCCGCTGAGAAATACGGTGTGAAGTTCGAGAAGAAATGGCTTTTTTCCAGCGGCGATGCACTTCGATATTGAAGGTTTTCCTCAAGTGAACAGCTGCCGCCATGGAATCAACCACGGGTAGATCATGACGATCACGAGGAAAGTCCACGTGATACCCCACGGCACGTCCCGGCTTCGTCCCGCGAGCAACCGGCTTCGCTCGCCGCCAATCAACGTTATCAAGGCAATCGGCATCAGGACGATGACGTCCAAACAACAGGGAAGCAGGAGCAGGTTCACTGGCCTTCTCCGCTGGTCACCTTGATCCCTTCCACTTCCAATTTGAATGGGCCAGCCTGCTTGTCATTGATCAGAAAACCGATTCCATTGACCGAAGCCGGATCGACTTGCCCCGCGTTCTTGACGACCTGCCCAAACGAAGTGGCCTCAAACTTTGTGAGCGGCAATTTGACCTCGATCCATTGATCCTTTTTGGTTTGGAACACCGCACGATAGCTGTAGGCGATTCTGATTGTCGGGACATACAGGTTCATCTGGTACTCTCGTCCGTCGCCTCGAACTTTCGCGACTAAAACCTCGTTCTTGCTCAACCCCAGTTTCCTGGACCTGGTGCGAACTGAGGCAAAGCCACCATTATTTTCCAGCGACAAATTCCCGAAGAACTCCATCGTCTTTTGATCGGTGATCCGGAATCTGCCTTCGGAAACGCCCCCCATGACGTTGTCGTTGACGTTCTGCCAGATCTTGGCAGCATCCGGGGATGAAAAATCAAACAGAGTTCGCGGCGTTTGCTCAGCAACCACGACAGAACTCATCAGCAAGATCGCCAATGTTGTGCGCATTTCCTCACCAATTCATTGTTATCGTTGAAGTTTGTAAGTTGGTCGCAATCGACCCGCAGGGAGCACGAAACTGGAGCGAAGGAGATCTACCCCGTTCTTTGGTGTGTAGCGGGTGTTGCAGATGGAGCATTCACGGCCCGGAACATTGAAGCGGCGGAATCTCTCCCAAATCGCTTCTGGTAACGACGCACCAATGGATAGCCTAGCCGTGTCAAAAAGTGGTTGGGACGAGAAAATGCCAGAATGTCAAACGATACCAGGTCGGTCGACCGATTCCATTCGACCAGAAATCGCTCCTCACCACTTTCGACGTGGGCGGGTAACGTGCCGTAAGCAAAACCAAAACGATTGACCGGGCCGGATTCGTCCACGACATAGATAATCCGACAGGCGTTCAACCACCAGAATCCTAAAGCTCTCCCCAGAATTGCCACCCCTTCGCCCGGTTGAATTGGCGTGTCGCGGGACCAGGCGTCGACCCAGCCGAGACGGAACTGTTCCCACCGACGTAACGCAGCAATCGCTGACTTAAAGAGTTCCTCCCCGCTTCCAAGTTGCACTCGAGTGTGATCCACGTCGAAATCCGAGGGAGGCGAGTTTGCGGTCGCCCCCACGGGAGAATAGGTAAAATTCAAACCGACCTGCCGATCCAGAAACCGCCGGATACATTCTGCAGGGGGTTTTCGCAGGAACAGCATTTTTTCAAGTTTCGGTGACAAGGCCGCTCGTTAAGTTAAGATCGAAGCTGAAGTACGGTTTAAATGGTAACCGCAGAACGGAACAATTCGTAACCGCGAAATCTGAGCCAAAATGACGATTGTGGGAGACAGGCCCCTGGTCCTGGTGACCGGTGGTACCGGCTATGTGGGGGGGAGATTGATCCCGCTCCTGGAAGCCCAGCACCTAAACGTGCGATGCCTGGCTCGAAATCCGGATCGACTGCAGGCTCGGGTTGGGGATAGCACGGAGGTGTTCCAAGGAGATGTGCTGGAGCGATCCTCCCTGGAGAAAGCGCTACGGGGGGTCAAGACCGCTTATTATCTCGTGCATTTGATGTCGGGGGCCGAGGACTTTACAAAAGAGGATCGGCAGGCGGCTGTGAATTTCGCGGACGCGGCTCAAAGTGCCGGCGTCAGTCGTATCATTTACCTGGGGGGTCTGGGAGATGATTCCGATCCCAAACTTTCGCCGCATCTCAAGAGTCGCCATGAAGTGGGTCAGATTCTGAGAGAATCCGGGGTCGAAACAATTGAGTTCCGGGCGGGAATGGTGATCGGGGCGGGAAGCCTGTCCTTCCAGTTGATGAAATCGTTGACGGACCGTTTGCCAGTGATGATCTGCCCTCGCTGGTTGGCGACACCGACGCAGCCTGTCGCGGTGGATGATGTCCTGGCGTACCTGCTCGCAGCAAAAGATCTCCCCCCAGGCGAAAGCCAGGTCTTTGAAATTGGAAGTCCTGACATTGTGACTTACAGCGATCTGATTCGAGAATACGCCCGCCAACGTCATCTGCGGCGTTTGTTGATTTTCGTTCCGGTGCTGACCCCTTATCTGTCCGGACTTTGGCTGGCACTGGTGACCCCCGCGACGTACGAAATCGGACGACACCTCATCGAAGGACTGAAGAATCCCACGGTTGTGCGTGACCAGAAAGCTCTCGACGTGTTCCCGATTCGTCCCATGAAAGTCAGAGACGCAATCCGGAGAGCGATTGAAAGCTCAAGCGATACCCTGCGTTCCTGAAGTCACGATTCGGACACGAACCCGATTTTGCCCATTTTGTGCTTCACGACGATCTTGTCCATCTCCGCGGCAGTGAACGCCCGGACTGTGGTCGTGTGAACATTGCCGACCGCAGACAAATGCAAGAGCGCATTCATGGCGGTCTCGTCGTCAGGGGCTTCGAGAATCAGGAGACCATCGTAGTTGCCCAGTGTCCAATAGACGTCGGCGACCTTAACTCCGATTTTTTTGGCCGCTTCCTTGAAGTCCTCCGCCCGCTTCGTGCTGTCTTCGATGTTTGCGATGCCCTGCTGCGTGAACTTGATGGTGGTAATGAAAGTGGCCACTGCTGGTCTCCATTGAAGTTAAATTGATGAAATGCGTCTTAGCGATTGTTCCATGTGATCGACAACTGCAGGATGGTCGCCAGCGAGACCCAGACGAAGTAGGGGATCTGGGCTAGGCTCACCCAGCGATAATAGGGCCAGATGGCGAACGCCAACCAAATGATCGTGCCCCAAACGATTAGAATATCCGCTGCGGCAAGCGGCAGATTCCGCAGTCCAAACTGGATCGGCGTAAAAACCAGATTCGCAACGAGATTGATGGCAAAAGGCAAGGCGACTTTCCAGCCGACGCGGCCCCGAAATGCCTGAACGAAGACAAACCCGAATGTGATCAGGATGATCGGGTAGAGGATCTGCCAGATGAGTCCGATTGTCGCTGGAGCGGGAGTCCAGGCGGGCTTGATGAGGTTGTTGTACCAGTTCATCCAGGTCATTTTGCAAATCCGATGTCTTCAAGACGATCCCAGGCATTTCTTCCAAGATCCAGATTGCGCGATCTTCTGTGGAGAGGGGTGACGTTCTTTTCCGTTTTCAATTCTAGTCTGAAGTGAGAAACGGATCGCGTCGTGGGACAATCGAAGTACTGAACGCGGACATTATTGGTGGAATTCACCAACCCTCGGTCGTCATTTTTTTGCGGCATGCCGATCCACACCTGTTTGTAACACCGCCTATCTTATCTTTCCCTGAAATGATACACTGAACGGTTCGCATGTTTTGCTATCCGGGAACTGATTCAGACGTAACTACCTGTGGTTGTGGCTGCGGGCGTCAGAATGAAGTGGAAATGCCCCCTGACCTTTTGAATGGAGAAACGTGAATCATGGCCAAAAAATCGACAGCGGGAAACAAAGGGCGGTCCGACCCTAATAAGAACAAAAGACTCGCCGTCATCAGAGTTTTGAAGGAAATGCCCGCGGCCTCCACTGCTCAGCTGGTTGCTGCAGTCAAGAAGCAGTACGGGCATGAGATCGGCCCGAACCTCGTCACCATGGTCAAGACCAAGAGCAATATGGCCGTGGACGGACGTCCCAAAAAGGTGAAGGGAGCTGCGAAAACCCACCCGATGACGTCCGCTGCAGACTGGGTGCAGGCGATTAAATCTGCCCGCTCACTCCTGAAGATGACCGGGAGCGTGGCCAATGCGACCGCACTGCTGAAAGCCTTGGATAACTAATCCTGCAGTTGCGGAATAGTGTCTGACATGCCGTGGCCGTTGCCAAATTGGCAAAGGGCTTTCACCTGCATTGACGACCGTTCAAATGGCTCGTCGGTACCGGATACTCTCCGAGCCAGGCCATCGTCGTCGCTGCTTGCCAGTATCTCGGACAAGCATTTCCTCGGGGGAATTTACCTACTCCGAGGAAGGGAGCTGCGCAATGAGCTTCTCGATGGCTCGTTCCAGATCGATGGACTTTACCGGCTTTACCAGCACCGCCGCGATCAAATCCTGACGCACGGGACGTGCCGACATATCCTGCGGATAAGCGGAAATAATAATCACCGGCACGGGGTGCTCCTCCCAGATCCGCGAAACCGCCGTCAATCCGTCCCCATCCGGCATTTTCAAATCCGTGATGACCAGATCCGGTTTCGTCCGCAAGACCTCGTCCACGAGTTCGTTACCCCCCTCGGCCACGCAGACCACGTCATGCCCGAGGCGAGGGAGGATCTTCTGCAAAAAGTCGCGCATGTCGACTTCATCGTCGGCGATCGCGATGCGGAGCGCTCGTTTTTGCATGATCTTTTCCTGAATCGACAAAACACTCTTCAATCCCACGGACATTTCGATCATCGACTCCCGCCCGTCCCCTGACTGCTCGACAACGGCAGAAACAACAGAATCTCCGTCCCTGCTGCGACCTCTCCGATGGCAATGTCTCCGCCATGTGCCTGCATGATCCGGCGGGCAATCGGCATTCCCAGACCGGTCCCGCGCGATTTTGTGGTGTAAAACGGCTCGAAGATCCGTACCTTCTGCTCGCCGCTCAATCCCGGTCCGTTGTCGCGCACCGCAACTTTCAACCTGACTTGCCCATCCTTCTCCTCCACGGAGGAGGAGACACACATTTCACCCCCGATGGAGGGGAGTACCGATATGGAATTCTCGAAGATATTCCTCAGGACCTGACCGAACCGATGTGGATCAACGGTGATTTTGGAGAAGTCCTGGAAAAATTTCTGGCGGAACGCGATCACCTTTTCGCCCCGGGCGGTCTTCAGATTGGACCAGACCTGGGCGCTGAGTGAGGGGAGATCGGTTTCCTGCCGGTCGAGCGCCAACGGACTGGCATACCCGCTCACTTCTTCATACAGCCTTTGCAGTTCATCGACCGCCGCCTGCGACCGCCGCGCCAGATTGAGCAATTCAGGCCGATCTTCCAGGTCCAGTTCCATCATCTCCAGGCAGGCCTGGGCTCGTTGCAGGGCATTCCGGCTTTCGTGTGCGAGGGCGGTCATCATTTCGCCGATCGCGGCCAGGCGCTCCGCCTGCACCACCTGTTGTTGGGCCCGCATCCTGTCGGTGACGTCATACAACAGCCAGACTTCATCGTGTTCATCCCGGAAGGCCCGCCGTTCGACCCAGCGTTTCTGCCCATCCGATCGAATGATCTCCCAGAGTTCCGTTTTGGGGAAATTCTCCGCCCGGTCCCGTAGGTGCGCGGCCTGGACCTCTCCCGCCCGATCTCCAAACAGTTTTGAAAACCAGACCTCCAACGTCTGCAATTCCTCCCGTTGGTAGCCGGTGATTTCCTCCGTAGCCCGGTTCACCTTGATCGTGTCTCCCGTGACGGAAACGGCCCCAGCGGGGAGGTTGTCCACCATGAATCTCAAGCGCCGGTTGAACTCCTGTTGGCGGCGCTCGGCTTCCAGCCTTCGGCGCTCGGTGGTATCCACCACGTGGACCATGATCTGGATGTCGTCCTGTGTCCTCAAAGGATGCAGGCTGATGTCGCAGGGAAACTCCGTTCCATCCTTCCGCCGTCCCGTCAGATCCCGCCCGCTCCCCAACTGACGCACTTCCGGCGTCTTGAGATACTGGTTGCGCAACTCGACGTGAACCGGCCGGATGCTGTCCGGAACCAGCATCTCCACGTGCCGGCCCGTTAACTCACTCCGCGCGTACCCAAACCAGGTTTCGATCCGGTTGTTCACGAGTTGAATCCGGCCTTCCCCGTCGACGATCAGAACGCCCGCCGGTGAGGCCTCCACCACCTGGCGAAACCGGTCGTCCGGGAGCATGTTGGATTCGTGGTTAAAACTCATCGCGCAGTGCCGTTTGAACTCTGTCTGTTTCCCCTATTTGGGTCCCACCAGTCCCATGCGGGCCACCAGTATCACCAGTGCCAGAACATGGAACACCACGACGAGCAATCCGACTCCCAGGAGCGTCTGCACTCCATTATCGCGGGATGCTTTCCGTTTCAGGAATCGCGTGGAAACCACGCCGCAAATCCAGTTCCAGTGCAGCATCACGTGCAGAATGACACCGACCGCGAAGGCGCAAAACACCTTGAAGAGGGCATCAGACCAGATGACGCTCGATGCTCCCCACACGCTCCATTCCGGGCCTGCTCCGCGCGGAAAGACCACGTGCAGCACACCGATCAGCCCTGCCTGTGCGACAAACAGAAGCAGCAGCAACGTATCCAGCCAGAAATTGATCGTCGTATTGTGCCGTTGCCAGAAGGAACTCCTGGCGGAGGCTGGACGCGCCGATTCCGAAATCTCAGACATACATTTTCCCGTGGCCATCACCCACCTGACTCAATTCTCACCGGTCGACCGTTGCCCGGCCGCTACGGGAGTTACGCTGTTCGTTACTTTAACCTGCGGCGTGACACTTCGCCCGGCACAAAAGGGGCAGGCATCTTGAGGGGCAGTACTTGCCCACAGAAACGCCCCACCCCGGCCAATCGTCAACAGTCCCGTGATCACCACCGACCAGGCGGCGACCTTCCACAGCTTTTCCCGCATTTGAAAACTGACCGCCGAAATCCCGCACCCCGTAATCACCATCAACGGGACGGTTCCCAATCCGAACAGAACCATGATTAGCATGCCCTGCACGAGATCTCCTGAAGAACCGGCCAGGGAAACAAACGCATACACCAGGCCGCAGGGCATCAGTCCCGTCAGTACTCCGGCAGCAAACGTATTTCGCAACCCGGGCGTTTTCAGGATCGTAGAAAAGAAGGGTTTCAAGAGACATCCCACGGTGGAGCGGCCTGCCACGCGTCGCGGCAGAATTCCACTCGCCAGAATCCCCTCGCGAACCAGCAAGGCTCCCGCCAGCAGGCAAAGAATCGCCGGAATGTAGGTGATTTGGGGCATGGTTCGGATCAGGTAGCGCCCCGCGAAACCCGCGACCGCTCCCAGCGTGGCGTAACTCATCAACCGCCCCAGGCTGTACAACAACTGTGCCTGGAGATTCTTCCGCGGGGATCCCGCGTGCAGTCCGATCATCGCCGCGAATGGTCCGCACATTCCGAGGCAATGCGTCGACCCCAGCAATCCCCCCAGCAGGATCAGCCACCACTGTGTCATGAGGCCGCCTCCAGCGAAGCGTCCCGGCGTCCCGATTTCTCTTCGACCTCTGTGGTTTCAAAATCGCCGGAAGAGACCCCCCGATCGGACATTATCCGCGACAAACGCAGCGAATTCCCCAGCACCATGAGGCTGCTGACGACCATCAGCACCGCCGCTATCGCCGGGTGCAGATTTCCAGTCGCCGCGAACACGACCCCCACGGCGTTGTATCCGAACGACCACGCCAGGTTGGAGCGGATCGTGCGGACCGTCTGCCGCGACAATTCCCGGCTCCATGGAATCAATCGCAGATCGCTCGACAACAGACAGATATCGGCGGAATCCCGGCTCACGTCCGCACCGCAGCCCAACGCAATCCCGACGTCCGCAGCCGCCAATGCCGGCGCATCGTTCAAGCCGTCCCCCACCATCGCCACGCTGCCGAATTTCATTCGCGCCTGCCGGATCGCCTCCAGTTTTTCTTCCGGCATTAATTCCGACCGGATGGGCAACCCGACGTGATTCACCATTGCCGCCAGGCGTGAAGAACGGTCCCCCGTCAGAATTTCCTGGTCGAGTCCCAATTTTTGCATTTCACTCAAGACGGAAGCCGCCTCGGGACGGATTGTTTCCTCCATCACGAACAGCGCCTGCACCTGCCCATCGAAACCAATGGCCACGAGAGAATCGCTTTGCCCCTGCTGGTCTCTCAGGACTTTCGACAACAGCGGTCCAAATTCCAGCCCGCAGTCCTGCATCCAGCCCACCGATCCCAGCCGCACAATCCCGCCGTTCGGACCGATCCCCTGCAAGCCTCGCCCCGAAACCGTCCGGATGCCGACGGGGTAAGGACTCCGTTCCACGTGCGAACAGAATTCCCGAATCGCTTGTGAGAACAGATGCCGGGAAGCACTGGATAACCCCAAAGCCAGGACTTCCACTTCTTCCGCGCGACAAGGATGTTCGAAAGACCATTGTTTCACGCGCGGGGTTCCGGTGGTCAACGTCCCGGTCTTATCCCAACGCAACGCTCGCACGGACGCGAACGCTTCCAGAGCCGACCCGTTTCGAAACAGCACGCTCTTTTTTGCCGCCGTCCCCAGCGCCACCCAGATCGCCAGAGGAGTCGCCAATGCTAATGCACAGGGGCATGCAATCAGGACCACGGACAAGGCGGTCAACAGCCCGTACTCCCAGTTCACGCGCCAGCCATGCACCAGAAACGCAGTCGCGGCCACGGTCGCAATGACCGGGAAAAACCACTGCGACCAGGTATCACTGAGGAGTTGATAGCGCCCTTTCGTAAGCCGCGCGGTTCGGACCGCTTCGACCAGTCGCCCCAGCGCCCCACCGCTGGGAGGGGCCATGGCGGTCGCGATCAGATCTCCATCCAGATTGAGAGTTCCTCCCAGCAGCCGGTCTCCGACTTTTTTCTCCACGGGAATGCTTTCCCCCGTGAAGAATTGCTCGTCGACGACACCCCGCCCCTGTTCCAGGCGGGCGTCCACCGGAATTCGTTCCCCTGCAATGACGTGAATCCGGTCACCGACCATCACTTGCCGGCGCGGAACGACGACGTCTCTGCCATTTCGTGATAAACGCACTTCATCCGGAACCAGCCGTTCCAGTTGATCAATCGCCGCGGAAGCCTGCGACCGTCCCCCCGCTTCCATCCAGCGTCCCAGCGTCACCAGGACGAGGATGACGCATCCCACTTCGAAATAGATGTGTCCTTCCCCACGGACCGTATTGGCAATCGACACGCCGAACGCCGCCATCACCCCCACCAACAGCAGCAGGTCGGTCGTCAACTGACCCCGCTTCACGCCGCTGATCGCATGGCTCAACAGAGGCCGCCCCAGGAGCAACAGCACCGGAAACGAAAACAGCATCCCGCCGTAGCGGAGGAACTGGGCCAGCGCCATCTCAAAGGGGCTCGCGGGCTGATCCGCATAACTCCAGAGCGCCATCGTCATCATCACGACATTCATCGTGAAAAAGACGGAAAAGCCCAAAGCCGACGCCGGCCCGGCCAATGCGGACGCCTCTCCGCCGGGGCTCGTGATCCCGGCGGCAAAACGACAACCGTAACAACAGTAAACTGGCTCTTCCGGAACGGACGCCCCCTCCGTCGGCAAACCGCAATAGTCGCAGCACGTCTTCTCAGTCGCTACGACCGCGAACGGGATGGGGAGTTTCATGGCGGGGTCAGCAGCTCACTTTGAATCGCGGGAAGGAAATTGGAAATCACGTAGCCGATGGCGAAAATCCAGAAGATCACCCAGATCAGCCGCACGTACCACGGAATCACGTGGCTGACGTACGTGTGAAACTTGTTTTCCTGTTCGGCGGTCTCGTTTTCCGGGGTCACGGGCATTTGCGGGTTCCTTTCTTTCTGAAGCGTCCGACGCGGTCGCGTCAACCGGCAACTCCGGCGTGCTGAGTCGTGACCGGGCCCGCCTCCTGGGCATCCAGCCGCTTCTCATTCTCAAACATCGCCACGCTCGGCCGATCCAGATCCTCAAACGCCCCCTGTGTTGCGCTCCAGATCAACAGGCACAAGAATCCCGCGGTCGCGAACAGGTAGTTCACAATCGGGGTGATCGCGAAGGCCCCTTCATCATCCCCCTGGACGATCAGGATCAAGTCCATGAACTTGTTAGCAAAACCCAGGATGGTGGGGACCAGCACCACCACCGCAAAAAAGTACATCGCCCAGGGTGTTCGATGTTGTTTTGACATGCTGTTTACTCCGCGGCCTTGGCTTCTTTGATCAGGACAGGGGTGTAATCTTCATACGAGGGATACGTTTCATGCCACGAGCCCAGCCATTGAATGTAGGTAATCAAGGCAAGTCCCCGTGCGTTCGGTTTGTCGGGACTCCCTTCAAACAGCCACGGATACCTGGGCATCGGGGATTTCTTCGACAGGCTTTCCGGATCGTAGAAATGGACCGCGTGCCAGTCGCTCGATCGTCTTCCCCCTTCGCGGCTCAGGTCCGGCCCGACGCGACGCGTCCCGAACATCACCGGCCTTTGCAGCTCGTTCTGGTATTCCCACGACTTGGACACCGGCCCCCAGCGGCGGTCTTCGTTTGACACCGGCCGCACGAACTGGCTGTGGCAGTGCCAGCAACCCTCCGCGACGTAGATCCGGTGTCCCAGTTCGAGCGCTTCCGTGCATTTCTCGTTGTACCACGTCCCGGCCTGCACGACGTCGGTCGGCGGTTTTCCGTAGGCCTTCTCGAACGCGCCCGGGAAACGCTGGGCCAGATCCTCGAACTGGTAACGGAGATTTCCGTTGATCAGTTCGCTGGCCTTCGTCTCGGGAAGATGCCGGTACATCAGGATCGGAACCGCCCCGTTCGACAAGAACGCCAAGGCGAAAAATAAGATCCCTGCAATTAGGATAATCCCCGATTTTCGTTCAAACATGAACCATTACCTCTGCTGATCACTTCCTGCGAACGGTTTCCGAGAACCAACTCAGGCGGTTGCGGCCTGAGCTCCCTTGAGACGATTCGCCTTCTGCCATGTGAGTCGCCAGATTGACGACGAACAGGATCTGGGCCGCGAACATCACCAAGCTCAGCCGTGCGCACGGACCAGAACGGAATCGAAACCTGGATCGAGTTTTCCCACGGTTGCAACGCTGCCCAGGACCAACCCTGAAACAATCCTCCCAGGATCAGGTCGCCAGCCATCACTGCCAGCCCTCCGGTGGAGGCCCAGTAGTGCCATTCGCACCATTTCGGGTTGTACCACTCCGTTTTCAGGATCCGGGGCACCAGGTAGGTCATGACCCCCAGTTGCCACATGCTGAACACTCCGAACATCACCATGTGGGCATGCCCCACGACCCAGTCGGTGAAGTGAATCAGCGCCTGGAATGTCAGCGTCGTCTGCAAGGCACACTGCAGACACGTGATGAAGTAAAAGAGGATTCCCGTGTAGAAGTATCGGAGGGGGAGGTTCTCGACCACCCTCCCCCCGGTCCCTGCCAATGTTCCCACGAAGTTGATGATCACCGTCACCACCACCAGTTCCAGCGCGATCGTCGAGAGGACCGCCCCATATTGCAGGAACATGGGAATCGGTGTGTACAGGAAGTGGTGAATCCCCTGCAATGGATAGAAGAAGGCCAGCCCCCAGAAGCCCACCAGCGACAGGCCGTGGCTCCACATTGGGCGCTTCAGCAGAATCGGCACGAAGTAATACATCATCCCCCATCCGAGCGGAGTCACGAACAACCCCACCAGGTCATGGATGAACAGCCCCCCGATGGCCCCGGCACTCGAACCGCACACGAAATACTCCGGCACGAAGTTCCCCATCGCATAGGTGAGAAACGTCCACACCAGCGCCGCCAGGTAATACCACAGCGTCACATACATCGGCCCCTTCACCTTCAGGATTGGGGCGCCGAAGTTGATCGCCACCAGCAGGAGTCCCAGTTGCGCGACGGGATCGATCCAGACCGGGGTTTCCCCCCACTCCAGACCCTGCGCCTGCCCGAGGATGAGCCCCACGGCCGTCGACAGGACGACAATCTGCCACGCGATGAAAATGAAATAGGACAACGCCTTGCTCAACACCGGCCGAAGCGTCAGGCGGGGAATGACCCAATGCATGATCCCCAGGAACGCGTTCGCCAGGAACCCGTAGGCGATGGCATTCGTGTGGATCATCCGCCACCGTCCCGGCGACAGATACTCGATGGCGGGCAACGGATTGTGCCGCAGCAACTGCAGTCCCATCAGGATCCCCGCGAGCATCGACACAACCATGAACGTCAATGCCGCCACGAAGTAGTACAGCACCAGCTTCTCCTCCACCAGATCCTGGTGGCGGGGAAGATCCTTGTCGGATGTCAAGACGCCTGTCGCGGAACTCATGCCATTCCTTCTACTGAAATATGCGACCGAACCTTACAATCGCAGTCCTCTACAACCGCAGCCCTCGTCGTGATTCACTCTACTGCCGTGGCAGGCTGCTGATATGGCTGGAATTTCGCCCACGGATAAAGGAGGGCCAAGGTCCAACCGAACACCAGATGCGTCACCCAGGCCACCCACACGGGGAGCAGCTTCCCGTCCGTGATCCAGTTCCCACCGATCAACGCCGGCTGCAGCCAAGAGAGGATCACCCAGAAATTCACCGCCCACAGCAAAGTGGACAGAATCGTCGCCACACCCAGCCGATACAGAACGGACTTCCCTTCCGTGAGCCATACCAAGGCCACGAAAAACGGAACCCCCAGCAGCATCCCCGTACCCAGGTACAGGCAGCACCCGATCGCCAGCACCACCCCGTCCCCGATCAGGGAGACATCCTTCCCGCCGGACGCCAGTTGCAGCGCCTTCTCCCCCAGCGGGAACGTCAGATAGACTCGAATCAATTCCAGGGGACTTTTTCCCGCGACCGGTGCGCCGACGACGTTGACCAGCAGGCTGATCGCGGCCCCGAACATTCCCAGAATAAATCCGCTCGTCGCGTAGTACTCCGCATAGAATCCGCGCGGCGCCCACTTTGTCGGCGAACCTTCGGCTTTCAATTCCGCCTCTAATTCGCGCACCCGAGCCCTCAGGGCTTCCAACTCCTGCAACTTTTGATCGCGAGCTTCCACGTTGAATTCCCCAGGCTCAAGAATTGACAGATCCACGCCGCGTCCCCATCCGATGTCTTACCAAAGCTACTTCGCGGCGGCGGGCGCCGCAGCCACCGGAACATAAGGCCGAATCGGACTGGGAGGAGGCACCTCCCCCGACCTTCGGCCATTCGATGTCGACAACACAAACGCCACCAGATCCCAGACGGTGTCCGGCTCTTTCTGAAACACGGACGCAAAGCTCGGCATCG
Source organism: Planctomycetales bacterium (assembly GCA_046349635.1). GTDB lineage: Bacteria > Planctomycetota > Planctomycetia > Planctomycetales > Planctomycetaceae > JAXMBX01. The sequence continues at coordinate 16,481 of JAXMBX010000030.1, forward strand.
GCGTGCCATTGATGCCGCTCTGAATTCGCCGGTAAATATCGATCGGGCGATCGCCACCATGCAGCATCCCCGAGGTCAGATCCGCCGCCCGGGTCGCGAAGCCCCACGCATCGGTCCACTTGTCATCCTGTGCCTGGCCTCGTCCATCCTCGCCGTGACACTTGGAACACCCCTTCTCCAGGAAGGCCTTCTTACCCCGCGCGACGTGCTCCGTCGTGAACCGGGGTTGCGGAGTGACCGGAGAGACTTCCTGCGATTCACTTTCTCTCCAGCGATTCAGGACCGCGGGAATAAGATCCGTCTTCACCAGTTCAGGATCAATCGCCTGTTCGGTATCGGCGGTAATCAGCAACTGCTGCTCCAGCTCACCGCGGCGCGTCAGCATCATCACGTAGTCCGCCACAGCCTGCTGGTCCGCATTCGGCAGCAAGGAGAACGACGGCATGGACGTCCCCCGCACACCCTTGCGGATTGTCCTTAACAGATCCTCGCGCAACGGCTTTGAGCCGTACGGGGTCGACGTGAACTTGAAGATCCCCTTGCGATAGTCGCGCGGACGCGGGTACATGAAGTGCCCTTCGGGCCCTTCTCCGTCTCCGCTCACGCCGTGACACTGCACGCAACGTTCCTGGTAAACCGCCTGCCCGCGCACCAGGTTCGGAGTCGCTTCTTCCGGCTCAGCCAGATACTTCGGAGCCAGGAAGCTCCCCGTGTATTTCACCAGCTCGGCTTCCGCCGTTTTCTTGAGCTCCGGAGTGACATCTTTCCCAGCCTGGGCCGCCACGAATTGCGGTACTTCCGCCGTGCCGCAGCCCGACAACCCCACCGCGGCCAGCACAACACCCAACATCCACCGCCGGTCAGTTACCACCACTCTATTATCTCCTGGCGAGATCGTCCGTACGTCACGGGAAGACAGAGAACGACCTCCCCTTGATCGCAACTCCGATGCCATCAGTACGGATCGATGAGATTTCCCGATTTGCCGGCTCCCCGCGGAATTCCGCGTTCCCCGTATCCTTTCCTCACAGGACGAGTGTGCGGATCCGTCACCCTTGCGTGCGGAAAGTGTGCGGATTTGTCACAATCGACTCCCATGCACACTCACACTTCATCCCTGCTCCCCTGAAATTCTCATTTCCCGAAGCTCATGGATCTGCTGATCGTTGAAGACAATGAGGAGTTTCGCACCCTGGCCGCCGCTTGGATGACCCGCAAAGGGCACCGGGTCACCCAGGCGGGAGATGGCCGTACCGCCTCAGACCTGGTCAGCACCCGGCAGTTCGACGTCGCCATCCTCGATCTGAACCTCCCTGACACCACCGGCCTGGAACTCTTTGAAACGATTCGCGCCGCTTCTGAGGAGATCGAAGTCATCTTCCTCACCGGCGAAGGGACCGTTGCGACCGCCGTCGACGCCATGAAGAAAGGGGCCTGCGATTACCTGACCAAACCGTTTCCACTGGCCGAACTGGAAGAGCGGTGCATCAAGGCCTCGGGCGTCGGCCACTTGCGACGGGATCGTCGAAGCAGCCAAGGCCTGGCCCAGCGACAGCCTCCGGATGGCATCCTCGTCTTCGAATCCTCCGTGATGCAGGAGATCAATCGCCTCATCGAAAAAGTCGCTCCCACTGATGCTCCCGTCCTCATACAAGGAGAGACAGGGACCGGTAAGGAAGTCGTCGCGGACCATCCAGCGTCTCAGCCTTCGCTCGGACCAACCGTTTGTGACCGCTCACCAGCCGCTTCGAGCAACTCGTCGAAAGCGAACTTTTCGGCCACGAGAAAGGTGTCATCAGGCGACCGCCGCATCGTCCTGGCTCAGCCCGAAATCGCCGATGAAGGGACGCTCTTCATCGACGAAATCGGGGAACTTCCGTTGAGTCTCCAACCGAAACTTCTCCGCGTGCTGGAAGATGGTTCCCTTCAGCGCGTCGGTTCCTCACAGGAGCTGCCGGGTCAACGTCCGCATCATCGCCGCCACGAATCGCGATCTCTCCAGCGAAGTCCGGGAGAACTGCTCGGCGAGGATCTGCTCTATCGCATCAACGTGCTGCCGATCACGATGCTCTCCGTGCGCACCTCGCCGATCTCCTCGCGCTGCTTCGACATTTTCTGCTCCCGGCTGGCAGGTGGGGGAACCGAGGCCCACACCTAGCGCTGTCCGGTCACTCCTGGCCCGGCAACGTCCGCCAACTCAAGAATGGTCTCCGACCGGGCGGTGATTCTCGCGGAGTCACAGACCATCACTCTCGATGACCTTCCGGCGGAAATCTCCGCGGGGACTGCGGAACCCGAGGCCCGATCCGATTCCTCGGTGGAAGAGTCTCAACTGGAAAAAATCGAACGAGATCACATCGTCGACGTCCTCAACCGCTGCCAGGGAAATAAGGCCCAGGCCGCCAGGATGCTCGGTATTCACCGCCGCAAACTTTATCGCCTGATCGACCGGCTGGGGCTTGCACCTGACGGCGAAAAATAAACGCCCGCGGCAGGCAAGAGGGCGGCACGCTGTCGACCTCATCGCGTCGACTCACATCCGGTTGTTCTCATCCCGGCGGCGACCCCCTGCACGGACAAACGCAACAGCCCGCGCAACCGCTGGTATTCCTCATCTTCGGGAGTGGCGTCCAGCCGTCGGCGACGGCGGAGCAATTCAATCTGGATCAGGTTCAGCGGATCGACGTCCGGATTGCGGACTTCGATGGACTGCTGGAACCAGGGGGTGGAGGCGAGCAGTTCCGAGCCACCCACGATATCCAGGATCGCCTGCCGTGAGCGGTCCTGCTCACTGGCAATCAATTTCCAGATCTGACGGCGTTGTTCCTTGTCGGTACACAACTCCGAATAACACTGGGCGATGTACATGTCCGCCTTTGCGAGCGCCGTAGCGGCGTTATCGATCGCCGCCTGGAAAAACGGCCACTGGCGATACATTTCCAGGATCGTCTGCCAGGCGGTCCGGTCATTGTATTTCACATCCGAGAGTGCCGCTCCCAGTCCGTACCACGCCGGAATGAGGCAGCGGTTTTGCGTCCAGGCGAAGACCCAGGGAATCGCCCGCAGGTCGTTCAACGTCCGCTTTCCCGTCCGCCGCGAAGGGCGCGACGCAATCGGCAGGTTTTCGATCTCTTCAATCGGCGTCGCTTCGCCGAAGTATTCTCCGATGAAGCCCGGAGTATCGACCAGTTCGCGATACGCCTTCAGCGATTCCGCAGACAGTGATTCCATCAGGTCGCGCCAGTCCTCGCGGACATCCGGACGGGGAATGTTGCTCGCCACGAGTGTCGCCCAGGTCACCTGTTCCAGATGCCGGTACGCCACGGAGACATCATCGTATCGCCCGCCAGACTTCTCCCTGTTCCGTCAGCGCAACGATCCTCCCAGGGCATCCGGGGGCAAGGACAGAATCCCCGCGCCGCGGTCCGCCGTCGCGCCCCAGCGACCCACCTCGTCCGTGGAAGAACGTCAGCGGCACCACGCGATTCGGCAATTCTTGCAACCGGTCCTGTGCGCACGACCCAGCCCCCACAGCTGCCAGATATCCTCCGTCCTTCGTGCTGTCGGAATACCCCACCATGCATGATCTGCCGATTCCCCTGCCGCGAGATGCTCCGCGTAAATCGGCAGGCTGAAAATTTCTGACATCACTTCCGGGGTTGCCTTCAGGTCCCCGATCTTTTCGAACAAGGGGGCAATTCTTAAGGCGTGAACCGGGGCAGAGGCACCTTGCCCCTTTTCCGCACACGCCCACCGCCACAACCACAGAACCGTCAGCAGGTCCGAAGTCCAGCCGCGTCATGCTGCTGATATGGGTGCCGATACAATCCGTTCCGAAGGTCATGCTCCGCGGAGCATCCGGAACAAGCACAATGTCTCCCGAGTCAGAGCGCCAGCTTCTCCTCGCTGAACGTCATCGTCTTGCCGATGGATTTCAGCAACACGCTTTGCCGTTCCAAGTTCTTCCAGCCGCCGAAATCCGGACAGATTCCGCTCACCTGCAGTAATTCCGTCATGACTTCGCGATAGCGGGTCGTGATCCTGCCGCACGTCCAGGCGGGTCAGGTTCAAGCCGAACACCCGCGTCAGATCGAGCCAGCCCTGGATCTCATTCGCCTCGACCAGGTGCCCATGCCGCGCCTGCAGCCCGGTCACGATCACCTGCACGTCCCGCTCCAGGTCGATTCCGTCAATGTACGCACCGTCGGACATCTGCTCCGCCATCGATGTGCATCGCGACTGGTTCAGCCGCCATTCGATCAGCTTGATCCAACGGCGGTAGATCTCGTGAGGTGCCACACGGGAGAGAGTCTCTGCATAGGCAGGCCATTTCTCCTCCGCCCGGGCCACAAGCCGCACCAGTTCGTGATCGGTCGGCAGTTTGATTTCCGCAACGGTGAGGAAGTCATACAACCGCTTGCACCGCTCCAGGTGCCGGTCGATGGCGGTATCTCGCAGCCAGATCAGCGTCCGCTCGGTAATGTCCCACGTCACGTCCGGATGCCCGTCCCGGTCTCCCCCCATCCAGGAACCAAACCGCAGAAACCGCGGGGTCTGAAAACTCTCCTTCGGAAATTCTCTCGCGAGGGCCTGGCGGAGCGATTCATAAATCGCCGCACCACTTCCCACAACCGGGGCATGATCACAGTCCTCGTTCCACTTCTTCCAGCACGAGGCGACCGAAGCCGCAGAAATTCCGTCTGCCAGAGAGCCGTCAAGTTCGATCGCAGCTTCGTCACGACGGCATTCCGCTCACGCGGCAGGAGATCTTCCCGATCCAGATCCTGGTAGGCATTGTCGCATCCGTCTCAACTTCGCCCGGATCGACCGTCTTTTCGCTTCGCTGGGCCGCGCCGTGAAGACCAGTTCCACGTCCAGGCCGTTCAACGCCTGCTGGACCTGCGCAGCCGTGAATCCCGCTTTTTTCAATCGATGATGGCCGCCCCGATCGATTCGCTGATCGGCTCGGGGGCCTTGGCTTTCTCCCGGTCCCTTAGCACCCGGATGCGCTGGCGATCTTCCGCCAGGTTGGCGAGATCGAAATACACGCCTGCGAGCCGCGCCACCAACCGGGCCTGATCCTCCGTCAGCGTGAGGATTTTTTCGGAGAGGGTCCCCTCCGCACCGGGAACATTCTTCCGCCGGTCCCGCGCCAGTTGCCGGATCTCCGCGACAAGCTGCACGGCGGCGGCACCCGCATCTTCGGTCACAATCTGGGCCAGCAAACTTTCCAATAAGGTCAGATCGCGACGGAGCGAATCGCTATCAGTCATGGGAATCCAGAAAGCCAAAGGTGATACAAAGTAGATGGGGACCAGTTGCTGCAGACCGCGTACCAATCCCCGATAACTTACGTAATACCATCACCTTTCACAAAATTCCCGCGTCCCACGCCTGTTTTCCGTGTTCAAAAATCACCGAAACCCTTTCCGCCCGTAATGTTCTGACCATTTCACACGCATTCAATGCCCGACTTTCTCGCACCCGGAACTCTCGCCAGGAACATCCCTCAACCTCGCTTCCCCGTCGCATCAACAAGCTCCAAAATTTCCCGCTACATCCTGCCTCATCGTTTCAGGGGGCGCATTTCCCTCCTTTCAAAAATCGTCACGGATTCCTGTCCCGATCCCGGACAACATCTGGCGGACGACTATTAGCGCGGCATTACTCTAGAGGTTAGTGCGGAAGACGTTCATCAAAACTGATCTTGGTCGACAAAGGCTGATCAATGACATCTGAACATGAAATCCGGACGGGCAGGGGCATCGATCAAGCGGATTTTTCTCCCGGGGAGGATCCTGTCATCTTGCCCACAGGGGATGTTCATCCACGCCCTTGTTCCCTCTCACGAAAAACGGCCACTTCCTCTCAATTTCTCACCTCTCTCTCTAAACCCAGCCCGCTCCCTCTCCCCAAATCGAGCGACCCGCCCATCCGTCACCCTTGCCCTCGACTACACTCAGGGAAGTTCCTCCCCGTCTTGAGCGATGGTTCATCAAGCAGCTCTATCACCAAGTCGGCCTTTCCGCACCTGGCCTATCGGCTCTGGGATGGCTGGGAGTACTGCGGCGATACTCCCATCCCACCTTACTATCATCTCGTCATTCGAACCGGACAAGCGCTGCTCAGGCGACTGATCCTGAATTCGAACTACTACTTCCTCGAAGGCCATGCAGGGGCAACTGGAAGTCGAAGGAAGCCTCATGCGGCTTTTTGAACGATCTGAATTCAATCTTCGATTTTTCGGCGAGTCCTCTCCGTTCCTTCCTACAACTCCGCTTGAGCATCCAGCGACACTGCTCCAAGGAGCCACAGAACGCCTCCTTTCACTACAACCTTTGGGAATGACTTTCTACAAACTCTGGCTCGACGAACAACTCGTCTACACCTGTGCCTACTACCCGTCCGCCGACACTTCTCTCGAAGCCGCCCAGATCGCCAAGCTGGATCACGTCTGCCGCAAACTCGATCTCAAACCGGGGGAAACCGTGGTCGAAGCGGGTTGCGGCTGGGGGGCTCTCGCTCTCCATATGGCCCGCAACTACGGCGTCAATGTCCGCGCCTATAACGTCTCTTCCGAACAGGTCCGTTATGCCCGCGAACGAGCCCACGCGGCGCATCTCGACAATCACGTCGAATTCGTGCAGGATGACTGGCGAAACATCATCGGCCAGGCCGATGCCTTCGTCTCCGTCGGGATGCTGGAACACGTCGGTCCGGAGAAATCACCGTGCCGGGAAAGGTGGCTGCCAAACGTCTCGCCGGGGCGGGGGCGAGGCCTGATCCACACCATCGGCCAGAATTTCCCCAGCCTCAATCCCTGGATCGAGGAAAAAATCTTCCCCGGAGCCCAGCCTCGTCACCGGGCGCGCAGCTCGTCGATCTGGCCTGCCGGGGAACTGATCGTTCTGGATGTCGAGAACCTCCGCCTCCACTATGCGGAAACTCTCCGCCATTGGCTGTACAAGCCGGAAAGTTCTCTCGACCAGATCCGTGCCATGCACGATGAGACGTTCATTCGCGCCTGGCGAATGTATCTCGCCTCCTCCTGTTCCGCATTCGCCACGGGAGGACTGCAATTGTATCAGATGCTCTTCGCCCCCGGGGCATCCAATGCCATCCCCCGCACGCGCGAGCATCAGTACCGCGATTTGAACGCCTCTCATCACAACGGCAGCCTGACTTCCAGCCGCACCGGTGGACAACTCGAGAGAATTGATCGGAGAAAACGACTTTGCGGAATCCCGCGATGTCCTCATCGTCGGAGGGGTCCCGCCGGATCTTCCCGTGCGTGGCAACTGCGAAAATACGGCTACGACGCCGTCGTGATGGATAAGAGCAATTTCCCGCGCGATACATCTGCGCGGGCTGGATCATCCCGCAGGTCATCGAATCGCTGGAGCTCGACACCGCCGACTACGCTCGGTCCTGCACTTTGCAGCCGCTCACGGGCTTCTTCAAGTCGGAGTACTGGGGAGGTTCCTCAGCGACCGTCCGCTTTGATAAAGTCGTCAGCTATGGAATTCGTCGCTGTGAATTCGACAATTATCTGCTCCGCCGCAGCGGAGCGCGCCTGATGCTCGGTACCCCGGTGGAAAAAATCGAGCAAAACGGCCAAGGGTGGATCGTCAACGGTTCACTGCACGCCCGCATGCTCATCGAAGCGCCGCGGACATTTCTGTCCCGTCCCGCGGCACTTCCGTGGCGTCGGTCGCCGTCCTCTTGTCACTGCGGTGGAAGTGGAGTTCCCCTGTGAGGGCCCGGAAACCGAGCCGGAAGTCCCCTGTCTTTATTTCAGATTGGCCTCGGCGGCTACGGGTAGCGTCCGCAAGAAAAACTTCCTGAATATCGGCCTCGGTCGAGTCGACGCCAAAAACGTCTCTTCGGAGATGCCCCGGTTCCTCGACGTCTTGAAGCACGATGGTGCCTTTACCGGGATCTTCTCGCCGTCCACGGCACGCTGGTATTCCCCGTACGATGGCAACCTGACTTCCATCGTGGGTGATGGAGTGATGCTCATCGGTGACGCCGCCGGTCTCGCCGATCTCAAAGCGGAGAAGGGATTCGCCCCGCGGTAGAGTCCGGGCTTCTCGCCGCCGAAGCCATCCACGCTCGGCAGGGAAAATTCTCCCAAGACCGGCTCGCCGGTTATCACCGCAAGATTCTGGCCCGCCATGGCGGAGGACCGACGAAGATCCCCTCCATTCCCGGACTGGGATTCCTGCGTCGCTGGCAGGGGACTGTGGTGAATGGACTGCTCAGCAATCGCTGGTTCAGCCGCAATGTCATCCTCAAGAGCTGGTTCCTGCACTCCACGCAGCCGGCCCTCAAGCTGGATTACGCGGTAGCCCGGCGAACAAGGCCTGCTTATTCGATCGGGGGGAGGCCCATCTTCTCATCCCAACCCCGCAGCCACCGCTCGAGCGCTTCCACAAAATCCGGCAGCACCCCCAGGATCTGGATCAACCCCATCAACAGCACCCCGTGATGCGCCCCCAGGTGCATCGCCCGGTCAGCCTTCACGTCGTCCACGATCTGCGACGCGGACGACACCATCAGCACCACCTGCAGAGCAGTTGGATTACGGGACGCTTCACGAATTTTGATCCGTTCCAGACCAGCATCGCGCGCGAGAGTTTGGCTGGTTGCGGTTGTGGCGTCGGTGCGGTCATCAGTGCGTATCACGCCCTGCGCCGCGCTCAAAATCAGTTCTTTTCAAGAGTGTCGCCGCGACAAATCAATTCCCTGCGTATCAGAACGTCAACTTCCCTCGCAGTCCCACGACGATCGCGGTGTCATTCCCCGTCAGAGAGGGCTGGATGATCTGCAGATCGGGAGTAACGTTCAGCCACTGGGTTACCGCCATGTTGTAGTACAGTTCCCCCCCGGTGGCATCCTGCAGTTGCACCACGGGACTGACCAGATTCTCGAACGTTCCGCTCAAGCCGGTGTAGAAGTATCCGACCCCCATGCTATCCATCGGTCGCGAACTGTTCAGGCCCGTCCCCTGGACGGAGATATTTCCCGACCAGCGGATTGCGTTCGGATTCCCGTCGGAAATGCCCCAACTGGTGAAGAGTCCCAGGTTCCGCTTCGGATTGCAGCAATCGACCCAGAGTTTCTGTTCCCCGAAGTAGGCCAGCGCCCACGTGTTCGATTTTGTCGACGTCACCAGTCCCGTGTTCGGATCGAAGTAGAAGTCTGAAGCGTCGAGCGAGGTGTAATTCCGCGTGGAAATTTCCGCGAGCAGGCCGTGCGATCCCGGCAACCCCCGGAACTCCGTGAACTCCCGCCAATACCCGATGACCACCGCCCCCTTGCTGAACATATCACTCACTCCCACGGTCGTGCTGGAATTCTGGGCATCGACGACAGCCAGTGTTCCCTGCACCTGCCCCTGGTTCAGCTTCATAATCCCGGCGCCGTTCACGCTCAGGTTCAACGGACGCGCGATCGACAACGGGATAAGCGTCGACACATTCATGAACCCGTCGATTCCCCGCCCGTTCTGCGGGTAGAGTTGATTGAACAAGTCCAGTGTGTTGAACTTGCCCAGCGTCACCATCCACTCTTCGGATAAGGCCTGGGTGAAGGTCAGGTTTGTGATCGCCGTGGTCTGCGTCTGTCCCGGCCAGAGCATGTTCGCGTTGACCGGTGCCAGGCCCACCGCATCCAGATTCGCGTCCTGTCCCATCCGCGTTTCCGCGTGCATGTTGACGAAGAACCCTTCCCACAACCCCAGTTTGTCCCCTTGCAGGATCACGAACTGATCCATTTTGGCCCCGTACTGGAAGTCCTGTTCCCGGCCTCCGTGGGCAGCCCCCTGGTAGAATTGCGTCAAGAAACCCTGATAGATAATCCCGTGTTCCATCAGGTCCGTGCGATAGCCTCCCCAGTCCCCCGTCAGGTTCGGGGAGGCCATCAACTGCTCCCACCGCGAAGGTGCTGAGTAGTACTCCATCGGAGCGGGAACCGCATTCGGATCGGCAACCTCACCGAACATCGACTCCACCACCACCGACTCATATCCCACAGGCTCGGTCGCGGGTTCGTCCCCGAAAAGATTCATTCCGGAGAATGCCAGTCCCCCCACCAGCATTCCGGTCCGACAAAACCTGGAAATTCCTCGCAACATCCTGCCACCTCCTGAGCGAGCGCTTGACCGTTCCTGACTACAGCGATTAGTTCTTCAGATCGGATTCTGAGGATAAAAACCGAAAGAACAGTTGAGCGTTGGTCGCTGATTGATCAAACACGAAGCCGAACCTGACTGGTGTAACGTCTGCGAAAACTCTGCGGGGTTCACCTCGCATCAATTCCCGTGAATTGATAGCACGCTCCGGTCTTTCGGCTCGATAGAGACTTCGGAATCGCTACAGCTTGCCACTCCGAACTGCTCCCCGCTATCCTGTCCTTCGGCCCCGCAAAGATCCCAGGATTCGCCTCTTTGTCCCTCGGAAACCCTGATGAACTCCTCGACGACAGAACAGATCCACGCCGCCGTCGACGAGATTTATCGCACCGAATCCCGGCGCGTCCTCGCCACGTTGATCCGTCTTTTGGGGGACTTCGATCTCGCCGAAGAAGCCCTGCATGAAGCTTTCGCCGCCGCGGTTTCGCAATGGCAGCAAGAGGGCATCCCCGCCCATCCCCGCGCCTGGCTGGTCTCCGCCGGCCGCTTCAAAGCGATTGATGCGCTCCGCCGTCGCAAGAAACTCGATTCCACCCTGCGCGACGTCGCCCAGCAAACCGGGCTGAACGTCGATGATCCCGCGACCCGCGAGGACCATGATGTCGAAGATGACCGTCTTCGACTGATTTTCACCTGTTGCCATCCCGCCCTCTCCCCCACCGTCCAGGTCCCCCTCACCCTGCGGGAAGTGTGCGGCCTCAGCACTGAGGAAATCGCCCGGGCCTATCTGACCTCGCCCACGACAATGGCCCAGCGGATTGTCCGGGCGAAAGCCAAGATCCGTGATGCCGGAATTCCCTACATCATCCCCACTGCCGCCGATCTCCCGGAACGTCTGGAAAGTGTCCTGCAGGTGACTTATCTCGTCTTCAACGAAGGCTATGCGGCCTCTTCCGGAGATTCCGTCACCCGTCACGACCTCTCTTCCGAGGCGATCCGCCTGGGCCGCCTGATTGTGGAACTCCTCCCCGATCCCGAAGCCCTGGGCCTTCTGGCCCTGATGCTTCTGCAGGAATCGAGACGTTTAGCCCGCGCGACGCCCGCAGGAGATGTCATCCTGCTCGATCAGCAGGACCGATCCCTCTGGAATCAGGACCAGATTCGGGAAGGACGGGAGTTCCTGGCCCGGGCCCTCGCCACCCGCCGCTTCGGCTCTTACACACTGCAGGCCGCCATCGCTGCCGTCCACTCCGAAGCCCCCGGCACGGAGGAGACCGACTGGAACCGCATCGTCCAGATCTATGATGCCCTGCTGAGCCTGCATGGAACCCCCGTGATCGCCCTCAATCGGGCCGTGGCCGTCGCCATGCGAGATGGTCCCGAAGCGGGCCTGCCACTGATCGACGACCTCCTGGAGGCGGAGAATCTGCAGGACTATCATCTCGCACATGCCGCGCGGGCCGATCTGTGCCGCAGACTCGGAAAAACCGGGGACGCGCGCACTTCCTACCGTCGCGCCCTCGATCTCGCCCGCCAGGAACCGGAACGCCGCTTCCTGGAAGGCCGACTTCGCGAGCTCGACCACGGATAAAACACCCCAAGCAACGAATCATCATAAGGTTACAACCACACATTGAATCTTCTGCCAGATGTCGATTACCAACTCCTCCATTCGACTATTCAACAACGGCAGAAATTGCGACAGTTCCAGAAAGCGAACAGTATCAGGAGACTCTCATGCAATACATGATGCTCATTTACAGTGACGAAAACTGCTGGACCGACCAGGAACGGGAAGCCTGCTACAACGAATCCACCGCGTTGACGCACACATTGAAACAGGCAGGGAAGTACCGTGGTGCCTCCCCCCTTCATCCCGTTTCGACGGCCACCAGCGTCCGGGTCCGGGAGGGGAAACGGCAAGTCCACGATGGCCCCTTCGCCGAAACCCGCGAACAACTCGGCGGCTTCTTCCTGATCGACGCCGAAAACCTCGACGAGGCGATCGCCATCGCCGCCCGGATCCCCGGTGCCAAAAAGGGAACGGTGGAAATCCGTCCCGTGCTGGAACTCGCCGGTCTTCCCGCCGTGTCTTGAATTTGAATCCCTCATTAAAAACCTAGAAAGAAGTCTCCACCATGAGTACGACTCCCGCTCGCCCCTCGAAAGCCCTGTTCTGGACCGGCTGGGTTCTCAGCGTCCTCCCTGCTGGGTTGTTGGCATTCGCCGCGACAAACCTCGTCCTGAAAAATCCCGACTTCGTCAAGGAACTGGCTAAGCACGGCTATGCCGAAACCGCTCTCGTGCCTCTCGGTGCCGTCACGCTCACCGGCATCCTCCTGTATCTCATCCCCCAGACCTCCGTCCTGGGAGCCATTGTCCTGACGGGCTATCTCGGCGGGGCCGTCTCAACGCACGTCCGCGCCGGCGATCCACTGGGAAATATTCTCGCTCCCGCTATCTTCGGAGCGGTGCTTTGGCTGGGGCTGGTTCTCCGCGATTCCCGTGTCCGTTCCGTTCTCCCCATCCGGCTCTGAAATTTTTTTCAGAGTCGCTTGCCACGAATTGTGTCGAATGCGGGTTTCCTCCCGCGACTACTTTGTAGAACGCGGAAAAATCACATTCGACACTCACAGGACACCAGTCAGGGAGAACTCACATGCGCGTCATGGTCATCGTCAAAGCCTCCAAAGATTCCGAAGCAGGGGTCATGCCCAGCCAGGAACTCCTCACCGCGATGGGGAACTACAACGAGGAACTGGTGAAGGCGGGCATCATGCTCGCCGGAGAAGGTCTCCACCCCTCTACGAAGGGGGCCCGCGTCCGCTTCTCCGGAAAAAACCGGACAGTGATCGACGGCCCTTTCGCTGAAACGAAGGAACTGATCGCCGGTTTCTGGCTCTGGAAAGTCAACTCGATGCAGGAAGCGATCGACTGGCTGAAACGCTGTCCCAACCCGCACGAGGAAGAGACCGAAGTCGAAATCCGCCCGATCTTCAGCGCGGACGACTTCGGCGAGGCCCTCACTCCCGAACTCCGCGAAAACGAGGCCTCACTCCGCGCACAGTCCATGGGACTTGGCGAACCCCGGTTCGTCGATCACTCCGAACTCCTCGTCGCAGGCTACAACGAAACCTACACCTTCGAAACCCGCATCAAGATCCCCTCCCAATGGGAGAAGTTTGCGCCCCACATCGGCAAGCTTCCCCAGCAAGTCGGCAACAAGACCTACGGGGTCTGCTGGAATTGCAAACCTGGCTGCGGTTTCGATTATCTCTCCGGCGTCGAAGTCCAGGGAACTTCGGGCCTCCCCGCGGGCTTCACCCACATCCTCATCCCTGCACAGCGTTACGCCGTCTTCACCCACAAGCAACATGTCTCCAGCATTCCGCAGACCATTGAAACCATCTGGTCAAAATGGCTCCCGGAGTCCGGCGTCGAAGCGGCCGAGTCCCCCGCCTTCGAGCGCTATACGGAGGAATTCAATCCTCAGACGGGAATGGGAGGAATGGAAATCTGGGTTCCTCTCAAACAGAACTAAGACGCCCGACTGTTGCAGATTTGATCAATCGAAAAACGTGCTGGTCGAAAAACGACCAATCAGAATCGCCTGAGTATCACAGCGATCCGCTGTGATACTCAGGTTTTTCTCTTTATCTGCACGTGCAAAAGCCTTTTTTTACGGCGATCGAGAGGCCTCTTGCTGTTCGGGCACGGAACCTGCTCTACGTCTCTCTCGCGTGAATGACTCGCGGGCCAGAATCGTGATGGAACACAACTACTTCGGAGCGGAATCATGTCCTACGTTTCACCGCAGTATCGCCCCAGTGCCGTTTACAACCTTGAGAAACCGCCACTCACGAACGGTCTGGATCAGCCGAATACTGAGGACGATCTTGAGCAGGCCGCCAAATGGTGTTATCGATTCGGTTTCGTCGCGATTGTTTTGTTCTATCTCGCCCTCATCGGCCTGATCGTTTACATGGCCGGGGACATCCTGCACTTCTATTCCGATGAAGTGCAGACCCTGTCATCAAACTCGCCGCAAATAATCTCCCCCGCCAAATTCTGATCCAATCTGGAATCTCCGCGAAGGCGAATAGTTCCTTTCGCGTTTTTCATAAATGGAGCGGATTGCTCCCCAGATCTCCCGGTCTCCGGGAGATCTTTTTTTGCGCGCTCCGCGACCCGCGCCGTCGGGATTGCTACAATCTGCTTCTCTGCCCCATCACCGTGTGAATCTGACTTTGACTGCGGGGAACTCCAGGTATGCGCTTGAGTCACGTTTCGTTTTTCGCCGCCGGTCTCATGCTGATGACAACCTCCCTGAACTTCGCCGCCGAACGCCAGATTACCCAAGGCACGGAGTATGACCACGTCCTCGACAACAACGACAACTTCTCCCCCGATGACCGCTTCCTTGTCTTCGATACCCGCGAGGGAGAAAAAATCCCCGAATCGAAACTGATCGCCAAAGTCGAAATCGCGACCGGAAAGATCACCCCTCTCTATCATCTCTACGACTCCAGCCCGCTCGGCCCGGGTGTGATCGCCGCGAGTTACGCTCCGCATTGCGACGAGGTCATCTTTATCCACGGCCCTGTGAACATTACCGGCCCGGAAACTGCCTACGAGAAACATCGTCGTGCGGGAGCGATCGTCTCTGCGGATGGGCTCCGCCAGATCCGCTTCGCCGATGCACGCCACGTTACCGCGCCTTTTATCCCGGGTGCCCTCCGCGGCGGCACCCATCGCCATGAATTTTCGGGAGACGGCCAATTCGTCGGCTTTACCTACAACGATGAAGTCGTCCGCGCCCACGGTCTCAAGATCGGCAAGCATCTGGACCTGCGGACCATCGGCGTCACCAGGCTCGGCCTCCCGGTTCTTGTCCCCCCCACGTCGCACTTCCCGAATCACAGCGCCGGTTTCTCCGTCCTCGTGGTGGTTGTCGTCCCCGACCCCAAACCAGGCAGCGATGAAATCTCCCACGCGGCCTTCGATAGCTGGGTCGGTCTGCACGGCTACAGGAAACCTGATGGAACGCGCCAGCGGGCCCGCGCTTTCATTGGCACCACCCGCGACAAGCACAACCAGCCCGTGGATGAACTCTACATCGTCGATATCCCCGAAGACATCACCTGCCCCGGCCCGCTCGGACCACTCCAGGGAACGGAAACCACATTCCCCATGCCCCCCGCGGGGGCCCGCCAGCGTCGACTGACCCACACCGAGAATTCCTCCAATCCCGGTTGCATGGGGAACGCCCGCAGTTCTCACGATGGTTCCCGCATTTCATTTCGCATGCGCGATTCCAAAGGACAATGGCAGATTTTTTTGCTCTCTCCTCTGGGAGGAGTGCCGGAACAAGCGACCTCGATCGAGGGTGGCGTCACGACTGATGCCCGCTGGCATCCCGCAGGTCACACCATCGCCTCCGTCGCCGGGAATCGCATCCTGCTGACGACCGTCACCCCCGGCCCCGACTTTGGCAAGACGCGCATCCTCAGCGATCGTGCGCCCGCTCCTTTTGGACTTGTCTGGAGCCACGACGGCAAGACCCTCGCCTACAACCGCATCATTCCCGCCGCCGATCGCCCCATCACCCAGATCTTCGTTGCCGATCTTCAAGAGTGATTGCCGCACTGCCGCCTTGCATCCCCCTGTTCCCCCTGTCACACTCGAATTGAAATCCGTTCGCACTCGAGTGACAGATCGCATGTCCCCTCTCCCCATTTATCTCGACTACCACGCCACCACGCCGGTCGATCCCCGCGTTGTGGAAGCGATGGCCCCTGCTGGTCGGAGAAGTTCGGCAACGCGGGAAGTATCCACCACGCGTATGGCCATGCCGCCGCCCAAGCTGTCGAAGCCGCCCGACAACAACTGGCCTCCCTGTTGAACGTCGATTCTGGATGCTGTCATCTTCACCAGCGGCCGCCACCGAAGCGAATAACCTCGCCCTCAAGGGAATTCCTCGCCGCCGCCCCGGCTCACGCGATCACCACGGCGGTTGAGCACCCCACCGTTCTCGCCCCGCCGAAAAAACTGCAACGGCGGGGTTGTGACGTCACGTTCCTCCCTGTCGATTCTGCCGTGGGCGTGTATCCGCAACTCAGATCGAGAAGCGCATTACAACCTGATACAAAACTGGTTTCAGTCATCCTCGCCAGCAATGAGATCGGTTCGCTCAATCCGTTGCAGGAAATCGGGGCACTCTGCCAGCAGCGCGGCATCCTGCTGCACACCGATGCCACGCAAGCGGTCGGCAAGATCCCTCTCGATCTGCAAACTCTCTCCGTCGATCTCCTCAGCCTCTCCGCCCATAAGTTCTACGGTCCGCAGGGAATCGGCGCGCTCATCGTTCGCGAACGGAATGCCCCGCTCCGCCTCGAACCCCTCTTCGAAGGGGGTGGCCAGGAAAAACGTCTCCGCAGCGGCACGTTGCCGGTCCCTTTGATCGTTGGCCTCGGTGCCGTCGCCGAAATCGCCCAACGGGAAATGCACTCCGATGCCATCCGCCTCGCCGCGCTTCGCGACAAACTCTGGGACGCGCTTCACGCCGAGTTCCCGGAGCTGCGCCGCAATACGCCGTTCACGGACATTCTGCCCCACAACCTCAACGTCACAGTTCCTGACGTCGACGGCGAAGCACTCATTCACGCACTCACCCGGATTGCCGTCAGCTCCGGATCCGCCTGCAGTACCACCGATCCCCGCCCCAGCCATGTCCTGCAGGCGATTGGCCTTTCGGAACAGCAGGCCAAGGCCAGCCTCCGCTTCGGACTGGGGCGGTTCACGACGGCAGAAGAGATCGACCTCGCCTACCGACACGTCATCGACGTCCTTCACCGCCTGCAGACCGAACGTGTCGCCTAAACCACCATGCCCCTCATTCACCTCACCGATCTCACCGACCCGCGCCTGGAGGTTTACCGCAACCTCAAGGACACGAACCTCACCCGCTGGGAGGGGGCTGTTTGTCGCGGAGGGGGAAAAACTCGTCCGCCGTCTCCTCGACAGTGACTACGAACCTGTCTCCATCCTCGCGGGAGAAACCTACGTCGATCGCCTGCGCGACATCCTCCCCCCCGATCTCCCGGTGTATGTCATCCCCACTCGTGCGATTGATGACCTCGTCGGATTTCAGTTTCACCGCGGCCTGCTCGCTTGCGGCCGCCGGAAGTCCCCTCTCGGTACTGACGACATTCTCCCCGGAAAATACCCTGACCGCGTCGTCTGTCCGGATGTCACCGATCCGGAAAATCTTGGCGCCATCATCCGCATCAGTAAGTGGCGTTCGGGGTCCATGCTGTCCTGCTCGGCCCCCGTTGCGGAGATCCCTTCTCCCGGCGTATTCTCCGCGTTTCCATGGGAACGACGTTCAAGCTCCCCATTGTGCAGTCCGCGGATCTGCCGTCAGATCTCAAAAGGCTCCAGGCCGCCGGCGTGCAACTCGCCGCGACGATCCTCGACCCTTTAGCCATTCCACTGCACGACTATCGCCGTCCCCGCCAACTCGCTCTGATGTTCGGCAATGAAGGGGATGGCCTCCCGCCGGAGATCATCGCCACGGCGGATGTGAAAATCACCATCCCCATGCAGAACGGCACAGACTCGCTCAATGTTTCCGTCGCTGCCGGCGTCTTTCTCTACCACTGCACGCGTTAGGTCACCCGGCGGTTTTCTGTGCTCAACAGAGTCGCTCAACACAGTAGTGCCCAGCAGGGTCAGTTGCGGGGCTGATCTCGCAATCGCGATTGATCCTGACGCGACGCGCCAGCGTGACACGCTTATTGGACTCGCTCCCCCGGCTGTTCTTTCTGCGCCCATTGTTTTTCTTCCGGCATCCGGGCGACGCGATACATCCGCCCGGTCCCGTCGCGGTGCCAGTGATATTTTTTCCACGAGGATCAATTCCGCCTGCATCGCTTCCTGCAACTTCGGCATCTGCTCCTCGGTCGTGATCACCCACGTCGGCTGCAGCACCGCCACGTCCTGAGGCTTGATCAGCGTTTCGTGCATTCGCAATTCATACGCGATCAAGGGATGGGCGTGGAAGACCGCCAGGCGTTCCGTCGGTGAGCGTTTGGTTTTGACCTCTTTGACGAAGGCCAGCAGTTTGTCGTAATCAACCCGCCCTTCGCCATGAATCTGGTGGTGATACAGTCCGTGCAGGCACAAGAGCCCCGCCGCAGCGACGACAAATGCAAACCGTCGCCCGTGCAGATAAATCAGAAATCCGACCGCTCCGCAGACAAATGCCCCTGCCATCAATCCCCACACCTGCGGTTCATTGACCCACGGCAGGACAAACGGGCTCAGCATCAGGAAGCCGCACAAAGGCCACATCACCCACCGCGCCCGCGGGAGCAGCACCGGTTCGAGAATCTGCTTCAAGGCAAATCCCGCCAGCAGATAGACCGGCGGATAGACCGGCAGGACGTGATCGTGCCGTTTCGTCGGAATCGCGCAGAAGAACGCCAGGAACAACAGCGTCCAGATCACCAGCCCCTGCACTTCCGGCCATGCAATCTGTTGCCGGCGAGACATCCACACTCCCGCCAACGCCAGGACCGGCCAGGGGGCGATCCGCGTGAACAGATACACAATCGGCAGCATGAACGAGCGCGCCCGCTCCGGATCGACCAGTCTGTCTCCCAACTGCCAGTAAATCACCTGCTCCTGGAAGTCGGGCATCTGCCATACGGCTGCAACCCATACTCCCACGATTCCCAGACAGAGGGCACTGCCTGCGCAGAAATGTTTCCACGCCTCGGTTCGTTCCCAGGTCTGATTCTCCCAGCACCACCACGCCAGGAATAACAGGTACAGCAGCGGCCCGGTGGGGCCTTTGGTCAATGCACACCCCGCCATGATCAGACTGATGCACAATGTCCGCGTCCATCCCGGTCGCCACGCCAACTGCACAACGATCCCCAGGTAAAGGAGGAACGTCATCAGCATGTCGGTCCGCGCGAACCAGGCCAGCTTGGAAAAATGATGTGAGGTGATGCACGCCACGATCGCATAGAAAGCGACGCGCGAATCAAAGTAATGCCGCCAGCCAATAGACGCAGCACAGCAAACCGACTCCGGCCAGGGAGCGAAGGGAGTTTCATCGCCCATTCCGCTTCCGTCCCGCAGATCTGGCAGATCGCCGCCGCACACCAGTTGTACAGCGGTGGCTTGGTCGCCACTTCCCCATTGATCTCGTACTGCAGCAGCCAATGCCGTTGCAGCAGGACGTCCATCACGTATCCCACTTGTTTCGACTGCGCACCCTCCATCAGATCCGAAGGGGCACTCACCCGCAGCGCAATGAGCAAAGCAAGCAACAGGCATAAGGAGATCGGTCGCGACATACGGCGATCTTCCGGACAGAAACTGCCCGGCCTTTGATTTCGGTGACGAAAAGGGGATTGAGAGAGGCGGGGATCATCTGCGCAAACCCACTTTTGGTCAAGAGGTCTCAGCGGCGATCTCTGTTGCCGCCGCACCACATCGCCGCCTGGATGTTGCCGGGGCGTTGTAACTTCCGGTCTTTCAAGGCCCTGCGCTGTAGAGAGCGGTTGAAGCCCTGCGAGGGCGTTGCCGTTCGGCAACATTCCTGACGAGCGTCCAACGGGCCGCTCCGCGGAAAATTACGCACTCTCCGGATTTCGTCAGCCTGTTTCACGGCAAGGACTTATCGCCGTTCAATCGGAGGTCGTTGTCAAGATTTCTGAACGCTTTGATAACTCCGGCACGGGGGCTGCTTATTACCCTGAACATCATCAACGCGACACACACTCGCAACACAACACCACAGTTTTTAAGTTCAGAAAGAGAGCCACACACCATGACGAATCTTCTCCTCGCCCTGTACAACGATCAACGCGGTTTCATCGTCTCCGGAGAACTGGTCCTGATCTCCACCATCGCCGTGCTGGCCTTGGTCGTCGGCCTCTCCGAAGTCGCCAACAATATCAACAACGAACTGGAAGACGTCGGCTCCGCGTTCGCTTCTCTCAATCAGGGATACAGCGTCAAGGGAGCCTGCGGTCACGGCGGGAGTAAACAGGGAAGCAGCTTCCAGGATCGCAGCGACTTCTGTGACCAGCCCTGCGACATCAAGAACACGCCCCCCAGCCACGAATCGGGCTGCTGGTAAGTCGTCACCACTGCAAACGACCCTCGAACTCTTTCCGTTCGAGTCATTGAAACTCTCTCTGAATGCACCGGCTTGGGAAATCCTCACTTCCCGGCCGGTGTTTTTTTGCGCGCCGACCGACCACTCTCTAACCCCGGAACTTTCCTCAACTTCACTAACCGGAACCTCGGGACAACTTTTCGAAATCCGTTTTTCGAGACTTTTCTGCGACGTGGACGACATATCAGCCCTCCGCGTAAACAGGCTTTCTTACGGGAGTTAATCACCTCTCTCCACGGCAGTCGCAAAACAGTTCCGAATGATCGGGTTGTGACGCTTGAGGCCTCTGATCCGGGCGAGGTGTTTCCTTTACATCGCCGTCCCACACCCGCCGATAACTCCGACGAGGAAGATAGGATCTTCCATGCAGCGGGCTCCAGCCTTGGGAGCGACTGCAGCATTTTATGCCGATTCTCGAATTCTTCCGCGTCGTGACCTCTCGTGTCAGCACGCGGAAGGACTCCGGAATTCGCATTCAACACAGGAGGTGTCGATGATTTCCCCCGCCCGATGGTTGAGCTGCCCGACTCGTGGCCTGCTCCTTTGTGGTGCGATCTGGGCGCTCACTTGCGCGTCCCCCTCCGGCTTGAACGCGGTCGATAAACCTGTCCGCACGCGCGAACGGACCACCCGTAGAACCGACGCGAAGACCCGCAAGGACAAAGCGGACGACGAGAAGGAGAAATCTGCGGCTGAAAAATCGACAGCCGAAAAATCCACAACCGGGAAATCATCTGGATCCGCTTCCACGGAGAAGACGACCTCCGATTCCGAACTCTCCCCGCGCATGCAGATCGCACGCCGGACCCCGCAAGACAATAAGCTCTCCATCGACGAAGAAGTGGGGACACATCCTCTTCACACGCCGCTCAAGCTCGCCCGTGAATCGCGTGCCGGTCTGACTTCCCTCCGCGACTATTCCGCGGTCCTCTCCAAGCGGGAATTCCTCCGGGGCCGGATCATCGAACAGGTGATGGACATCCAGGTTCGCGAAACCCCGTTCAGCGTGAAACTGAAATTTCAGCAGCCGTACCGTGGACGGGAAGTGGTCTACGTCGATGGACAGAACCGGGGCCGCCTCCTCGTCCGGGCCGAAGGTTTCAAAGCCCTCGCCGGAACCCTTTCCTTTGTTCCCACCGGTTCGGAAGCGATGGCCGAGAATCGCCATCCGATCACCGAAATCGGCATCGTGAAGATGCTCGATATCACCATCGAGCAGTGGGAAAAAGAATCAAAACTCGCCCCCAATCATGACGTCCAGATTCTGAACGACTCCAAGGTCGCCCAGACCTCTTGCCGCACGATTCAGATTACCCGCAAGAAATCCACCAGCGACTTCCCCTACTATCAATCCCGCCTCCATCTTTCCGTCGATGGCAATCTTCCGGTCCGGGTCGAACACTACGACTGGCCCAACGGCAGCAGCCAGCCCCAGATCCTGGAGGACTACACCTATAGCAATATCCGCGTGAACACCGGTCTCTCGGACCGGGACTTCCGCTAATCGATATCACGCGAGGTCAGCGCCAGTCACCCATCGCCACGCTCGAATCCCCAGTGGCGAACCCTCGGGCGCAGACCCCCTTCGTCAGGAAAGCCGGAGCCTCCCAGTGAGCCCTCCGGCTTTCCTCTTTTTCAGCATGAATTCTCCGTCGAATTCTCTTCCTGAACTGCTTTTCCGCTTCTGTTCCCCTACAATCCTCTCTGCGGCTTTGATTGTCTGTCTGTTCCCGTTCCGAAAAGTTTTTCCATGTTCCGCGTCACCCAGGAAATCGATTTCTGCTACGGCCACCGGCTTCTCAATTACGAGGGCAAGTGCAAGCATCTCCACGGACACAACGGCCGCCTGCTGATCGTCCTCGAAGGGGAGCATCTCGATGATCGAGGGATGCTCGTCGATTTTACGGACATCAAAAAAGGAATCCGCACCTGGGTCGATAACGAACTCGATCACCGCATGATCCTGAATCGGAACGATTCGATCATCCCCTACCTCAAATCGATCAACGAGCCGATGTACCTGATCGATGAGAATCCCACCGCGGAAAACATCGCCAAGCTGGTCTTTGAGCACGCCATCGCCCAGGGGTTTCCCGTCTGCGAAGTCCTGCTGTGGGAAACCCCCAAGTCCTACGCGACCTACTCCCGCCCCCGGTAAAGCGAATATTTCAGGGAAGTAACGACCGCCCCGCGACTTAGTCGCGCGCAAGCCCCCAAGGCCCATCGTCAGCCGCGCCAGCGGGATAAACCGCCCACGGCGGGCGGCACAAACCGGCTGTGCCGGTTAGAGGAGGTCTTTGTAGTTTTCGCGCACCTTCCGGACCCCCGCGGCCATCTGGTCCATCAGTTCATCATCACCCAGGAACAGGGTGTGCATCATCCAGACCGCTTCCTCACGGCAGGCACGCATCGCCACCGGACACTTCGCCGCAAACGTCGTGTAATCAATCGGCTTGTCACGCCCGATCATGTACTGCGAATTCTTCGATGAGAAATCCAGATTCTTGAACAGCGGGTTTTCGAAGTTATTGAACGCATAGCCCCCCATCACCGGGACCCCTTCGGCGTTCAATGCCTCCAGGAACTTCGCCCGGGGCAGTCCCCCCCACGCTGCCGGGTTGTATTGCAGCAGCACCAGGTAATGTCCGCGCTTGGTTTCATCCGGATGCAGTTTCGCCGGCACGAAGCCTTCGATATTCGCAATCCCCTGGAAGAACCGCTGCACGTTCTTGGAACGCAACGCGTTCTGAGCTTCGAGCTTCTTCAACTGCGTTCTGAGCAGCGCTCCGCAGAACTCCGTCGGTCGGGAGTTGAACCCGAGCATGTGGTGTTCGTACCAGATGCTCTGCTTCGTCCGTCCGCAGTGCCGCAAACCCCAGCACTTGTCCGCGAGCTCATCGGAATTGGTGATGATGATCCCACCCTCGCCGCTGTTCAGCGTCTTGGACGCCTGGAAGCTGAAGGTCCCCGCGTCGCCGATCGCTCCCGCGTAGCGGTCCCCTTTCAGGCAGACCCCCGGCGATTGCGCGGCGTCTTCAATCACGCGCAGATTGTGCTTCTTCGCGATGGCGCAGATCGCATCAATGTCAGCCGTTTCTCCCGCAAAGTGGACCGGCAAAATCGCACGCGTGCGGGAAGTGATCGCCTCCTCGATCTTCGTCGGATCGATGTTGTACGTCTCGGGATCGATGTCCACATACACCGGCAGCGCCCCCGCATTGAGGATGCAGGTGGAGGTCGCGATGAACGTATAGGGGGTCGTGATCACCTCATCGCCGGGTTTCAGGTCAATCGCCCGCATGCAGATATCGAGCGCCACCGAGCCGTTCGTCACCGCCACCGCATGCTTCACGTTGTGCATCGCGGCGAATTCTCTTTCGAACTGCTCCACCTGGCTGCGGACCGGTTCCTTGTTCCCCTTCCCCAGTTCCGCCTTGCCGACGGCATACATCCACCAGTTCCCGCTCTCCAGTACGTTCACGACTGCCTGGCGATCTTCATCGTCCCAGATGGGCCAGGTCGGTTGCGGCCGGGTCACAGTTTTTTGTCCGCCCAGAACTGCCAGCTTGCTCATACAAATGTTTCCTGCGAAACGCCGAATCTGGACACCGCGAATCGACCGATCCATCAGTCAATTTCCAAGAGCGGTGCGCGTACGATTCGACCGGTTGGAGTGTGATAGTGACGCCGTGATCTCAGAACCTTCCATTTTTCACCGGAAGGGACATCAACGGCGCTGCCCAGAGTACACGGATCGCACTTTTGAATCAACGACTTCTGCGCCACCCGCCGGCGTGCCGCTCTCTTCCGTTAACCACTGTCCCCATCACGACATACAACGGGGGACACAGACTCTGAGCATGATCACGCCTCGCAGGGGGTCTCTTGACGCCCTTTCGTCATCAACTTTGACCATCCCACGGATCGTCGAGTCCTCGCCCGCATCTCAACTTAGCAAAGAAAAGAAAAACCCTCGGGTGGGCAATCAAAGGAATCATCTGAGGGAATTTCATTGAGATTACGTTTGGCAAAGTGGGTCAACTTGCCAACCGGCGGACTCAAAAACTCAGATGCTTCCGACCGCACGCTTCCCGAGGGTCAGGCTGGGTATCAAGATCCTCATTGAAGAGGATAACTTCTTTTGTCGTTTCACAACTTAGGTCCAAACTTCCGTTCGGCGCTGAATTGTGATGAGGGATTATATTGCACGAACCATGCCAAATCTCGAATTCCGTATATTTTTCCTCGAAACCTCCGAGAATTCCATAAATTCCTCTCTTTTCTGTAGATATCACACGCGTTGCGCGACAGAATGAAACCTGAATTTCGGCGCCGAAGGCGCACAATCCCGTTTAGTTACCACTTCGGCGCTGATAATTCGGCGCCGAAAAATGGATCAGCCGACTTCCATGAGTGTTATTCGTGCCACCCGCTGGATCCTCTCCACATTAGGAATCGTCGCGCTTTTCTACGCCCTGTTGGTTCTGGGTTATGTCGCCACCTCTCCGGATCTGGGCCTGCGCTTCTTTCTCGTCGATGAGCAGGCCCATCCCGGCCTGGTGATTCGTCACATCTCCCGGGATATGGAAGTCGGAATCGATTACCGCGGCAGCCAACCCAAAGAAGGGGATTACCTGCTCACCGTCGGGGTCATTACTCCCGATGGCCAAACGGAACGCTTCGCGGTCCCGACCTACCTGCACTTCACGCGCGCGATCGGGATGCTCCGTCGCGATACCCCGCCAAACGCTCTCATCCTTCCCGGTGCCAATCCCACAGAACTCTCCGACTCGGGCCAGATCGGCTCCGTCGCGGAAGAAACACTCCCCACGGGCGGCCGCCGCTGGGTCGAAATTCGTTTTCAACGTCCCGGCAGTCCTGATGTCCAGCGTTCCTGGCTTTCACTTCAGCCCCTGCCTCTCGCCCCGATTCTGCTCTCGCTGGTCTGGTTCGTCCTGCAACTCGGCATCTTCTCCGTCGGAGCACTCGCCTGCTGGACCCGTCCCTACGACCGTTCCGCACGGCTCTTCTTCGCGATGTGCGTCGTCACCTGCGTCGCCTTCGTCGGCGGGTATCACTGGTGGGTTATCGTCGGTAATAACTGGCTACTGGTCCCCTTCTGTGCGTGCGTGATTCTCGTTCCCGTCGTGACGCTGCACTTCTTCCTGGTCTACCCCTACCCCAAACAGCAGATCCTTGTTCATCCGAAGAGCACCCTGACCTTCCTGTATATCCCCCCCACGATCGCCACGCTGGTGATCACCGGCTTTGTGATCTATTCCACGTGGCTTTATCACCGTCAGGCTCCCGCCGCGGAGATCCTCCGCATCGTCCACATGGAACGGCAAGCGATCCAGATTTATGTCGTTCTGGCCGCGCTCTATTTCTGCGCGACCCTGGCCGCCCTCTTCGGCAGCCTCTTTTTCTCCCGCGACCCCATCGAGCGGGAACAGGTGAAATGGATCTCCTGGGCCGGCTTCGCCGCCATCCTCCCCGTGGGATATACCCTCTCGCTCGTCATCGGCGACCGGACTGCGTTCGTCAAGGGGGACGCCACCGTTCCCATGTTCGTCGCCAGCCTCCTCTTCATGCTTGCGTATGCCATCGGCATGCTCCGCTACAAGCTGATGCTCGTCGATCAACTCTTCAGCCGTGAATCTCTCTATCTCCTCATCCGCGCCGGCATCACGGTTCTCTTCAGTCTCACAATCGCCGTCGGCAGCCTGGTGGCCACCTGGAAGAACACCAACGCCTCCCAGAACTGGGTAATCGTCACCTTCACCCTGATGCTCGGCGTGATCCTCATCGTCTGGCTGTACGACCGCCTCCAGCAGACCATCGACCGCTGGTTCTTCCGCGAGAAATACCAGCTCGATAAATCCCTGCAGCGGATGCAGCAGACCCTCGGGGATCTGATGGAACCGGCCCTCGTCGCGGAGCGGATGCTCGGTTCCTGCCGCGAAGTGCTCCTCGTCGATGATGCCGCCCTTTATCTCCGCGAATACGAAACCAACCTCTTCCGTCAGATCCATACCAGCGGCACGCGTGAATTCGTCCCGCAACTGACTCTCGACGAAGGGTTGATCGAACTCCTGCAGCAGCACCAGAACGTCCAGCGGGGCCTCGCAGGATCGCGCGGCACCAGCTTCAAGGAACAACGCCTTCTCAAAGACTTGAATGTCGAAGTGCTCCACGTGCTGGAAGTCGACGGGACCGTCGCCGCTCTCGTCCTGCTCGGTGGTCGCCGGGACGGCAATGATTTCACCGCGGAAGACCTCACGTTCCTCACCGCCATGGGACAGGTGGCCGGCGCCGCGTTGCACTCCGCCAAAATCCACAAGGTCGTCGATCGGCTGAATATCGATCTGCAATCCAAGGTGGACAAGATCGCCGAACAGCAGCGGATGATTTCACAACTGCAGACCGAAATCACCATCCGCCGTAAAGTCGACTCTCCCGATGCTCAACCTCAACCTGAACAGGAAGAATTCCGCCGCGATTTCATCCGCGGCAGCAGCACGCAGATTCAGGTCGTCCTCGATACCGTCCGCAAGGTTGCCAAAAGCCAGTCCTCCGTGCTCATCCGGGGAGAATCCGGAACCGGTAAGGAACTGATCGCCCAGGCCCTGCACGAAAACAGCACTCGTCGCGAAGGCCCTCTGGTCCGGGTCCACTGCGGTGCCCTCGCCCCCGGCCTGCTCGAAAGCGAACTCTTCGGCCACGTCAAAGGGGCCTTCACCGGCGCGTACAAGGACAAAATTGGCCGGTTCGAAACCGCACACGGAGGGACTCTGTTCCTCGACGAAATCGGCGACATCTCTCTCGAAACACAGATCAAGCTCCTCCGCGTTCTGCAGACACGAACTTTTGAACCGGTCGGGGGAACGCGGACCGTCCAGGTCGATGTCCGTCTCATCGCCGCCACGCACCAGGATCTGGAACGCCTCATCAGCGAAGGCCGCTTCCGCGAAGACCTCTTCTATCGTCTGAACGTCATCTCCATTACTTCTCCTCCGCTGCGCGACAGAAAAGCGGATATCCTCGAACTCTCGCTCCACTTCCTGACCCGGGCCACCGAACGCCTCGGCAAGCACATCACGCATATCGACGATGGTGCCCTCGAAGCGCTCATGGCCTACCCCTGGCCCGGCAACATCCGAGAATTGGAAAACGTCATCGAGCGGGCTTGCGTCCTTGCTGAGGAGGAGCAGATCACCCTCCGCGATTTGCCGCTCGATCTCGTCCGTGGCTCCAGCGCCGTCATTCTCATGGATGCCAAACCCCGCGCCGGTCGCCGCACTCCCGCAGGCACCATCAAGGCTTTCTCCGCCATCCGTACTCCTGCGGACGGTCTCTCCGAACGGGAACGCCTCGTCCAGGCTTTGCAGATGACCGGCGGAAACAAGGCCGAAGCCGCCCGCCTCCTCGGAATCCCCCGCAGCACCTTTTTCAGCAAACTGAAAAAGTATACGCTCGACTGATTCCTGGCGGACTATTTATGCTTGGTGGTCGGTGCGGGCCATGCCCGCCTCTCGCCCGGGTGGCGGGGGCGCTCCGCGAAGCGGAAGCCCCCGGAACGAACGATTCCATTTACCAGGAGATCCTCATGCGCCGCATCCTCGCTCTCACCTTCGCCGGGCTTCTGCTCACCACTCTCGCACTTCAGGCCGCCCCACCGGCCAACCCGGAACGATTCAAAACGGAAATCGAGGCCTACGAGGCCGCCGACAAAGCCAATCCTCCGCCGCAGAATGCGGTGCTCTTCGCCGGCGCCTCGGGGATCCGCCTGTGGAAAACTCTCGCCCAGGACTTCCCCGAATACACTGTGATCAATCGGGGCTTCGGCGGCTCACAGATCAGCGACAATATTTTTTACGCCGAACGAATCATCATCCCCTGCAAACCGAAGCTCATCATCTTTCAGGCCGGGGGGAACGACATCAACGCGGGCAAATCCCCAGAGACTGTCCTCGCCGATTTCAAAACCTTCGTCGCTCTCATTCACAAGCATCTCCCCGACACCCGCATCGGTTATCTCTCGATCCAACCCGCTCCCGCCCGTTGGGAACAGCGTGAGCAGCAAAAGGAAGCGAATCGCCTCATCAAGGCATGGATCGCCGACCAGAAGAATGTCGACTTCATCAATGCCTACGACCAGTTCCTGAATTCCGCCGGGACGCCGCGTACGGAACTCTTTGTGAAGGACAACCTGCACCACAATCCGCAAGGGTACAAGCTCCGGACGGAGATCGTCACCCCCTACCTGCACAAAGTGCTGCCCGTCGCGAAGTGATTCGTATTCGTAATTAAACTTTCCCCGCCAACTCCAACAACAACCGCTCCATCAGCACGCGGTCGGGGAGCGCGCTCGCTCCCTTCAACCCCGTGTCCGCTTCCTGCAGCCAGCGGTAAATTCGCTCCGCCCGGGGACGGCCGATCCGACGCAGGTAACTTTCCGCCGCACCGACCTGAAACGGTTTCACCCCCGCCTGGATCAATGACTCCCGCAACGACAATCCCTGTCGCGAGGCTTCCGTCCCCTGCCCCAGCGGTTTGAACGTGTAGTTGATCCCCCCCAGCAGCTTCAACGGATGCTCCCCCGCCGTCAGCAACTTGTCGAGCAAATGCAGCGCAACGTCAATCTTCCCGTCACGGACCGCGTCGAGCATCCCCCAGGTGGTCTCCGCCTTCCAGCCACCGACCAGGGTCCGCACGGCATCCACGCTGATCTGGGGCTGATCTCCGACATAGCTCGCCAGCTTCGAAAGTTCCTGGTCCAGTTGCCCCAGGTCCGTCCCCGCCAGTTCCACCAACTGCTGCGCCGCGTCGCGCGTCAGTTGTTTTTCGTATGTCCCCTTGGCGTGCTCCGCCAGCCACTTGAACAGCTCCGCAGGCTTGAGCGCCCCGCAATCCAGATCCAGCCCCAACTCCGCCACCATCTTCGCCAGGCGCGTATTGCTCGGCCAGGAATTCACCAGCAACAACAGCACCGACTTCTTCACCGGGTTCTGGACGTATTTTTCCAGGCCACCGCGATACTGCTTCACAAAGTCGTCCGCTTCCTCGACGATGATCAGCCGCCGGTCCCCCCACATCGAGACCATCCGCAACTCATCCGTCACTGCCGCCAGATCGACGGTCTTCCCCGACAGGCGGACGACGGACATCTCATCGTCCGCCTCGCTCCCGACGACCTGCTCACTCACCGCTGCCAACGCCCGCTGCCGCAGATACCCTTCCCCGCCAAAGATCACCGCGCAGGGACCGGTCGGGGATTTTTCAGGCTTCTGCAGATAGGCCGTCGCGTGCATGGCTGCTTCTTCAACAAAACACTCTGAACGAATCGCGGTCTCTGGTCGACCATAGACCCAGCGTGATCACCACCCGTATTTTGTGGTCTCTTCTCGCTCGAAATCACAAATTGACAGGGACTTACGCTTGGTTTACAGTTCCCCGCCGATTTTACTTTTACCCCTCACCCCCCAGCCCCTCTCCCACAAGGGGCGAGGGGAGAAGATCACCCTAATTACACCACATCCCAACCCGGTTTTCGAGCCGTGAGATCCGACCCGACGTGAAATCCGACCAGACCGAATCCCTCGCGACACCGTTTCTGCTGGAGGATGAACTCGCGATCCTCTCCGGTCTCGCTCCGCCCCCGGATGCTGCGCCTCTCGAACGCCCTGATCTCGAAGCCAACCCCTACGCCCTCCCCGTTCTGGAAAATCCTCAATACGTTTGCCCCGGCGAGACCCGCCCTATTTCCCGCTCCGTCCATCTCGCGCGGCTGGCAGCGTTTTATCCCCCCTGTCGCGACTGCACCCACCGTCACGATGCGGGCCACCTCCCGGTCGAACAACCACGCCAGTCCATAGAGACGACCACCGTCACACCCAGCCGCTCACTGTTCACCTCCGAAGGGATTCGCGGCACCTATCTCAACGAACTGGATCGTCTCTCAGCCGGTCGTTACGCCGCCGCTCTCGCCGCTATGCTCTGGGATGCCGCCCCACTGGTCTCCCGCCCGGCAACTCCCTCGGACGTCCCGCACACGCAGACTCCTAGCCCCACCGTGATCGTCGGGCATGATGAGCTGCCCGCACTCCCCCGATCTCCTCACCGGCATCATCCAGTCCCTGACCCGGATGTCCTGCCACGTCATCAACGTCGGTGCCGTCTCGCTCCCCTGCCTGTGGCGGACGGCCGAAATGGAAAAGTCACACGCGGGAATCTATGTCGGAGCCCCCGGCTCACATCCTTCCACCATCGGCCTGAACTTCCTCTGGTCCGGCGCGCAGCCCTGCACCGCCACGTTCCAACTCGACAAGCTGGATGCACGCCTCACACAGGGAACCCCGCGCCCGCTCCGTCGTTCCGCCGGGTATCGCACCCTGTTGCCGCAAGCGGACTATGAAGCGACGCTCACCCCCTGGTTCCACGCCTTCCGCCCGTTGAAGATCGTCTGTGCCGTCGTCGGCCGGAACCAGCTCGCCCTCCTGCAACGCCTGTTTGCCGGCGTCGCTTGCCAGGTCACGTTTCTCTCACTCCCCTCGCCCCGTGATCTGCACCACCTGAACGATCCCGATGTTCGTAAGGTGTGCCAGGCCGTGCGCGATCAGCAGGCCCATCTCGGTTGCCTGGTCGACGAGGATGGTCAATCGATCCTGTTCTGTGATGAAGCAGGCCGGTCGATCCCCCCCGCCGAAATCTCTCTGCTCCTCGCTTCGGAAACTCTCCGCGAACACCCCGGCTGCACGATCGTCCTGCCGCAGGATCTCGCAGATCAATTCGGCACACGGATCACCGCCCAGGCAGGTAAAGTCCACGCGATCTCACAGGACACTCTCTCGGCGATGTCTCACGGCATGCGCGCCTCAGACGCCCACTTCGGCGGCAGCGGCACCTATCGCTACTGGCACCGCGAGACCACGCCTCAAGGCCATTTCCCTTCCAGCCACTTCCCCCAGTGCGACTCACTCGTCACCCTCGCCACGCTCCTGCGTACCCTCAGCCGCTCCGATGCGGACTTCTCGCAGGTGCTTGCCACTCTGCGATCTTAAGTCACTGAGAAGGGCTCACTTTTTATCCGCAGGGATGGTTACTTTCGCGGCCTTCTTGTTCATCTGGCCCGGAATCATCAGGAACAGTCCCTTTACTCCTTTCTCTTCACCGATCGGCACCACTTCGGCGACTCCCGCGGCCACCACCGCCGTCTCTGCCAGACTCAACGCAATGTTCCAAGGCGTCGGCTGTGCCCCCATCCTGATCTTCGCTCGGCCCGACCTCATCATTTCCAAGAAAAACCCACAACTCGCCAAAACAGGATGTTGACATCCAGTTTCAATGCCGATACAGTGCCAGAGAAAGACATATAAAACACTCTTTTTTGGAATCTATCTCCAGAAAAGACGGCTTAAACGACATACGTACAAACCCTTACGAATGATTCTTTGGGAGCATAATTCGTGAAACACATCGACGAAGAACTCTTGGAAACCGACTCCCCCGCCCGCTTCCAGTACCTCGCGGAATTCATCGGGTTCACCCCTCAGGATGACGAATCGATCAAGGCCGCCGCACCGCACCTGGCTCCTCTGGTTCCGACGCTGGTGGATGCCGTGTACGACAAACTGTTTCGCTATGACGCCACCAAGCGGCACTTCGTCCCGCAACAATCCGGCTACCACGGCCCCCTCCCTGCGGATCTGGAACACCTCACCCAAGAGCATCCGCAGATTCAGTTCCGCAAAGAACACCTGGGGCGATATCTCGTCCAACTCGTCACGCGCGATTACGACGCCAAATTCGTCGGCTATCTCGACATGGTGGGGAAGATCCACACTCCCAAGGCGGGCAGCTCCGATCTCGATGTCCCGCTCGTGCAGATGAATGCCCTCATGGGCTTCGTCTCCGACACCCTCACGCAGGTAATCGCCTCACTTCCGCTCGATCCTGAAAAAATGTTGAACACCATCCGTGCGTTCAATAAGCTGTTGTGGATCCAGAACGATTTCATCACCCGTCACTATCAGGAGCGTTCGCTCCTCGCGGAATCCTCCGCCGCTTGATGATCCGGCCGTAGGTTTCCAGCCGACTGTTCTTTCGACTCACGAGTTCCCGGCAATTTGCCCTGCCCTGGTTTGCTTTTCGCTCAAGTCACCACAGGCAAGACAATGGAGCAATCCCCCGTACCAACATCGCCGTCTCCTTCCCCCAGCCGGCGCTCCTGGCTCGCCGGTTTGACGATGGGCAGCGGTCTGCTCGCGGGCTATGGGTTCTTTGCCGCGATTGCCGCTCGGTTTCTCTATCCGGCCGAACCCGACCCCGAAGGCTGGATCTTTGTCGCACCGATCGCCAACTTCAAGCAGGGTGACTCCCTCAACACGAAAACCCCCGCGGGTCAGCCCATGGTCATCACCCGCCTGACCGACAACGGGACCGCCGAGGACTTCATCGCCCTCTCCGGCATCTGTCCCCATCTCGGTTGCATGGTCCACTGGGAAGCTAACCACAATCGCTTTTTCTGCCCCTGTCACAACGGGGCGTTCGATCCCCAAGGGACCGCCACTCAAGGCCCCCCTCATCTGGCCCATCAGTCACTCTCCCGCTTTCCTCTGCAGATTGAAAACGGACTCCTCTTCGTCCGCGTCAAGCTGAACAACGCGCTCGGATAAACAACCGCCTCTTCTCTCTTACGGAACTCAGACACGATGAACTCCCTCGTCCGCTGGTGTCAGGAACGGGTCCCGATCAAGGGGGACGATCTCCGCGAATTCACCAACGAACCGGTCCCCTACCACATGAAACGCTGGTGGTACTGCCTGGGGGGAACCCCTGCCTACCTCTTCGTCGTCCAGATCGTCACCGGCATCCTGCTCGCCATCTACTATCAGCCCAGCCCCAAAACCGCTTATGAATCCGTCCGCTACATCACGGAAGAGGCCTCCTTCGGCTGGTATCTCCGCAGTGTCCACCGTTGGGCCGCGACACTCATGATCGCGGCGGTCGTCCTGCACCAGATGCGGGTCTACTTCACCGGTGCTTATCGCCGCCCCCGCGAAGTCAACTGGGTCATCGGCATGTGTCTCCTGATGATCACGCTTCTCATTGGTTTCACCGGGTACAGCCTCGTCTTCGAACAACTCAGTTACTGGGGGGCCACCGTCGCCGCCAACATCTGCAACACCGTCCCCGTCGTCGGCGAGTTCCTCAAAACCATGCTCCTCGGCGGTGACTCTTACAACGAACGGACCCTCCCCCGTTTCTTCATCCTGCACGCCGCCGTCCTCCCCACACTCCTCATCCTGCTCATCGTGGTGCACATTCTGCTCGTCCGCATGCATGGTGTCACCGAGCTCAAGTTCGAAGATGAGCCACCGGAAAACCCCTCTCACTTCCAGTTCTTTCCCGATCATGTCGCTACGGAACTCATGATGGGGCTGATCCTGATGATCGTGCTGAGCGCGCTGGCAACGATCGCCCCCGCAACCCTGGGCCCGCACGCCGATCCGCTGACCACGCCCGAGGTCATCAAGCCCGAGTGGTTTTTCTACATGATGTTCCGCTGGCTCAAGCTCTTCTCTGGCACGACGGCCGTCCTCAGCACCGGCTTCATCATCTTCATCATGTTTGCATGGCCCTTTATTGATGCCGGCATCCGCCGCATTCGCCCCAACAGCGAAGCCAGCGTCTGGATCGGCATCCTCGGCGTCTTCGCCATCGTCGGCCTTACCGTCTGGGAAGCCCTCGTCGAACATTAATCCTTCGTTTTCTCCTTTTCTCCTGATCCGGACCCGCACTCATGACGCTCAAAACCAAGCAGATCATCATCGGCACCCTGGGATTTCTCTTCATGGCGTCGCTGGTCATGGTGCAGTACATCGAAGTCCTCCGCAAACGGGAGGAGATCGGCGAAGCTCCGAAACATATTGCGATCCCCGCCAGTTCCAAAAGCTGCGTCGAATGCCACGGCAAAACGTCTCCCGCCATCATCGACCACTGGAAAGGAAGCACTCACGCCGTGAAAGGTGTCGGCTGTGTTGAATGCCACATCGCCAACAAGGGGGACGTGGACGGCTTCGATCACTACGGCTCCCACATCGCCACCATCGTCACCCCGATGGACTGTGCCCGCTGTCACCCCAAGGAGACCAAGGAGTTTGAAAAGAGCCACCACGCCAAGGGGGGCTTCATCCTCGCCTCGCTGGATAACTTCCTCGCGGAAACGGTTGAAGGCTCCCGCGTCCCCTTCAATCCCCACTCGCCGACCCCCGGCAAGAACGTCTCCATGGTCAACGGCATGGCCAGTGCCGAAACCGGCTGCACTCAATGCCACGGCAGCAAGGTCGCCCTCAAGACCACCGATGGCAAGACCATCAACGTCGATGATCTGAAGCCCGACTCCAAAGGACAACCGACCGTGACCGAGGTGCTCGCCCGGATCGCCAAGGATTCCAACGGCCGCCCCATGTTCCACGAGGGAAGCTGGCCCAACACCGGCATCGGTCGCCTCAACCTCGACGGTTCCAACGGCTCCTGCTCCGCCTGTCACAGCCGGCACGACTTCTCCCCCCGCCGTGCACGCCAACCCGAAAACTGTGCCAAGTGCCACCTCGGGCCGGACCATCCGCAGAAGGAAATCTTTGAAGAGTCAAAGCATGGCGTCGCCTTCCGGGATCTCATGCACCACATGCACCTCGATTCGAAAAAGTGGGTCCTCGGCCAGGACTATTCCCAGGCCCCCACCTGTGCCACCTGCCACATGTCCGGCAACCTCCGCAACGAAGGCCGGATCACGCACGATCCCGGCGAACGAATCTCCTGGACCAACCGCCCCCCCATCAGTCAGGTTCTCGATACCGACATCAACGGCAAGGTCGTCACCACCGCCGATCCCACAGAGCGGACCAAGCTCACCGCACACTCCGCGGAATCCAAGCGGGAAAACATGAAGCAGGTCTGCGGCCACTGCCACACCCCCTCTTACGTCAACGCCTTCTACAAGCAGTACGACGACTTCGTCATCAACTACAACGAGAAGTTCGGCAAGCCCGGCACCGCGATCATGAAAGCCCTCGCAGACCAGAAGCTGCTCACCCCCACGCAGTTTGATGAGGAGATCGAATGGACCTGGTTCTACCTGTGGCACCACGAAGGCCGCCGCGCACGGCACGGCGCTTCCATGATGGCCCCGGACTATGCGCACTGGCACGGCATGTTTGAAGTCGGCGAGCGTTTCTACAAGGAACTGATCCCGCAAGCCCGCGAAATCGCCTCACACGCCGAAAAGGATGGCAAAAAGGACCAGGCCAAAGCGGTCCGCGACGTGATCGACGGCATCCTCAAACGCCCCGAACACATCTGGTTCATGCAGGGAGGCCCGAATCCGAACGCACCT
This sequence comes from Planctomycetales bacterium, assembly GCA_046349635.1. GTDB lineage: Bacteria > Planctomycetota > Planctomycetia > Planctomycetales > Planctomycetaceae > JAXMBX01. The sequence continues at coordinate 52,202 of JAXMBX010000030.1, forward strand.
CCAGCCAAGCCAGCGGAGCCTCCCGCGAAAGCTGCGGAGCAAGCCAAATAAATCGGGACACAGCTCCGCATTGTCCAATTCGACACTCCGCGAGAAAACTCGCTTTCCCGGACAGCGGTTCGTATCATCGAATTGAATGTCTCTTCGTGACTTCAGCTCGATGATGAACTACCATGCCCACACTTCCCGCTCAACAACTCCAGATCTTCGCCACGGCCATCCTCCAGGCGGCGGGCGTGACCCCCGACGAAGCCCGCACCGTCGCCGCCAGCCTCGTCGAATCCAATCTTCGCGGCCACGATTCCCACGGCGTCTTCCGCGTCCTCGAATACACCCAGCAACTGCAGCGCGGCGACCTCGCCTCCGACGCCCCCTTCACCGTCCTGCATGAATCTCCCGCGCTCCTGCATGCGGATGGAGAACTCGGGTTCGGCCAGATTCAGTGTGCCCGGCTGATCGAACAGGTGTGCGACAAAGCCCGCACCTCCGGCATCGCCTGTGGCACGCTCCGCCGTTCCGGACACGTCGGCCGCCTGGGGGAATGGGTCGAACTCGCCGCCCGGCAAGGCTTCGCCGCGTTTCTCGCCGTCAATGACAACGGCTTCCTGATGTATGTCGCCCCTCCCGGCGGCACCGCTCCCAGAATCAGCACCAACCCCCTCGCCATCGGCATCCCCACCGCGACCGAGCCGCTCGTCCTCGACATGTCCACCAGTGCCGTCGCACGGGGGAAGGTCCGCGTGGCGCAGCTCGCCGGAAAGGAATGTCCCCCCGGCTGGATTCAGGATTCCCACGGCAATCCCACCACCGACCCCTGGGCCATCAGCACCAACCCCCCCGGCAGCCTGCTTCCTCTTGGCGGCGACCAGGGCTACAAGGGGTTCGCCCTGGGAATGCTCCTTGATATCCTCACAGCGGGCCTGTCGGGCGGAACCTGCCCCCCCGCTCCCGACCAGACCGAGACCAATAATGTCCTGCTCGTCGTCTGGAATCCGGATCGTTTCGCAGGTCATGACCATTTCCGCCAGGAAACCGAAAAACTGATCGCCTGGGTCCGCGCCACCCCGACCCGAGAGGGGGTTGATCGGATTCTCTTGCCCGGCGATCTCAGCCAGGAAACCCGCCAGAAACGGCTTCGCGACGGCATTCCCCTTCCCGGCGACAACTGGACGAAACTCGTCGAACTGGCCCAGCAATCGGGAGTCGTTCCTCCAACTGTCGAGCAGCCGTAACCCTTGATATTGCCAGACTCTGCAAAACGAATCAGAGTAGCTCGACTTTGCGGCTTGATCTGCTATACTGAGATTTCCTGCTGCGAATTAACCATTCGCCGGCAGCCATATCGCGGGGTGGAGCAGCCCGGTAGCTCGCGAGGCTCATAACCTCGAGGTCGTAGGTTCAAATCCTGCCCCCGCAACTTAGTTCTGACAAAATGCTCTGGTTGAAGGACGGTTTCCCCAAAACCGCAAATCCAGAGTGATCACCAACTGCATTTTGTCGGGCGTTCGAGAAACCTTACAGTCTTAACTGCTGAGGTGACACAATACAAAAGGCCAGTCGTTCCAGACGACTGGCCTTTTTGTTTAGGTGCTTTTCAAGACGTTTCGCGTGAGAGAACACCATGAATTCGCCTCTCCGAGCCACTTACATTCTTCTTATTCTGGGAATTTCCGCTTCCTGTCCCGCCGCCGAAATTCCGGGACCGGATTGGGTGGAGGTCACACCGCACGCTCAGTTTCAGCCCCGCGATTCCAGCGGCGAAGTCGTCTTCAAGGACAAGCTCTGGCTCCTTGGAGGCTGGTTCGATTCATTCAAGCCCGCGCCGCGCGACGTCTGGAGTTCCTCTGACGGCAAGACCTGGACGAAAGTCCTCGACTCCGCCCCCTGGAAACACAGCGATCTTCCTATGACCACCGTCTTCCAGGATCGCATGTGGATCATGGGGGGGTGGTACAACGGCCGGCTCCCCGACCATTCCTCGGGCAACGAAGTCTGGTCCTCCGCCGATGGTCTCCATTGGGATCAGGCCACTCAGCACGCCGACTGGACTCCCCGCATCGCCGCGGGTCTGGTCACGTTCAAGGACCGCATGTGGATGCTCGGCGGCACAGAAGACTACTACTTCGGCACCGACAAGAATCTCAAGAACGATGTCTGGAGTTCGCCGGATGGCAAACTGTGGAACCTGGCCACGAATAACGCCGGCTGGTCCCCGCGGGCCTACCATCAGGCGGTCGTGCACGACGGAAAAATGTGGGTTCTCGGTGGCGGCAACTATGTCCCCGCGTATCATTCCAAAAATGATGTCTGGTCCTCCGAGGATGGCATAAGATGGACGCAGGTCACTGAACATGCCCCCTGGGCCGGTCGTCTCTGGTTCTCTTCCGTCGTCTACCGGGATCACATCTGGGTCCTCGGAGGCTGGACCAAGGAGCCGTACAAAAATCTCGGGGACGTCTGGTTCTCCAAAGATGGCAAAACCTGGAATCAGTTGAAGTCCAACGTCATCTGGAAAGCACGTCATGAACACTCCAGCTACGTCTTTCAGGATAAGATCTGGGTTGTCACCGGCCACGCCATGCCGCTGAATAACGACGTCTGGACCCTCGAACTTCCCAAGGACTGGAACGGCACCCCTTAACCCTTCTACCTCCCGAGAACTCTCCTCCCCCTGTGGGCCCCTCTGGGTGGCATGCCTACATCGCCCCTGAAATGGCAGGGTAGGCATGTGCTCAATTAATGGTCATCGACAGGTAGGACGGGACAAACAACGATAGGTCGTCTGCGAGTCACCATGCCTCCCCCGCCCCTTCAACTCCCTGTTCTCCAGAATTGGAGTTGTCACAACTGCGGAGGATGCTGCAAACAGCACGCGATCGAAGTCACCCTCGAAGAACGCCGCCGCATCGAGTCCCAGAACTGGATCGGCCAACAGGGCTTTGAACCGGGCGTAAAACTCTTCACCCCATTCGGTCCTCCCTGGAATCGCCGTTACCGACTCGCCCACCGCGCGGATGGGTCGTGCATCTTCCTGGATGACAAAGGACTCTGCCGTATCCATGCCAAATTCGGTGAGCCTGCGAAACCACTCGCCTGTCGGATCTATCCCTATGCCTTCCATCCCGCCGGCTCAAAAGTGACCGTCAGCCTGCGCTACAGTTGTCCCTCCGTCGTCGCCAATCTCGGGAAATCACTCGCTGAAAATAAAGCGGAATTGCAGACCCTCGAACGGCTCGTCGTCCCCGAAGGGGCGGAAAAAATGCCGCCGCCGGAAGTCTCCCCCGGCCAGCGGCTCGATTGGAAGGATTTTCTGCAGTTCCCCCGTGCACTCGATGACACGTTCGCGAATGACGCCACTCCGTTTCCCGTCCGCCTGCTGCAGGCGCTCGGCCTCGTGAACCTCATCGCCCAGGCCCGGTTCGAGAAAATCCAGGGGCCGCGCCTGGGAGAATTTCTCGCCATCGTCCGCCAGGCCGCGCTGGAGGAAACCCCCACCGACTTCTCCCGTATCGCCCCTCCATCCAAATTGGGGATGATGCAATTCCGCCAACTCGTCGCCCAATATGCCCGCAAGGACACGGACGTCGAACTCCGTCAGGGGTGGCGCGCCCGGCTCAAGCTCCTCTCTGCCGCCATCCGCTTCTCAAAAGGAACCGGTCAGGTTCCCGTGTTGCAGACGGGCTTTGAATCGGTTCCGTTTGCGGAGATTGAACGGGATGACTGGCGCATCCCTCCCGAAGCGGACGAACTTCTGACCCGTTACCTGCGAGTCAAAATTCAGGGACTGCACTTCTGCGGCCCCGCGTATTACGACGTCCCCTTCACGGAAGGTTTCTACAGCCTGGCACTCATTATTCCTGCGACCCTGTGGATTGCCCGCTGGTGGGCACTGTCACACGGCCGGTCGCAACTCACGCTCGAAGACATTCAGCACGCCCTCACCGTCGCGGACCATCACCACGGCTATTCCCCCATCTTCGGCTCCGGACATTTCCGTAGCCGCGTCCGACAGCTTCACCAACTCGGCGATATCCCCAAGCTCTGCGTCCGCTATACCCGCTGACTCACGGATAACTCCCATCCTCGACCAGCACCTGCTTATCCGGGTACATATCAATCACCGCCTGCTCAAACAGCTTCGTCTCCGCGTGCCCATCCAGGTACAGATAATTCGCCGCCCCATTGTGCCGTTTCGAGGCAATCCACGGCCCGATGATGTTGGTCCCCAGCCAGATGTCATAATCGTCCTGCCGGGGTTCATCTCCCTCCGGAGGCTCAAATGCCCTCGCGTCCCGTTCCGAGAAACAGACGAAATGCGACAGGCCGACCGCTTTATCGAACTTCGTCAACGTCCAGTAGCCGTACCGCCGGGACCGATGGCTCAGCAGCGAGTTCATCAGGTAACTCGTCCGATTCTCGATTCCATCCTGCAGCATGGTCATCGGGTCGATGTGTGGCCGTCGCTCAGACAGATCAGTCGGACAGCGATAGATCCCTTCGCTCCCGTACACCATCGACGTCCGCGCCGCGTCTTCGTTCGCTTCGGTCAGCCCTCCGATCCAGGGCTTGATCTTGTCTTCCCAATAAATCTCCGCGAACGACTCAATGCTCGTGTTGTTGGAAATGACATCCGCATCAAACGGATGGTGCTGAAAGAAGTGCCCTTTGTAGATCTCATAATACTGATGCACCCCCAGGCCGATCTGGTGCAGGTTGGAGAGACAGGCGGTTTTCCGCGCTGCTTCCCGTGCCTGCTGCACCGCGGGAAGTAGCAACCCCACCAGGATGCCGATGATCGCAATCACCACTAGCAACTCGATCAGAGAAAACCCCACTCGACGGCGACTCTGAGAACGAAACATGGCACCTCTCGCACGGTATTACGTTTTATCATATCGTAATACCGTGCATGGCCACGAGTTTCAAGCCTCGAATCCGTTTCTGTCCACATCACCTCTCCGGTCCTTCACCTGCATGCAGGTCATTCGCTCCACGCAACACGCGGCGATTTATTGGCCGGCACCGTCGAAAGATTGATCGTCAGACCCTCTTGTTGATCTCACCCGCGCGTTGTAGTTTTGAATCTGACAACGACAACGCTGCTGTTCGCAAGAAAGTTGATATGACATCCCGCCGATTCCTCCCGTTCCTGCTGATGATTGCCGTAGGATGCGGCTCGTTTCTGTCGATGCCGTCTTTGCCCCCTTCAAAACACGTTGACCGACTCGACGCAGTCAGTCCCCGAAAAAAGCGACTCCAGCGAAACCGGCCCCCCAGAAACCGAGACCCGTCTCGGTCGTCAAGATTGAGAAGCTCAACGCGAAACATCTACCGAATCCCGTCCGCGTGCATGAAAAAGTCATCTCGGGTGGACTTCCCTCAGGAGACGAGGCGTTTGCCGAATTGCAGGACATGGGCATCAAGACCATCATCAGTGTCGATGGTGCAAAGCCCGACGTCGGCACGGCCGAGAAGTATGGCATGCAGTACGTACACCTCCCGCACGGTTACGACGGCGTCCCGGAAGAACGCGCCCGGGAACTGGCGAAAGCGGTCCGCGATCTGAAGGGACCGATCTATCTCCATTGCCATCATGGAAAACATCGCAGCCCTGCGGCGGCCGCTGTGGCGTGCATCGGCGCGGGACTTATCGGTCATGACGACGGCCCGAAAGTCCTCGCGATCGCCGGTACGAGTGCGGCGTATCGCGGTCTGTTTCAATCGGTCGAGGCCGCACACACCTTCGAGAAGGCGTTTCTGGATGACCTCGATGTGGATTTTCCACCCGTTGCCAAGCTGCCGGCCATGGCTGAGGCCATGATCGAAATCGAGCACGTGGACGACCGCCTCAAAGCGATTGAACAGGCGGGCTGGAAAACACCCGCCGATCAACCGGCACTCGTTCCCGATCACGAAGCCCTCTTGCTGCGTGAACACTTCACGGAACTCTTGCGGACCAAAGAGCTGCAAGCCAAACCGGAGAAGTTTCGGCAACTCGCGCAAGAAGCGGAGAAGGTCAGCCAGGCTCTTGAGGACGCACTCAAGCGACCGACGACTAAACCGGACGCTGCATCAAAACTGTTCCTGGCCGTCAACAATAACTGCAAAGCCTGCCACACCGCGTTTCGGGATATTCCACTCAAGGAAAAGGGCCTGAAATAGCCGCAACGACTCAGCAGACCTCGCTGCAGCCCGGCCCCCTGCTCCCCTACTTCAGGAAATCCTTGTAGAGTCCCTTCACCTGCTGGATTCCCGCGTTCCACAGCCTTCCATCAGACGTGATCGACAGCAACTGGCACCCCTTCTCCACGCACATCGCGGCGTACTTGGGATCGGGCGGAACAATCCCCCACCACTTCCCCTGCCGTCGACACGCCGCAGCCACACGCTCGACCCCTTCCAGGCATTTCGGATTCCAGAAATCCCCCGTCACGCCGAGCGCCTGGCTCAGATCCGCCGGACCGACAAACAGCATGTCCACTCCCGGCACCGCCGCGATCGCTTCACAATCTTCCAGCGCCTCGAGCGCTTCGATCTGGATAAAGACCAGCGTCTCCTTATTGGCCCGTTCGCAATGTTCCGCCGCGGGAACCGTTCCGAAGCGCGCATCAAACGAACCGGTATTCAGTCCTCGCCAGCCGCGCGGCGCGTACTTCGCCCACTGCACGATCTCTTCCGTCTGTTCCACGCTCCGCACCTGGGCGGCCATGATTCCACTCGCACCCGATTCCAGGCTCCGGCTCACGATCGAGTAATCCGTCGGCGGCAGGCGGACGAAGCTGTCCATCCCCTGGCTGCGCGCCGCCAGTGTTCCGATCTCCAGTTGCTCGATGCTGTTCCCCACGTGCTCCATGTCGAACCACACCGCGTCGAATCCGCCGTGCATTCCCAGCGCCTGCAGGAAATTATGGTGCAGGAACCGCCCCACCCCGCACGCAATCGCCACTTCGCCCCGTTCCAACTTCTGTCGCAACATCCCCATGAATCTGTCCTGCCTCAGCCTGTGTCTTGAAAACGCCCGAAACCACTCTTTTGATCCAGCAGTCTGACGACATTTCCACGTAATGAAAAGTATCACTGCGTTCGAACTGTCAAATGCATGATTGACTCCACACCTCGAATGCAGCTCCTCCGGGGGCCGTGGTCCATTTGCCTCCAATCCACGCCCCCGGAGTTCTTAACCCCGTTCAACAAAATGCTCTGGACGAAGCCCGTTCTTCCGTAAACTGCCGATCAGGCTTGTCCACCAACCGCATTTTGTGGTTCTTAACTTCCAGCCCCCACAGGCGATACGCAGACAACCGCACACGCCCGAGACAATCACGTTGACTCGTTTCTGAATCTGGCGATAATTGAAATAGAGCGTTCGGTATTTCTTTCAGCAGGTGTCCAGTGTCTGGGATACGACTTCTCAACCTGATTCTCAGTATGGCGATTCTGGTCTCCGGGGCAGCCCCCGTGAGGGCCGGGCAATGCTGCAATCGCCCCCAAAAGATTTCCGCCGAACAGAAGCCCTCCAAAAGTTGCTGCACCCAGAAAACGACCGCGCCCCGCAGTTGCTGCGGTACGAAGTCTGCCTGTCCCGGATGTGATCAAAAAATCGCGGCCTCTTCGGCTTGTGGTATCTCCTGCCGCTGCACCTGTGGCAGTCGGCCTGCATCCCCCATCGCCCCCGAGAAGCAACAATCTCGCCCCTCGCTCGAACGAACCCTGTCTCTTCTGCAGCTTCCGGTGCTTTCCACCGTCGATCTGATCTCGCTGCAAAGCAGTGATCTCTTTTCGGTTCACAGCCCCCTGGGTCGTTGCCACGCGCAGAATCTGCGCCTGCATGGCTTGCTCTGTGTCTGGACAGTGTGAAAACGGCATTCGCCGGTCCATCTCCTGTTCTCCCGGCCTGACCGGTGAGTTATTTTGACGGCCCTTTCACACTTAAAGTCCGGGGAATCTGTCCACAGATTCGCGCAACACGCCCGTGGACCTTCCCAAATTCACAGAAAGCAAAATCATGAATTCTCGAATTCTCTTGTCCGCCCTGGTGGGTGGCCTGCTCATCGCCGGCCTCGCTCTCGGTAATCTTTCCGCCAGCAGTTCCACTCAAAAGGTGACGACCGCTGCGGTTGAATGCCCCGCCGTCTGCACGACGGGAACCCCCTGCTCCGCGTCCGTCGGTTGTTCGCAACACGGCTGCTGCAAGGGTCCCTCCTCGGCTCAGCCCACCACCGCTGCGGTCGTGCTGGCCGCCGCCGCCACGACTGCCACTCCATGTGGTGCCGGCGAGTGCAAATGCGTCGCCGGTTGCTGCCAGGATGGCAAGTGCTGCCAGGCCACCGGCTGCGAATGTGCTTCCTGCGCCTGCCCCGCCGGGGCCTGCTGCAAGAAGTAACGCCGCAGAGTCTGCTTTGATTGTTTGAACCCGGGAGGGGAATCGTTTTGGCGTTTCCTCTCCCGTTTTCGTTTTTCGGCTGCGACAATACAGCCATGCCCCTGCACATCACCGAAACCACCGTCAAGAACATCCTCACCCGCACCTCGGGCTATCTGCGTGAAGTCTCCTCTCACTCCCTGCAGCCTTATCGCGGCTGCACGTTCGGAAACTCCCTCTGCGGCGCAGGGTGCTATGTCCAGCACAGCCGCCATATCCTCGCGGGCCGCCAGTGGGGTCAGTTCGTCGAAGTCCGCACCAATGCCGCCGATTCCTATCGGGAAAATTATCCCCGCGAGTCCCGCTGGGCTCGCGCCAATCGCACCGACTTCTCGATCTTTTGCTCCAGCGCGACAGACCCGTTCGTTCCGCAGGAACAAAAGTACGGCATCACCCGCTCCTTGCTGCAAGCGATGTGTGATCTCCCCCCGGATCGCCTCATCCTCCAGACACATTCCGCGCAGGTCGCCCGTTATGTGGATCTCTGTCGCGCCTTGCACGACCGCACTCGACTGCGGATTC
>JAXMBX010000031.1:0-60686 GCA_046349635.1 Planctomycetales bacterium
GATCACCCCCGCGGCGACGTCAGCTTTTCCACCAGCAGCGATGGACAGGAACTCTACTGCCAGCTCGATGCCGGCTTCACCCCCATTCGCTTCGTCTTCGGCAATGTCGCCTACTCCATCGGCCTGGGTGGGGGCATCCTCGGTGCCCTCAAAAGTATGGGCCGGGGGGAAATCAAGCAGTACAGCGACGTCTTCAACCACACAAGACACCTCGCCCTGCAGCGGATGGTCGATGAAGCCAAAGCCGTCGGTGCCAATTCCGTCGTCGGCATCCAGACCACCGTCATGCCCTTTCGCGGCGTCCACGAAATGATGATGACCGGGACCGCCTCCCGCCACCCGGAACTCCCGCCGCAATACAACGCCGAACCGGTCACCAGCGATCTCACCTGCGAAGAAATGTGGAACATGTGCAGCCTGGGATACCTTCCCATCAAGCTCGTGCTCGGCACCGCCGTCTATTCCCTCGGCATCATGGGGGGACTCGCCTCCTTCTTCAAATCCTTCTCCAAGGGGGAAATCAGCGAACTCACCTCACTCATCTACGAAGCCCGGGAACATGCCATCGGCCTGATCCGGGACGAAGCCGCCGCCATCGGCGCGGATGATGTCATCGGCATCAAGACCCACATCAACGACATGGGGGGCCTCCTGGAATTTATGGCCATCGGCACCGCCGTCAAGCGGATGCCGCATCTGACCACGCTCACCCCGACGCTCCCCCCGCAGGCCATCATCACCGATCGGGACACCTGGATCAGCCACAAGCAGGATCTGTTTGCCACGGTCAAAACCGGCAAGGATTCTTCGTCCTCCTCATCCAGCGATTAACCCCTCAAGCATTGGCACAGCCACATAAACCGGCCTATTCCGGGTGGAATTGGAAGCTTCGTCAGACACGCTCCGGCAGCACGCGTTTCGACGCCGGCCCGGGGCGTTGGGAAAGCACCCCGGGATCTGAGGCACGGCAAAACCATCGTTTAAGGTGATTTTCGCTTTTCGGGCCGAAATTCGCTGGTTTCGCACTCACCAGCGGTCGGGGTGGACCTTAACCTGTAATGATCAGAGGGCAATCCCCGGGCCGGTTTGCTTCTCCATTTCAGAATCGGAATACGCCTCGGAAGTTCTCCGAGCGCAATGCGGATCGTCGTGACAAGGGGCAGGGATCCGCCGCACCATCAAGTCAGACCGGGAGACAGCATGCTGGGCAGATTGTTTCGGAAGTTCTCGCACACGGAATCGCGTCGACGCGCCCATCGAGACAACGTCAGCGGGTTTGAATCGCTGGAACGGCGACAACTGCTCACACCCGATCTGAAGATCAACTCCGCGTTCATGACCTTGAACGACGTGTCGGGGGATCCCACGAAGTATCTGATGACGGTGCAATACCAGGTGGCGAATGCCGGCAATACGGCAGCCGAACTGACCGGCGTCCCCAACAACGCCGGCGATAACGTCACGATCCGGGTCTGGGCCTCCCAGAACAAGACTCTGGATGCGAACGACACGCTCCTCGCATCGGACCTGATCCTGTACAACGACACGGGGAGCCATCTGCTGAATGCCGGTTCGACACTGATCTCCGCGCAATCCCTGGTCGTCTCTCCCGATCCCTTGTACAGCTATCTGATCCTCAAGGTCGACCCGAAGAACGCGGTTGCGGAAAGCTCGGAATCGAACAACACGATTGTCGTGGATGCCTTCAAACCCCAGGTCTCCCAGTACACCGGCACTCTGGGGATCGCGGCGAAGAAATATTCACAGATCGCCTACAAGTCCACCGCCTGCGACTTGAATTCGAACGGTTTCTATCGGCTCGATGTGGAAATCGATGACATGCAAGCCCACGACAAGCTCAAGCTGTTGAAGTCCGGAACCGGCGCAGACGCATTGCGAGTGGTCGGCGGCAACGTAAAGCTCGGAACCCAGGTGATCGGCAATGTGAATGTCACCGGAACCGGGACACCGACGTTAAAGATGACTTTCCAGTTCTTCGCTGATGTAGGCGGAGTCACCAGAAGCGTCATGAATCGTGTGATTCAACATCTGGCATTCCGCGCGGCTGCAAATTCCACCGGCACCCGTCCGACGAGCCTGACCCTCATGGACAATCAATCAGGATTAGGAGACAAGGTGACCCGCCCCATGGAAATCATCGGTTGATGCCGTGCTTGCGTCTGCTGGAGTCCTTTTTCAGTGACGGAGAGAATGTTTCCTGGGTGCGGCGCGTCGCAACCAGATCCTTTCAACCAGAGCCCCGGCAAAGCCCCCGAGCGTCCCGGTGCAAATGATCAGGATCCCCGCGGCGAACCAGTACCGCAGGATCAGTTCCCCGAACATCCCGTTCACTTCGCTCACCGAGAGCACGAACCGCACCAGCAGACCGAGAACAATCCCGCCTCCAATCCCGCCCCACGTCGGAACTTTCCACAGGTTGCCGTCACTACGGGCGATGGACGCCACGGCGATGCTCAGTCCGACGAGCGCACCGAACAGGCCCCCCAGCACGAAGCAGAGCATCGCCCCGTAGTAGCTCCCCCAGGCGCCGGTCCCATGTTCCCCCGCCGGGGCTTGAAAGATCAGTGCCCCTGCGAACCCGGCCCCCACGGCACACGAAACCGCGAACAGGACCGGACAGCCGATAAGTAACAACGTGTTCTGGAAACCGCGCATCGCTCGCACTCGTTGAGTTGGTGAGGGGGCCTCAACCGGGTCACGTACACCCAGTCACGCTGATGGTACCCAGGGAGTGGAACAAAAAGCGACCCCGTCATAAGTGGGACAATTGCTGGAAACACCTCAGTCACAGACACATCAGTCGATCGGCCACTTCAATCGCGTAACAAAACGATCGCAACTTCGATCCCTACGCATCACCCTACCGAAAGACTCTCACGAGTCGTCCTCTCGCCTGACCGGTTCCGGAGAGATTTTTGATAAACTCGCTAAAAAGTCCACAATCCTCGTCCGAAAACGGCCCGTTCCGGACTCTTTAATGATATCAATCCTCCTCTTCTCGGACAATTCGCAGGAATCGGGCCGATGGATCTCCCTTCATTCTTGGTCCTCACGATGGCCGCCGTGATATGTCTGTTGTCTCGCTACTGCCGGAAGTCGGCTAAGCCTTACGACAAGGGGACGCAGCGAGAGTAAGTCCCAGAGAGTTCGCCACAGCCTGACGCCGGTCAAGAAGTGGCGGGACGGAGCCCGGGGCGTTTCGCGGAGAGAAATTCGACGCTAAGAGATGTGCGCCCGGTCGTGGTCCAGTCGGCGAGGATCTCTCCCAGGACCGAGGCGAATTTGTACCCGTGGCCGGAGAGTCCCGCGACGTAAGAAACGTTCGCATACTCCGGGTGGCGATCGACGATAAACCGCCGATCGGACGACAGCGTATAGAGGCAGGTCATGAAGCGTTTCTTTCGCGCGGAGACCTGCGGCAGATGCCGCTTCAGGAACGCCTGAATGCGCGCCGTTTCCTCCGCATCTTCTTCGCGTCCGACGTTGAGCGGATCAGACACCGGCAGGCCGCGAGTGTGCTCGCCGATCTTCACCCCAAAGGAATCAATCTCAGGGAAACCATAGAAATTTCCCTCGGGGGTTTCGTAGATGAACCCGGGTTGGCCTCGGTCGAGACGATAGTTCGGCGTGTCGGTTTCATACCAGTAGACCGACTTGCGGAGGACTTCCAGCGGGAGTCCCAGATCGCTCAGCAATTCCCCCGCCCAGGAACCGGCGGTGATGATTAGAGCGCCCGCTTCGTGCTTGCCGTGATCCGTCACGACTTCAATGTTCTTGCCGACCGGTCGCCACGATTTGACGCTCTCGTTGATGAGCAGGTCTGCTTTCTTCTCCACGGCGGCGACGACATAGGCGCGAATACAATCTTCGACTCGCAAAAATCCGGCCTGGGGTTCAAACACCGCCCGCAGAGGTTCCGGAACCCGGTAGCCGGGGAAACGGCGCTCCACCTCGGCGGGAGAAATTTCCTCGACCAAAAGTTTATGTTGCAGGGCGCTGGCAAGGATGCCGGGAATAACGCTTCCGGATTCCAGCCCGACCTGCAGCACGCCCGACTCGAAATACAGTTTGCGCCCGCTCTGATGTTCGAGATCAGACCAAAGCGCATACGCCCGCTTGAGCAGCGGAACATAGTCGGGATGTTCGTAGTAGGCTTGCCGGATAAGCCGCGTTTCGCCGTGCGAACTCCCTCGATCGTGAGCCGTCGGGAAGCGGTCGATACCGAGCACATGCAGGCCACGGCTTGCAAGGTGAGCGAGCGCGGAAGAGCCGATCCCTCCCACTCCGAGAACGATTGCATCATACGTTGCCACGTTGCACTGCCCTTTTCCCTATTCAGTCTCTTTTAAATCAACGTCAGGTACTGTTCCAGTTCCCACGGAGTGACCTGCCGGTCGTAGCTTTCCCATTCTTTCTGCTTGAGAAACAGAAATTCTTCCGCCGCGGGCCCCAGCGCCCCGCGCACGGTTTCATCTCCTTGCAGTTCCAGCAGTGACTCCGCCAGCGATTGCGGCAGGAGTCGCATTCCGGACGCGCGAATCTCCGCGAGCGTCTTTTCATACAGATTACCGAGATTGACGGAGCCGGGTTTCGTCTGCTTCTGCATCCCTTCCAGGCCGGCAGTGAGATGCGCCGCGAGAACGAAGTAGGGATTGCAGGCGGAGGAGACGGTCCGGTCCTCGCAGTGGCCGGGACCGGCCGTGCGGATCATCTGGGTGCGGTTGTTGTCGCCGTACCCCACGAAGGCGGGCACCCAACTGAAACCGGACCGGGTCGAAAGCAGACCGGTCCCCAGTTGCAGGCGTTTGTAGCAGTTGACGGTCGGACTGCTGACGGCGACCAACGCGCGGGCATGCTCCAGAATCCCCCCCAGGAAATGATACGCCGCCGGCGACAGGCCGAGCCCTTGCGGATCATCACCTGCGAGGAACAGATTCTTCCCGGTTTCGCGGTCAGCGAGGTGGAAGTGGAGATGCAGGCCGCTCCCGGTCTGATCGGCGAAGGGCTTCGCCATATGCGTCGCGATGGCATTGTATTTCTTCGCCAGTTGAGCCGTTGCCATCTTGAAAAAAATCACCCGGTCCGCGGTCGTGAGAGCATCCGCATAGTGGAAATTAACTTCGTACTGGCCGTTTGCGTCCTCGTGGTCCGCCTGATAGACCCCCCAGCCGAGGGAGTTCAATGACGTCGTCAACTCCTGCAGGAACTCCAGGGCAGGGGACATGGCCCGGAAGTCATAACACGGCTTGCGGAGCGTATCGACCCCATCCGGATTCCAGGGACGAATCTTTCCCTCCGCATCGCGACTGACGAGGAAGAACTCCGGCTCCATGCCGACGTTGTAGAGATACCCCTTCTCTGCGGCGTCTTTCAGAACCCGCTTGAGGTTCAGCCGGGGACAGTAGGGATACGGTTCATCATCGACGTAGAGATCCGCGGCGAAGCGAACCGTATTGGGTCGCCAGGGGATGCGGGTGTAAGTCTCGAGGTCGATCCGGGCCATCAGGTCATGGGAATGCGGCCCCTGACCCAGCCCCCACATGGCCCCTCCCGCGAATCCGGCCCCCACGTCAATGACGTCATCCAGGCATTGCACCGGGACCATCTTGGCCTTGGGTGCGCCGTGGAGATCGACAAACTGAACGACGATGAATTCAATGTTTTCGTCCCGCAGGCGGGCGCGCACTTGTTCGCGGTCGTTCATCGGAAAACTCCTGAACTGTCGAACTCGTCCTTCCGCACCGTGCGCGTGCGAGCAAGGACTTCGAATCATGGTTGTCGAAAAGTGTTTAGCGAAAAGCCTTCATCCGTGAGATTGTCCGGGGATCCAGTTGGTGCCGGCGAGAGGAACGCGGGCCATGGCGGCGGCTTCGATGGTGAGCGCAACCAGGTCCTCCCGTTCCAGGTGATGCACATCCGATTTTCCGCAGGCCCGGGCGAGCGTCGTCAGTTCCATGGTCAGCACTTGCAGATAATTTTGTAGCCGTTGCGCACCCCACTCCGGAGAGAGGCGTTGTTCCAGCGCATCAATCTGTGTCGCAATCCCGACAGGACACCGCCCCGTGTGGCAGTGATGGCAATAACCGGCAGCCGTGCCAAGCGCCCGATAATCGGGTTCGGCGTCGAAGCTCTCACCAGAAATGTTCCACGTGGAACAATTGCAGCCGATCGCCATCATCGCCGCCTGACCAATCGAGACCGCGTCCGCTCCCAGAGCGAGGGCCTTCGCGACGTCCGCACCGGTCCGAATTCCTCCGGAGATAATGAGTTGCACTTCGCCGACGACGTCCATCTCCTCCAGCGCTTCGACCGCGAGGGGAAGGGCGGCAAGCGTGGGGATGCCGGTATTCTCGATAAAGACCTGCTGCGTCGCGGCGGTCCCTCCCTGCATGCCGTCGATGACCACGACGTCCGCGCCCGCTTTCACGGCGAGTTTGACATCTTCTCGAACCCTGGTTGCGCCCATCTTCACGTAGATCGGAATTTTCCAATCGGTGATCTCGCGCAACTCCTGCAGCTTAATGGTGAGGTCATCCGGGCCGGTCCAGTCGGGATGACGGCAGGCGGAGCGCTGATCGATCCCTTCAGGAAGCGTCCGCATGGAAGCCACCCGCGGACTGACCTTCTGCCCCAGGAGCATCCCGCCACCCCCGGGTTTGGCCCCCTGGCCGATGACCAATTCAATCGCGTCCGCCTTGAGCAGATCGTCCGGATTGAATCCGTAGCGGGAAGGAAGGCACTGGTAAACGAGGTACTTCGACGCCCGACGTTCCTCGGGAGTCATACCGCCGTCCCCCGTTGTCGTGGAGGTTCCCATCGCGGACGCGCCGCGGCCAAGGGCCTCTTTCGCATTGGCGGAGAGTGCACCGAAGCTCATCCCCGCGATCGTGATGGGGATCTCGAGTTCGAGAGGTTTTTTGGCGTGCCGTGTCCCGAGGACCGTGCGCGTGAGGCACTTTTCGCGGTACCCCTCCAGCGGATAGCGCGAAGCGGAGGCGGTGAGGAAAACAAGATCGTCAAACGTCGGAAGCTGACGCTTCGCTCCCAGACCACGGATTTCATACAGGCCCGATTCGGCGGCGGATTGGATGTAGCGCAGGACGTCCCGGTTGAAGGAGGCGCTTTCTTCCAATCGAATTGGGCCGTTCGGCTCACTCACAAAACTTCCTCTGCTGTTCGGAGGGCTAACTGATCGGGTGCGTTAATAGTGACTCGAGTTGGCGGCGTGCCAGTGATACAACGTGCGGGCCGAAGCGATGCGGCGAAACGTCCGCGGGTCGTGATCGATTTTCGCTTGCGTCAGCAGATCGGTCACGACGCGATAATCGTCCGGCTGCATCGGCTCCTCCCGGGCGTCAGTCCCCAGACTGTGAACCTTTCCCCGGACGTAGATCACGGCTTCATACAGGGAATCCCCCAGGTTGGGGCCGGCATCTCCACACACTACAAGCCGCCCGGCCTGGGCCATAAATGCGGACATGTGCCCCACGCTGCCGCCGACGACAATATCGCTCCCTTTTAAAGAGATGCCGCAGCGGGAGGAGGCATCCCCCTCAATGACCAGCAGGCCACCGTGGGCGGAGGCGCCGGCACACTCGGAAGCGCAGCCTTTGACCCGCACGGATCCGGACATCATGTTTTCAGCGACGCTCCAGCCGACGTTTCCGTGGATAGTCAGATCCGCCTGGCGGTTCATTCCGCCGATGAAGTAACCGGCGTGCCCCTGGATCTCGATTTGCCAGGGGATGTTCACGCCTACGGCGATATTGTGCTGCCCGTTCGGATGGAGGACTTCGATCCGCCGATCGGAGGACAAACCGGATGCGGAGGCCTCGTGCAGAAACTGATTCAGTTCGCGCACGGACTGCCGGGCCAGATCGAATTGGATTACGCGCTCTGCGACACGTTCCATGAATAAATGCGTTCCGGTTCCGGTTCAAAGAGTCGGGCTGAATGCACCCCGGGAAGGTGTGCGAGGGCACGGAATTCGGATCCCACCGCAACGTAGGCATCCGTCTCCGCGACCACCGCAGGCTTGCAGGCGAAGGCATCGCGGACGAGGACGAGCTTATCGGCGGTTCCCATCAGCAGGGTGTAAAAGCCATCCAGTTCCTGAAAGCCTTGCGTCAAGGCTTCTTCAAGTGATTGCCCCTCGCGCATCCGCCACTCCAGAAAGCGGCAGGCGGCTTCGGTGTCGTTGTCGGTTTCGAAGGAGACGCCGCGGCGTTCCAGCCTGCGGCGAATGCTGTAGGGATTCGACAGGGAGCCGTTGTGGACGAGGCAGAAATCCTCGCCGGCGGTGAAGGGGTGAGCGTGAGCGGGAGAGACGGCGGATTCGGTCGCCATGCGGGTGTGTCCGACGGCGTGGGTTCCCTGAAAGCCGCGGAAGCCGTAGCGGGCGGAGATGTCGCGCGGGTGCCCTTCGTCCTTGATGACGTCGATGGTCCGCCCCACGGAGAGCAGATGCAGGTTCGGAAAGGGCTTCAGCCATGCCCGAAATTCGTCAGGGGCGACTTCTCCCTGGGCAATCCCGTGCCGGGCCTGAATCGTCAATTCGAGCGCGGAACCAAACCGTTCCCGCAAGGCAGTCTTGAACGTGGGCCATGCCTGGGGATCGGTGCAGAACAGGCTGAAACGGCGGTCGTTTTGCCGGGGAAGGGGAGCAGAGAAGAGGGCCAGGCCGGCGGAATCGGGACCGCGATCCCCCATGCAGGTAAGCATCGGGACGAGCATTTCCCCCAGGGATTCGCGCAATTTGGGCTCCTTGATGAGGAGTCCCACGATTCCACACATTCCGAGCTTTCCGTCGGGAGCCGAAGTGTCCTTTCAAGACGTGTGAGCGCTGGGTGGGATTGTAAGCAAAACGGGGCCGACCCGCAAATTACTCCGCGTATCGGCCCCGTCCCTATTACTGAGGAAGCTTACTCTTTACCGATTTCATCCCGCAGGTACGCTTCGATGAAGGGATCGACATCCCCGTCGAGCGTTTTGAAAGGAGTCCCCACCGTGAACCGGTTCGGGCATCCTTCACGTACTGTTGCGGAGCAAGCACGTAGTGGCGGATCGGTTCACCTCCGAAGCCGATGCGGGATTTCTGTCCCCGCTTGGCGGCCGTTTCGGCGTCCCGACGGTTCTGCTCCATCTGATAGAGCTTGGCGGTCAGCATTTTCCGGGCAATGGCTCGGTTCTTGTGCTGGCTCCGTTCGTTCTGACACTGGACCACCGTGTTCGTGGGCAAGTGGGTGAGCCGGATCGCAGAGAGGTCTTATTGACCTTCTGGCCTCCCGCACCACCGGCGCGGAACACATCCTCGCGAACGTCATCTTCCCAGTTGATCTCGATATCCACGTTGTCATCGAGTTCAGGAATGACGTCGATGGCGGCGAACGAGGTCTGGCGGCGCCCGGCGGCATCGAACGGGCTGATACGAATCAGGCGATGGACGCCCGTTTCCCCCCGCAGGAAGCCATACGCGTACTCTCCCCGGATGGCGTATGGCACGCTGCGAATGCCCGCCTCTTCCGCCTCGGAGAGTTCCAGTTCCTCGCACTCGAAACCCTTTTGCTCCGCCCAGCGCTGGTACATGCGGAGGAGCATGGCCGCCCAGTCGGAGGCATCAGTTCCCCCTTCCCCCGCCTGAACGCTGAGATAAGCGTTCCCCGCATCGTGAGGCCCGGAGAGCATTGCCTGCAGCTCCATCGCCTCCAGACGAGATTTCAGAGTGGCAGAGGTTTCCTGCAGTTCGGCGGCGCTGGCTCCGGACTTGTCCTCATCGGCGAACTCCATCAACACCTGCAGGTCATCACCCGCAGAGATGAGTTCCTTGAGAGGCTTGGTCACCAGGGTCAACTGGCGGAGTTCTCCGACCAGCGCCTGGGCTTTCTCCTGATGATCCCAGAAGCCGGTCTGGGCCATGATATCGCTGATTTCCTGCGCGCGTTTTTGTTTGCCCGCCAAGTCAAAGAGAGTCCTGCAGGTGAACGATGCGACGGAGCAGGTCTTCGCAAGTGGTCCGCAGTTCGTGGTCCATGTCTGAAATTTCCTTTCCGTGGACGGGTTTATCTCTCCGGCAGAACAATTAAGGCAGCCGGGAATCATAGCGTCTGTCCGTACCGTTGACTACTGAATGGTCAGGGAGGCAAGACGCGTAAATGACTGCTGTACAGGCGGAATTCCCAGCACTTTCCCCTCCAAATCTCCAAGCGGACGGTGGTCTTGCGGAACTTCCAATCGACTTCACCGCAATCCAGAGTTATCATTCAATCTCCATCCATTTCCTCATGGTACCGCCGATGCGATGGTCTTCCTCCAAATCGACGCCGTACTTTCTGGCCTGCCTGGGAGCGATGTCCGTCATTTTGGTTCGTCTGGCGATTCCCGGCTGGACGGGTGCCCTGCTGTCGCCGCTGATATTTGTTTTCGCGGTGCTGCTGGTGTCGTGGCGGGGGGTTGGAAGCCAGGAGTCGCGACGACCTTACTGTCCGTGCTGGCGACTGACTATCTGTATCTCGACCCCCATTACAGCTTCTAGATTTCCAATACCGCGGACGGAGCCCGCCTCAGCGCATTTCTGCTCCTGGGGATGATTCTTTCGTGGCTGTGCGAGTTGTTGCGAGTCGCACGCAGCCGGATCATCGACCGGCAACGGAAGTTGGAAGCGGAAATTGCGGAACGACAACGGACGGAGGCGGACCAGCGTCAAAAAGCGGAAGAACTGCGCGTGACGCTGGCGAGCATCGCGGATGCGGTCATCACGACGGACGCCTCCGGACGCGTCAGCTACCTCAACAATGTCGCGGAGAGGCTGACGGGCTGGACGCTGTCCCAGGCGATCCACCAGCCGTTGCCGAACGTCTTTCACATTGTCGATGAACAGACGCGGACCGTGATCGAAAACCCGGCGGAACGGGCGCTGCTCCACGGAAGTATCGTCGGCCTGGCAGCCCATACCCTTCTGATCTCGCGAGAAGGGGAGGAATACTCCATCGATGACAGCGCCGCCCCGATTCGGGACGCGTCCGGGCGGGTCATCGGGACCGTCCTGGTTTTCCGGGATGTTTCCGAACGAAAGCGGCACGAACAGGAATCGCAGCTGCAACGTCAGCGCCTGGAGCTGGCCCAGAGTGCCGGACGGATCGGATCCTTTGAGTGGGATATCCAGACCGGCAGCGTTGAATGGTCGCCGATGGAGGAAGAATTGTACGGCCTTGCTCCCGGAGGGTTTGGCGGGAGCTTTGAGCATTGGCGGCAAGCCGTGCATCCGGAGGACCGGGACCGGGCGGAAGCCGCGGTCCGGCATGCGGTGGCTGAGAAGTTTGAGCTTCGGACGGAATTCCGGATTATCCGCCCGGATGGCGCCGTCCGATGGATCGCGGCACAGGGAAAGGTTTTTGACGACGAGCGAGGTCACCCCAAGCGGATGGTGGGAGTGAACCTGGACATCACTCCCTCCAAGCTGGCGGAACTGCGAATACGGCTGTTATGGGAGGCGGCCGCCGTCCTGCTCAGCACGGACGAACCCGACGCGATGCTGCGCCAACTGTTTGCCAAGATCGGCCCCCATCTCAAGCTCGACACTTACTTTAATTACATGGTCGATGAGGAGGGAGACGGACTCGCCCTGGAATCGTGCATGGGAATACCGCGCGAAATGGCGCGGGGGATCATGCGCCTTTCTTACGGACAGGCGATCTGCGGAACGGTCGCGCTGACCCGCGAGCCGATCGTGGCCACGCATATTCAGGAAGGAAATGATCCCAAGGCGGAACTGGTCAAATCCCTGGGGATTCGATGCTATGCATGTCATCCGCTGTTGGCGGGAAACAAGCTGCTGGGGACGCTGTCGTTCGCCAGTCGCACGCGGGATGAGTTCGACGACGATGAGATCGACTTCCTGCGCACAATTTGCCGATACGTCACGACCGCCTACGAACGGCTGCAACTGATCCGTCAGCTCCAGGATGCGGATCGCAGAAAGAACGAATTCCTGGCGACCCTGGCCCATGAACTGCGAAATCCCCTGGCTCCGATCCGCAACGGCCTGCAGGTCATCAAGTTGACGGAGAGTTCCGGAGAGACGGCGGAGGCAGCCCGCTCCATGATGGAACGGCAAGTGGATCACATGGTGCATTTGATCGACGATCTGCTGGACCTGAGCCGAATCAGCCGGGGGAAACTGGTCTTGCGCAAGCAACGGATCGAACTGGGGACGGTGATCAAATCCGCGCTGGAGACGTGCCAGCCGCTCGTTCAACAGTTCCGGCATCAACTGACGACGTCCCAGCCCGCGACGCCGATCTGGGTGGAGGCGGACCCCGTTCGACTTGCGCAGGCGCTGGGAAATCTGCTGAGCAACGCCGCGAAATATTCGGAGCCGGGAGGAAAGATCAGCCTGACGGTCCACAGGGAGGGAGACCTTGCGCGGGTTTCGGTCAAGGACTCGGGCGTGGGGATCCCCATGCAAATGCTCCCGCGGATCTTCGACATGTTCACGCAGGTCGATCAAACGCTGGAAAAATCGCATGGTGGCTTAGGGATCGGACTGACGATCGTCAAACAATTGATCGAACTGCACGGAGGTACGATCGAGGCCCGCAGCGACGGTCCGGGACAGGGGAGTGAATTCTCACTGGCATTGCCAACCATTTCCGCCCCGACGGCGGCACAGACGCCTTCCGGGGAAGACTCCGACAGCCACACCGTCCTGAGCGAAAAACGACGGATCCTGGTCGTGGATGACAATCAGGATTCCGCGCACTCGCTGGCGGCACTCCTGCGGTTCACCGGCATGGAGGTGCAGACCGCCCACGATGGCTTTCAAGCCGTCGAAAGAGCAGGGGAGTTCCGTCCGGAGATGATCCTGCTGGACATCGGCATGCCGGGAATGAACGGCTATGACACCTGCCGCAGACTCCGCGAGGCGGCCTGGGGGCAGGAAATCTTTATCGTGGCAATGACAGGGTGGGGGCAGGATGAGGACCGGGAGCGTTCCGAGCAGGCGGGATTCGACATGCATCTCGTCAAGCCGGTCGAATTCCGCCAACTGCAGAGCCTGATTGCGGATCTGAAGTCCGAGCCGGCCTGAGTGATCAGCCCGGTGTGCACCAGCCTATTCCGCCTCGGCCCAGGCGCGGACCTCACCCTGCTCATCGATCTCGACATGAATCACGTTCGGGCTGCAGCAGACGGGGCAATCCTCGACGTATTCCTGGCTCTCTCCCGCGGAGGGGTCGACGGGGATCAAATCTCCTCGCCGCAGGAATCGCAGACATAGGAGGCTTCATTTTCCATGTGCGCGCCTCGAATTCCGTCAACCTGTCAGCGAGCCAACCCTATTGCTCAAGAGTGTCGCCGAAGGCCATTTCGTGAATCGAGTCCTGACCTCTCAGATTTTTCCAGGTGACACGCAGGACCTGGGCGGCGGTCTCCAACTGCTTGCGATCCCTTCGTTGTCTACTTTTGCCAGCTTGATGATCGTGGACTGATGCTCATGCACGAGCTGCATCGATCAAAACTGGGAATCGAGTCGTCGGGCCTGTTCATGAGACATTCCTTACCCTGAAACGCGATTGTGGAGCGATCGGCAGACGGCATTATACCTCGGCGACAGCACGCAGTATAACGCGGCAACGATTAAGAGCGTGTCATCCATTCGGTATTGCCCCGTCTTTCGAGTCGCGGGGATGACCGTGCTCGTCATCGGCCCGTCGCGACGAATGACAGCCATAAAATGACAGAAACCCCGCAAACCAGGAGGTTTCGCGAGGTTTCTAAAGTCATACCCGAAATGAGGGCGCAGGGACTCGAACCCTGGACCTACGGATTAAAAGTCCGTTGCTCTACCAACTGAGCTACGCCCTCAACCGTCGGAACCGGCACCGCACCTGTCTTCCGGTGGAAAGACACCGTTTCGGAGCGAGCAGTTCCGTACAATCCGCAAAACAAAGAACTCCCTGTGTTTAGGACCAGGGAGCACATTAACTTCCGCAGATTCACTGGCCCCCAGAATGCCAAAAAGAGACCCATTCAGCAAGCGCAGGACGGGGCTTTCGAGGGGAGTTTTTCCTGATTTGGCCACCCGAATCGCGTGGCGCGAACTTTAGCGGCTGCGACCGCGCGGGCGGGGGGGCTCATCGTTCTTCTCCAGCACCTCGGCTGGAATATCGCACAGCGGATGGGGGGAGTCGGGCTGGTTCATCAACTGTGACAGGGTCGTCGTGCCAAACGATTCCTGCAACATCGCCAATGCATTGTCCAACCTGCGATGCAGCGGACAGAGCCTGCGACCGTGAGTCTTCAAACCGAGAGGACAAGTCTCGATGCGGACAATCGGATCGACCGCGTTGACGACTTCGAGGATGGTCAAGTCGTCCGGAGAGCGGGCGAGGCTCATTCCCCCGCCAATACCCGCCTGCGACCGGACGATACCGCTCCGACACAGGCTCTGCAGGACTTTCGACAAATACGGCTTGGGAACCTGCGTCGCTTCGGAAATCTGTTGGGTCGTCCGTGCGTCGGGAGATTCATCGGCGAGATGAACCACCGCACGCAGAGCATATTCCACAGTTTGTGACAGCATTCAGTTGCGTCCTGCTCACATGATTTTGGTCTGAGACCTGATAACCGAGAGGTATCATAGTGGAACATGATCCGGTTTGGAAATGTTCTACAGTGGGAGAGAACCGCTGACTGAAGAAAGATCAGGCTGATCGACAACAGAGCTGAGTGACCGTTGCGCGAGCAGCGCTATTTTGTCCCCTCCTCATGCTGAGACCAATCCACGAGAACAATCTCACTGCGGATCACCTGTGTAAATCCGGTCCGCTGGCTGGTCTTGATACCCCGCCCGCCGCGCGAAGCGATGGAATACTTCATCTGCCCGAAGGTGAGAACCTTGTCGGAAACATTACGGACGCGGAGACAGTCGCTGGGACGGCTCATGACCGCAAAGCCCAGCACAGAGTCCTTCGGTTCGAGCTTCATGCCGCGTACCCCCTTTCCGGCGCCCGTCAAAACCGGCACATCGGAGACTTTGAAGTGCAGGATGCGCGCCTGGCCGGAGGCGAGGAACACCGATGAGGTATGGGGCGCAAGCTCCACGGCGACAACCTTGTCCCCTTGAGCAAGCTTGCAATACTTTCGTCCCGACCGGGTGGAAGGGGTCCGGAAGGGGGCGAACGGAATCCGGAGGACCTGTCCTTGGGCTGTCGCCACCAGCACATGGGGACCGGGAGTTGGCTCACCACGCACTTTGAATTCCGCCGGTGTGAACCGAGAATCGGTGGTGATCGCGGTGACGATCTGGGCACCGTCTCCCAGCTTCACATGCTTCGACAACGGCTCCCCGTAACCGGAGGAGGGGGGAATCTGATCGACAGGGAAAGTGTACGCAATCCCCTCGCTGGAGAAGAAGACGATCTGGTCGAGAGTGCTTCCCGGCACGACGTTCAGGACTTCATCCCCTTCACGGACGCGCGTACTTTCGACACTGTTCATCCGCCCGACCCGCTTCACCCAGCCATCGCGCGTCAGGACGACGTTGGTGTTCTCCCGAACGATATAGGCCTGCGGATCGAATTCGCCGATTTCCTCGGAGGACCCGATGCTGGTGCGCCGCTTGTCGCCAAATTGCTCCGCGACCTCTTCGAGCTCCTTGCGGACGACGCCCCACAGTTTGCGATTTGATCCGAGGATGGAACGAATGCGATCCGCCTCCGCGCGCTTCTCTTTCAGTTCCTCGACAATGCGGTCGATTTCGAGTTGCGAGATCTTGTACAACTGGATTTCGAGAATGGCGTCGGTCTGGATTTCATCGATCGGAAACGCGGCCATCAATTTTTTGGCGGCGTCCTGGCGTCCCTGGCTTTGACGGATGATGCGGAGGGCCTTGTCGAGACCGTCGAAGACGATCTTGAACCCCTCCAGGATGTGAATCCGCTTTTCAAGCTGGCGCAGTTGGAATTCAAACCGCCGCTTCACCGTCACGAAACGAAAATCGAGGTAATGGCGGAGCATCTCCACCAGATCAAGACGGCGGGGAACGAGTGCCCCTTGCGCATCCGGAATCAGACAGGTGCTGTTAAAGGCGAAGTTCTGTTCCAGTTGCGTATGTTTGTACAGATACGCCATCACCGCTTCAGGATCGGAACCGGGTTTGAGATCCAGCATGATGCGGATGACATGGTCCGCATCGGAATGATCGGAGACGTCCAGCAGTTGCGGGAGCTTGCGGCCCGTCACGATATTCTGGAGTTCGATCATTAACGGACCGGTTTCGACGCAGTAGGGAATCGATTCGATGACGATCCGTTGCCGCTGAGGATCCTTCTTGCGGCTCTCCTCGGGTTTCCATTCGGCGCGGACCTTCACGGACCCGCGTCCTTCCTCATACATCGTGCGGATTTCCTTGCGATCGCTGACGATGCGCCCGCCCAGGGGGAAATCCGGCCCCTTGATGTGCTTCAGAAGTTGCGCCACGGTGACGGCCCCCTCGCCGGGGTTGTCGATCAGATGGACGCAGGCGCGGATGACTTCGCTGAGGTTGTGGGGCGGGATGCTGGTTGCCATCCCGACAGCGATCCCCTGGGTCCCGTTGACGAGCAGGTTCGGAAACCGGGCCGGAAGAACGGTCGGTTCCTTGTGCTGCGCGTCGTAGTTCAGCTTGTGATCGACGGTGTCGTACCGCAGCTCATTCATGAGCTGTTCGGCCAGCGCCCTGAGGCGCGCTTCCGGATAACGCATGGCCGCGGCGGGAAGCCCCATCACCGACCCGAAATTCCCCCACCCGTCGACGAGGGGGTAGCGGAAGCTGAAGTCCTGGGCCATGCGGCAAAGGGCATCGTAGACGGAACCTTCACCGTGAGGATGGTAGTTCCCGGTGGTATCGCCGCAGATCTTGGCGCACTTTCGAAACTTCGCATCCGAAGTAAGGCCCAGTCCGTCATACATCACAAAGAGAATGCGCCGTTGCACCGGCTTGAGTCCGTCCCGCACGTCCGGCAAGGCCCGGGAGGTGATGACGGAAAGGGCGTAATTGAGATAGCGGCGGCGGGATTCATCGCTGAGGGAGACGTATTCAATCCGGTCCCCCGTGTCCTGCTGGGGCTTTCGTCCGTCTCCATTCGAAGGTCTGGTGGTCTTCCTGGCCAACTGGTTCACTCCATGCGTTATCGAGGGTCTGCGTTAGCGAAGTTATGCGGTCAAAGGGTGTGGGGAGATTATCGGTCAAAGAGGCCCGATGAGCGAGCTTCCAAGGGGGTCTTGAGTTTAGCGATTATGCCAGATTTTCCGAGGAAAGCGACCCTGCGGATGAGTCGATCCGTAGCGATTGTAGCGCGCAATGTATCGATTGTAACGCCTTTGCGGGCAGGAGGTTCGAAAAAACAAGTACCACCGTGATATCCGCTAGTAAAAGACTCACCGATGCGATCGTTACCAGCCGAAAAGTTGTACTGCTCGTTCCCCGGAACCTGATCGGGAGTCGGAGTCCGGGAACGTCGGAAAACACCAATCCTCGAGTCAGATTTGACTGCGGGGAAGACCAAGGAGGGGAGCCATGTCACGAAAACTATTTGGAACAGCCGTTCTGTTGCTGCCTTTGCTGGCACTGCAGACTGCCCGGGCCCAGGACAACGGGGGCCAGCCCGCGTTGATTAATCCTTCCGCCCCCGCAGCGACGTATTTCGATCCGCGCACCTATTCGATCACCGACAGCAATCCGGTGCAACAGACGACGGCCGCTGCGGCGCAGCCCGCGCCCGCTCCGATGATTCAGCCGGTCCCGGCCGCTCCGGACGGAAACTATCCGATCCTGAATGCTCCGCTGTATCCCTGCCCCCGTCCCAATATTCCCCCGGGAGTCGGGACGACGGTGATCACGAACCCGGCCCTCGCGCCGCACGAAATGCTCTACCCGCACAAAACCACGGGCCTGTACGGACCGTTTTATCACAAGACCTATCGCGGCTGGATCCTGACTCCCCTGGGAGTTTACAAGACCGAGAAGCGGAAGCTGACCGGGACCACCGTGGAAGTGAACTACAAGGGGCACATCTCTCCGTTCGCGTTGTTCTTCCCCCCCGTCGGACGCTGACGCGAGTTGGCGTCCCGTCGGAATCGAAGGTATTCGCAATATTTCCGCCGCGACAGCGACTCCACTCAAACAGGAAATTGCTGTCGTTGACGGAATCCCGCGGCAAGCAGTCCAGAACCTGGCCGAGTTCCCCGTTCGCGTGACGGACCTCGACAGCGGGTGCTGATTGCCGGGGAAGAGAGGGAAGCTGAAGAGATATTCAACCGGCGAATCCGTGTGGAGCGGGAGCAGCCGGAGGTGTTAGAGATTCGTCGAACCTGAAAAGCAAGGAGCAATTCCCGGCGGGTTGCCTCGTAAGCAATCCCCCGCGACAGGGGATGAGAGGAAAATCATGTTGCTGAAAACACTACGACGGGGGCGGATGCTGGCCCTGGGACTGTTGCTCACGAGTGTCGGCACGGCATTCGGCGAGGGTCCGCAAGGGCGTGCCGGATATGCCACACTGGAAGACGAACCTGACGTCGCACAGTTCAACAGTATTGTGCCGACGAATGCCACTCAATCGCGAGTGATGCCGACGAACTACTCCTGCCCGGTTCCCGCTTTCGGGACCGTTCAGCCGCAGTTCGGCCCGAGCGTCGCTCCTCAGGTTGGAGCCGGTCCTTACGGCCCGGATTATGCCACCCGGCGTCCGTCCGAGCGGGGATACGTGACGTTTAACGAAAAACCCGGAGGTCGTTGCTGCGGTCCTCGCGGAGCGTGGTACAACGCCGAATTCTGGGGAAATCAAACCTCCCGCTTCCGCTGCCGCAATCAGGTTCAGAGCCAGCGGCTGGCGAATGGCCTGGGATGCACGTTCGCGTTTGCTTCCCCGCTGCTGTGGTGGGATGCCGGTGCCCGCAAGGACATCATCGCCGTGAACCCCGGCTACAGCGATCCGCGCGATTCCGAACTGTACTCCGCCCAGGGCTACGGTGTGCCGATTGCGGTCCCGCTGGCCCCCGTCGTGCGGGATACCTACAACTACGGCTGGGGGATGCCTGCGTCCCGCCTGACCCCGGTCGCGACGCACGCCGTCCCATAATTCGTGACCTGGACCTTCTCTGTTGACATGCACATTCAAACTTACCGATCGCGGAGATCGACATGAAACTCTTAAAACCAAAAATCGTGGCGGGTGTCATCCTGAGTGGAGTCACCCTGGCACTGGCGATGACCTGCGTCGCCAACGCGGCGGGTCCGATTCAACAAGCGGGGCTCTTCTCACGCATGAATACCTCCGACGGGGGATACGATGCGGGTGGCTCTGACGGAGGCGACTGTCCCTACTGCAACGGCTGCCAGGGCTGGAATGGACGCGGGATTGGAGGCTGCTGCCGCTGCCGGGTCAGCGTCGCTGCTCCGGGCCTTCCCGCCGTTCGCCGCTACCCCAAGGTTTACCAGAACTACTGGGCGGATCACCTGTATAAGGATCCGGGTTCCGCGGTCCGCGTGACCGGGGGTCCCACGTATCCGATGGTCCACACGCCGACCGACACGACCCAGCTCGGGTTTTATCCGGTCACCGTTCCGTACTTCCACTATCGTCCTGAAATGCTCCCGCCCGCTCCGTCCCCCAACTGGGTGACGCGAGTCGGATACGGTCGCGGGAATGGCGGTTGCCCGAACTGCCAGTAATCAGAACATCCTGAAACAGGCTTGATAACGGGTCCGGAGCAACACTGAGACTCTCCCGAACGGACCTGTTCCAAGAAACCGCCGAGGCATGACTACCGGCTCCTCAGTCATCTCGGCGGTTTTCTTTTCTTTGCCGGAGAATCAGACTTCGGCTCAGGGCTTCACGAAGCGGATGCAGACGGGTCGACCGACCGAAACTGCCTCACCGGTCGGAGTCAGCTCCCCGGTCTGCGGGTCAATCTTGAAGACCACGATGTTGTCGCTGTCCTGGCCTTCCGCCAGCAGATACGTCCCCGTCGGATCGATATTGAAGTTCCGCGGAGTCTTAATCAGCCCCTTGCCGAATTGGCCAAGGGAAGTCAGGAAGCCATTTGCGGGATTCACCGTGAACGCGGCAATCGTGTCGAAGCCCCGGTTCGAACCGTACAGGAACTTTCCGGAAGGATGCACGACGACCTCGGCCGTGGAATAGCCGGTGCGGTTAATGCCCATCGGAACCGTGGAGATCGTCTGCACGGGATTCAGCGCCGGTCTGCGAGTCGAAGTCGAAGACCGTGACGCTCAGCTCCGCCTCATTAATGGCATAACACTGTTTTCCGTTGGGGTGCATCGCGAAGTGCCGTGGGGCGGCATCCGGAGCGGTCAGACCGGAGGGAGGCGTGTTCGGGGTCAGCGTCCCTTTCTCCGCATCGTACTTGTAGATGAAGACCTGATCGACTCCGGCATCGCAGACAAACGCGAATCTGGCGGAGGGATCGAGGTTGATGGAGTGGGCGAGAGGGCGCCTTGGTCTTTCCCGGTCGCTGCACGGAGGATGCTGGGCATGGCCGGTCCGCTCTCCGAGGGTGCCGTCCGGCAGTATCGGAAGGACGGTGGCGTTGCCTCCGCTGTAGTTTGCAACCAGCACGTGCTTGCCGGCAGGATCGACAATCAGGTGACAGGGCCCCGCGCCGCCGCTTGATTTCTGGTTCAGAAACTTAAGCTGCCCCTCCGCATCAATCGCAAACGCGGCGACCGTTCCCCCCCCGGATTCATTGACCGCGTAGAGAAACTTCTGGCTGGGATGCAGAGCAACAAATGAGGGGCTCTCGGCTTCGACCGCCAGAATCGGCTCACTGAGCTTCCCGCTCGCCAGATCGAGTTCGCTCCGGTAGATTCCCTTGCTCTTGGGGGAGTTGTAGGTCCCGATATAAAAGCGGAGCTTGCCGGCGGGCTTCTGATCAGCCGAGGTGGACGCGGGAGAGAAGGTCATCATCACTCCGGTAAAGGCCAGGAACAAACAAGCGAATCTGGTCAAATGCATCAGTTCAATCCTCAAGCAGCCAGGTAAGGTCAAGAACTGTATTTTTCCTCAGGCGGAGACAAATTGCCAGCCTTGGAAACAATGGAATTCCAGGTCGAGACTTTCTCCGGGACTTTTTCACAGACTCCGTGTTACCATGACGGCTCACGCGGTTCGTCAGCGGCGTCATCCAGATCCGGTTGCAGCGGAGAATTCACCATGAAAAACCATGTCAGTCTGACGTTCGGGTTGTTGATCACTCTGGCGGGTCTTGCGGAAGCGGCCGACTGGTCGGAACAGCAGATCCCGAAGCTCCCCAAAAGCGAAAAAGCCATCCGCCTGTTTAACGGCTTCGACCTCTCCGGCTGGGAAGGTCAGACGGGGAAATACTTCCACGTCGATAACGGCATCATCGTCGGCAAGAACTCCCAGGAAAACGCTCCCAAGTCCAGCACATACCTCGTCACCGACCGCCGCTACCGGAACTTCCGGCTGATCTTCGAAAGCAAGCTCGTGACCAGCGAGATGCACTCCGGCATCGCGTTGTGGGGGCAGACCGTCGAGCGGAACGGCGATCCGTACAGTTACCTGGGGCATCTGGTGATGTATCCCTCCAATTACGGCTATCACGATCTATACCGCCGCCGGGAGATCTATAAGGACGAAAAAGGGGCCGCGAAAACCGCCGGGAAACAGCATGACTGGAACCAGATGGAGATTCTGGCCATCGGCAGCCGGATCCGGCACGTGATCAACGGCAAGTTCGTCGCCGACTGGACCGACCCGACTCCCGAACTGTGCCAGGCGGGACCGATCGGCCTGCAACTGCACTCCAACACGGTCCCGCAGGAGGTGCAGTGGCGGGGGCTGATCCTGACCGTCAATCCGGAAGACGTGCTCGTGACCGAAGTGAAGCCGTGAGCGACCGGCGCTCGAACTGATTCTTTACTCGTGGAAGACAACATGGCGACAGCAGTGGCGAGTTCCCTGGATACGGACTATCGCAAGGCCTTTCCGACGTCAGCGCGGTTGTATGAGGAAGCCTGCCGCGTCTTTCCGGATGGCGTGACGCACGACAGTCGCTTCCTGAAGCCGTTTCCCGTCTCCATGACGCGCGGGGCGGGAGCCCACAAGTGGGATGCGGACGGTCACCGGCTGATTGACTACTGGATGGGTCACGGCTCACTCATTCTCGGCCACAGCCACCCGGCGATGGTCGACGCGGTCCAGAAACAGGCGGCTCTCGGCACGCATCTGGGAGGTTCGCACGAGTTGGAAATCCGCTGGGGGAAACTCGTCCAGCAATTGATCCCCTCCGCGGAAAAAGTCCGGTTCGTCAGCAGCGGGACGGAGGCGACGCTGATGGCGCTCCGCATCGCGCGGATCGTCACCGGACGCCGCAAAGTCCTGAAATTCGCCGGGCATTTCCACGGCTGGCATGACTGGCTGATTCCCGGCGCGGACGGCCCCCATGAGACCGGCGGAAATTACGGCATGCCGGGGATTCCGAATGGTGTCATGAGCGATCTGGTGATCGTCCCCCCCAATGATCCCGCCGCACTGGAACAGGCGATCAAAGAGCATCAACCCGCCTGCGTCATTCTGGAAGGCACAGGGGGACACTGGAGCCTGGTCCCGATGCGGGGGCCATTCCTGAAGCAGGTCCGGACTCTGACGGAGCAGTATCAGGTGCCGTTGATCTTTGACGAGGTAATCACCGGGTTCCGCGTTTCACCGGGAGGGAGCCAGGCGCACTACGGCATCAAGCCGGACATGACGACGATGGCCAAGATCCTGGCGGGAGGTCTGCCGGGAGGATGTCTCGCGGGCCGGGCCGATTTGATGGAAGCCCTGCAGATCGAGAACCGCTACCGCCAGAAGATGAAACACCCGGGGACTTACAACGGCAATCCGCTCTCCGCCGCGGCGGGGATCGCCGTCTTGCAGGAAGTCGCCCAGGGAGACTGCTGCACGCAAGCCAACCGGATGGGGGAATTGCTCCGAGCCCGATTGAATGAAGTTTTTGTCCGCAAGCAGGTCAACTGGATCGCCTACGGCGAATTCTCGATGGTGACCGTCTTGCCGGAATACGATGGCCCGCGCCCCGATTCGGACGAGTTTATCCCCTATGGCAATGCCGTGGAAAAACTGGACCGGAAGTTCGACCCCAGGCTGTCGCATGCGTTCCGGTGCGCGCTGCTGCTCGAAGGAGTGGATTTCTTTGGCTGGCGGGCGATGCTCTCCGCGCGCACACGGCTCAGGACATCGAGCAAACCGGCGCAGGGATTCGAAGCGGCGATTGAACGGCTGCGCGGGGCGGCTGCTCGGATAACCGGCCCAAAGCGCGCTCGCAAAATGCGGTTGGTGATCACGCTGATCGCATTGCGTCATCTAGCGTCTGTCGCGAAAACTTCGGGAAAAATCATCGACTTACGACAAGCGTGCTCAGATTTGCGGTTTTCAGAAAACCGTACTTCGTCCAGAGCATTTTGCGAAAGACATGAAAATAACCGGGGGGCAGGAGCCTGCCCCCTCATGCACATGAACACGCGTTGCTTAGGGCTGCTTCGGTTAAGATCTGACCCGGTTCACAAGGGCCCATTGCACTCAGGGGCAGACTCGCACCCCCCTTGAGAGTGGCAAGCCTTCGCTCTCTCTTCCCATGATCGGTCAGCTCACCACGAGGGGAGCTCAGCCGTTCTGCCCGCGGAACTTGTTTCCCCGGGGAGCGATTATCTCGTTAAAGGAAGAGGCGATTGCGAAACTTCATTATCCGGCGGGCTTTCCCTTCGTCAAGCGTGGCGGTCTGTTACTGCCGATTTCGCGGGAGATTCTCCGAATTCTCCCTCAAAACCGCTCCGGCGGACTTACACGGCAGACTTACACGGAGGTCTTCAGCCAGGCGCCGCGGTAGTAATACGTCGTGGCCAGGAGACAGCGAATCCAGACATCAACCATCATCCCGGTCCAGGCCCCCAGCAGTCCGCCGTGCCAATAGATGCCACACAGATATGCCACCGGCAAACGGACGAGCAGCGTTCCGAGGATCGTAAACAGGACCGGGGTGCGCGTATCGCCCGCTCCCCGCAGGACGCTCGTATAGACGATGAGAAAGACCAGCGGAATCTGGTAAATGGCGAGGTAACGAAACGCCGAAGAACCGATCTCCTGGACGAGGGGATCCCGGTGCATGATGCGGAAGATCGCGCCGGCCCCGGAAAAGTAAATCACCGCTGTCAGGATCGAGTAACACCCGCAGATAAACGCCGCCCGCTGTCCGTACCGCCAGGCTTCCAGAGGTTGACCGGCCCCCAGCGAATGCCCCACTAAGGTCGCGGCGGATGTTCCCAATGCCACCGCGGGGAGGTAGGTCAGCGCCTCGATATTGATCGCCACCATGTGGGCGGCGTAGTTCGCCCGCCCCAGTTCTCCCGTCGCCAGATTGGCGATGATCATGATGAACAGAAAATGCCCCACCCACATCAACAAACCATCCCCCATGGCCGGGATACCGATCCTGAGCATCCGCTGGATCCAGTCCCAGCGGGGAAAGAGGAGGGCAGCCTCAAGTCGCAATCCGCTCCTTCCACGCAGTAGGAACAGCAAGGAGACCACAAAGCCGACAATTCGCGCAATGAGTGTCCCCAGGACGATGCCGTAGATCCCCTGGGACGGAACCCCCCAACCGAAAACCAGGGACGAAGAGGCCAGAATATTGACCCCGTTAACGACCGCCAGAATCGACAGCGGAGTCCGCATGTCCCCCGCTCCCCGCAGGCCTGCATTCGTCACCAGCGTCAAGCTGTGGAACAGGTGTCCGCACGCCGAAAGCCGCAGGTAGTGAATGCCGATCGCCTCCGTCTCCGGGGACATTCTCCGCAATCCCTGCAAGTGCGCGAAGTACGGAGCCAGCGTGAAAATGAACAGCCCACTGACCGCCCCGATCACCAGCGCTAGAGGCACGGCCTGATTGTAGGCCAGATTCGACTGGTCTCCCTGTTTGGCTCCCCAGTGACGGGCGACCAGGGCGCTGGTGCCGATGCCGACGGCGTTAAACATCAGCGTGGCGAGCCAATCGACATACGCGGCCAGCCCGACCGCGGTGGAAGCACTGGTGCTGATCTGCCCAGCGAGCCAGGTATCGAACAGTCCCACGCAGAAGGCGAGCAGTTGTTCCCCCAGGGCGGGCATCGCTAACTGGAACAACCGCTGACTCTGGTAAGCAGCTGTTGACGGATCGTGAGAGGGTGAAGCGGGCTGCATGAAACCTGAGAGCGCTGGGCGCGGGGGTGAAGAGCCGTGGGGGGTGAAGAGATGTCGGAATTGTAGGAGATCAGAGACTTCGGAACTACCGAACGGCCGAGGGGGGAAGCAAGGGCGAAGGATATTGACTGTAATTCCTGCCGCAACGCGCGAGTGGTTGCCGGTCCGACTCATTCTCCCCATAATGAAGGGGCGATCTGGCCGCGATTTTTGCCCTCCATCTGAAACCACTCATGAGCGCTTCGGAACATAACTCAACAGATTACACCGTGATGGCACGGCGGTTCCGTCCGCAGGGCTTCGCGGAGGTCGTCGGGCAGGAGCACGTGGCCCAGGCGCTGAAGAACGCCATCCTCGGAAACCGGGTGGCGCACGCCTACCTGTTTACCGGGGCACGCGGGGTCGGAAAAACCTCGATGGCCCGCATCTTCGCCAAATCGCTCAACTGTCCGAATGCCGTCAATGGCGATCCCTGCAACCAATGCGACATGTGCCAGGCGATCGCGGCGGGGAGCGACGTGGACGTGCAGGAGATCGATGGGGCCTCCAATCGCGGGATTGATGACATCCGCCAACTGCGGGCGAACGTGAATGTCCGCTCGATGCGGAGCCAATACAAGGTCTACATCGTGGACGAAGTCCACATGCTGACCAAGGAAGCCTTCAACGCGCTCCTTAAAACGCTGGAGGAACCTCCTCCCAGTGTCAAATTCGTGTTCTGTACGACCGAACCGAACAAGCTGCCCGATACCATTCTGTCCCGCTGCCAGCGATTCGACTTCGGGACGATTGAAACCAATTCGATCATCGGACGACTGCAACAGATCGCTGACGCGGAAGGGCGGACGGTCGAACCGGCTGCGTTGCAGCTTGTCGCCCGACGGGCGGCCGGTTCCATGCGCGATAGCCAGTCTCTGTTCGACCAGGTTCTCGCCTTCGGATCGGAAGTTGTCACCCCTGCGGATGTCCATCACCTTCTGGGGACAGCGCCGGATGAACGGCTGCTGGATCTCTTCGACGCGATTCTCGAACGGGACAAACCCCGCGCCCTGGAGCTTTTCCACGGAGCGTTGAAGGAAGGGGTGCAGCTCGGGGAATTCTCCGACCAGATCCTGGCCTACCTGCGAGATCTGATGGTCTTGGCAGGCGGAGCGACAGAGTTGCCCCTCTCCAGCGTAGCGGATGAATATCGCCCCAAGCTGCTGAAGCAGGCCCAGAACTGGGGTTTGCGGACGGCTGTCAATGCGCTGCAGATTTTCGCCGAAGCAAAGGGAAAACTGCAGAAGATCACCTACGGACAGGTGCTGATCGAACTGGCCCTTGTCCGCCTGACACTGCTCGCGGATCTGGAAACGCTCGAAGCGATCCTGCAAAAACTGGCGACGGGGGGAGTGTCGCTTCCGACCTCTTCGGCTCCCGCCCCGAAGAGCATCGCCGCCGCGCCCCCCCAAAACCTGCTGCAAAAAAAAAGTGAACTGACACCGGTCCGGGAACCGGCTGGCCTGGAACCGCAGCCCGCTGCTCCTGCGATTGCAGAAATGAACCCGCGGTTGGAGTTGACCGCTGACAGCGCAACGGAAGTCTGGTCGCAGGTTTTGGAGAAAATTCCGGGATTATTGCGAGATCACGCCCGGAAAGCGTCTTCCGTAGCAATTTCCGGACCAAACCAGCTAGTCGTCAATTTCCCCAAGGGATATGATATCCAACGGAATGCCTGCGAGCAGGGGCAATCCCGCCTGGAGCCACTGATCCAACAGGTGACCGGCAAGCCGGTCAAATTCCTGTTCCGAACGGTGGACGTATCCCCGGCGGAGAAGACTGCTCTGTCTGAGACGCCCGCAGAACCAACTGAGAAAAAGCGATCAGCAGCGGCTCGCAAGGGAGAAATCCCCTCGGATCCGCTGGTCCAGAAAGCCTTGGAACTGTTCGGGGGTATCGTCCGGACGGAATGATTTCGACACGGAATGATTTCGACAGAACCGCGTGAGGAACCATGTTCAAAGGATTGAAGGATATCGCCTCCCTGATGAATCAGGCCCGGGAAATTCAGGGCCGCATGGGGGAGATGCAGGAAACACTCAAAAAGATCCGCGTCCTGGGGAGCGCCGGAGGAGAGATGGTCACCGTCGAAGCGAACGGTGCCCAGCAGATCCTCTCCTGCCGCATCGATCCCTCCCTGTTCCAGACTTCCGATCAGGAAATGATCGAAGATCTGGTGGTTGCGGCCACGAACCAGGCGCTGGACAAGGCCAAGCAGGCTGCCGCGGACGAAATGGGAAAACTTTCCGGCGGACTGAACTTACCCGGACTCAAAGAGACCCTCTCGAGCCTGGGGCTCGGTTAAACGGTTTTCGACAGGAACGGCTGCAAAGGATTGAACGTGACAGTTTACGGCCCAGCGGTGAACAACCTGATTGAGCAATTTGCCACGCTCCCGGGGATCGGAAAGAAGTCGGCGGAGCGGCTGGCGCATCACGTGCTTCGCTGCAGCAACGAAGAAGCGCTGGAACTGGCCGATTCAATCCGCCGCGTGAAGTCCGAAGTCCATCCCTGTCCCGAATGTTTCAATTTGACCGAAGGTGAGGTTTGTAGGATTTGTTCCGATCCGCGCCGCGATCCGCAGGTCCTGTGCATCGTGGAACAACCCCGCGACATGATGGCGCTGGAGACTTCGGGAGCATTTCACGGGCGTTACCACGTTCTGCAGGGACGGATTTCACCACTGGAAGGAATTGGCCCGGAAGACCTTACGATTGACCAATTGGTTTCGCGGGTGAAGCGGGATGGAGTCCGGGAGATTGTCATGGCCACGAACCCGACCTTGGAGGGGGATGGTACCGCTTTGTACATTTCCAACGTTCTCGAAGAGGCCGGAGTAAAAATTACGCGCCTGGCACGCGGAATTGCATCCGGGAGCGTGCTAGAGTTTGCCAACAAAGAGATGCTCGCTGATGCTCTGCGCGGACGCCAGAGTTTTTGATCGCAAATCGACCAGACGACGACAGTTCACTAACGTAACGACCGACGTGTTTTCACTCTTCCCAGAACGACGACCATGCAACTGAATTTCTCGCAACAAATGAAAATGAGCCAGCAGATGAAGCTGGCTCCGCGAATGATCCAGTCCATGGAAATCCTGCAGCTTCCGTTGATGGCGGCTCAAGGAGCGGATCGACCAGGAACTGCGGGAAAACGAAATGCTGGAGGAAGTCGGCGCCGACCTCGAAGCCCCCGAACTGAACCGGGAACTGGAACGGGCGCGCGAAGAGGCGGTGGAAAAGCCCGCCGAACAAAAAGAACTCGTCGTCGACAACGAACACAACAACGAAGCGGACTTCGAACGGCTGACGGAAATGCCGGACGAATGGGCCAGCGAAGAAGATTATTTCTCCACGACCCGCGTCTCCGCGAACCGCATCGACGAAGAATCCGAATGGAAGCACGACGCGGTCTCCAACATGGAAGACCGCCCGGAATCCCTGCAGGAACACCTGCTGGAGCAGTTCCGCTTCTTCAACTCCTCCCCCGAAGTCCGGGAGTTCGGCGAATTCCTGATCCAGAATCTGGACAGCAACGGGCGACTGCCGAGTCCGCTGCCGGAACTGTGCCAGGTGTACGGCAAGGCGATCAGCCCGGACGCGGCCCGCGAAGCACTGGCCTTCGTGCAGAAACTCGACCCTCTGGGTGTCGGTGCGATTGACCTCAAGGAATGCCTGCTCCTGCAGGTGACCGATGAAACTCCCCACAGGGACGTCCTCATCACCCTCATTTCTTCGCACCTCGAAGACCTGGGACAGAACCGACTGCCGTTGATCGAACGGAAGACCGGCTACTCCATCGAACTGATCAAGGAAGCGCTGGAGGAATTGCGGCATCTGAATCCCACCCCGGGGCGCGGATTCCAGCAGCCGAGCGCTCCCAACGTCACTCCCGATCTGACGGTCGAACAGGATGAGCACGGCAAGTGGATCGTCAAACTGGAAGATGAATTCACTCCCATCTCCGAATCAGCAAGCGGTATCGCGAACTGCTCCAGCACAGCAATGACCCGCAGACCAAGGAATACATCAAGCGGAAGATCGAATCGGCCCGCTGGCTGATGGAATCGATCGAACAGCGATACAACACCCTGAAACGGGTCGCCCAGGCCATCGTGGACAAGCAGACGGAGTTCCTGGAAAAGGGCCCGGAAGCGATTGTCCCCCTCAAGATGCAGCAGATCGCGGACGTCGTGAACGTTCACGTGACGACCGTTTCCCGGGCCGTCGATGACAAATGGGTCCAGACCCCGCGCGGGATTTATCCCCTCAAGCGGTTCTTCGGCGGCGGCACGACCACGGCCGAAGGGGAAGAGGTCGCGTGGGACATCATCCGCCTGAAGCTCAAGGAAATCGTCGATAACGAGGACAAGAACGATCCGTTGAGCGACGATGCGCTGGTCGACAAGCTGGCTGCGGAAGGGTATCAACTCGCCCGCCGCACCGTCACCAAGTACCGCAAGGCCCTCGACATTCCCTCCTCGCGTCAGCGTCGGGCGTATTAAGACGAGGCGGCAGGGGAAAGTCTTTCAGTCGCCGATTGCGCTGACGATCCCGCCAAACAGCCGTTGAACGCCGTTCGATCCTTCGACCAGCAAGGCCCCTTCGTTATCGATTCCACGGCAGCAGCCGCGCACCAGCGTATTTCCCTGCTGAATCTCGACCTGCTTCCCGGTCAGAACGCAGCGTTCTTTCCAGCGGGCCACCAGGTCTTCCGGCTGGGTCGCCAGTTGATCCAGCGAGCGGGCGAAGTGCTGCAGCCAGTCCGCGAGGACTAGCGTGAGGGGAAATTCTTTTCCCGCGACGTCACACAGCGCGATCCCCTTGGCAGCGATCTCATCGGGTGCTGCCTGCCAACTGTTGTTCACGTTGACCCCCATTCCCACGACGATCCGCTGCGGCACGGGATAGGACGCGGGAGGAATCTCCACGAGCAGCCCCGCGACCTTCCGCCGATTCAGCCAGACGTCATTGGGCCACTTGATGCCGCAGTCCGCATCCGGCAGCAGATCCTGCAACAGATCACACAACGCCAATCCCGCGACGAGCGCAATCCGGGGCCAGCGGTCCTGCGGCAGGTCGAGCAACTGCGGCTCGATCACGAGCGAGAAGGTCAAGGCTCCCCCATTGGACCACCAGCGGTTCGCTCCGCGGCCGCGCCCGGCCGTCTGCCGCTCCGCCAGGACCAACAGCGGGGTTTCCAGATGCGGCTCGAGGGACATCTGCAATGCCAAGTCGTTGGTCGAGCCGAGTTCCGGATGAAAATCGACCCGCTGCAGGAACGTCTGCTCCTGCAAACGGGCGAGTTGATCGGGGGGAAAAGCAGTCATCGACGTCGGACGCCCTAAACCTTCTCCAGACGAATCAGCAGATCGCCGGTTTCCACCTGCGTGCCGGAGGTGATGAAGGTTTCCGCGATCCGGGCATCCTGCTCCGCGTACAAAGTCGTCTCCATCTTCATGGCTTCCATCGTGAGGAGCTTCTGCCCCTTCACGACCTGGTCCCCCGCCTGCACCGCGACCTTGGACACGAGGCCGGGCATCGGCGCCGCCACCTGCAGCGGGTCCGAGAGATCCGCCTTGGAGCGCTTCGATTGCTCGGGCGTCAGACTCTTGTCGATGACTGTCACTTCGCGCGGTTGGCCGTTCAGTTCGAAGAAGACCGAGCGGTGTCCATCCGGATGGGGATCGCCGACCGTCTGGAACTTCACGATCAGCGTCTTGCCGGACTCGATTTCAATCGCCAGTTCTTCCTGCGGTTCCTGGCCATACAGGAACGTGATCGTCGGCAGTACGCTCACATCGGAATACGCATCGACGTGCGTATTGAATTCCTCGAACACCCGTTCGTAAAGGAGATAGGACAGCAGTTCCTGGCGGGTGGCGGGACGTCCGATCTTCGTCTCAAGCTGCTTCGCAACGGCGTCGAAATCAGCCGCCGGCAACGTGGCACCGGGCCGTTCGACGTGCGGCTTGACGTTCCGCAGGATCCGCTTCTGGACCTCGATCGGCCAGCCTCCGGGGGGTTGCCCCATTCGCCCGGCGAGCAGATCGACCACCGACTCGGGATAAGCCAGTTCACGCTTGGCGTCGAGAACGTCCTGCGCGGAGAGATTGTTGGCGAGCAGGAACAGCGCCATATCACCGACCGATTTCGACGTCGGGGTGACCTTGACGATATCTCCCACCAGTTGATTCACATCCGCATAGAGCCTGCACAGCTCGTCCCAGCGATGCGCCATGCCGAGCGAGGCGGCCTGCTGATACAGGTTCGTCGATTGTCCCCCGGGCATCTCATGGGTATAGAGATCGGCGTCTCCCCCCTTGCTGCCGGTTTCGAAGGGAGCGTAGAAATCCCGGACCGCTCCCCAGTAATGGGAAATCAGCTTCAACTGGCCGGAGTCCAGGCCGGTGTCGCGGGGAGTGAAGTGCAACGCCTCCACGACGCTATTCAGGTTCGCCTGCGAGGTCATCCCCGACATGGAAGCAATGGCGGCGTCGGCGATGTCCAATCCCACCTCGGCCCCATTCAGAATGGACGAGGATTGCACGCCGCTCATGTCGTGCGTGTGGAAATGAATCGGAATGCCAATTTCCTGCTTCAGAGTTTTGACCAGCAGTTCCGCCGCGTAAGGCTTGCAGAGGCCCGCCATGTCCTTGATGGCAAGGATATGGGCCCCTCGTTTCTCCAAGTCCTTGGCCAGTTCGACGTAGTACTTGAGGCTGTACTTGGGGCGCGCGGGATTGAGGATATCCCCCGTGTAGCAGATGGCCGCTTCGCAGATTCCTCCCGCGTCGCGGACGGCATCCATCGCCACCTGCATGTTCTCCGCCCAGTTCAAAGCGTCGAACACCCGGAACACGTCCACTCCGGTCTGCGCGGATTCCTTCACGAATTCCTTGACGATATTGTCCGGATAGTTCGTGTAGCCCACCGCGTTCGAGGCCCGCAGCAGCATCTGGAACAGGATGTTCGGGATCTTTTCCCGCAGATCCGCCAGCCGCTGCCAGGGGCATTCCTTCAGGAACCGCATCGACGTGTCGAACGTCGCTCCACCCCACATCTCAATGGAAAACAACTGCGGGCAGAGTCGCGCGTACGCTTCGGCAATCCGCATCATGTCCTAGGTCCGCAAGCGGGTCGCCAGCAGAGATTGATGGGCATCGCGGAACGTGGTGTCGGTCATCAGCAGCGGTTTCTGTTCCAGAATCCACTTACTGAACTTCTCCGCACCCAGCTTTTTGAACGTGTCGCGCGAGCCCTGGGGAATCGGTTGGGACTTGTCGTAGGGGGGGACCGGAGCGGGTTCGCGGGACAAATTCTTCGGTTTCACCTTCACCAGCGGATTGCCGTTCACGATCACATCGCCGATAAACGTCAAGAGCTTCGTCGCCCGATCTTTGCGACGGACAAACTGGAACAATTCGGGCGTTTCGTCCAGGAACCGGGTGGTGCAGGTTCCGTCCAGGAACGTCGGATGCGTGACCAGGTTGATCAGGAACGGGATATTGGTCTTCACCCCCCGCACCCGGAACTCCTGCAGGCACCGTTCCATCCGGGCGGCGGCGTCTTTCAACTGCCGCCCCTTGGAGATGATCTTCACCAGCAGGGAGTCATAAAACGGCGTCACCACGGCGCCCGAGAAAGCCGTCCCCGCATCGAGACGAATTCCCATCCCACTTGCAGACCGGTAATTCGAGATTCGCCCATAATCGGGGAGGAACTTGTTTTCGGGGTCTTCGGTGGTCACACGGCATTGAATCGCAAAGCCGCGGGTCTGGATTTCGTCCTGGCTTCCCAGTCCGATCTCCGGATCGGACAGTGGCCGCCCGGTGGCGACGAGGATCTGCGTTTTGACAATGTCGTAGCCGGTCACTTCTTCCGTGACCGTGTGTTCGACCTGAATCCGGGGATTCACTTCGATAAAGTAGAACTTGCCGCTGTCCGCATCGACCAGGAACTCGACCGTTCCCGCGTTCTCATAGCGAACGGCTCGACCAATCTTGAGTGCCGCCTCGCAGATCCCGTCCCGGATACTCTTGTCGAGATTGGGAGAGGGGGCAATCTCGACGACTTTCTGGTGACGACGCTGCAGCGAGCAGTCCCGTTCATACAGGTGCACGAGGTTCCCGTGCTTGTCCCCCATCAACTGGACTTCGATGTGCCGGGCGCGTTGAATAAATTTTTCGACGAAGACTTCGTCGCTGCCGAATGCGGTGAGGGCTTCGCGCTGTGCCGATTCGAGAGCCGGGCCGAGGTCTTCGGGCTTGTGAACGACGCGCATCCCACGGCCACCCCCCCCCTTGGCGGCCTTGAGGATGACGGGATAGGTGAGTTTTTGTGCCGCCGCCTGGGCCTCCGCCAGGCTGGTGACCGCCTGATCCGTCCCCTGCAGGATCGTGACGTTGGCGATCTTGGCGATATTTCGGGCGGCGGTCTTATCCCCCAGTTGTTCCAGGATGTCCACGCGCGGACCGACAAACACGATCCCCGCCTCTTCACACGCCCGCGCCAAATCGGGATTTTCAGACAGGAACCCGTAGCCGGGGTGAATGGCGTCCACGCCGTACTTCTTGGCGATCTGGATGATCCCGGGAATGTCGAGGTACGCCCGGATCGGCTCCCCCTGGCGACCGACAATGTACGCCTCATCCGCCTTGAAGCGGTGCAACGCGAAACGGTCTTCGTGGGAATAGATCGCGACGGTGCGGATGCCGAGTTCGTGGGCGGTTCGGAAGACCCGGATGGCAATCTCGCCACGGTTGGCCACTAAGAGCTTATTGATAGTCCGCATGGTTCCTTTTGACCCCCTGGAAGGGGAATTTGAGCGCAGGAATTTTGTTCGAATGAGAGTCAGAAGTCGTGCAGGAACCGGCTATCATACTCTGCCCGGAGGGGAGGCAA
This sequence comes from Planctomycetales bacterium, assembly GCA_046349635.1. Taxonomy (GTDB): domain Bacteria; phylum Planctomycetota; class Planctomycetia; order Planctomycetales; family Planctomycetaceae; genus JAXMBX01. The sequence continues at coordinate 34,217 of JAXMBX010000031.1, forward strand.
AAGGATGCGGGGGAGATAAAAAGCACGCCACAGCAGGCTGATTTGCGACCACATGCAGGGGGAAAAATCTCAGCCCTGCAGTCGTTTCCGGATTTCCGCCAGCACGGTCTCGTCCGTGGGATAGCGGGAGGTCAGAATCGGCTTGAGCGGAAGCGGAATTTCATCCATCCGATAGGCCGTTCCCGCGGCGTGAATGCCATAGATCGCGGTCCGGAACCGGACGCGGGCGGGATGATTGATCTCCGCATCGCCTCCCTGCAAAACGATTGTCGGGATGCGTTCGAGCACCTCGCGCGCCCGGGGGGAGAGTGTCGTACGGCACTCATCTCCCACCAGCAGGCAACAATCGACTTCCCCCCGTTCCAGCATGTCATTCGCCGAGAACTCCCCGGGGTTATATCGCGGATAACCGGGCGCCAGATTCACGCTGAAGGGATACCCCGTCTGCCAGCAGAGGACACTGTCCGCGCCGGCAACGTCGCCATAAATTCTCATCCGGCGGGCGTGGAACCGGGTCAGGTCGTTCAGATCGCGCGTCAGCAGCAGCAAGGCTTCGACATTCCGCGCCCCCAGGGCCCCCGCGGTCAGTCCCAGCCCAAAGTAAAAAATCCCACAGGTCGCCTGTCGCATTCTGGCCGCCAGGTGGCGCAACAACTCCGGATCGGCTCCCCAGTTCCGTTCCTCTCCCGGCGGTTCCACTCCGCGGATCAGACTCCGCAACGTCCACAGCGCCTCAAAGTGCCGATCGGGCTGGAGGGGAATAAATGTGTCCACGTTGTCAGCGGTGGCGGTCCGCTCGGTATCGACAACGACAATCTCCCGGCGAGTCATCCGATGGGCCTGATTGTCCTGGGGAGAATCGGAATAGCGTTCCAGATGCCGCGGGTGAGTGGTGGCCGGATCGACACCCCAATAAATCACCAGGTCCGCCCGATATTTCGCTTCTCCCAGCGAACAGGTCGATTCCCCCACTTGCTGCAACGCCATGATCGAGGGGGCATGGCACTGCGACGCGGTCGTGTCGATCGTTCCCCCTAATTGATCCGCCAGCGCCACCGCGACGCGCTGCCCCGGCGTGCTGCTGAGTGACAGGCCGTAAATCAGCGGGGAAACAGACTCTTTCAGATAACGGGCGGCCTGCTCGACAGCAACTCCATAATCCGCGGGTTGACCGTTGACCTCCGCGATCGGTTTGTCCTCTGTGCCGAAGGATTTCAACCAGCGTTCCGCCAGAGGGCAGGGGGGTTCCAACTGGAGAATCCGATTGCTCCGCACGGTGAGGCGCAGATCGTCACACACACAGCCGCACGCGGTGCAGACGACGTCTTCCACGGAAGTGATGGGAGCGGGTTCGATCACACTGTCCCCCGCAGGCGGGGCCTGAATCCTGGCATGCTGATCCGTTTCCTGCCCCTCTTACCACAACGGGGAAAATGTGCTCTGGGGGGGCAGGGGCTTGCGATGCGGAACCGGATTTCCATCCTCAGGGGACGGCTCGCCCCCGCGGATTGGAACAGGCATGCGCTGTCCCTCTTCCGTACGAACGGAGACGTAGGTGACATCCGCTTCGGTCAGCTTGACGTTCGCACCCTGTTGGTCCGCCTCCACGGTGACATGCATCGTGATGGAGGTTTGCCCCACCTTCACCAGTTCAGTCCAGAAGCTGACCAGGTCACCCACGTAACAGGGTTGGTGGAATTCCACACTGTTCATAGCAACGGTCACAATCGACTGCTCGGGCCAGCCTGCCTTGCGGACTTCATAAATCGCCCCGACCGATCCAGCCAGGTCGATATAGCTCAGCAACACCCCTCCGAAGATCGTCCCCTGCGGGTTCGTATCCCGGGGCATCATCACGTGTTTTAAAGCCAGGTAGCGTTCGGACGTTTGATCTGCCATAGTCCCATCTGTCGTATTCCGGCCGTTGGACCGCCATGCCCGGCCTGGTCGAGGTTTGCTCCGTCCCATTATGCCGCAAAGCGGGAGTGTTGACCCGGCCAGACAGATCCTTTCCTGAAAATTGACCGATCCTTCTCATTTTCAACGCTTTACAACGCGTCCCCGCCTGCCGGATTGAGATCCCTCCCGAAATCCTCCATTCTGATTCAAATTCTGGACAGGCTTTATGTTACGGTTGATTCTGGCCTTTGAAATCGCCATAATCCTTCCTCCCTGTGTGAGTTCCCCGTCTCGTCAGGCGGGGCGTCGGACACGTTCCGATCGACCGTAACTCGGTGGTTCTCCTTTTTCCGGAGGCCACGGGACTTCGTAAACCATTTGTTGGTGAGATAAGAGCACGCATGACTGATTCTCCATTCCGCTTCAAGAAGAAGATGAAAGGCCCGAACAAGCGCAAGAAGACGCGGGTCAAACGCAAACTCAAGTGCCGGTTCTGCACCCCCGAGGGCTGCCCCCGACCGGTCTATGTCGACTACAAGGATCTCCGCACTCTCCGCGTGATGATCAACCGCGAAGGGAACATGATCTCCCGCCGCCGGACCGGCAACTGTGCCAAGTACCAGCGGGCCGTCCGCCACGCGATTCTGCGAGCCCGGTTCATGGCTCTGCTGCCGTACGTCGTGACGGAGTAAATTTCTTACCGGTAAATTTCTTACCGGTAAATTTCTTCCGGGTAAATCCCGCGAACTGAAAATAGAGAAACCGAGGAACGGTTCGCCGCTCCTCGGTTTTTTTTGTGCCGTGAGAAGATCCCCCGCTCACGCGATCCAGCCTCCGCCGAGAACCCGGTCCTCCTGATAGAGCACCACCCCCTGGCCGGGAGCGACGCCGCATTCAGGCTCATCAAAGCTGACGCGCATCCGGTCTTCCGCGATCAATTCGACCTCTGCCTCCGCCCCCTTATGCTGCGAGCGGATCTTCGCGCGGCAGCGGAACTTCTGAGGCACGTCATCGAACAGCCAGTTCAACTGCGTGGCCTCCAGCTCGTGCCGCTCCAAATCGGTGCGTGTGCCGATGACGACCTGCTTCGTCTCCGCGTCCACCTTCACGACATACCGCGGTTCGCCAAACGTCACCCCCAGTCCTTTGCGCTGGCCGATCGTGAATTTCTCGAAACCAGTATGCAGGCCGAGGACATGACCGGCGGTATCGACCAATTCCCCCGAGGTTTCAGTCTCACCGTGATAACGGCGAATGAACCCGGCGTAGTCCTGGTCGGGAACAAAACAGATTTCCTGGCTGTCCGGCTTCTCCGCGACCCGCAAGCCGGCGCGACGGGCCAGATCGCGGATTTCGACCTTGGTTTTCCCTCCCACGGGGAACATCACATGCTTCAACACGTCGCGTGACAGGCCGAAGAGGACGTAGGACTGGTCCTTACTACCGTCCAGCCCCTTGTAGAGCGCCGGGCCGGACTCTCCCGGCATGTCCACTATTCGAGCGTAGTGTCCTGTCGCAATCGACTCCGCCCCGACCTGCTGCGCGAAGTCCCACAGCTTGCCGAACTTCAGCCAGTTGTTGCACTGCACGCACGGATTCGGTGTCCGACCGGAAAGATATTCCTTGACGAAGTAGTCCTTGATCCGGCTGAAGCTCTCCTGAAAGTTCAACGAGTGAAACGGGATGTCCAGGGCATCGGCGACACGGCGGGCATCGGCGGCATCGGTCGCGCTGCAGCACCCCTGCTTGTGCCCGCTGGAGGAGAGAATCTGGAGAGGGCTGCCGACGTTGCAGCTTTGTTCTTCCGCCGCCCCGGACCGCATGAACAGGCCGATGACTTCGTAGCCGGCATCGCGCAGCAGGAGCGCGGCTGCGGAGCTGTCCACTCCGCCACTCATCGCCAGAACCACGCGCTTCGCCATCTCAATTCACCGAACTCATACTCGATCATTCCATTCGACGCTGAGATCTATCATAGAGTTCGGAGGGGCAGGGGTCGAGTCGCGACAGAAGACGGGTTCAATCTCAAAGATCCTTCGGCGACTTCACATCCCTGCTGAACGTGGTGGTTCTCGAAGCTCCCACAGGACTGGTGTATTTCACCTTGAATTCCCTCTGACCCAGCTCGTTGTTCTTGGCTTTGAACGTGATCTGCTGCAAGGTCTTGGTGATCATGAGATTATTCGCCTGGTCGTTGAAGCTCAGGAGCAGCGGGGCGGCCCCTTTGCCGCCACTGACCGAGCCAATCACTTCTTTTCCGAGTTTGAGCGACGATCCGGCTTTTTTCAGCGTTTCACCGTTGAAGGTCCCGCGCGCGATATTGAACAAATCCCCCGGTTTGGCGTTGGTGTTTGTGACGGTAATCGTACTCTTATCGAATGCGGTGGTGATCAAGTCCTGGAGATACATGGCGTTGTCCAGCGTCACAGCGGGCCCTGCAGGAATGCTGTCGGCAGTACTGGTCGAACGGACGACGGGGTTGAACACCGAGAGATCGGTCATCGTGACATTATTGGCTTCATCGGTTTCTACCAGGACGTTCGTCGAATCGACGATGCTGAACACATATCTGTAATTAGGGTCCGCGGAGAATGTCCCGGAAACATGGAACGTCTTTTCCGACTGGGACGCCAGGGAAATGGTCGTGTTGTCTGTGGTCGGCCCGGAAATGATTGCCGCACCGATTTCCACATCATCACTATTTCCCTGGACCTGGTCGCTCGACAGGACCACCTTCAAGCGGACATTGTCCGAGAGATCAAATTTGTTACCCGTCAGATTCGCCGAGGTCGTTCCGTTATTAAAAAGCGTGAAATCAAAACTCGTCGTGTATTGATTGGGGACCGTGGCAGAAGCGATAAAATCGAGATAAAGAACCGAGGTCCGGAGGTCGACCGTCGGAACGATCCGCTGCTCACAGACTTCAAATGCGGGAGACGAAGAGAGCGGTGAGCCGCGGCGTCGAAGGCCCTGGGAACGGAAGGCCAGTGAAGAAAGTTTCTTCAAAGCGGATTGCAGAGAATTGCAGAGAGAAACTCGCATGGGAACTCCGGCGATTGGGAAACTTCACAGGCGGGCAATGGGATGCCGGTCGGCCTGCCGGATCCTTCCACGTCTTGTGGAATGTGAGCGCTGTCCCGCCGACCCGGGCGAGGACTCCTCAGAGGTCGCGAAGACCTCCGGTTCAGATTACGATCCCCAGGAAGGTCTTCGCAATCCCTTTCAAGTCAATCCGCAAACACAGACTCAAATTCGCGGATCGCTGATCCTATTGCCCTTTTTTCGCAGCAGGTTCGTACCACTTGTGCTGCATCCAGTCGATCAGGAGCTTGCGGTCTTGGCGGGAAAGGCGGTCCGCAAAGCCGGGCATGGCGTTTTTCTTGCCGTAGTGCCGCTTGTCTCCGGGATTCGAGATAAAACTGTCCAGCCACTCCGCTGACCCGTAACCGGTCAGTTCCGGTGCTCCGGAACCACTCCCCAGAGCCTTCATCTCACCGCGCGGCTGAAGCTTGTGGCAGGTGGCACAGGACTCCTGCACTTCTTCGCTCCCATCGCTGAAGAATTTCTTCCCCTTGGCGACCAGATCAGGATTGGTCGGCGGATTGGCGACACCGCTCTGGTCGACGATGAATTCGACGATCGCCGCCAGGTCCTCCGGCTTCATCTCTTTGGCATTGCTCTCCGACCATTCCGCCATCGATCCTGCCGTGAAGCGGTCCTTCACTTCCTGGCCGTCAAAGCGTGCATGTGTCGTCGGTTCGAAATGCTTCTTGAAATCTTTCAACACCCCTGACACCCATTCCCGCGAACCGAATTTCCCCAGGTCGGTGGCAGTCGCTACGGCGGGGACGAGCTTATCCCCGACGAGTTCCTCCACCGGTTTCCCGGTTCCATCTTTGCCGTCGTAGCGATGGCAAACGGCACAGTTCTTGGCGAACAGTTTTGCCCCCTGCGTCTTGGGGTCATTTCTCAGGAGTTCGATCGCGCCCGCCACGCCGATTCCCTGCGGCGACTGCGCCAATTCCTTGACGCGATGGGCCTGCACTTCGGCATCAGTGACGGCAGCCGCGTAGTTCGGATCCTGCTGGTCCTCACGGATTGCGATGAAGGTCAACGCGCCGGCAGCCACCAGCACGGCGAACATGAAAAACACGTTGAACCGATGGCCGATCTTCGACCGGCCGAGAATCGGCATCAGGACCAGCACCAGCATTACCGCGCCGGGGATGTAAATCGCCCCGACGACTTCCATCGTCCCCTTGAAGTATTTCAAAAACTGAAACAGGAACAGGAAATACCATTCCGGTCGAGCGGCGGAAAACTGCTCGGAAGGATCGGCGGGGGCCGTCAGCTCCGCTCCCTTCCACAGCGTCAATGCCAGGACCGTCGCCAGGACCGCCAGGCAGGCCACCGCGTCCTTCAACACCTGATCCGGCCAGAAAGTGGTGTCCGGAGCGCGCTTCGGATCGGGAACGGTGATTCCATGCCGGCGGAAGACGTAAATGTGCAGTGCCAGGAACCCGATCAGGAGCGCCGGCAAAAGTCCCGCGTGCAATGCGAAGAAGCGGGTCAGGGTCGCGTGCCCGTAACTGTTTCCCCCTGATGCCAGTTTCTGAACTTCCACGCCCACGCCGGGCGTAATCCCCATGATGTTCGTCGCCACCTGGGTCGCCCAGTAACCCTTCTGGTCCCACGGGAGCAGGTAACCGGTCAGGGACAGTCCCAGCACGATCTGCATCAGAACCAGTCCCAGCCAGAAGTTGATCTCGCGCGGAGCCTTGTAGGCCCCATCGATAATGACCTGCATCAGGTGCAGCGCCATCAGGACAATCATCGCCTGAGCCGTAAAGTGATGGATCCCGCGCACCAACCACCCTGCCTGCATCACTTCCTGGATGTAATAGACACTTTCCCAGGCGGTTTGGGCACTGGGACTGTAGGCGGTCCAGAGGAAGAACCCCGTGATGAGCTGCACCGAGAAGGTATACACCAGCGTGCTACCCCACACGTAGCGCCACCGCGCCCCGCCGGGTACGCGCTCGTACAACGCTTCGTGCATCAGGGTGCGATATCCGGTCCGGGCGTCCAGCCAGTTCAATAGTCCGTGCATGGGTCTGGGTATCTCGGCAGGTGGGAAGAAGAGGCGGGGAGGAAGGGAGGAAGGGAGGGATCAACTAAACCTTGGGAACCTTGTGAGCTTCGCCGGTCCGGAAGTTCTCGAACTTGACCCAGACTTCCCCTTGTTTCAACCGGGCGGGATCCACTTCCAGGGTATCCATGCCGCGCGGGGGAATCGAATTGCTGGGCGCCCCATCCAGCGTGAAGCTGCTGTCATGGCAGGGGCATTTGAAGCTTTTGCTGCTATTCGAATAATCGACCGCACATCCCAGATGCGGGCAGATCACGTTGAACGCGATCACTTCTCCCTTGTCGGTTTTGCGGAGGTAAACCGCACCGATGGGCTCCTTGGGAAACAGGTTCCAGGCATCCTGGCGATCCGCGATGACCGGAAACTTCACCGGCAATCCATCCGCGGGAACGGCGCTCAAGGCGGCGACCTTGATGAATCCGGAGGCGTCACCCTCTCCCGACGATTTTCGTTTCCGGAGCGGGTCGAGAAAAAACGTGACCCCCGCTCCCGCGGGAACCAGGCCGGCGATTCCGCCGCAGACAACCGCTAAAAAACCGGTGACGAACCCTCTCCGGGGGGGTTCCTTGGGAACAGGAATCGGCTCGGTCGCCGTTTCAGTCATGACGAGTCTCCGTGACGTCTGCAATCATCTGTGAGATCGGGCCATGCACCGATCACCTGCCCCACCCACAGTGTGCGCGAAACACCCCGGAAAGATCAACCAAGTGCATGCGTTCAGGACATTCCTGCAAACGGGGAAATCCGGGAAGCTTAATCCGTGATTCCAGCGCCACCGCGGCCCGTGCGCCTCGACTCCCTTTTTGTAGGCCTCCATCAGAGGCCCGGGAAGAATCGCTCCCGCCGCCTGCTTGTGTCCCCCTCCCTGGAACTGCTCCGCCACGACGGCGACGTTGATTCCAAGCCGGCTGCGAAAGCTGACTTTCACCTGCCGGTTCGGCTGTTCAATCGCAATCAACGCGACTTCGTCCCCTTGATCCGCAGACACTCGTTCACCAGGTCTTCGGTGTCGGCCGGTTCGGCTCCCGTCTCCGCGTAATCGTCGAACTTCACATAGGTAGTGGCCAGTTTGCCCTCGCATTCCACTTGAATTCGCTCCAGCACCCGTCCGGCGAGCTTCATCCGCCCCGGCGAGAACTGTTCGTACAAGGTCTCATAGATGGCACTGGGGCGGACTCCCACCCGGATCAATTCCCCGACGACTTGCATCGTGTGCTGGCGCGTGGAGGGAAATCGGAACCAGCCGGTGTCGGTCGCGATCGCGCAAAACAACGGCTCCGCGATCTCTTCCACGAGGGGCTGCTCCAAGGCCTGCAGCAATTCAAAAATCAGGGTCCCGGTTGCCTCCGCCAGCACGTCCTTGAACATCAACGCTTCCAGGTCATCACTGCTGACGTGGTGATCGATGACGATTTTCCTCGCGGTGCTTTTCCGGAAGGAGCGGGCCATGTCCCCCAACTGCCCCCAGGCGCTGGTATCGACAATGATGTGGACCTGAGCCTGCAGGATTTCCGCTTCGGTGATCGACTGGCCCAGGACGCTGATTTCTCCCTTGCTGTCCATGAATGCCAGCCGGGTAGGAGTCGGCGAGGCATTGGCGATCCGGACCTCTTTCCCCATCTGCTTGAGGATTCGAGCCAGCCCCAGTTCCGACCCCAGAGCGTCGGCGTCAGGCCGGACGTGGCTGGTCAGCACGAAGTGCTGGTGGGAGTCGATGATCTCAACCAGCTCATTCCAGATCATATCCGCTTGCCTTTTCAGCGTTGTGTCAGGGTCCGTGTTGCCAGTCGCGTGACTTCAACGTCGGACGTCACTTGTTTCAGGAGTTCATCAATCGCGGCGAATTTGCGGGTCTCGCGGAGACGACTCACAAACTCCACCGTCAGCCGACGACCGTACAAATCCCCCTGAAAATCTAACAGATGCACCTCAAATTTTCTTTGCTCTTCCCGAAAAGTCGGATTCGGGCCGAGATTCAAGGCTCCCGCGTAATTCCGCCCCTCCACTTCCACGAGCGTCGCATACACCCCGTCCAATGGAAGCATGGTGGAAATTTCCCCCAGATTCGCGGTCGGAAAGCCGATGGTTCGCCCGCGCGCGGCACCGGTCTTCACAATCCCTTCTACGGAATACCTCCGCCCGAGGAATTCAGCCGCTTTGGTGACGTCCCCCGTCCCGAGCAATTTGCGGATCGATGAGGATGAGACCACCTCTCCCGCCACGGTCACCGCGGGAACCACTTCAAACCCGATTCCCTCGTGCGCGCAGGCAGCGCAGAGCGTCTCGACAGTTCCCGCCCGATTGCGCCCGTAAAAAAAGTTCGGCCCTTCCACGAGTCCTTTCGCCCGCAGTTGCCGCAGGAGGACTTCATTGAAGAATTCGCTCGGCTCCAACGCGAGGAACGCCTCATCGGTCGGATAGACAATCGCGTTTTCCACTCCCTGCGCTTTGAAGAGTTCCAGCCGCTGCTCCATCGTGGTCAACTGCGGGGGGCCTGCTCCGGACGGAGCAGGGTGATGGGATGCGGGTCGAAGGTCAGCACCACGGAGGGCAAGTTGTGACTGCGCGCCTGCGTCACCAGCGTGGAGAGCATCAACTGGTGCCCCCGATGCACGCCGTCAAAATTGCCGATGGAGACGATTCCCCCGGCATGGTTCGACCTGCTCAAAACCCCTGAAGACCCGCATTCCCGCTCCGCTCCTGCCAATTCACTCCGCCATCCGCACTGCCCCCGTCACATAATCCCTCAAGGCATCCCGATTCAATTCCACTCCCAGGCCGGGACGCTGTGGAATTTCCAGAAACCCTTCGGAATCAATGCGGAACGGTTCTTGAACGATCTTCTCAATATACGGGCAAGGGGTCAGATACTCCACGTAACGGGCCACCGGAATCGCTGCGGAAAATTGCAGGTCGGCGGCGAGTCCAATCGCGGTGTTCCAGCCGTGCGGAACCACCTGCACGTTGTGATCGAACGCCAGCCACGCGATCCGCCGCGATTCGCTCAAGCCTCCGTTCTTCGTGCAATCGGGCTGGAGAATGTCCACCGCCCGTCTTTCAATCCACGGCAGAAACGCCTGCCTGCGCGTCAGGACTTCGCCTCCTGCGATCGGCACGGGAGAAACCCGCGTCAATTCGATGTACCCCTCGATATCATCCGGCGGCAACGGCTCCTCAAACCACACGACGTTGTAGTCCGCCAGCATCTCCGCCGTACGTCGCGCCCAGTTGACCCCATGCGGCCAGAACTGTTCGCTCCCTCCGGCATCGACCATCAGATCGACATCTTTTCCCACAGCACGGCGGGCGGTGTGGATCAGTTTTTCATCGAAGTAGCTGTCCCGTCGCCCAAACGGACGCCATCCCAGCTTGATCGCCTTGAAGCCTCGTTCCACGGTCGTTTCCAAAGTGATCTGCAACTGCTCCGGCTCATCAAACAGGATCGAGCCATACGGTTTGATCCGCGTGCGATAGTTGCCTCCCAGCAATCGCGACACCGGCTGCTTACAGGCCTTGCCGAAGATATCCCACAGCGCCAGGTCCAGTCCGCTGATTGCATGCTCGACCGAACCGCCGCGTCCCTGCCAGAAACTGGACTGCCGCAGCTTTTCCGTGACTCGCTCCGGTTCCAGGGCTGACTCCCCCTTGAGCAACGGCCACAGCAACTGCATCGCCCCTTGAATCAGCAGGCCGGAGGTGAAGCAGGAACCGACTCGGTGATCCCCTCATCCGTGTGGACCACGAGGAGCGTATGCAGATTCTCCTGCGGCTCGTGACCTTGCGGCCAACCTCCGTCCACGGTCCCACCAGTCAACGGAAGAATTTCAACGTCCCGAATCTTCATGGATTTCCTTCATTCTCGAGCGACTGAATTTCTCTAGAGATGCATTCGCAATGGATGTTTTCGATTTTTCTTCAAGCACTCAATCCGCCCCGGGCGGAGGCTTTCCCTTCCCCGCCTGTAGATACGCCCCCCGTTGCGCGGCGTATTCCTCCGGCGTCAGCCCCACGGCCGAAATCCCCTGATCCCGCTGCTCAAACAACTTCTTGAGATACGGCACGCACCAGCCGCAACCCGTCCCCGCGCCGCCGCACTCGCTCAGTTGCGAGGCCCGCCTGGGCTGATGCACACGAATGTAGTTCAGGATCTTCCGTTGACTGACGTGAAAGCAGTAACAGAGTTGATCGTCCAGTTCCAAGGAATCGCGCCTTTACTGCGGGGGTTTATCCCCTTCGAGAGAAAGAATTTTCCATTTCTTGGCCGTGGCGGCGGAGCGAGTCGTCGCCCAGATCGGCCCCTCAGGCTTCTCCACGGCGAGCACCATCGCATCCTTCTCAGTATAGCGACTCAGGATTTCCCCGAAGACCTCACTCGCCTGTTTTTGCTGCACCCGCATCCTCTGCGGCATGTTGCGCGTGTAACCCGCATTTTTCAGGGCATCGCCGTCAATCTCCAGCTTGCAACCAATCTCCTGCGCAATGTAGTCCAGGGCATCCTCGAGCGGGACATCTCGAAAATCGACGTCCAGCCGCAGTCGCAGCCTGTCCTCCAGCGAGAGATTCAACGTCTTCTCAACGGGTGGGCCGTCATTCGACTTTGTCTCAGCCGCAGCGGCGGGGGAGGGAGCGGACGCCAATCCGTAAAACGTCAACACACCCGCCGCCAGCAGATTCGGCCAGGCACGTTCGGGGAGCACCGCCCGGCCAGACAAATCTCGTCCTGCAACTTCCATCCGCAGATTCTGTTGCAGCTCGCGCACCATCGCCGGAAACCGCCGCGCAATCGGAAGCACATTTTCAGGCAGCTTCAACCCCGCGGCGAGGCCTTGCAACTGGCTGGCGAGATCCCGGCTCCCTTGTTCCACACCCTGCTGGAAATCGGCGATGCGAACGCCCGTGTGCGACCGCATGCGCAACTGCAGACTGCTTTCCTCCGGGGTCCAGTTGACTGTGACCGACACGGCCTCGCACTTTTTCTGCTGGCCGAGAAAACTCCCGACCCACGTCAACAAGGAGTGAACCGGCGGTGCAAACAATGCCTCCCGGTGAATCTCCAGGTCGAGCGGAATCGCCAGACAGGTGAGCAAAGAAGTCCGCGACGATTGCATCAACAGTTCTTCGATCCCCCGGTCCGTCGGCAGCGGTGTGATGCTCGCCTGCGGGACTTCTTCCGCCAGTTCCGTCGGCACGATGACGTACTCCCCCTCAGCCGTCCACAACACCGCCCGGTCGGGGGAAGTCCGCCAGACAGGTTCCATGCCTGGAATGAAGCTCTGCCCCAATCGTTGCGCCAGGATGTCGCGGGTCAGAGAGGGAACGGGACGGACCCGCATCACCAGTTGCGGAACCGTTCCCGCGGGCCCCAGTACCCAGCCAAAGAGTAATTCGTCGATCTCCTCCGGCTGGGCGAAGGTTTGTGCCTGAATGGTCTTCGCGCTCCAGACACCCAGGGGACCGCTGCACTCCCACAGTTCGTGCGGTGTGCGTCCTGCCTGCCGGAGTTGTCTCGGTCGCAGAAAAGTCATCAGCCGGACGCCACCGGGAAGAGAGGTCAACCGAATCGGACCGGAGGGAGTGGCTGCATTCGGTTGAGACGCGAGATCGTTCTCCGCCTGGGGATTCGTTTCAGGTGTGGATGCCGCCTGTGGAGGAGGCTGATTCCCCCGATTCAAAACAATGGCCGGGCGCGACCAGAGGACCCAGGCGATGAGTCCCAGCGAAACAAACATCGACAGCGCGATAAATAACGCCGGCACTCCGCGCTTCTTGGCGGGGGTCCGTTTGAACCGGGGCGGCGGCGTAATCGCGACCTGTATGTCATCCGAAACAATGTCCGAAGGAACAGGAGGCTCAGGGGGCGGGATGCCGCGCGAGGGTTTGGGGTTCGGTGCCGGGGGGGGAGCAGGGGGCGTGTCTCCCTCCGCGCGAAGTTCAAATCGCTCACCGCATTGCGGGCAGCGGGCCATCTTTCCCAGGTTCGCCCGGTCCGACAAGCGCATCCGCTTGTGACATGCAGGACAAACCACCAGGATCGGCTCCACAACTTCTTCCTTGCAGCGAGGTCTCAGCCCAAAACCGATGCGGGAGGGGTCTCCGGCACCGGTTCGGGGAGGGGTTTCTGATTGCCATCCAGCAGGCAACTGACGTTCACATCCCCCAGCACGTTAATTGTGGTCCGGCAGCGGTCCAGGAACCAGTCCACAGGAAGCAGCAAGGCAATGTATTTCGGCGGAAGTCCAACGGCGGTGAACACGAGGGTCATGGTGACCAGACCTGCCTCCGGAATTCCGGCCGCTCCCACGGAGGCCACGACCGCCGTCAGGATGACCAGACATTGCTGATAAATCGAAAGGTCCAGGCCGAGCATCTGGGAGATGAACAGGGCCGCCATCGCCTCGTAAAGGGCGGTCCCATCGTTATTGAAATTCGCTCCCACCAGCGCACCGAGGCTGGCGGACTCTTCCCGGATCCCGACTTTCTCTTTCAGGCACGCGTATGTCACAGGCATCGTCGCGGTGGAGCTTCCCGTCGAGAATGCCATCACGAGGGCGTCACGCATACCACGAATGACATCGGACGGCTTCACCCACGAGGAAAATTTAATGCGGAGCAAATACCAGCACGTCTGCAACAACAACGCGAGAATCACCGCCAGGATAAAGACCCCCAGCGCCATGAAGGGAGCAAACCCTTTCGTGCCGACCACCTGGGCGACAATGGCGAAGACTCCCAACGGCACCAATTGAATAATCCAGTGGAGAACGATGAGGATTGCATCGTAGGCCAGTTGCACCAGATCCTGGACATTTTTGACAGGCCTGTCCTTAAGCCCTCGCAGCGAGACCCCGAACGCAATCGCGATACAGATCACACCAATGACATTCTGCTTATCTCCCAAGGGGCCCAGAATACTTTTCGGAAGATTGTCCAGCACCAGGGCGACAGGAGAGAGTTTGACCTCGGTCGCTTCGGGCTTTTTCTTGTCATCCTTCGCCGCGGGTGTACCTGCGGGAGAGGTGGAAGCAGGTTCAGAATGTGAAACCGAGGCCGCATGTTCCTCAGGAAGTTCTAATTTCGCCCAACTCCCTGGCCTCAGGAGATTCGCCACTCCCAGACCGATCAGAATGGCCACAAGGGTGTTGAAAATTAAGAGGCCGGCGATCCTCCGGGCCATCACCCCGGTGACTTCCGTCGTCATCAGGACGTGTGTGACGGCGATCAGGATGACGGCAGGAGCCAATGCCCCCAAAAGCTGCAGGATGACCTTGGCGGGTATCTCCAGAAAGGAAGCGTAATTTCCCAGAAGAAGGCCTGTGAACAGGCCAACGATCATCGCGAAGACGATCCGCAAGTAGAGGGGATAAGCGTTCCAGCGATTGAGCCAGCCGTTCGATCGGGGATGCGTAGCCGTCATGGCAACAAGATCCTTGGCAGAGGTCCTCAGAGGTCGAATCAAGTCTCGACGCGAGCGCAGGCCTAGTGCGAGTTTTCAATGCTCGCGTATTGTAAGCGTCCCGTGTCCAAGAACGCCAATTCAATCGGTCAGGATCACACAAACCGCGGATCTTCGTCGGCGAACGGATGCAGCGCGCGGAGCAGCTTGGGTTTCGGCAGGGCGTCCAAGGCCACTTCTGCCAGGCGGAAATCGTCCGCCGTCGTGATTTTGAAGTTGATGGGAGAACCCGGCACGATCCGCACCGCATACCCCGCCTGCTCCAGCAACTGAGCCTCATCGGTCGGTTGCAGGTTCCCTCGTTTGTCATACGCGGCCAGCAACCAGTCTTTGCGTGCCACCTGCGGCGTCTGGGCCATCCACAGACCATCCCGCGAGACTGTTTCCTGTACCTGGTCCCCTTGTCCCATCCGTTTGAGTGTGCTGGTGACTTGCGTCGCCAGGATCGCAGCGCCGGTCTGCACCGCGGCCTTGAAGACCTCGTCGATCCATTCGGCGACGACCAGCGGACGGGCGGCATCATGGACCGCCACGAATTCCGCCTCCGGAGAGACTTTCTTGAGAGCGTTCAGGACGGAGTCAGACCGCTCCGCTCCGCCGGGGATAACCTCCACGTTCATGAAGGCCATGTTCGCGGCGTATTTTTCCTTGAACCACTCCAGATCGTCGGGAGAGACCACGACGAGCACCTGCAGCACGTCATCCCGGTTGCTGAAGAGTTCCGCCGCGCGCAGCCAGACGGGACGCCCTTTCAGTTCCTGAAAGACCTTCTTGCGCCCCTTGGATAAAAACCGGGTGCTTTTGCCGGCCGCCGGCAGGATCACGGAAAACTTCGCCATCACCCTCTCCCACTCAACAAAACGGTTCAGTTGTCTGGATGACCGTTGATGATAACCGGCGTTTTTTCGGGGGCAAAGCGAACGACAAAACATCCCCTCAAGATGTTGACGAAACGCCACATGCGTTCCCCGGTGGCGTGGCGTTGGGGAAACATCGGAAGGCAACATCACCGCCGTGCAAATTTCATAAAACCTCTTAACCTCCTGAGAAACACGGCATTACGCAGTGAGACGCAAGAATTCTGAACAGTGTGGCACCGGATTTGTTTAGGAGTCTATGCACACACTCACTCTTCATCAGGAGTCTCTCTCATGCGTCCTGCCCTGATCTGCTTCTCCGGAGACGAATCTCTCTCTCAAGTCTTCGGACCTTTGGCCCCGGTCACTCTCACCTCCAAACCCCGGGACTTCGAAACCGGTCTGGCAGACGCGACACACGCCCTGCTTGATCTGCGACAGATCGACGCCGGGGGACACCGCCAGGCGGACTGGCTGGAACAAATCGCCATCCTGAACCCCGCGGTCCGTTGGACCTGGTGGGTTAACGGTGCACTCCCTGAAACCCTCGAACGGCTCGCCGTCTGCCTGCAAGCCACGCTTCTCCATTCCAAAACTGAACTCGCAGACTGGTACGCCGGCCTGACTCCCCCCGCTCAATCCGTTGTTCCCGCTCCGGAATTGAAAACGTCCACCGAACCGGAAACTGCTTTCCGCGATGAGGAAGCCGTTCTCTCCGGGCTGACCCGCCGCTTTGAGACCCGGACTCCGCGCGTTCGCCAGATGCTCTCTGAACTGGAAGTCGCCGCCCGCCACGACGTCACAACGCTGTTGATCGGCGAGACCGGTTCCGGCAAGACATTCCTCTCCCGCCTGATCCACGAAATTTCTCCTCGTCACGACGAGCCGTTTCTCCCCGTGGCCTGCGGTGCCCTCCCCGCGGAACTGATCGAAAGCGAACTCTTCGGCCACGTGCGGGGGGCTTTCACGAGTGCCCACGCCGACAAGGAAGGAAAATTCCTGGCCGCCGGTCGCGGAACCATTCTGCTCGACGAAATCGACGTCCTCGGTCCGGATCAGCAAGTCAAATTGCTCCGCGTGATTGAGACCGGGGAATTCGAACCGGTCGGATCCAACCGGACTGTCAAATCCCAGGCCCGCCTGATCGTCGCCAGTAACCTCGAGCTCCAACCTCTGGTGGAGCAGGGGCGGTTCCGTCCCGACCTGTACTACCGGTTGAACATGCTCAAGTTCGAAGTCCCGCCGCTCCGCACACGCCAGATGGACATCATCCCGATGGCTCACAAATTCATCGCGGAAATGGCGCAGAAGCATCACATCACAATTCAAGAAGTCGACCAGACCCTGCTGGATGCCCTGGTCCAATATCCGTGGCCCGGGAACGTCCGGGAGCTGGAAAACGTGATTCAACGGGCCGTGATTTACTGCAAGGATGGAGTCCTCTCCGCCCGGCAACTTCCGAGCTATATCCAGCTCGGAATCGTGGGCCCCAGCAACGATGCCTCCGTTCGCCTGGAGGCCCATACCAATCCGGCCAGTTCTCTCGGACGGCAGATTGCCTACACGGAACGGGACATCATTGAACAGACGCTTTCCAAGAACAATTTCAGCCGCACCAAGACCGCGAAGGCTCTCGGCATCAGCCGGGTCACGCTCTACAACAAGATGAAGAAGTATGGAATGGGTTCCTAAGGCGACTCGGGCTTGCGGAACTCATCTCGACTCGGGAAAATCTGCGGCACATCAAGGATGTGCCGCATTTTTTTTGAAAGGGAGTTCCGCATGTTGAAGTTGGCGACGAAATTCAATCCGCAACGGGCCTTGATGCAACAGGCCTGGGACGCGGGGTATCGCAATGCCGAGTTGTGGCTCGATGCGCGGATCCTCGCGGAAGTGAACCAGATCGTTCCGCTGGCCCGGGAATTCGATTTTGAATATGTCATTCACAGCCCCAACCGGACGGACCTCTCCAACGAGACGCTCGACCAGATGGTCGCTCTCTACCGCGGTTTGAATTGCCGTTGCGCGGTCGTCCACCAGCCTGTCTATGACCGCTTCCACGAGGTCTTGCTGGGACTCTGTCCTGAAATCCGGCTCGCGATTGAAAATCATCGTCTGTCACCGGCCGAGTTTTATGTCTGGGAACAGCAGTCTCCTTACCTGACCCTGGACGTCGAGCACGTCTGGATGTTCACGATGCCGGAGGCAACGCTCCCGGAGCTGCTGAAATTCCTGCACGAATTCCTGGAACTCTCCAGCCCGAAGCTGCGCCACGTCCACTTGCCGGGATATACCCCCGGTTATGATGAGCATCGCCCCATGTACTGCAACCGGGACCTCGTGTACGGCATGTTCTCCATGCTGGCGGAATTCCACTTCGACGGCCTGATCGTCAGCGAAAGTGAAAACGAGTTCCAGAATCCCCGGGATCTAAGGATGGATGTCCTGCTGTATGAGGGTTGGCAAGCGCACTCCCAAGCCACGTCTTGAGGAGCCCCGACTTGAGATACTACGACCCGAGGAACGTCAGACGCGAGCCGGACTCGGGTCCTCAAATCGGACCCAACCGGTTCCGTGATGCAGAGGGGCAATTTCGCCGGGGTGCAGAATCTCGGCGAAGATCCGCGCCGATTCCACCAGCCGGGGTCCCGGACGGTTGAAGTATTGATTCCCGTCGGTGACATAGACGCGGCTGTTCCGCACGGCCCGCAGGTTCGACCATTCCGCACGCTGCGTCAGGAATGCCATCTCCTCGCGGCCTTTGGCGATGTCCCAGCCGCAGGGCAAAATCGCGATCACGTCCGGATCCTCCGCCTGCAACTGCTCCCAGGTGACATACGGAGAGTGCGTCCCCACTTGCGACAGGATGCTCCGCCCGCCCGCAATCTCCACCAGTTGCGGCATCCAGTTTCCCCCCATCATGAGAGGATCGATCCACTCCACACACGCGATCGTCGGCCGAACCCCGAAACTCTCCGTCTGAATCCGCAACTGCTGCAATTCCTCTTGCAACCGGGCATTTAGACTTCGGCCTCTGTCGGGAATCCCCAGCGCATCCGCGACCCGCTGGATGTCATCCCACATATCCTCCAGGCGGTTCGGAGCCAGCGGGACGATCTTCGTCGTGAATCCCAGATCCTGCGCCATCGCGCGCTCCACATCCCGCAAGCTCACCGCACAGACCTCGCATTGGGTCTGCGTCACGATCACATCCGGTCGCAACGCGCGGAGCTTCTCCGCGTGGACATCATAAATCGCCCACTGCTCCTTCAAGGCTTCCTTCACGCGGTCGTCGATCTCGCGGCTGTTGCCGACGATATCTATCCGCGGAGAAGAGCAGGGGGGACGATCCAGAATCGAAGGGGGATAATCGCATTCGTGTGAGCGTCCGACCAGCAGAGACTCGCAGCCCAACGCGCAGACGATCTCCGTCGCACTGGCGATCAACGTCACAACGCGCGGACCAGACATCCCTGAATCCATAAGCCGGTCCTCGGCCGTTTCAGACCGTCTGGGGAGAAGCTTCCCGTCGGGTCGCGAAGTGTTCCGCGAGGGCATACCCCCCGAAGAGCAACACGGAGAACATCATCGTCCCCACCAGCGATCGCACGAAGAACGGCAGGCCATCCACATAGGTCAACGCCAGACCTTCCAGGGTCCCGGGATGCGTCGGCATCAACTGCCAATTCGCGGCATTCGTCAGCAGGAAGAACGCCAGCTCCGAGACGAACCCGCCGACCGCGATTTTCCAAGCCTCCCGCCGTCGCAGGAACGTATGCCCCATCCACGTCGCCAGCAGCCAGGCCAGGTAGGTGAACGGCACCAGAGTGTGGAATGCAAAGCTCATATTCTGCATCAACAGGCCGATTCCCAGGTCGCTGATCACGGCGATGGCCATGGGCAAGCCGTATGACAACCGCCGCTCTGAGAACACCGCCCCCGAAAACAGGCAGATCGTCATGACGGGAGAGAAGTTCCAGGGAAAGAAAGAGAGCCCCGGGGTGGTCTGCTCATCGCGAAACTGCATCAGCAGATAGGGCAAAAAACGCATTCCCAGAGCCAGGGCAAACAGGCCCACCACCAGCAGATTCCGACGGAAATTCATCGCAATAAATCCCTTAATTCCCAGGGGAACGGTCTCTCACCCCTCCTTCCGGCATTCCAACGCCTGACAGGGGAGACATCTTCTGATCGGCATTGATACCAAATTTCAGGATCGCACGGAACTCTCTGGAACGGCCTCTCAATAAAAATGGGGAACTTGAGCCAACCTGCAAGCGAGCGAAGCCTTTGAAGTCTGGGGGAACATTGCCGACAAGACCGCAAAAGAACCGGCAGGAACTGCTCAAATCCTCCCTCAACGTCACAACCGGACATATTCTGGAGAAGCTGCAAAATCTGTCTGACTTACGAAGAGCTTGCCGGTTCTCCCGTATTTGTTCGCGACGACCATAGGAATCACGAAATCCTATTGCGCCTGTCGATCTGATGAGCGTGGTCGATTGCAGTTTGCGGAGAGTGTCAGACCTGAGGGGTTTCCGCTCCTTGAGACTGGCACCATCAGGATGACCAATTCGGCTTTCCAGGGCGAAACCGAATTCCAGATCCGTCGAAATAAAACAGCGGAACGCTCCCGTATACAGATTCTAAGGAGAGAAGTTAATGAAAACGAGCACGCTCCGCCTGGGGTTGATGCTGGGAATCGCTGCCTTCTGGCAAATGAGCCCGGTCCAGGCCAAGGAACAATTGCTGGAACGCCCCATCGACGATGTTTCGACCGTCTTTAATGATAAAGACACTGCTGAAACGACGCCGATTTTCAAAATCGGGCTTCTCTCCAATGCCTTCCAGTCGGCGACAGATTGCTGCCCCGGCACCGGAGGGGGTGGTGGAAACTGGTTCCGTCGCGGCGGATGCGATGATGAATGCAAACCTACCATTTCCGGATGTGCGGATGACTGCTGCGACAAGTACGGAGTCGTGGGGACTTTCGGATCAAACGCCTTCAAAGGCTTCTCCGATTTCTCCGGCCAGAGCAACTTCGGGATGGTCGCGGGCGTGAACGTGGGTATTCCGATCGGCCTCCAACGCCTCGAAGAATACGGCATCGGCATTCAGGCTGGTGCCAGCTACGGTGTCTATGACTTCATGGGACGAAGTTACTCCGTCACCGAAAATTCCGCCTCCCAGGAACAGATGTTCTTCACCTTGGGTGCCTATCATCGCGCCCAGGAATGCCAACACCTGTCCTACGGCTTGGTCTATGACTGGATGGCCAACGATAACTGGGGCATCTTCTCCAACGAGCCCTTTATGGGCCAATGGCGCGGCCAGATCGAGTACATCATCGATGACTCGAACGCGGTCGGTCTTCAAGGTGCCCTGCGTGACCGTGGTGACTCCCAGGTCCTCGGACCGGCATACGGCGGGGCCACGGCCCACTACAGCCCCATCAGCTACGTGAACGCCTTCTATCACCACACCTTCCAGAGTGGTGCGGACTACCACATCTACGCGGGTATTCCTGATGGTGGACGACCGGCGGGGAACGTGCCCGGTGGCGGAAGCCTCGGCCAATTCATCGTCGGAACCAGCTGGAACGTCCCGGTCACCGATCGTCTTGGGGTGTACACCACTGCAACCTATATGCGTCCCACGGCAGGTCCCGGTGCCCTTGGTTCAACCGAGGAAACCTGGAACCTCGGCTTGGGAATGGCCTGGTACCCCGGTCGCAACTCCTGCAGCCCGACCGTTGCCGGTCGCTGCAACATGCCCTACCTGCCGCTTGCCAACAACGGCAACTTCCTGGTGGACATGGGAGTCAACCCCGCGGTTACACCGGTTGCCTCTCCGCCGACTCACTAATCCAACTCGTCTGACCGGTCTCTGTCAGACACTGGCCTGACGGCCTTCGGTTGGTCCGTGTGAACTCAACGACAAAAGGCCTCTCGAAAATTCGAGAGGCCTTTTTTTGTTTGTCGCGCGGTCGATTCGTCCCTGAACGATTCCGCCCTCTTAATGCAGTTTGCGATCCAGGCGGGGCGAGACTTCCCCTTCCATGATCTCCACGTCCCGGCGCTGCATCTCTGCGTGGATGACAGGGTGCCAGTTTTCATCCCGATCTTCGGGAGGGACGTAATTCGCACGGGCCCATGTGCGCAGTCGCATCTCTTCCACAAAATCCAGTTCAACTTCCAGGGTCGCCGACGAATTCATAGCATGACCTCGCTTCGCAAATCCTATAAAGGTCCAGGGAACTCACTTTGACTGCCAAAGATTCTGACTGCACAGACAAAACGAACGTGCCCGAACACTGACTCAATTCAAATCACGCAATTCAAATGCCCAGAACGAACAGACCCGGTGCCGTACTTTGAAGTGTCAGGAAGAATGGAGAGAGATAAGACCGGAGGTGGAAACCTCGTGGCGAAGCGAACGAGGCCACATTACACGTTATCCTACTTCTCCGGGGCCGATTCTCAACTCTAAACCCCTGACCCTGTGCGGGATTTAAGCCTCTTCCCCCGAACGACCCGCACGTGGGGAAAACTTCTCGACCCCCACCTCCAGATTCCGCCGAGTTTTCCGGAGCCGGCAATCCCGCAATTTTTGCGGGATGCCCCGATTCAGGCGGCGTTCGCCCCCTTCACAAAATTTTCATGCAATTCGGCGTATCTTCCCTGTAAAAACAACAACTCCTCGTGCGTCCCCCGTTCCAGAAGTTCCCCCTCTTCGAGGACGAGGATTTGATCCGCCCGGCGAATGGTGCTGAGTCGGTGGGCCACAATGAAGCTGGTCCGTCCTTCAATCAGCCGTTCCAATGCCCGCTGAATCCGCGCCTCTGTCAGCGGATCGACGCTGCTGGTCGCCTCGTCCAGAATCAGAATCCTGGGGTCACACAGGAGTGCCCGGGCGAAGCAGACCAGTTGCCGCTGTCCCAGGGAGAGATTTCCGCCTCGTTCCCCGACTTCCGTCTGCAAACCGT
Source organism: Planctomycetales bacterium (assembly GCA_046349635.1). Lineage (GTDB taxonomy): Bacteria > Planctomycetota > Planctomycetia > Planctomycetales > Planctomycetaceae > JAXMBX01. The sequence goes on from JAXMBX010000031.1 coordinate 56,560, forward strand.
TCGCCAGGCTTTGCAGGAGGTCCAGACAATCCAGCTTGTCCAGAACATCCCGTACTTCGGCATCGGTTGCCTCCGGGCGGCTGAAGCGAATGTTCTCCAGCACTGTCCCACTGAACAGAAAGTTCTGCTGCGGAACGAGCCCCATCTGGCGATGCAGACAGGTCGTGTCGATCTGCCGGATTTCCGTCCCATCCAGGAGCAATTCACCCGACTCAGGGAGGTAGAACTTGGAGATCAGATTGATGATCGAAGTCTTCCCGCTTCCCGTGTGCCCGACCAACGCCACGCATTCTCCCGGTCGCACGCTGAAGTTCAGACCATGCAAAACGGGCCGTCCCGGTTGATAGCTGAAACACAAGTCACGGAATTCAACCCGCCCCTTGATCGGGACCTGTTTCGCGCCTTCGGTCTCCTGCCAGTCGCAGGGCGTGTCCAGGATCCGGAAAATCCGTTCCGCTCCCGCCATCGCGGTCAGGGCCTGGTTGTATTGTGTCCCCAGGCCGGAGATCGGCGTGAAGAACAGGTTCGCCATGAAGAAGAAGCCGAGCAGTTCTCCGACGGACAATCCGGAGGCCGGATTCAACACCCGGTACGCCCCACAAACCAATAACGCCGCGAGGAACAATTCATTGTTGAGATCCAGCAGCGGCAGGAAGCGGCTCTGGGTCTTGTTGACTTCGTAGTTGTATTCGGAATGGCTCGCCGCCTGGGCGTGGAACATCTCCGCGTTCTTTTCCTGCCGCACGAATGCCTGCGTGATCCGGATTCCGCAGACCGATTCCGCCAGTGTCGCGGTCATTCGGCAGTACGATTCCTGCACGTCGCTGTGGTTCTTGCTCAACTTGCGATGAAAATAGCGGCTCATCCCCCACAGGACCGGAGCCATCGCCAGGACCAGCAGAAACAGGATCGGGTCGTACCAGAGCATGAACAACGCCGCCACAACCATCTGGCCGATCTGCACGAGGCTGACGAAGAGGACTTCCTGCACACCGATCCGGACGTTCTCAATATCGGAGGTCATCCGGCTGATGATGTTTCCCAGCCGCGTCCGCTGATAGAACGCCATCTTGAGTTCCTGCAGCTTCACGAACAGGGCATTGCGGAGGTCGAAGACCACGACTTCGCCGAATTCCAGCGCGTACCTCTGGCGGAAGTGAAACACGACCTGCGTCAACAACGCCCAGGCGGTGAAGGCCACCACTCCCCAGATCAACCCGGGAACGTTTCCCTCCGCGATCGGCCCGCGGATAATGGAGGTGGTCAGCCAGGTCAGACAGGGCAACTGGACTGACCGGAGCAGGACGAGAGCCAGCAGCCAGTTCCTGCGGGCCGCGTGAGGCCTGGTGAATTCGCACAGCCGTCGAATCAGCGTCCAATCCAACGGGTGCTGTTCCGCCTCTTCGGCCCCCTTGGCTTGAAACAGTGTCAATGTGGCAGGAGACGAGGGACTCATCAGGCGGCTGCTCCTTTCTCGAAAGCATGCGACTCCTCCGCGAGGTGCATCTGCAGTTCCGCCGCTTCGCGGTAGTGTCCCCCCAGGAGCATCAATTCCAGGTGCGTTCCCACCTGCGCGATGCGTCCTTCGTTGAGGACCACGATGAAGTCCGCCCGCTGCAATGTGCTGAGCCGGTGGGCCACGACGACCGTCGTCCGTCCCTGCATGGCTTGCTCCATCGCCTGCAGGATTTCGTTTTCCGTTTCCGGATCGATTGCGGCGGTCGCATCATCGAGCAACAGGATTGGCGGGGCGTGCAACAGGGCCCTTGCAATCGCCAGACGCTGCTTCTGACCGCCGGAGAGACCGGCCCCATATTCGCCGATGACCGTGTCATAACCTCGCGGCAGGTCGGAGACGAAGTCGTGCGCCGCCGCGATCCGGGCCGCTTCGACCACTTTCGCAGAATCGGCCGTCGGATCCCCAAACGCGATATTTGAGGAGACGCTGTTACTGAACAGGAAGCTCTCTTGAAAGACCAGGCCGATGTTCCGCCGCAGATCCGACAGATCCCACTCCCGCAGGTCGACACCGTCCAGCAGGATTTTTCCCCCGCTGACGTCATAGAGACGCGGGATCAAATTCAATAAGGCGGTCTTGCCGGCCCCCGTCGCTCCCACGAGCGCCACGCAGGAACCTGCAGGAATCGTGAGGTTGATGTTCTGCAGAATCGGGCGGGCGGGATCATAGGCAAAGGAGACATTTTCAAACCGCAGTTCGCCCCGCGCCCGCACAAGCGGCCGGGCATTCTCCGCCGACTGAACTTCCGCTTTAGTATCGAGGACTTCAAACACCCGTTGCGCCCCTGTGAGACTGTTCTGGATGCGGTTGGTGATATTGACGATCTGATCCACCTGGTCGGCGAACCGGTTCAGCAGACCCGCGAAGACGAATAACCCTTCACCCAGCCGCAACTGGTGAGTCATGATCAGATAGCCGCCGTAGCCCAGCAGGACTACGAGGTTGATGTTGGTCAGAAATGCCATCGTCGGCTGGAAGAGGCTCAACTGCCAGAAAATGCGGTGCTTTTGCTCACACACATCCCGGCTCGCCTTATCAAATCGCGAGATCTGTTCCGCTTCGCGGCCAAATCCCTTCACGACGGTGACCCCTTGGACGGTCTCCGAGAGCAGCAGGATCATCCGGTCGATCAGGGTGCGGTTCTGGTAATACTGCGGGCGGACACTCCGGGAGAATTTCACCGCCAGCCACCAGAGGCAGGGGGTTGTGGCCAGGCAGGCGACAGTCAGGCCGATGTGAATGGAGAGCATGTACGCAATGAACACGAACAGGGAGAGGGCCGTGCAGATGCACTGCACGATGACTCCATCAACGAACATCCGGACCGCCTGCACATCACCGCCGACGCGATTGATGATCGAGCCGGTTTCGTTCCGGTCGTAAAAGCGGAAACTCAACTGCTGGAGCTTGGCATACACGGCGGAACGGAGATCCACGACGATCCGCTCGATCAGTTCCGCGGCATTTAACTCCGCCTTGTGCCGCAACCAGGCGTTCAGGACCGCGACGGCCAACATTCCCCCGGCCACGAACCAGACCTGCGTCAGACAGGACCAGCTCGATGGAGGATTCCAGCCGAAGGGCCAGCGGGGAGTAACGGTGGCCGGTTCGAGGTGATGGCGGATGACATCCACCCCCAGGCCGATCAGTCCCAGCCCCATCATCCCGAGGGTGACGCGCCCCATCTGTTGCGCGATCATCCGCAGGCAACCGGCGCGATAGTTCCAGCCTAAGGCGAGCAAACGTCCCAGCAGCCGCCAGTCAGAGGGAGGCCTGGGATCGTGAGAGGTCACGTTCAAGAGTTTCTTTCACCGCAAAAATAACAATCGAAATGAAAGCCGAAACCGTGTTCCGGGAGTGGGCCGGAAGTCGGATTCATGACAGGAATACGCCCGCCGAAAAATCGGGTTCAGTTGAGAGACCGGCGGTTGAGGGGAGGGAACTTTATCCCTCCGCCTGAGACGGGACAAGAGGACTTTAAACGCCTCTGAAATTGCCCCGGAAGAAGTCGGCGTGGAGCGTGAAATCCCCGTTGGGGAAACCACTTAGACAGACCGGCAAAAACCGCCGGTGCCGCAATGCCTCAGGGGCGCCGGGCGACGTGGGGTGGCGCAGGTTAGCTGTTCTCAGCTTACCTGAGTGCGTCAGCACAAGACCAGCATTCTCTTTGTTCTCCTCTCCTCGGAAAAAGGGTTTCAGCGGAAGGGGAGCGATCCGTCTGCTGTTCTTGTGGTGCTCGCCGCACAGGTCAGCTCTTCTCGATATTCAGGGGCGTCGCTTTTGTCTTTCGTGGCAGGAGTTCGGGTGAGGCTGCGGGGGGACCTGACCGGCGCGGTGTGGGCGGAGGCTCGGGAAGAGTTGGGCCAGAAGCGGGTCAACCAGTTCGCCACCTGGTTGAGGAAAGTTCGAATCCAAAGGCAAGCGAGGGAAGCGAACGCGTGACGCAGGAACCGGTGCGCGGCTGAGGCGGAGCGGAGGACTGTGTTTCGCAGACGATTAATGCAGGGTTGGCGGCGTCGTCGGCGTTTCTGCTGCGGTGTGCGGGGTGGCCGGTGGGACGGATGGTTTCGCGTGGGGTGTTTGTCGGCGGGAGGGGCAGCCGAGGGGT
>JAXMBX010000032.1:0-59711 GCA_046349635.1 Planctomycetales bacterium
ACCCTCTCGGCTCTCATCGGTCGAGACTTGAGAAAATCGAAAAGTGCCCCGGAATCTTCCGGGGCACTTTTTTTTTTGCCACCCCGGTACACTTTCCCACAGCGTTCCTTGAGACCCAAAAGCACAGTCACCTCGAGTAATTTCAGAAATCCCGCAGACGCCGTTTGACGGACCCTGTTCGTGACCTAAGTTTGCATTGTCACGAGAGCATTGCGACGGCGACCGGATGGTCCCGGAAACACTCCTCCTGTGGCCGGGGAAACTGCTGACGAGAGACGGCAGTCCTCCGTCGCCAGCCAGACTTGTTGTCCGGGCCGGCAACCGGAAGGCGATCGATTTGTAGTCTTCCAAATGGTTCACGTGTGGGGCAGCCCCCAGAATTTTGTCCCCGCGTCAGAGAAACTGAGAAAGAGAGAACAGCATGAACGCAGTGATGAACAGTGTGAAGAAGTTCCTGGTTTCGGAAGATGGCCCGACCGCCGTTGAGTACGCCGTGATGTTGGCCCTCATCGTCATCGTGTGCTTGACCGCCATTCGCGCCATCGGCACGAATGCCAACACCAAGTTCGGTCAGGTCCGCGACGCCTTGGCCTAATTGTCCCTCTTACGGGCTATTGGCTTGGTTTCCGAATCCCAGTTGAGACGCTCCTCTCTTTCAGGAGCGACTCAGAAAAAAAGAGAGTAGCAACATGCAGAACGTCATTAACAGTGTGAAGAAGTTCCTGGCCTCTGAAGATGGTCCGACCGCCGTTGAGTACGCCGTGATGTTGGCCCTCATCGTCATCGTCTGTCTGACGGCCATTCAAGCCATCGGCACGAACGCGAACACCAAGTTCGGTCAGGTTCGCGACGCACTGGCTTAGTTGTTACGTGGGACGCTCTCCAGCCGGTGCACGCCGGCTGGAGAGTTGCCCTGCGTCTTTTCCCGTTTCGTTTCTCGATCTCCATTAACACAGGTTTGCCGTCATGTTCCCCTTCTGGTTTGATCTCCATGCGAATTCCCTCTCCGACCTGCTGGTCATGCTCGCAGGTACGATGAGCGTCGTCTTCTGCATGCTCACCGGACTCCGCTGGGGGGGCTGATCCCCGCGCTGAGGCCCCTGGGAAACGGGACCGCTCACCTGACACTCGCGCCGTCGACAGTAAAACACCCTGAAGTCTGCCGATCATTACTTCTCCTGAGTCTCGCATCACGACGCGCGTTTTCGACTGAACACTCTCTAACTTCGTTTTGACGAAAGGTGCAAGACATGGATTGGCAGGCGTTGCTCATGACCAATTGGCACGTGAAGTTTGTCGCGATCGTGCTGATCGTTGCCGCGTATATCGACGGCAAGGAATTACGCGTCCCCAACTGGCTGACCTACTCAATGGTCTTCTCGGGACTCATTTTTAATGCCCTCACCGGAGGCTGGTCCGGACTCGGCTGGGCACTCGTCGGCATGGTCGTCGGACTCGCCACCCTCATGCCCCTCTACAGCGTGGGTGGGATGGGTGCCGGGGACGTCAAGCTGATGGCCGGCATCGGGGCCTGGCTCGGCCCCCTCGTCACCTTCTACGCCTTCCTCGCCACCGCGGTTGTCGGTGGGCTGATGGCGGTTGTGATGGTCCAACGCCGGCAGGCGTTCTTCAAACACTTCGGCAATTTCCTCCTAATCCTCGACGAGTTCAAGACCGTCAAGAATCCTGTCGAGCTTTCCAAGATTGCCGCTGTTCGCAAGCCCACCATGCTTCTGCTCCCTTACGGGATTCCCATCTGCATCGGGTCGATCGGGTTCTTCCTGTATCACTACAAGATGTACTAAGGGATTCCGTTCCTAAGTGACTGGCGGAACTGGTGTTTGAGAGAAAACGATTTCGGGGCTGTGGTTGCCGCTCGGCACCCAGCCCCGTTTCTCTCCGCATAACCGGCAAAACCGTTTCGACCGTAATAACCGTTATAGATTGAAGATTCCCTCCAGCCGTTACCGATGAAACGAAGGATTGCCGTAGTTCTACGGCTCTCCTTCTGGCCAACGTGCCGCCGAGTTTCCTTTTCTGCCGGTTTTCGAAGCCCGCAGACCCCGAAACAAGGCCCCCTGGGACCAGAGGTATTGCGATGAAAGTTAAACCCTTGATGTTAATGGCGATCGCGGTCGCCTGTGGATTGGTCGCCATGATTGGTGTTCAGCAAGTACTCCAGAATGGCAAGCGGGGCAAAAACCCCAACCTCGCCAAGGTGTACGTCGCTGCGCAGGACATCGCTTCGGGTGTACTGATTCACAAGGAGATGCTTGCGGCCCGAGAAGTCCCCAAGTCCGTCGTTCCCGAGGGAGCCATCACCGATTACCAGGATATCCTGGACCGGGCTCTCAAGGTGAAGGCCTACGCCGGGGAAATCATTTTGGAACCCAAACTCTGCAAGAAGGGGGAAGTCGGAGCCTCTTCCACGATTCCGCCCGGCTACCGGGCCTTCACCCTCGAAGTCAATAACTCACAATCCCACGCCGGCATGATCCAGCCCAAGGATCGCGTCGACGTCGGCTTCACCTATGAATGCAAGGCGGGAGCAAATACTGCTCCCGTTCGCAAGACACGCACCGTCATGGAATACGTCGAAGTCTTCTCCGTCGATGACAACCGCGACCTGGACAAGGATTCGGTCGACGGCAAGAAGGCGTCTGTGAAAAGCATCTCCCTCCTCGTCACTCCCAAGCAATTCGAATTGCTCGGCCACATGCAGAGCAAGGGGAACGGTAACTTCCACCTCGCCCTGAGAAACAAGAACGACGACAAGACCACCCCCATGAAAGGCGTGGACGACGGTTACATCGACTCCGGTGCCTACGCCGCACTGAAGGACATGGGGGAAATCCCGGACAAGGAAGACACGAAACACAATCCCCCCCCCGTCAATATTTCTGATTTGAACACGTTCCTCAAAAGCTTCTCGACTCCGGAGCCGCCGGCTCCCGCGGCTGAAAAGCCCGCGGAACCCGCCGCAGTCGTGGCCCCGCCGCCGCCCCCTGTGAAGAATACCTGGAAAATCACGATCTACGGCATGGACGAACCCCGCGTGGTCGAAGTCGATCTGGATTCCGACAATCCCGGTGCGGCCGCCACGACCCCCGTCAATGCCAGCGATCGCAAGCCCGTCAAACGGCCCGACACCAAGAAACCTGCTCCCGCGAAAAAATCTGCCTGAATAGCTCTGCCTCAAAGGATTTGACGCGACGAGTCGCTCGCCCTTACTGACCCGAAAATTCGTTTTTTACTGCAGACCGGCCTGAGGATCAGGCCGGTCCAAAGACTGAGGTGCATGGATGCAACACAGTTTAAAACTTTCTGGATGGTGGACCGCCTGGGTCTGCTCCGGTTTATTGCTCTGGTCAGCCGCGACTCCCTCGAACGCCTCTGAGCCTATGGGCGGCAGCGATGTCGTCTTCCAGCCCGGCTCTCCCATGAGCAACATCTCGCTGTACGAAAATACAAGCCGGATCATCCAGCTCAAAAATCGGATCCAGTGGGTCGACGAAGGGGACAAGGGCATCGTCACCGTCGCTCCGATCAACGGCGTTGCCAATCAGATCCGCGTCCAAGCCCTCTCGCCCGGTCTGACCACCATCATCCTCACCGACGTGAACAACGCCATGTTCAAGGTCGAAGTCAGCGTCATGGGGGACGTCCGGGCTCTGGAATCCCTCATCCGCCAGCACTTCCCCGAATCCTCCATTCGGGCCGCCAAAATTAAGGAATCGGTCCTCCTCACCGGCTGGGTGAACCGTCCCGAGGACGTCAATCCCATCATTGAAATCGCAGAGCAGTATCACTCCAAGGTGCTCAACAACATCAAGGTCATCGGCGTGCAGCAGATCGCCTTGAAGGCCAAGGTGATGGAAGTCCAGCGCGGTAAGATCCGTCAGATGGGCTTCAACTTCTTCGCCCTGGGTGAGCAAGGTTATTTGATCAGCACCCCCGGTGCGTTGACCCCGCTCAAGTCCCTCGCCGTTCCATTTGGCGGCCCGGTCGCCGCCGAACAGGTTGCCAGCGCGCTCACCGGTTCGACCTTGTCCTTCGGTCTCGCGACAGACGACTTCGTCTTCCAGGGTTTCCTCGAAGCACTCAAGACCGAAAACCTCCTGAAGGTTCTCGCCGAACCGCAGCTCGTCACCGTCAACGGCCGCCAGGCGGACTTCCTCTCCGGGGGTGAGTTTCCCATTCTCGTTCCCCAGTCGCTCGGTACGGTCAGCGTTCAGTACAAACAGTACGGCGTTCAGTTGAAGTTCGTCCCGTACATCCTCGGTGCCGGCCGCTTGCGGCTCGATATCGAACCCGAAGTCAGCGACAAGGATACCACCAACTCCGTCACGCTGAACGGCAACACTGTCCCCGCTTTGAAAACCCGCCGCGTTCAGACGCAGGTCGAAATGAACTTCGGTCAAACTCTGGCCATTGCCGGTTTGATCAACAACCAGGCTTCGAACCAGCGGTTCTCGATTCCCTACCTGGGCGACATGCCCTGGATCGGGGCGGCCTTCCGCCGCGTCAGCGTCGCCGAAGCCGAAAGCGAACTCTTGATCCTCGTGACCCCCGACCTCGTGGCACCCATGGATTCTAACCAGGTTCCCGCCGACGGCCCAGGCATGTTGACCACCTCACCCACCGATAAGGAACTGTATTGGAAGGGCTTCCTCGAAGTCCCCAAGACCGGCGACGACTGCTACGGTGGCAATTGCAATCATCCCGGAATTCCCGGTGTGGATGCGGACTTCACTCCAATGAGCCCCACCCCTGCCTATCAGGGAATGGGCATCCCGCCGCAACCGGCTCCTCCTGCGGATGGCGCGCTCCCTGCTCCTCAGGATTCCGGCAGGAAAGCCCCGACTCCGACCACTGGGAAGAGTCCGGAAGGACTCTCCCCGGATGAACCGGTGAAGGCCCCCGAATCCGCCGCTCGACGCCCGGCCGGCAGGATTCGTCAAACCAGCTACAACTCCGAAATCTGGCAGCCCGAAAGCTCACGCAGTTCTCGCAGCTCCACCTCTGTCCGTCGTCAAACTCTTCCCGGTTTGATCGGACCCGAGGAAGGTACCGAAGAGTCCTCCAGTAAGTCCGGCAGTTCCACCAAGGTTCGCAAATAGTCTTCTTAAAAGCGCCGGCTCGAATCGGCCACATGTGTTGAAACTCGCTTCAGAGTCAGCAAAGTCAGGTATACGTCATGCAGAGAGTTTTTCGTCTGGCAATCGTTGATCCCCGCGATTCTTCTCGCGCCATCCTGAAGAATCTGCTGCTGGGACTGGACATGATGTGGCTGGAAGCGGAGTGCTCCCGCTACGACTCCTTCTACGACGTCATTTCGCAAACCCAGCCCGAAATCGCCCTCATCTCCCTCGATTCGGACACCACCGCGGCCCTCGCCCTCGTCGCCCGGATCAGCCAGGAATATCCCGCCTGTCACGTGCTGGTCATCAGCAGCAGCCAGGAAGGGAGCCTCATCCTGCAGGCGATCCGCAATGGGGCCAAGGAATTCCTCAGCTATCCGCTCAAGCTCGAGGACTTCGTCGCCGCCCTCGATCGTTTGAAGCAGACCAAGGGAGGTGCCGGCGGTGATGGTCAGGCCCGATCCTGCCACGTGACCACCGTCGCGGGGGCCGGGGGAGGCGTCGGATGCACCTCGCTCGCGATCAACATCGCCTGCATGCTCGCCCAGAATCCAAACAACAGTGTCGTCGTCATCGATCTCGATTTTGCGCTCGGTGATGCGGACGTCTGGCTCGATATCATCCCGGATTACACCATCCAGGACGTCGCCGAAAACATCTCCCGTCTCGACTATTCACTCCTCAAACGCTCCTTGACGCGCCACGATTGCGGCGTGTTCCTCCTCCCGCGACCCGTGCAACTGGAGGACAAGGGACGGATGACCGGCGACCAGCTCCGCCGCGTGATCGCGCTTCTCAAGGCCACCTTCACGCACATGGTCATCGATGTCAGCAAGTGCTACCTCAGCCTCGACATCGCCGCCATGACCGTTTCGGACACCATCCTCCTCGTCACGCAACTCGACCTCCCCTGTCTGCGAAACGTCGTCCGCCTGGGACAATACTTCGATCATATCGAAGGCCTGTCCCCCAAGATCAAGGTCGTCGTCAACCGCATGGGCCTGGAAGAATCCCAGATCAGCCTGACCAAGGCCCTCGAAACCATTGGCCGCGAAATCGCCTGGCAGATCCCCAACGAATATTCGGTGATGGTGGAAGCCCGCAACAACGGCGTTCCACTCTGCATCCAGGCCCCGCGGGCCAAGATCACGCGCGCCATCGAGCAGATTGCCCAGCAGCTTGGCCAGACCGAAGCGGAAAAGACCGAAGCCGAAGACGCCAAGAAGCAACAGCGCAAAAGCCTCTTCAGCTTCCTCGGCGGTTCCAAGAAGTAACTGAAATTCTGTGTGCCCCGGATTCTCGGTGGGTGGCATGCCTACATCGTCGGTAAAACCACCCGTCACGCTTCCAGATCGAGGCTCGTACCCAGCTCGTGGTCCACATCCTGGCTCCGGGCTCGCCCCCGTTCTCTTCAGCCGCTGCCTCGTCCCCTCCGGGTTCTTCCCTGCTCATGCCTGTTGCTCTTCAGGCGGCAAATCAGCAAGGCAACCGCCCATCCGCATCCCGATCTGCGGACGATCCCGCCTCCAAGCGTCCCCACGTCCCGGTCCGCCATCCGGTCCTGGCTGTGGTCCGCAGGTTCTACCGAACCCTGGTCACCACGCGCTGATTCGTTTCAGACAGATTCCGATTCGCTGCACCGGCGATCGATGCCAACAAAATGTATCAGGCCAGCTCAGGCCGACGCTCATAAAATCCTCCGATCCGTCACCCAAACGCCTCATTGGGCAGGCGATCCAGATTTTACAGCGTGGATTTCACAGTGCGGAGGTCAATCGACGGAGGTGAGATCATCAGCGTCTGTCATGATCAAAAACAGGGAGAAATCGTTGATCTTGACGCGACACAAAAACGCTGTGCGTTGAGCGGGCCTGCTGGCAATCAGTGACGCCGATGAGATCACCCTAGTCCCTGTCCCCGAAAAGACGACTTTTGACACGCTCGCAGGAGCCTCCAGATGCTGATTTTCCTTTCGTCCCCTTCTGTTCCTCGCTCTCTCCTGGGGGGTTCTCACCCCGGCAACAGCCTCCACCGCGGCGGAACCCACAGGCACCTCCACCATCCTGTTTGTAAACGGACAAATGCAATCCGCCGCGCTCCCGGCAAAACTCCGCTTCACTTATCGCGGGGGAAAAATCCTCTGCCGTTCGTCTCAGGATGAAATCACCGTCGCCACCGTCTCTCCCCCAGGCAACGTTATCCTTCGACTTCAGGCGGCAGGGATGACCTGCAAGTCGATTCCACTGACGCTGACCCTTTTCAAAACGGAAGGGGAGCATTTGCTGGCATCAGGCCTTCCCCATTCTCTTCTGCTCCTGCCGGAAGGACAATCAGAACAGCTCGCCGTCTATTTTCCGAAGCAAAGATCTGGAAATCCAGATGGTCAATGCCCAGGCAAGTCCTCTCGAAGCAGTTATTTCCGATCAGTTTCGATCTGTTTGACCGTATCGGCTTTCTCTGGCGTTTGAGCCCACTGCTGGAGGCACCGTCGGTGTTTACCGCGTGGAACTGGAAGAACCCGGCTTTCGCAGCCTCTTCAACGGACGTGATCTCTCCCAGTGGGATTCTTCGGGAGGCTCACTGGACAGGATCTGGTCAGTCAAGGACGGAACGATTACTTGCTCCGGCACGAAAGGCCCTGGCTCCGCTCAAGCTGCCCTACGAGAGCTTCCATCTGAAGTTTGAGTACCTGTTGAACAAGGGGGGAACAGCGGCCTGTATGTTCGAGTCCCTCCCGATGGAAACCATCACCGCGCTAACGACACGCTTCCCCCGCAGCCTGGAATCCAGCTTCTGGATGACGCCGATGAGCAATATCGCAACCTCAAGGACTACCAGTACTCCGCCTCGGTCTACGACATCGTAGGAGCCAGGCCTCATGTCTCACGCCCCGCCGGGGAGTGGGTACCTTTGAAGCCGACGTTTCCGGCCAGCACTACCGGGTCTGGCACAACGGCGTTCGGTGATCGACGCCGATGCCAACGGCTATCCGCTGCTCAACTTACGACAACTCTCCGGTTCCTGGGACTGCAGAATCATTCTTCCGTCATCCAGTTCGAAACCTTCGTATCAAACGCGCTTGAATTGATGGACAGCGTCTGTCGCGGCGAAAAACTCGGGAAAAACGCTAGATTGCGACGCGACACAAAAGTGCTGTGCACTAAATTACGTTGAATTGATCCGCAGCGTCTGTCGCGGCGAAAAACTCAGGAAAAGCAATAGTTTTCGACGCGACGCGGATGTGCAATGCACTAGCTCGTCTTTAGAGAGACATTAAAGTCCTTTTATCAACAGGGTTTGTCGCTGAAATTGGTCTTTCAGCGAGCAGTCCCCTGAGATACATTTCCCCGCCCGATCATCACCCAGTGGACCTGAGTGGGTGGCATGTCGACATCGCCACGGAGTGGCAGGGTAGGCATGGACGAACATGATCGGTCGAGACGAGGAAACGCAACGGAATGCAGCCGCTCGCACATCAGGAATTCACACAGCCCCCGCCGCGCAGTGAGGAACGCGCCTCCTCCACGGTCGGCTCCCGTTGGCAGTCGGTCCTGTTCTCGTGGGGCTTCGTCCCCGCGTTGCTGTTCGTTTCGTTGGCGCTCCGCCTCTGGAGTATCTCCCGCATCGAAATGATCTCCCGCGATGGATACTTTTATTGTCTCCTCGCCCGGAAAATTAACGATGGCTACTGGCTCACCGCCGCCGCCGACTGGTTTCTCCTCAATCCTTATCCCCCGCTCATTACACTGCTGACCCGTCTCACCGGCTTCAGCTATGAATTCTCCGGCCAGTTGCTCTGCGCCATTCCCGCCGGCCTGGCGGTCCTCCCCCTTTACTTCTGGGCCCGTTCCGCCTTCGGACTGCGCGTCGCGCAAATCACCGCCTGGATGTATGCCCTGCACCCGATTCTGATTCGCACCAGCGCGGATGTCATGCGCGAAGGCCTCTACTGGTTCCTGATGCTCACCGCCGTCTGGATCCTCTGGGAAGCGGTGCAACGCGCCTCCTGGATTCTCTATCTGCTGGGGGGCGTCCTCGCCACCGCCGCGACCTTAACCCGCATCGAAGGCGCAGCCCTCTTTCCCCTCGTCCTGCTCTGGTCCGCCTGGAAAATAGAGCCCTCACACGTCAGCAGTTGGTTCCGTATCCCGACCCGGCGTACGGTCTGGCGCTGGACCGGTGCGGGACTCGCCTGTGCCGTCTTCCCCGCCCTGGTTCTGACGTTGAATATGACCCTCCTTCCCGCCGGCAAACCGCTCTTGGGATTGGGACGTTTCTATCACCTCGCCCAACTCGTCGTGAACACCTTCGCGAAATCCTCCGCGCCCAGCGCGCCTCCTCTGCTCGATCAGCACGGCACCCCCCCCGCTCTCCTCCCCACACCACAGAAAAACCCGGAGCAAGAGCCGGTGAAGCTCGCCTCCGCGGAGACTTCTCCTGTCGTTCAGGTCTCTCATGAAGCCGCCTCGCCACCGGTTCCCACGACCGTTCGCCAGTTAGCGAAATCCCTTCCCGTCTGGAATTCGGACGGAGTCGCCGATCCCGTTCAATACCGTCTGCAGCGGTTTGTTCTCCTCGCGGATGATCATCGCGAGGCGATCTACATCGCGCATTTTATCATTCGCCTCATTCAGGGAATTCTCGTCCCCGTTCTGATCTGGTTCGCCGTCGGTCTCGCGACCTACCGCACAAACTGGGTCGCCGCGCGGGATTGGCCCCTGCTGCTCCTCTCCATCTCCCTGGTCGGGCTGTTCTTCTTCCATCTTGCGACGGAGAACGTCCTCGAACCTCGCTACCTCTTCTGTCTGATTCCGTTCTTATTCCCTTGGTCTGCAATCGGAATTCTGGAAATCACCCGTTGGATCCATGTGGGCCTGGAACGTCGCGGCAAGCTGAACCTGTACCGTCCCCTGATCACCGGCCTGTGCGTCGTGCTCGTCACCGCAGGCATCGTGCATAGTGCCCCGCGGAACGATTTCGGCAAGACCCAGCAGAAAGCACTCGGCATCCTCCTGCGGACTGCCCCCGAAAAGCCCCTCAGCATGACCGGCCTCGAATCGCTCCGCCGCATCGGCTACTACGCCGATGCCGAGTTCCGCGTAATGCCTCAGAATCCCCAGGAAGCCTACGAATGGCTGAAGTCCCAGCCGGTCAAATACGTCATCCTGGGAGGCAAGGAACGAGCCAAGACCTTGCTGCTCGAAGAATGGCTCGCACGCGACCCCCGCTACGCCCGCGTCCACGCCGAAGACCCCGCCTTCCCCGACTATCAGGTCTTCCGCATCGTCCAGTAGATCAGACGCAACGGATCTGTATTTTTGTAGTAGATCGTCTACGCTTATTTGTCAGGTATTTTGGGTGGCATGCCTACATCGCCACTCAGTGGCAGGGTAGGCATGGACGCGCTTGACACCAGTTGGCCGGGGACGAGCGCAGCAAGCCCCTCCAACGTGTAAGCCCCCCGCGCGCCGCCTCACGTCGTCGGCGAACTCGGCTCCGCCGCCACCGTCGATTTCTCTCCACCACCAGCCTCAGGCTTCGTGGAGATCGCAGGCCCGATCGAGATCGGCCCTTTGGGCCAATGGTCCCACCAGTGCCCTTTTTCAGGTGTTGCGGCAGTCATGCTCGCGGTCCCCGCGGGGGCGGGTGACGTCGACTGGTGGTGATGGCCGCTCTTCTCGTGCGATGCCAGCATATTCTGCTGGACCTGTTGCATTTTGATGCGATGCGCCGTGCTGCTGAATCCCGGCGGGGTCACGTACGCATAGTTCGGATTCAAACAGCCGCAGGAAACCGCCCCCGGCAGCATCAGCCCCAGTCCCAGCATCCCCAGATGGATTCGTTTCCGGACGTCCATGTCCCTTCCCCCCTTCCCTCAATGCAACGTCATCTGTTCACCTTCGACCGGATCAACTTGCCTCTCCAATAAAAAAGGGGGAACCGTTTGGTTCCCCCTCGTTTCACTGGTCTTCTGAAACCTGCTTGATCGCGCAGATCCCTGATCCCGGCGGATTACTTCACCTTGGCATAGTTTTCCGCAACCTTGCCCCAGTTGATCACGTTGTAAAACGCGTTGATGTAATCCGGACGGCGGTTCTGGTACTTCAGGTAGTAAGCGTGTTCCCACACGTCGATCCCCAGCAGCGGCTTCCGGCCCTCGGACAACGGGCTGTCCTGGTTCGGGGTGCTCTCGACGATCAGCTTCCCCGCCTTGGGATCAAACGACAACCACGCCCAGCCGCTTCCGAAACGAGTCGTTGCAGCCTTCGTGAACTGTTCCTTGAACACCGCGAAGCTGCCGATGTCCTTGGTGATCGCCTGTCCCAGGTCACCCGTCGGCTCGCCGCCGGCGCTCGGGCCGATCACCGTCCAGAACAGCGAGTGATTCGCGTGCCCGCCGCCGTTGTTCCGGACCACCATCCGGATCGCTTCCGGCACCGCGGCCAGGTCGCTGATCAGATCTTCGACAGACTTCGCCGCCAGCGCGGGATGTCCTTCCAAAGCCGTGTTCACATTGTTGATGTAGGCCTGGTGGTGCTTGGTGTGGTGGATTTCCATCGTCTGCGTATCGATGTAAGCATCGAGCGCGTTGTAGGCGTAAGGCAGCGGCGGGAGTGTGTAAGCCATGATTGAGGTCTCCTCGAAGTTTTCGGTCGAACGTCCCGCCCTGCAATTCAGCGGGCGGACGCAAAGTAGCTTGCGACCCGGGTCAGAACGGACTGACCCGGTCTGTCGAGACCGCTGACCATTGAGGACCAGCGTCTATCACGGCAGGGGGCTTGGAAAATCTTTCGACTTTGCCGCGACACCACAGCCGTGACGGCTCTAGTTATAAACTTGCGTTCGCCAACATGCAAAGCCGCCCTCCCCCGTTCCCGAGGCGGATAACCCCCGCCGATCCCGAAAAAATTGGACATAAAGACTCCGGTTATAACGTGCTGGAAAAAGGTTACGACCCGCAGCCCCCCTGTGGCCGTTCATCCCGATTGTCTTGCCCCCCTTCCCCTCTAGAATGAGAAGCGACTTGGACCGGGAAACGCAACTTTGCAACCCCCCGGCGTCTTGACGTTAATTCGAACCTGTCTTGATGTTGTGCGTCCCAGTCGCGCTCGGAATACGCGTCGCAGACTGATCGGAAGGGAATGTCATGTCTCCCGGAATCCTGACCGCCTTGCCGGTCTATAACGAAGCGCAGCATCTCGAACCTGTCCTCAGGCAGGTCGCGAAATATTCTCCGGAGATCCTCGTCGTCAACGATGGTTCTTCCGATGGAACCGCCGCCGAACTCGAACGCCTCTCCGCGCTCATTCCCAACCTGCACATTCTCACTCACACGAAAAACCAGGGCTACGGCGCCGCGCTGCGCTCAGCGTTTCAATATGCCCAGGATCACGGGTTCGAAGTCCTGGTGACGATCGACTGCGACGGCCAGCATCAGCCCGAACTGATTCCCGCTCTCGCCGCCGCGCTGAATCGTGACGGTTGCGAATTCGACATCGTTTCCGGCAGCCGCTATTTGAAAACCTTCGCCGGAGACTCGACCCCTCCCGAAGCCCGCCGCAAAATCAATGCGACAATCACCGCCGAACTCAATCAGCAACTCGGCCTCCGCTTGACCGATGGCTTCTGCGGCTTCAAGGCGTATCGCGTCTCTGCGTTGAAGAACATCCACATCACCGAACTCGGCTACGCCATGCCACTCCAGTTCTGGGTGCAGTCAGTCGCGCTCGGCCTCTCCATTGTCGAGTTCCCCGTCCCCCTCATTTATCTTGATGAGAAGCGTTCCTTCGGGGGCTCCCTCGATGATGCCGAGTTCCGCCTCAAGCACTATCGCGAAGTTCTGCAACGCGAAATGACCGCCGCCTGTAAGGAGCTTCCCCCCGAAGCCCGGAACCATGTCGCTCCGAATCACGCCACCTGTTGTTCGCATCCTGAAGGAACGGGATGTGCTGGATTCACGGACTGAGCCCCCCTTCTGAATGCGGGGCCTCCGTCCCGGATCTTGACTCGGCGGCTGCACCTTAGCCATGACCACACTCACCCCCTCCTCCGAGACCGGCGCCGCTCCTGTTTTGGAATCCCTCTGGGAACAAAAGCATTGGGTCGTCCCGCGCGCCGACCGCGCCCTCCTCATCTCGCCGGAATTACCTGAGGCGGCAGAACTCCTGCTGAAGAACCGGGCGCTGTTCCAGTCCGTGGAAACGACCCTGCTCGGCCGATCCTTCGCGGAACTGCGACAGGCCGCTCGGCGGACCGCTTTGCAAGCCGCCCATGCCTATACCTCCCAGTGGGTGAATCTCTCTTCTTGTGCCGCCTGCAGCGATTTTGATTCACTCAGCCAGGCCCCCCTCGTCCTCAGCGGGCATCAACCGCAGTTGTTTCACGTCGGCGTCTGGTTCAAGAACTTCGTCGCCGGCCGCCTCGCACGCGAATCCCAGGGAGTCGGTTTGAACCTCGTGGTGGAGAGCGACATGTGCAGCTCCACCGCGCTCCGCCTCCCCGCTCCTCCTCACGGCAAGCCCACGTTCGCAACCTGCGAGTTTGATACCCGCCGCTCCCAGCGCCCCTGGGAAGAAATGCACCTGCAGGATCGGGAACTGTTTCGCACGTTCCCCCAACGCGTCGCGCAGGCCCTCGCCCCCTGGGGTTTCTCGCCGCTCCTGGAATCACTCTGGCCGGACGCTCTGAAACTTTCGCAGCGAACCGATAGACTGGCGGACCTGCTGACCGCTGCCCGGAACTCTCTGGAACGCCGCTGGGGAAACAGGAATCTGGAACTCCCCATCAGCAGCCTGTGTCAGACCGAACCGTTCTTGTGGTTCCTCCTCACCATCCTGAACGAACTCCCCCGCTTCCAGCAGACCTACAACGACATCCTCGCCGAGTATCGTCGCGTCAATCATCTTCGTAGTCAGACTCACCCCGTCCCCGGCCTGCGACAGCTTGGGGAGCGTATCGAAGCCCCCTTCCGTGTCTGGCTCCCGGGAGAAACTCGCCGCCGCCCCCTGTTCGCACAACGACAGGGCGCGGAAATCATCCTCTCCGATGAAACCGACGAACTGCTCAGGTTGCAGTTCCCGGTGAATGGCGATCCTCGTCCCGCTATCGAACAACTCCAGGCCTGGCAGAAATCCGGTGTCCGGCTTCGCACCCGCGCATTGACCACCACCCTCTACTCGCGGCTGTTCCTCGGCGACCTCTTCCTGCACGGCATCGGCGGTTCAAAATATGACGAAATGACCGACCGCCTGATCGCGAGATTCTTCCACATCTCCGCCCCCGGATATGTCACCCTCTCCGCCTCTTTGTTCCTCCCGTTGAATCCCTTCCCCGTCACGCCCCGGGACGCGGAGCACTTCGCGCGGGAGGAGCATCTGTTGCACTGGTCCCCCGAGCAATGTGAAATCGCTTCTTCCGCCGGGTTGGAACCGGAACTGCTGCAAAAGCTCCAGTCCCTCAA
Organism: Planctomycetales bacterium; assembly: GCA_046349635.1. Classification (GTDB taxonomy): domain Bacteria; phylum Planctomycetota; class Planctomycetia; order Planctomycetales; family Planctomycetaceae; genus JAXMBX01. Next base: position 14,602 of record JAXMBX010000032.1, read on the forward strand.
GTCCGAATTGGATTCCCTGCAGCGCGATCCGCATTCCGCACGGCACAAATTACGCCGCCGCGAACTGCATCGGGAACTGCACGAACTGCGCGCCCTCATTACCCCGCGCGTGAAAGCAGAGTTTGATCGCTCGGAACGTCCCCGCTGGGAGGAAGTCACTCGCCAACTCCAGGCCAATGAAGTCCTCGCCAACCGCGAATGGTCCTTCGCCCTCTTCCCCGAACAACTCCTCCACGACTTTCTGCACTCTCAAGGCCTGATCTAATCGACTCACGTTGTGCGTGGCATAGATTTTTAGGTCAGGCCTCGCCTGACGCGGGCTTCAACAGATCATGGGTCGCGGCGAGTTTTACCCTCTCCCCCCCGAGGGAGAGGGCAGGGTGAGGGGGCGCTCCAAGCGTCGCTGATCTGTGTTCGAGGCTCGCAGGGTGGCCCGGATTCTTGAATCCGGTTTTGGGTGGCATGCCCACTTCGCCACGCAGTGGCAGGGTGGGCATGTGCGCGTTTGGCGTGAGTAGCCAAGAGCTGCCACCTACTCCGCTTCTTCCGCTGCACTCTCACTCGGCTTCGCGTGCGAGACTCTCTTTCCCCGTCCACCGCGCATCGCGTTCGTCAGCCTGTCCGACTTCCAGACCGCCGTCGCATGCTCCTTGATCCACCCCGATGCCCCCGACGTCGATGCGGATTTCGTTTCCGGCTTCGTCTCCGCCGCCTGGGCATCCGACTTCGAAGTCTTGGGTGCGGACAGTTCCGGCCCGATCAGTCCGGGGAGTTCCTCCCTGCGATCTCTTCGCGGGATTGCAGTGGGGGACTCGTCCCCCACTTTCTCGCCGAGCCCCTTCCCTTTCGACGTCACCGTCCGATCGAGGTTCCCCGCAATCGGCCCCTCCTTCGGTTTGGCGGGTGGTTCGGCCGGGGGCATTCCTTCATCCGACGCCGGGGCTTTCAGCACGTCCGGAATATCGTCCTGCGGTTCCGGGACCCGCTTCTCCGAACGCGGTTCCTCCGGCGGGGGCAGTTTCTGCGACGATTGTTTCGCCAGTTCTTCCGCCGGCACCGTCCGCTGGCTCACCGCCGGCACGGGCGTATTGATATACCGCGGATCCTTGTAGTTCTGGTCATGCCACTTCAGATGATGCCAGCGGAGTTCCTTACCCCACAGGCTCGGCTGCTTCTCGCTCAGCGCATACCGCTCGTAGACCACGTTCGGTTCCATGAAGGCCCGCCAGCCGAAATAGGCCCGGTACATCCCCGACTGGGTCGTCACCTGACAACCCGTGCAGAGTGTCAGGATCGCGATGACTAGCGCCCCCTGCCTCACAGCCGCATCCCCTTCTTCGCCTGAAAATGACTGCCGGAACGTTTGTATCTGCCTGTCCTGTTCCGGGTGGCATGCCCACTTCGCACCAAAGGTGCAGGGTGGGCATGTGTGCATTTCACGTGGATCGTCCGATACTCACGCATCGGGTGGCAGGCCTACATCGCCACGTACTGGCAGGGCAGGCATGTGTTCACTCGACGCGGATCGTCCGATACACCCCCGCGCACGATAAAATTCCCCTTTCCCGATTGATCGACTTCCCCCGGTTTCGCCGATTGACCAAAGTTTGCCGTTCAGGGGGAGATTCAGGGACTCATACGGCAAGTCCCGTTGACTGGAAAACAGCCCCGAAACTCCCTCTCTTTCCTACCCCGCAATCTCTCAGCGGAACCTCCGCCAGCTCGCAAAATCGAAAAACTCCACCTCTCTTGACGCTCTCCGCCCTCCCCGCTAGACTCGATCCCCAGCCGTCAGCGCATCTCTTGATTCCCAGAACAGTTACGATGCAATTCGCCGTTTGCGGCGAACGGTCGCCAGCGGAGATCGTTTTCCCACCCGGGCTGACGGTCTCCCTCTCTCTTTGTCGCGCGGTTTTTTAACGGAAACAATCCCCACTTTTCTTTCGATAGCTGCCATGAAAAGCGAAGAACGACACAGACTGCAGGAAAACGAACTCACCCACATGGGCGTTCGGCTCATGTTCCTGTTCGATAAGTACTACAACCAGATCCTCTGGACTGCGGTTGTCATCCTCGCCGCCATGGCCGTCTGGATGTACATCAGCCGTTCCCGCGCCGTGACCGAAGGGAGCGCCTGGACCGAACTCACCTCCGCCCGCACGCCGGAAGAGTTCACCGACATCCCCGCCAAGTATCCCAGCTCCACCGCCGCTGCCTGGGCACGCCTGCAGGCCGCCGAGAGCTATCTCCAGGGTGCCCTCAAGGCCTCGTTCACGAATCGCGAAGAATCAAACGCCTCCCTGAAACGTGCTCGCGAGCAGTATCAGGCCCTGGTCGATGCTTCCGACACCCCCGCGCTCGCCCGCGAACAGGCCTACATGGGGCTTGCCAAGTGCATCGAAGCCTCCTCCAGTGGCGACACCGAACCCGCCATCAAGGCCTATCAGGAACTCCTCGCGAAGTTCCCCGACACTGTCTACAAAAAGCACGCCGAAGGCCGCATCGCCGATCTCAAGAAAAGCTCCACTCAGGCTTTCTACGCCTGGTTCCACAAGCAGAACCCCAAGCCCCCGGAACAGCCCAAGCCGCAGGACAACCAGGCCCCCGGCGCCGGCATGAGCATCCCCTCGCCGGGAGCCCTCGGTGGCTTGCCCGCTCCCCCGCCCCCTCCGACCGACGAAAAACCCGCGGACAAGACCGGGGATAAGAAGCCGGACGACAAGCCCCTCGATGCCAAGCCCGCAGCCGAAAAAGCACCCGAAAAGGCTCCTGCGAAAACCCCGGAGAAGCCCGCCGCCGCTCCTCCCAAGGCCGACGCTCCCAAAACAGACGCGAAAAAGCCTGACGCACCCAAGCCCGCCGCCAAATAGTCCCGTAGGCTGGGTCGAGACCCAGCTTTTCAGCGTGTGGGATTTCATTCGACAATCGATCCCGTATTCGATCAAACTAGCCCGGAGCGGTAGCGACGGGTTCCAGTTCAACTGCTCCGGCCCTCAGGGCGGGCATGCGTCCGTTTGACTCTGACGAATCGCGGAGCTCGTGACAGTAACGATCAACGAAGCAATAGCTGACTATGTCCGCATCCAACGATCCCCTCACACTGATCGTTGAAGCCCGCGCCCACGGCTGGAGAGTCGATCACTTTCTCAGCCGCACCTTCGGCAACTACAGCCGCGCTCTCCTGCAGAAAGCCATCGAGCAAAAAGGTGTCCTCGTCAACGGCCTCCCCGTCAAGACTTCCAAGCGCCTCCGCGTCAACGACGTCGTCACCGTCCGCCTTCCGGAAACACCCGACGAAACGCTCCCCCCCGAAGACATCCCTCTGCAGGTTATCTTTGAAGACGAACACATGGTCGTCCTCAACAAACAGGCGGGCATCATCGTCCACCCGGGCAAAGGGAACTATCGCGGCACTCTCGCAGGCGCCCTCCAGTTTCACTTCGATCAACTCTCGGACGCCGCCGGCCAGCTCCGCCCCGGCATCGTCCATCGCCTCGACAAGGACACCACCGGCGTCATCGTCATCGCCAAGAACAATCAGGTCCACCATCGCCTCAGTGGCCAGTTCGAGCGTCGCGAGGTCGTGAAGGAATACCGCGCTATCGTCCACAAGGTCCTCGAGCGGGACAGCGACTACATCGAAACCTTCATGAGAGTCCATCCCAAGAACCGCCAGAAGATGTCCGTCTGCGAACCGGGTGGCAACGCCCGCGAAGCCACCACCTTCTACGAAACTCTCGAACGCTTCGACGGCTTCACATACGTCCGCCTCCTTCCCAAAACAGGCCGCACCCATCAACTCCGCGTCCACATGGCCTTCCTCGGGCATCCCATCGTTTCCGACACTCTCTACGGCGGACAGACCCCCGGAGCCATTCTCGGCCCACCGCCGCCAACCGAAGAGCCGGAAGAAGATCTAGAGGCCGAAATCGATGCCTCCGCCGGGGCCGCAAACACTGTGGCAACCGATGATGTGGCTAAGGGTTGGATCAATCGTCAGGCGCTCCACGCGTTTCGCCTGGAATTGACCCATCCCGTCAGCCGCCAACGCTTGATTTTTGAGGCCCCCTTGCCGGAGGATATGGAGGCTCTCCTGACCGCGCTTCAGAACAGAAAGAGGAATCCTTCATGAGGCTGGCCAAGGTTCAACTTCCCGACAGCGACGTCCGTATTGCCGTCTGGGAAGAGAACAATCAGTTGCGCATGCTCGATCTCACCCAGGTGGACGACTGCCGCAATCTCTCCGAACTCTTGCACTCCCCCGATCCCCTCGGGCTGGCGAAATATCTGATCGACCAGCAGGCCGAGCCCCTCACCCCTTCCGATGTCACCATCCTCCCCCCGCTCGATCGCCAGGAGGTCTGGGCCGCCGGAGTGACCTACAAGCGGAGCCAGGTCGCACGCATGGAGGAATCCAAGGCTGGCGCCTCCCACTACGACAAGGTCTACACCGCCCCCCGCCCCGAGCTCTTCTTCAAGGCCACCCCCAACCGGGTCAGCGGCCCTCACCAGCCTCTCCGCATCCGGGCCGATACCGAGTGGTCCGTCCCCGAACCGGAATTCGCCCTCATCATCAGCCCCGATCTGCGACTCGTCGCCTACACCATCGGCAATGACATGTCCGCCCGGGACATCGAAGGGGAAAACCCCCTCTACCTCCCCCAGGCCAAGCTCTACAAGGAATGCTGTGGCTTAGGCCCCTGCGTCCTCATCCCCGAAAAGAAACTCGACCGCCCCAACACCAAGATCGAACTCGTCATCAACCGCGGTCGCGAAGATGTCTTTAAGGGGCAGACCGACCTCGGCCAGATGGCCCGCACCTTTGAAGACCTCATCTCCTGGTTGGGGAAAGACAACCTCTTCCCCAACGGCGTCATCCTCCTCACCGGGACCGGAATCGTCCCCCCGGATGACTTCACCCTCGCCGCCGGAGACCTCGTCTCCATCACCATCACCGGCATCGGCACACTCACCAACCCCATCGTCCAGGGCTGATTCGCAAAGAGACACGACCAGAGTGTCGCACACGGAACGGATGCCCATGCCCAAACTCGATACGCTCAAACACGTCGATTGCATCGAGGGGATGCAGAAGCTTCCCGCCGGTTCGGTCGACCTCGCCTTTGCTGATCCCCCCTTCAACATCGGCTATGACTACGATGTCTACGAGGACAAGCTCGGCTACAAGCAGTACCTCGACTGGTGCAAACAGTGGACCGCCGGCGTCATCCGCCTCTTGAAGCCCGATGGCACCTTCTGGCTCGCTATCGGCGATGAATACGCCGCCGAATTGAAATTGCTCCTCCAGGATCAGGGGCTCGTCTGCCGTAGTTGGGTCATCTGGTACTACACCTTCGGCGTGAACTGCAAACTCAAGTTCAGCCGCTCCCACGCCCATCTGTTCCACATGGTGAAAGACCCCAAAAAGTTCACCTTCAACAAGGAACCGATCGCCGTCCCCTCCGCCCGCCAGCTCGTCTACGCTGACAAACGCGCCAATCCCACCGGTCGCCTCCCCGATGACACCTGGATCCTTCGTCCTCAGGATATCCCCGAAAGTTTCTCCGCGGACGAAGACACCTGGTACTTCCCCCGCGTGAATGGCACCTTCGCCGAACGCAGCGGCTGGCACGGCTGCCAGATGCCCGAGCAACTCCTGGGACGCATCATCAACTGCTGCTCTCATCCGGGTGAAACCGTTCTCGATCCCTTCGCCGGCAGCGGCACCACTCTCTGCACCGCCAAGAAACTCGGACGCCATTACCTTGGCTTCGACATCTCCGCCGACTATGTGCGACAGGCCACCGCGCGGCTGGCGCAAATCTCCTCAGGCGATCCTCTTGCCGGCTCCGCCGATCCCCTCAAGAGTGCCCCCTCCACCAAAGCCGGCCGCAAACTCGCCGACAAAGTCCCCTCCACTACCCCCCGCACCCGCAAGTCGAAATAACCTTACCGTAGCCCGATTCTCCCTCCGAATTCCTCGCATTTCCCCCTCCCTCGCGACACAATAGATTCACCGTGATTTCTTGTGAATCTCTCCTCTGGGCATCAACGTCGCGAGGGTTCTCATGCGCTGGATCGTTCTGCTGACTGGTTTCCTCTTCGCTTCCCCTTTCACGCACGCCGCCGATCAATCGCAACCCGCGGCACACCATCAGCCCCCCGGAACCCACAACGTCAAACTCAACGGCCAGACCTTCACCCTCCCCCTCGGCTTTGAAATCGACCTCGCCGCCACCGCTCCCCTTGTCGATCGTCCCGTCCATGCCGACTTCGACGAACAAGGCCGCCTCTACATCGCCGATTCCTCCGGTTCCAACGACAAGCCCGACCAGCAGCTCAAGAACCCCACCCACCGCATCGTCCGTCTCGAAGACACCGATGGCGACGGCCGCTACGACAAGCACACCGTCTACGCCGAAAAAGTCATGTTCCCCGAGGGCGCGATGTGGTACGCAGGTTCCCTCTACGTCGCCGCCCCTCCCAGCATCTGGAAGTTCACCGATACCGATGGCGACGGCGTCGCCGATCAGCGCACTGAATGGTTCAAGGGCAAAACTCTCACCGGCTGCGCAAATGACCTGCATGGTCCCTACGTCGGTCTCGATGGCTGGATCTACTGGGCCAAGGGCGCCTTCGCCGAACAGACTTACGAACGCCCCGGCAAAACCCCCTTCGTCACCCGCGCCGCCCACCTCTTCCGCTCACGCCCCGATGGCTCCGGGATCGAACCCGTCATGACCGGCGGGATGGATAACCCGGTCGAAATCGTCTTCACCCCCGGCGGCGAACGGATCTTCTCCACCACCTTCCTCACCCATTCTCGCGGCACCACCCGCGATGGCCTCATCCACGCCATCTACGGCGGCGTCTATGGCAAAGACCACGGCGTCATCGAAGGCCACCCCCGCACCGGCGATCTGATGCCCACACTCTCGCACATGGGGGCCGCCGCCCCCGCCGGACTGGTTCGCTACACCGGCCTCGCCTTCGGCCCCGAGTATCGCCATAACCTCTTCGCTGCCCAGTTCAGCCCGCACAAGATCTCCCGCCACGCCCTCACCCCCGACGGGGCGACGTTCAAATCCCAGGACTCCGATTTCCTCGTCTCCGACAATCTCGACTTCCACCCCACCGACGTCCTCGATGATGCCGACGGCAGCCTCCTCGTCTTCGATACCGGCGGATGGTACAAGCTCTGCTGCCCCTCCTCGCAGCTCTCCAAGCCCGACATGCTCGGTGCCGTCTATCGCATCCGCAAGACCGGCGCTCCGAAAGTCACCGACCCCCGTGGCCTGCAGATCCCCTGGGCACAACAATCCCCGGAACAACTCGCTCAACTCCTCACCGATCCTCGCCCCGCCGTCGTCGAACGCGCCGGTCGTACCCTCTCGCGTCTTGGGGCTGCCGCCGTTCCCGCACTGACCCAACTCCTGCAGGCCTCCAACGACCCCGCCGTTCGCCTGCAGGCCGTCTGGGCACTCGCCCGGATCGACGACGCAGCCGCCCAGTCCGCCGTACGGACCCGCCTCTCGGACAACGACTCCACCGTCCGCCAGGCTGCCATCCACGCCGTCAGCGTCCGCCGCGACTCCGCTGCCGTCCCGCAACTGCTGACCGTCTTGAAGAACTCCGACCTCCACAACCGCCGTGCCGCTGCGGAAGCGCTCGGACGTCTCGGTGCGACCCAGGCCATTCCCCTGCTCCTCGAACAGGCCGGTCAGAAGAACGACCGCATCCTGGAGCATTCCCTCACGTATGCCCTGATCGAAATCGCCCAGCCTGCTCTGACCCAGGCCGGTCTCAACACCACCAATCCCCACACCCTCCGCACCACCCTGATCGCTCTCGATCAGATGCCCGGCGGCAAACTCGATCCCAACTTCGTCGCCCCTCTCCTGGCTTCGAAAGACCCGCTCCTGAAAGAAACCGCCATCTGGCTCGTCGATCGACACCCCGACTGGGGTTCTGCCCTCGCCACGTTCCTCCGGCAACGCCTGACCGACAAAGGTCTCACGAATTCCGATTCTGCGGAGCTGTCGCTGCACCTCGCGCGCCTGGCGAAAGATCCCGCCATCCAGGCCCTGATCGTCGAGGCTCTGTCATCCCCGGAATCTTCTCAACTGGTCAGGCTGACGGTTCTCAGCGCCATCGCCAGTTCACATCCCACCGCCATCCCTGCCGGTTGGGAAGCCGCTCTTATTCCCTCCCTTTCATCCTCGCAACCTATGGAAGTCCTGGCTGCACTCGCCGCGGCGAAATCGCTCGCCGCCGTGAAGCCTCTGGGTGCTGATATAACCGCCGCCCTGCTCACCCGTGTCCGTGATGGCAAAACGGAGGAAGCACTGCGGCTGATCGCTCTCACGGCCGCCTCCCGCTCCCTCGTAAGCATGGATCCCGGCATCTTCGTCTTTGCCCTCTCGCAACTCGAACCGGATGACCCCATCCAAACCCGCCTCACCGCCGTGGAATGTTTCTCCCGCGTGAAGCTCGACCTCGAACAGCAACTCACTCTCACCGATCGCGTCCGGACTGCCACCCCGCTCGAAATCGAACGCCTCCTCGAAGCCTTTATCAATCATCCCGATCCCCAGGTCCGTGGCACCCTCGCTGAGGCTCTGGAAAACAGCCCCGCCCTCAGCGCCGTCCGTCCTGAAACCCTGCAAAAACTCTTCCCCCCGACCGATGCCGTCGCGAAACCCATCCACGACCGCGTCCTCGCCAAACTTAACGAGCGCAACCGCCAGCAGCGGGAAAAACTCGAGCAACTCGCCGAGATCGTCAAAACCGGCGACGTCCGTCGCGGGCAACTCGTCTTCAACAGCCAGAAAGCCGCCTGCACCTCCTGCCACACCATCGGCTATCGCGGCGGAGACGTCGGCCCCAACCTCACCCGCATCGGCCAGATCCGCTCCGATCGCGACCTCCTGGAATCCATCGTCTTCCCCAGTCTGAGCTTTGTTCGCAGCTATGAGCCCGTCACGGTCTCCACCCGCTCCGGCAAGACCCACGGCGGCATCCTCAAGGGAGACAACCCGCAGGACGTCGTCATCCGCGTCAACGCCCAGGAGGAAGTCCGCATCCCCAGAGATCAGATCGAGGAGATCCTCCCCGGCACCGTCTCCGTGATGCCCGCCGGCCTCGACCAGCAGCTCTCACCCCAGGACCTCGCCGACCTCGTCACCTTCCTCCGCGCCTGCCGCTAAGGAACCTGCTGTGCTGAATCATTCAGGTTTGGGTGCCACTGCCGAGGCGTACTCGCCTCAGCAGTGTTCTTCTCGACAACACGAGATTGGGTGGCCCGACCGCCGCGCGGTCGGGTGGCGCAGCCACACTGCCTTGCGCGTCCTAATTAGAACTGATCGGGAACGCCGTTTTTACATTCCCCTGCTCGATTGCTCTCTCCCGCAGCGCACTATTTCCCCTGGATCCAATCCACAGGGAACACCGCGTGCTTGATCGACTCCGACCCGCGCGGCGAATACGTGTACGACACGTGAATCCGTCCATCCTTGCTCTGGATCATGGAGGGATACGCGAACCCTCCCTCCCGCGGCTTCGCTTCATCCAGCTTCCGTTTCCACTTCCAGGTCTTCCCCTCATCCTCCGAAAGAGCCATCGAAATCGAGTGCCGCCCCGTCTCCTCATCGTTGTAGATCATCGCCCACCGACCATCCTTCAGCGTCATCACTTCCACGCTCGATCCCGGATTGGGGATCTCCGTATCCTTCGCGGGCGTCCACGTCTGTCCCTCATCCTTCGAAATCGCCTGCAACACCCGCTTCGGCGCATTCCCGTTGTCCCGGTGATAGCTCAGGATCGTCCCGTCCTTCTTCTGGACCAGTGAAGGCTGGCTCGCTCCCATCCCCACGATCGGACCGCTCGACTTCCACGACTTCCCATCGTCGTCCGAAATCCCCACCAGGCTGAATTCGAACCCGTCCGAATACAATGGCAACAGGATCCGGCCGCTCTTCAACTGGATCGGATGCACACGCGTCATCCACCCTTCCTGAATCTTCGCCGGGTCTTTCGCCGCTTCCACAATCATCCGCGTGAACGGCGGAGCATATTCCGCCCACAACCCGCTGTCCGCGTGCAGTTCGTCGTACCCCTTCTTCACCTTCTCCGAAAAATCCTTCCCCGGCTTCAGGATGATCGCATCCTGCCACGACCACTTCGGTGCCCCCTCCCCCTGGTAATCTTCGGAGGTACGGTACTTCAACAGCGCGTTGTTCCACTTGTTCGCCCGCACCGCCACCCAGAACAGCCACAGTTTCTTGTTCCGGTCGATGAACAGCACCGGATTGCAGTCCGGAAAGTCCGGCGTGTCTGCCATCAGGAACACCGGGCTCCACGTCTTGCTCCCCTTTTTCAGTCGCGCCCCCTGGATCACCACGTCATCCGCGCTCCGCTCTCCCGAACCGTGGTACCAGCACGCTAGGAGATCCCCGTTGTCGCACTCCACGATCGAGCTTCCATGCACGTGCTTGTGTTGCAGCGGAAACATCAACTCCCCTTGCATCTCTGCAGCTTGCACGGGAACCGATAGCAGGAGAACGAGACACAGCGCCAGACCACAGCCCGATTTCAGCATGGAAGTCACCTCAAGGGGAGAATTGAAACGAGGGGGTGTATCGAGAGTACGATAGTAACAAAAAAACAGGAGGAGAGTTGCCTCTCCTCCTGCTGAGTATTTCGTTCAAATTTTTATCGGCGAACCGCTGGTCCCTCACAAAATGCAATTGGTGATCACGCTGAACCTGCGATTTTCACGAAACCGCACGTCGTCCACAGCATTTTGGTCCAGAGCATTCTGTGGGAGGAAACTAGCTGGCTGCGGCTTCTTCGATGTTGATCCGGCGACCTTTCTGGTCGAAGTACACCGTCCCGTCGGTCAACGCGAACAGTGTGTAGTCACGTCCCGTGCCGACGTTCCGGCCCGCGTGCCAACGCGTCCCGCACTGACGCACGAGGATGTTCCCCGCGATCACCGCTTCTCCGCCGTATTTCTTCACGCCACGGTATTGAGCATTGGAATCGCGACCGTTGCGGCTGGAGCCTTGACCCTTCTTGTGTGCCATCGCCTAAACTCAACCTTCCTGCAAAAAACTGTTTCAAAATCGCCGTCACCGGCGTCTATTTCCAAAAACGATCAACGATAAATCCACTTCGGTGGCCCGACCGGACGAATTTCCTTCTCTTCCTGGTCGAACTCATCGCTCGGCCGCCAGAACTCCTGCACAATCGTCTTGCGCTGGACGGCTGTCTTTCCATCCGGGGTAGTAATTTCCCTGTACCCGCTGGAAAAACCGGTCATGAAAATTCGGAACTTGTCAGTCGTGGGATCCACGGACCGCCACGTCGCCACACCCCACAGGTAATCCTCGTCCTTGGGACGAGTCTTTTCCGGGACCGGCGGAGGCAACGGGCCGACAATTTCGACCGAATTCTTGTACCGCACCTTGCTACCGCCCCGCAACTCGCGCGCGTTGATCGCCGCCTGAGCCAAGGGCATGACTCGGTCAATGTACCGGTTTTGGCTGTTATTGTCATCCGTAACCAGCGTAAATTCCGGCACAAACACCGGTGGACGCTCCAGCGGATCCTTACCCGCGAGCGGGGTCGATTCCTTCGTCATCGGGCGGACAATCGGCCGGTTCAACGCCCGATAGCACTGATACCACACCAATCGCTTCTGTGTCTTACCCGGATTCCCAGGATCCGGCATGTTCACATAAATCATCCGCAACGGCTTCAGCAGCACTTCCAGTTCCCAGAAGTCCACCTGGCTCGACAGCTCCTGCTCGGACACGTTCGGCAGCACCCGCGTCTCAACGCCGGGCGCCAGATCCGCGTAACTGATTCGCGGCAGAAGAGTTCCGCTGCTCGCCAATAACAGGCTGTGATTCAGGAACTTGCGGCGGGATTGTGGTCCGAACATGGGATCTTTCGTGGGGAACGACGGAGGGAAAGGTCGAAGGCTCACGCACCGGAGGCCCGCCAGATTTGACCGATTCACTGCTGTCACAAGCATATCCGATCTTTTCTAGATCGGTCAAGAAGTGCCTTCTCCCTCCACAGAACCACGGAAATAACTGGCCCGGAGCGATGTTGTCTGCTTGCGTGTGCTTCAAGTTCTTTGTTTGCAATGGGTTGCGGCGGCTAGTTGACGTCCCGCCCCGACAGCCGCTGCTCCAGGCCGTCCGCCCGCGTCGCCACCGACATCACACTTCGCCGGATTTCCTCCGGATCCACCGTCGACCAAGGGTAGGTATCCACCATGATGAACTGCGGCGTCCCGTTGAATTCCTTGATCGCCAGCCCCCCGTGCAGGATCTCCGCATTCAACCGCAGGACGTACTCGTAATGCTCCGCATTCGCCGCGCAGCACACGCTGTAAATCTGCAACAGCCGGTCCGATCCTGATTTTCCGTGCCGGGTCAATTCCACAAACACGTTTTGTTTCCGGCCGTTCCCCAATTTCAACTCCAGGCGGAACCGGGTTCCCTCGCCGCTGATTGTGACCGCTTTCCAGTCGTGACACGCTTCCCGGATCAGTGTTTCCAGATCCCGCGATTCCCCTAGCACGGAATTCAACAACAGCGCCGCCGCCACCGCATCGTGCGGCCGATTCTCCGGACTCTTCTCGCACAACACGTTCAGGCATTCCGCCATTTCCAGAGGCAGCTCCGGGCACCACTGACGCGCGTTCGGCAATGGATCGTTCTGCACCGAGTGAATCACCTTCATCAGGCTGTCGTGGTCGAATGGAAACCGCCCCGTCAGCGTGAAGAAATACATCACTCCCAGCGAAAACACGTCCGCCGCCGGAGTCGCTCCGCCCCCCCGGAACAGTTCCGGGGCCATGAACCGCGGCGTCCCATACAGCCGCTCGCTCGGGCTTTGTTCCCTTTCCATGTCGATCCGATGCGCCAGACCGAAGTCCGCAATCTTGGGCTGATGACGCGGAGTTAAGAGCACGTTATCCGGCTTCAAATCCCGGTGAATCACCCCTTCCCGGTGCGCCGCCGCCAAGCCCTCCGCGATCTGTGCCATCAGCGCCGTGGCCCGAATCGGCTCCATTCGCCCCCCGTGATGGACGTATTGCTGCAGAGACGCCCCCGCCACGAATTCCATCTCCAGGAAGTGGAATCCCTCCGCCTCCCCGATGGCATGGATCGTCACAATGTTCGGGTGCGACAACGCCGCCGCCGCACGTCCTTCATTCGTGAATCGCGACACAAAATCCAGTTCATCCTTCAACTTTTCCACGGCCAGAATCTTCAACGCACACAGCCGATGCAACTGCATGTGACGCGCCAGATACACCCGTCCCATCGCCCCTTTGCCGATCAGCGAATGGATCTCATACACATCCAGATCAGATCCGATCAGCGGATCGGGCGTGATCGCCGGCGCATTCTCCAGCGACCTCTGCTCTCTCGTAGCGACAACCTCGCGGGCTTCCTTCAGATGATCGAACAACTGCGTCGAATCCATCCTGGAAGGTGGGAGTTCAATCACCTTCCCGAAACAATAAGGACACTGTCCCTCTTCCGGGCGGACATTAAAAAACTGCACGCACTCCGGGCAGGTCCACAACTTCCCTTCTTCTTCCCACGTTTTGGGGGGTTCCGCATCACCCAATGCTCTGCCGCTCCAGTTCTTGGATTTCGTTCTCGATCTGCCCGTAAACACGGTTTGACCCATCTACGGACCTAGTATACAGTAAAAAGCGTCGCATGTTGACGCCGCTTGAAACGAAAGGCTCTACCCCCTGTCTCCCAGGGATGACACGGTTTCAGGCACGGGCGTTCGATGTTCGACTCCACGATCCGGTCGGAAATTCCGCTCCGGGTCATGCATCGGGCCGCGGGAATCGTGACATCCTGAACCGATTCTGGATTAACCCGCTACGAGATCGTTTGTTTTAATCGTCATGTGTTTGGGTGGCATGCCTACATCGTCACGCAGTGGCAGGGTAGGCATGTGCGAGTTTGACGAGTAGGGCCAGACGATCCCGCCGGTTGTTCCCGGGAGACTCTTAATGTTGTGGAAGACTGCTCTTTCCTCTGCGTCCTCCAGTCCGGCGTCTGACTCCTCTCCCGCAATCTCTCCCTGCGCAGATTCTCCACCCCGCCGTTGGTTCGGACGACCCTCCGGCCCAGGCCTGCGCGAAGCACTCCTCTGGTTCTGGGGCGTTGCCCTCGCCCACAACATCGCCGCCGCTATGATGGCCTTGTTTCTGTTCTATCTCATCCGCGCCATTTACGACCGCCCGCTCACCATCGTTGAGATGGTCCAATCCAATCTCCTCGACCCCTGGTTCGTCCCCTGGCTGGGGGGCGAACAACTCCTCTGCTTCCTGTTCATCGTCATCGCCGCCCGTAGGCGGATCACAACCTGCCGATATTGGACCGCGCTCACCCGTGTTCGTCCTGCGCATTGGGTTCAAACGCTGCTCCTGATCCTTCCCCTCGCCACGCTCTGCTCGCAGGTCTATCTCTGGGCGGGAGATTCCTGGGAACAACTCGCCCAGAAGATCCCCGGCGTGGAGGGACTCGACCAGATGCAGGCCATGAATATCCCCGGCCTGCTCCGCGACCGCGCCAGTCTGCCCGTGGTCCTGCTGATCCTCGCCGTTATTCCCGCCATCGGCGAAGAACTCGTCTTCCGCGGTGTCATCGGCCGTGGCCTCACCCATCGCCTCGGCCTCTTCGCCGGTGTCCTCGTCACCTCGGTCCTTTTCGGCATGATCCACATGCACCCCGCCCATGCATTGGCGGTGATCCCGCTCGGCATCGCGCTCCATCTGATTGCCATCTGGTCAGGCAGCCTCGGCCCCCCCATCCTGCTCCATTTTCTGAACAACTCCCTCGCCGTCATCTCGCTGATGTCCGACAGCCGCCCTCCGTCGCAGGCGATGCACGAAAGCCCCGCCTCCCCCGCCCTTCTCATTTCCGCCGCCGCCCTCGCCGCCACGCTCTTCTGGGGCATGTACCGCACCCGCGCAGTCACATCCACTGCACCCTCCGGCCAAGCCGCCGTCACACCTGCTCCCTCGCGCTCGACCCTCTACCTCACCTGCTTAACGCTGAGCCTCCTCGCCTTCACCAGCCTCTTCCTCGCCAACCTCTTCAACACGACGATTTAGTGTTTTGTAGTTTACGCCTCTTGAATAAGGAAAACGCGAGCACTCTGCCAAAAACGTTGTCCTTGGAAAGCCTGTCATCCATGTCCAAGACTTTCGCTCAACTCGGCATACCCTACCCGCTGTTCGAAGGGCCTTCTGATCAAGCTCGGGAATACTGCGGCCTGAGCACCTGTTCCCTATGCGAGAAAGATCATCAACACTGCTTTCTGCTCGACAACGGCTGCGCAGTCATGCTTGACTGTCCGAGCTGCGGAACATCCAACGGACTTGATGCGGATGATCGGGAGGACGGCTCTTGTCGCCAATGTCAGGCTGTCGTGCCGTTTCCGGCTATTGCAGATGAAGAGATTAAGGCCTGTTATTGCTGCCTTCGATCCGGTAAGGCGGCCATTACGAAGGTTACAGAACTGGGAATGATCTCGTGGGAGCAAGCATTTGAAGGAGTGACCCACGGAGTTCCAGGCTTGAATCGCTCTGATTTCGAGATGGTCCGAAAGGAAGACGATTGGGTGGGGGCAAGGTTGCCGCAAGAGGTCATGTTTGAGTTGCTACGGACGCCAACATACAACAGCATTCAGGGCGAGCAATGGCAGTTCTGCTGCCAGCGGCCGATGGTCTTCATGGGTGAGTGGAGTCGGGATGAGTTTACGCGCCGCACGCCGAACAGTGATGGTCAGCAGTGTTTTGAAGAGATCGTGCAAGACTGCGTTCCTGGGTTGTGGGAAGACAAGCTTCATGACATTACCGGGGTGTACGTCTTCCAATGCTCGGCTTGCAATAGAGTGACAGCCCATTGGGACATTGCATAGGAGTCAGTATTTGCACGGCAGGCCTCGCGGATGGCCCATACGCCGCTCGCGGCATGTGGGTGCCGCAGGCACATGAGGCGTTTCTTCGTAGCCTGAGTCAAGACCCAGCCTCTCAGCGTGTTGAATTACGTTTGGCGGGTGCCATGCCCACATCGTGCTCAGCACGATATTATCTCAGTGCGAAGACGGGCGGGCATGGATTCACCTGACGCTGAACGTCTCTCCTACTCTGGGTGGCCCGGATTCTTGAATCCGGGCGGCACAGCCGCAAGAGGTTGCGGTTTGACGTGTATCGCCAACTTCGCCGCTTTTCTCACCCGATCCTCCCATCCTCTCGCCACCTCATCACTTCAACGACTGATACTCCGACGCGTCCGCCGGCCAGCGCAGCTTGAAGTTCATCGAAAACGCCAGTCGGTGAAAATCCCCACGATGCGGCGTGACCGAATGCCACACATAGGCCGGGAAAATCAGCATCAGCCCCGGACGCGGAAAAACCTTGATGTGATCCCGCGTGCACACCGTTGTCAAGTTGGCATTGAACCGCGGATCGTGCAGCAACAGCACGCCGTCCCCCGGATCGAAATAGTCTTCACCGTCCGCGGGCGGAATCGGCGGCCGGTCGGACTCCGCCGTCCGCGCATAGTAAATCCCGATCAGGTCCGCCGGGTGATTGTGCACAATCGTCGACTCTCCCCGCCCCATCCGGTTGCTGAACAGCAACAGATCGATCCCCTCCGGCCCTTCAATTCCCTCGGCCTTCAACCACTGCTTCGCTCCAGTGAGGAACATCGACCGCAACTGCTCGATCGCAGGCACCGTCTCCGCCAGACGCACCAGATTCATCGCCTCAGGTTCCAGGTTGGATCTGTCATCGAGTTCCGGCCGGTGCTCCAGCAGATCGCACAGCTCCGCATTCAAGGAACCGGTGTCCGGGAACTGGATCGACACCACCCGCGTCGGAAAAAAGTGATAATCCGTGACTTCCATCAGCCAACCTCTTCACACATAAATCCACTCCCCCCCGCCGCCACATGAACCCCCCGTAGCTCCAGCGGACATCGTAGCGTCGCACGGCCATCCGTTTTTGGAAAGGGACCAGACCACTCCTTTCACCGAACGGCCCCGGTGAATACCTGGCAACGACACCCGGCACCCAGTCGATCTCCTGTCTCTCCCGCCTGTGACACCAATTCCAGTCCCTTCCCCTCCCGCCACGTTTTTCCGTACACTACATTGCTTGGCGAGAACGGCGAAACCTCCGCTCGTTCGCCCCCCCCGTTTGTCTTTTGGCAATAAAAACGCGGTGTCTTGGCAGAACGAACCCGTTGTGTTTTCGCAAACTGCAAAGTATCTTTCGTCTCTCCAGAATGTTTTGGAACCGACACGTTTCGTTAACGCGCATTGAAGAGTAATTCTCATGGCTGCTGCCCCCTCCATTCTCGCGGATAAACTGCACGAATACCCCCGGCAAAACGTGATCGACGGAACCTCCGCGGGAACCGCCGCGGTTCTCGATGACTGCCTCAATAAGCACGGCGGGGTCTTGCAACTTCTCCACCGCTACGCCGGCCGCACATTCTGCACCCCCGGCAAACGCCTTCGACTCGAGGCGAAATCTTACTACCCGGACTACATGGGCGGGACCGGTCTCGATGAACTCTGGATGTGCTGCACCGTCCCCATCGTCACCGGTGTCATCGATACCCGCACGAAGAAGGCCCCCTTTCGCGAAGGTGAAGCGCATGCCCTCACTTCCAGCGGAGAAGTCATCTCCCTGCAGGATTTGATCGCCGCCAACCCCCAGGCTGTCATCGGCGAAAAGGTGACCGCCTTCTCTACGGAAATGTTCGGCAACCCGACCTGGCCGATTGTCTCCAAGAAGTTTGACAATCTCAATCCGATTCCCGATCACCTGCACTGGGCCAAGTGGGAAGTCTATGACATCAATTCCTTCGACAACCCCGGCGTCTCCCCGTCCCATTATCACACCACGGCCATGGGGCTCTACGGGTTCGTGACGAAGGAGCAGTTCCTCGCCTGCATGAAGAGCTTCGGAAAGGGCGCGTACAACGGCATCCGCCATCTCGCACCCCACACGATGATGCAACTCGACAACGGCTTCGTGATGCCCAATGGCGTCCTGCACTCGCCGACCAACCTCTGCACGCACGAACTGCACGTCACGATGGACGAGCACTTCCTGGCCGAAGACCTCACCCTCGATGGACGGATCGGTGCGAAGGACGCATTCTACGCTTGTCGCGAACAGGACTATCCCAAGGCCAAGCACGAAGACTGGGATTACCTGGTGGAAAAGTTCGACTTCGCGGCCAACCAGGACCCGGACTTCGTCCAGAAGAATGCCCGTCCCGCGATCCCCGCCGAGGAATTTAAAGCCCCCGGCGTCGACGCGAAGTGGATCGTGTACGGCGACTTTCTCGGCGACCAGAAGTGCTCGATTCTCAGGCTCACCCTGCAGCCCGGCGCCAAGACGACGTTCCGCCCCGATTGCCCCGCGCTGTTCCACACTAACGGCGGCTCTGGCCGTGTCGGAAAGCTCGACGTCCGCTATCACCAGAATATGATTCTCGGCGAGATCTATCCCGAAATCGGATTCATCACTCAGGCGGCCCTGTCGAACGGCGGTGTGGAAATCGCGAACACGGGCACCGAACCCCTCGTCCTGACCTTCGACTTCCCGCAACACGCGCACACCAAAACTCCGGGTGTTGCAGTCGCGAAGTAACCGCTCGACGCCGTCGGTGGCGCAGGTTGGCTGTATTCAGCTTTTGTCGGTCACGCCCCGCCTGCCGCAGCGACAAGAGGTCAGTTAAAATCGACTCGGCGATCAAAGACAATCTGCCTTGAACTAGCCCGGAGCGGCAGCGCGGGCCTCCGGTTTTTTACCTCGGCGGGTGCCATGCCCGCATCGCCACGCAGTGGCAGGGCGGGCATGGATTCACTGGATCATGAGCGTGTGGCACAGGTTCCCGGTACTCCGGG
The DNA here is from genome assembly GCA_046349635.1 of Planctomycetales bacterium. Taxonomy (GTDB): domain Bacteria; phylum Planctomycetota; class Planctomycetia; order Planctomycetales; family Planctomycetaceae; genus JAXMBX01. Next base: position 33,574 of record JAXMBX010000032.1, read on the forward strand.
TACCTGTGTGCGCCAGCACAAGAGCAGAGTTCAAATCGACGTGGTGAGTTGGCAATCGTTTTCTTAACTAGCCCGGAGCGGCGGCGACGGGTTCCTTTTCCTGTCTACTCTCTACTGTTCTCCTGCTCTACTCTCTCCCCCGCAGGGCGAGCCCCCTCCCCGAAATTTAACGATTGTGTCCCGCCCCCCGCCCCGCCATACTGCACCATCATCCCCTTCCCCGTGCAGTCATCACCCCATCCGGCAGGGCCGTATCATGAAACGATTCCTTGTCCTCCTCATTCTCTCTCCCCCTCCTCGCCGCCGAAAAACCCCGCACCGCCGGACCGACCGACACAGGCTTCCTCCTCCCCAATGGCTGGCACCTCACCCCCGCCGGCGAACACGTCACCCTCACCGATCTCCCCCTCAACATCATCCCCCTCGCGGACAACCGCCGTGCCGTCGTCGCCACCAGTGGCTTCAATCGCCACGAACTCTCCCTCATCGATCTTCAGACCCGAAAAATCCTCTCCTCGGAAACCGTCCAGGAAAGCTGGTTCGGCCTCGCCCGCACCGCCAATGAGCAACACTGGTACTGGTCCGGCGGCGGCGGTAACCGTCTCTTTTCGTACACCCTCACTGACGGCAAACTCACCCCCGGCTCACTCCTCGGCACACCGCTCGATGCGCGCAAGGCCGACCCGCCCCCCAAACCCGCCCCCTTCAAAAGCGGCCTCTTCCTCGATGAACAAACCCACACCCTCTACTCCCTCGACATCAACGCCGCCCGCATCGACGCCATCGACATGGAGACAGGCAAGGTCGCCCGCTCCGCCACCTGCGGCGGACGCCCCTATGACATCCTCCTCGCCCGCAATCGCCCCCGCTGTATGTCTCCGACTGGGCCGGTCGCGCCGTCCTCGCCGTCCGTCCCGATGACCTGAAAGTCGTTCTCCAGGATCGCCGTCGGCGAACACCCCAACCAACTGGCCCTCCACCCCAAAGATGACCGCCTCTTCGTCGCCTGTGCCTCCACCAACTGCGTCTCCGTCATCGACACCGCGAAAGGCTACGTCACCGAAACCATCTACACCCCACTCTTCCCTCGCTCACCGGAAGGGAGCACTCCCGATGCCCTCGCCATCTCTCCCGATGGCAACTCTCTCTTCGTCGCCAATGCCGACAACAACTGCATCGCCGTCATCGACATCTCCCTCCCCAGCCGCAGCCAGGTGAAAGGCTACATCCCCACCGGCTGGTATCCCACTTCCGTCGCCGTCACCCCCGATGGCAAGCGACTCCTCGTCGGCGTCGGCAAGGGACTCCAGACAAAGCCGAATCCCATTTCCAAGATTCCTGCGGATCCGAAACTCGACCCCGTCCGCACCGGCCGTCGTCGGCTCCCGTTCCCCTACATCGGCACCACTCTCTCCGGCGCGCTTTCGATCATTCCCATCCCGGATGAACCTCGCCTCGTCCAGTACACCGCCCAGGTCTACGCCAACTGCCCCTACTCCGACAAACTTCTCAGCCAGTCCCCCGCCACGGAGAAGACCGCCATCCCCTCCAGACTCGGCGACCCCAGCCCCATCAAGCACGTCATCTATATCATCAAGGAGAACCGCACCTACGATCAGGTCTTCGGCGACATGCCTGAAGGCAACGGCGATCCCTCGCTCGTGATGTTTGGCGAAAAAGTCACCCCCAATCACCACAAACTCGCTCGCGAGTTCGTCCTCCTCGACAACATCTACTGCAACGGCCAGGTCTCCCGCGATGGTCATCCCTGGTCCACCATGGCCTACAACACCGACTACATCGCCCGCGACTGGCACCTCACCTACTCGGCCCGCGTCGGTGTTCAGGATGATGACGACGGCGATCTCCAGAAAGCCCCCTCCGGTTATCTCTGGGATGCCTGTGCCCGCAAGGGACTCTCCTATCGCAACTATGGCGAATACGGCAGCCGTGTCAGCCAGCCCGATGGCACCCTCAAAATGGAGGCCGCCGTCCCCGGCCTCGTCGGTCACATCTGTCCCGACTACGGCCTCCCGAAAACTCCCGGCGCCAGAGTTCGCGATCCCGATAACGTCGAAATCTTCCTCCAGGAATTCCGCCAGTTCGAACAGAATGGCAATCTCCCCTCACTCATCATCATGAGCCTCGGCGAAGACCACACCACCGGCACCAAACCCGGCAGCTTCACCCCCCAGGCCTGCGTCGCCTCGAACGACGTCGCCCTCGGCAAACTCGTCGACGCCGTCAGCCACAGCAAGTACTGGCCCGAGACCGCCATCTTTGTCATTGAAGACGATGCCCAGAACGGCCCCGATCACATCGACGCACACCGCACCGTCAGCCTCGTCATCAGCCCCTACACCAAGCGCAAATCGGTCGACAGCACGCAATACAGCACCGTCAGCCTCATCCGCACCATGGAGCTGATCCTCGGCATCCCCCCGTTAAGCCAGTACGATGCCGCCGCCCGTCCCATGTTCGCCTCCTTCACGAACACTCCGGACGCGACCCCCTATCAGCATGTTCCCCCCCGGATCGATATCAACGCCATCAATCCTCCAGATGCCTACGGCGCCGCCCGCTCGATGAACATGGATTTCAGCGAGTACGACCGCATTGATGATTTCGAACTCAACGAAATCCTCTGGCGTGCGATCAAGGGAACCGCTGCCCCGCTTCCCCCTGCCGTCCGCCGCGCCATCGCCAACCGCCCCCTTCAAAACTGATGCCAACTTTTACCCTCTCCCTCTCGATGGGATCAACTGAGCATGACCAGACGGCCGTCGGGTCATCGCGAGGGCGATCGCGTCAACTTCTCGGTGAGGGGCCAGTATAAATGTTTCTGAGCTAACCTGGTTTAAAGACGTATCAAAAAGCAAATGCAGCGCATCATCTTTTCATTCTTCGGAATGAACCTCGGAGCAATGCTCTTCGCATTCATTCCCGTGGTTTTCGCGATCCTGCTGGATCGCGCGATCGGAAACGAAACCGCGACGAACGTCATTACCTTTGTGACAATGATTTTGGCAATTGCGATGTATGTTGTTGGCATCATCGGGGCACTGAAAATCGCCAACGCAGTCGAACTCCAGCGGGCAAAATCCGCAACCGCCAACCTCCCACCTCCCGGAGCAACCTTCCGACAAAGCACCAGAAATGTTTGAACGTATCCAGGTCAGCCCAATACGCGGCTTGTTCACCATGGCCGGAGGATTCGGTTCCGCGATTCTGGTGGCCATCACCACCTGAGCACGGGCCTCGCGATTCAAGATTGGATAAACCCGACCCCAATCACCACTGCCCGTAATGGGGGTTTGGGAAGTCCCGTGCTCGCAGTGGGCATACTGGCCGGCTTTCTCTTGGGCACAACGATTGTCAGCGAACTCTTCGATCGCTGGAAAAACCGAACCTCATAAGTTCTTGTTGGCTCCGTCGATCCCCAACTCTTCAACTGGCAGCAGAACGTCTCTGCACCCTTTCCTCGAATCTCAACCTCCCCGAACACAAAACATCCACAATCCTTGATCTATCTGGAGTTTCCTGCAGAAATTCGCACCCCACATGTTTATTTGTTACTTTGGACCATACCGCGCATTGGTAAGAAATTGACTGCTTTTTCCAGCCTCATCTACCAAAACGGCCTGCAAACTCGTTCAACCATCGGGAAACACCTCTTATGAAATCCGTCACGACCTGGGTTCCTGCTCTCATCCTCACGCTCGTCCTTCTGATGGGCACCCCCGCCTCCGCACAACTCTCTGACGAGGAAGCCACCGACATTGGCGTCGAAGCCTACATCTATGGCTGCCACCCCCTCGTCACCATGGAATTCACCCGCCGCGTCATGACCAACGTCGCCGCCCCCAGGGAACTCATGCTCCCATGGGCCGTTCCTCCTCATGCCACGCATCCTCCCGATGCCGCCTTCAAGGACGTCACCGCCCCCAACGCCGACACCCTCTACTCCACCGCCTGGCTCGACCTCGCCAATGAACCCTACGTCCTCAGCCTCCCCGATGAGCACGATCGCTACCCCCCACCTCATGCCCATGCTCAGCGGCTGGACCAACGTCTTCCGAGGTCCCCGGCAAACGCACCACCGGTACCAAAGCACAGACCTACGCCATCACCGGCCCAGGCTGGAAGGGCGAGCTCCCCACCGGAGTCAAGCAACTCAAATCCCCCCACCAACATGGTCTGGATCCTCGGCCGCACCTACTGCACCGGCACCCCCGAAGACTACACCGCCGTCCACGCCATCATGGACCAGTACCAGCTCACCCCCTTGAGCGCTACAGCAAGCCTACACCCCTCCCGCAGGCCGGGTCGAAATCCTCCATTGACACCAAAACACCCGTCCGCGACCAGGTGCACGCGGCGCCGACACCATCACCTACTTCACGCTCCTCGCCGCTCTCATGAAGCAGAATCCCCCCGCCCCGGAGGACGCCACCATCCTTGAAAAACTCGCCAAGATCGGCCTCGTCCCCGGCCAGGACTTCGATCCTCTGAAGCTCCCGAATGCCGCGGCTAAAAAGATCCCCCTCGCCGCCCAGCAACAGATCATGGGCCACTTCCAAGCAAGGGGAGTCGATCTCAACGGCTGGATCTTCACCACCAAGGCCGGCATCTACGGCACCGACTACCTCAACGCGCCTTCATCACCGCCATCGGACTCGGCCTTGGCAACCGCCCCCAGGACGCCGTCTATCCCACCTCCAACGTCGATGCGGAAGGGAAGCCCTACAACGGAGCGAACAACTACGTCGTGCACTTCCCCAAGGGGCAGACCCCTCCCGCGAACGCCTTCTGGTCCATCACCATGTACGACGCCAACTACTTCTTCGTCGACAACCCTCTCAACAAATACACCGTCAGCCCCCGCAACAACCTCAAGTTCAACGCCGACGGCTCCCGCGATCTCTACATCCAGCACGCATCCCCGGGTAAGGACAGGAAGCCAACTGGCTCCCGCCCCCCAAAGGCCAGTTTGTTCTCATGATGCGCTCTATTGGCCCAGTGAGAAAGACCCCTCCATCATCAACGGCACCTGGAAACCCCCGCCCGTCCAACTCGCCAAATAAAAAGGCACGTCCCATAAAAAGCACGGTCCACAGGAGACCGACCGAAGGTGAAAAGGTCGATCCCCTGTGGACAACATTCCTAAAACGTGCTTCCATACCTCCCCTTCTCCCCCCCGAGGGAGAAGGTGGCCGTTAGGCCGGATGAGAAGCGGAGCAAATGTCGCTGATCTGTGTTCCGGGACTCTCTCGCCCGCTCAACTGCTCCTCTGCTCACCTGTGCTCGCGAAGCGCACCTCCAGGTTATTCCTCACCCCAGAATCCCCGCCACCCGCTTCCAGCATTCCTGTGCCACTACTTCTGGTGGTAGCTCGTCACGATCCCCTCCAGGACTACGATCCCGGCGATCACTTTGACCTCCACGCGGCTGGAAAGCCTGCTCTGCTGGTGATCCAGGTAGGATTCCACCCGACCTTTCAATTCTTCATCACGCGTCAGTTCGCGAAAGTCATCGGAGATTTGAGAGGCGGACTTCGTCGAAACAGGCTTTGTCAGTAAGGCGGCGATCATGAACAGACCCTCCACTGGTGTTGTTGGCTTGAAAAAATCGTTCAGAAAGTCGGTCGCGGGGCATGGAACGTCACGCTCGACAACAACAACACCCGCCCCCTCCCCGCAGGCTCAAGGCCCTCGGGCGCGGCAAGCAGATCACGGCGAAATGGAGCAACTCGTCATTCATGGTTCAAACCACTTTTTTGCCAAATTCTCAATATTCAGGAGAACTTATGTCGACAAATGGAATCATGATAAATATAATCACGACTCGATTGGTGATAGTATATCGGCCTGGCACAGCTCGGTCAACCAATTATTTCTCAGGTTTGTCATAGAATCATGCTCATCTATTCGCAATCCGCCCCTCCCGAAACTCCGGTTCACCATTTCCGTATGCCACACGCTCCGCTTGCAGATCCCGTCTGGACCGCCATCCGCGCCGAGGCCTGGTCCGAACTCGAACGCGATATCGACCTCGCCCAGCTCCTCACGGAAACGGTCCTCGAGAGTGTCAGTCTCGAACAGGCACTGGGGACCATCCTCGCGGATAAACTCGCCTCGCAATACCTCGGCAAATCGCGCCTCCAGATGATCTTCAAGAAGGGCTTCGATACGCAGCCGCAAATCCGTCAGTCCATCCGCATCGACCTGCAAGCCGTGCGCGACCGTGACCCCGCCTCCGGAGGCTTCCTCATCCCCTTCCTCTTTTTCAAGGGGTTTCAGGCCCTGCAGGCCTATCGCGTCGCCCACTGGCTCTGGCATCGCGAGCAGCGCTTCCTCGCCATCCATTTCCAGAATCGCATCTCCGAAATCTTCGGCGTCGACATTCACCCCGCCGCCCGCATCGGCTCGGGTGTCCTGATGGATCATGCCACCAGCATCGTCATCGGCGAAACCAGCGTCGTCGAGGACAACGTCTCTCTCCTCCATGAAGTCACGCTCGGCGGCACGGGCAAGGAAACCGGCGATCGTCACCCCAAGGTCCGCCAGGGAGTCCTCATCGGCGCCGGCTCCAAAATCCTCGGGAATATCGAGATCGGCACCGGCTCCAAGGTCGGCGCCGGCAGCGTCGTCCTCGATCCGGTCCCCCCTCACTGTACCGTCGCAGGCGTCCCCGCCCGCATCGTCTCCCGCTCCGAGACCAGCATGCCCGCGCTCGACATGAACCAGCAATTCCCCCACCTCCTCATCGACGGCGGCGGAATCTAGCGTTATTTGCAAACGCATTGGGTGGCATGCCTACTTCGTGCCCTGCACGTTTTTATCTCAGTGCGAAGCAGGGTAGGCATGTGTACGTTTGGCTCTCGACATTGTCCTGCTCGTGAGAAAAAATCAGTAACCTAAAACCGCACAGCTTGCCGTCCGCTTTTGTTTGTTGTACTCTCCCTTTCGGACCTCCTCCGGTGTCGTCATACGACACCTCCCCCATAGGAACTGGTCATGACTGCGATGGACGACGCGTGATTCTCACGCGGTATTCCGTTTCCACGCGGCTCATGCCCCCTGCTTTCAGAGGAGGTCCCCGCTGTGGCTGTCTTCGCCAACAACGCCGAGTCCATCGGCCGCACTCCACTCATTCGCATCAACCGAATGATCGGCGATTTGCCCGTCCAGGTGCTCGCCAAGATCGAAGGCCGCAATCCCGCCTACAGCGTCAAGTGCCGCATCGGCGCCGCCATGATCGAAGCCGCTGAACAGGATGGCCGACTCAAACCGGGCCAGCATGTCCTTGAACCCACCAGTGGCAACACCGGCATCGCACTCGCCTTCGTCTGCGCCGCGAAAGGCTATCCTCTCAGCCTCCTCATGCCCGAATCCATGTCCATCGAGCGACGCTTGATGCTCAAGGCCTTCGGCGCCAACCTCATCCTCACCCCCGCCGCCGAAGGCATGCGCGGGGCCGTCAAACGCGCCGAGGAAATGGCCCTCGATCCGCAATACTTCATGCCCCAGCAGTTCCGCAACCCCGCCAATCCCGACATCCATTTTCGCACCACCGGCCCGGAAATCTGGAACGACACCGCAGGCCAGGTTGATATCTTCGTCTCCGGCGTCGGCACGGGCGGCACCATCACCGGCGTCTCACGCTACTTCAAGCACGAGAAGAAAAAGCCTCTCTGGTCCGTCGCCGTCGAACCGACCGAAAGCCCCGTCCTCTCCGGCGGTCCGCCCGGTCTGCACAAAATCCAGGGAATCGGCGCCGGCTTCATCCCTGAGAACCTCGACCGCGCAGTCGTTGATGAAGTCATCACCGTCTCCAGTGAAGAAGCCCTCGAAGCCGGCCGCAGACTCGGACGCGAAGAAGGCATCATCTCGGAATCAGTTGCGGCGCGGCCATGCATGCCGCCTTGAACATCGCCGCCCGCCCGGAATCCGCCGGCAAGACCATCGTCGTCATCCTCCCCGATTCCGGTGAACGCTATCTCTCCACCAAGCTCTACGAAAATCTCTAATGACGAGGTTCAAACGAACCTCATCCCTGAAGCCATCCGGCCTGTAGCCTCAGGCCTCTTTTGAAAAAGGACCTTTCCATGTCAGACAACCTCGTCCAGCGCAGCGTGACCACCAGCGTCGCCCGCAACCTCGCCAACACCACCAAGACATCACCCAAGATGATGTCCATCACACCCCGCTGGCTCCTCAGCCTCCTCCCGTGGGTCCAGGTGAACGGTGGCACCTATCGCGTCAACCGCACCAAGGTCGAACTCACCAAGGCCGAACGCATCGGCGTGGAATTTTCGAATGGCCAGGCCAGTTTCTCCCACGAAGCCCTCCGCAGCGTCCCCCTGTTCTCCAAGCTCCCCGACGCCATCCTCAGTCGCATGGCCAGCCGCTTCAAAACCGAGGAAGTCTCCCTCGGCAACAAGCTCCTCGTCGAGGGTAAAGGGCAAAGCGAGTTCTTCATCATCGCCCAGGGGCAGGTCGAAGTTCTCAGTAAAGGGGTCCACGGCAGCGACCTCCGCATCGCCCTGCTCACTGAAGGGGAATTCTTCGGTGAAAGCGACCTCGCCTCCGACAAACCCTCCGATGTCACCGTCCGCACCATCACCCCCTGCGTCCTCGTCACCCTCTCCCGCAAAGACCTCGACGCCGTCCTGGGCCAGGTCCCCAATCTGCAGGATGAATTCCGCAAGGCCGTCGCCGAACACATCGAACTCAAATCGACCGTCAATCGTTACGGCGAACGCAATATCGACCTCGTTTCCGGCTTCGCTGAAAACGTCGAGATCCCCGAAACCTTCGTCGACTACTCCGCCAACCCGCGTGAGTACTCCCTCTCCACCGTCCAGACCGTCGTTCGCGTTCATACCCGCGTCTCCGATCTCTACAACGATCCATACGATCAGCTCGAAGAGCAGATGCGCCTCACCATCGAGGGGATCAAGGAACGCCAGGAATGGGAAATCGTCAACAGCAAAAAATTCGGCCTGCTGAACTCCGTCGACCCCTCCATGCGGATCAGTACCCGCTACGGTGCCCCCACGCCCGATGACCTCGACGAACTCCTCGCCCTCGTCTGGAAGAAGCCCGCCTTCTTCCTCGCCCACCCCAAGGCCATCGCCGCCTTCGAACGCGAATGCACCTGGCGCGGCGTGCCACCCGTCACCATGAATCTCTTCGGTACACCCGTCATCACCTGGCGCGGCATCCCGCTCGTCCCCTGCGACAAGCTCGACGTCAAGAGCCGCTACCAGTCCAACCAGTGGTACGGCACCACCAGCATTCTCCTCATGCGCATCGGTGAAGCGGAACAGGGTGTCGTCGGCCTCCATCAGGCCGGCATCCCCGGCGAAATCCAGCCCAGCCTCTCCGCTCGCTTGATGGGACTCGATAGCCTCGGCGTTGCTTCTTACCTGCTGACACTCTACTTCTCCGCCGCGGTCCTCACCGACGATGCCCTCGCCGTCCTGGAAAACGTCGAAGTTGGCTACTACCACGACTACTTCACCAAAGAATCCCGCAAGTTCAAAGACGGCTCCGGCATCTGATTCTTGAAGAGACCTCTTCATTCACCCTCTCCCCCGAGGGAGAGGGCAGGGTGAGGGGGTGGTTCAAACGTCTCTGATCAATATTCGTCAATCAGAAACTAGCCCCAAGCAATCAACTGAGCATGACCAGAACGGTATCTGGTCATTGCGAAGGCGATAGTACTAATGAACGGTTCTGACGGGCCAAACGTCCTTGTGCTTTTTGTAGGGCAGGCCTCGCCTGCCGCAAACGTCTCTGAACTCCACTCTCTCTGAGAGATCAAACCGATGCCCGACATCACCCCCGAAACCATCGCCCGCATCGCCTCACGCTTGTTGAACGAAGTCCCCACCGGCACCCCCTTGCCGGGCGGCCCCTCCGTCGCGGAACTCCCTTCCCCTCCCGAAGGTGTTCCCCTTCCTCCCACGACGTTATCTCCTCCGACTTCATCAAGCTCCGCCTTGGGATCGATCCCCCCCGCTCATCTCCCGCCGCTCCCTGCCGATCAATCCGCCGTCATTCCTCGCGATAAAAACATCTCCACCCCCTCACCCCATGGTATCAATAACCAGGATGGCCTGAAAAACTTCGTCCTTCAGGTCCGTGGCCTGCAACATCGCTCCGATGCCGGACTCTGGCCTCAGTTTCCATTCCTGAATCCTCCCCTTAATCCCGGACTCAATCCGGGCAAACCCGCCGTCGGTCCCTCCGTCACGCATCCGTCCGGACATCGCCCGCTGGACCTTCCCAGCATCCGCCGCGATTTCCCGATTCTGAACCAGAAAGTCCACGGCAAGCCTCTCGTCTGGCTCGATAATGCCGCCACCACCCAGAAACCCTACTGCGTCATCGACGCCATCTCGAACTTCTACTCCCACGACAATTCCAACATCCACCGCGCCGCACACACCCTCGCCGCCCGCGCAACCGACGCTTATGAGTCTGCCCGCGAGAAAGTCCAGAAATTCGTCGGCGCCTCCGCCGTCGAAGAAATCCTCTTCGTCCGTGGCACGACCGAAGGCATCAACCTCATCGCGAACACCTATGGCCGCAAATTTCTCCAGCCCGGCGACGAAATCATCCTCTCCACGCTGGAGCATCACGCCAACATCGTCCCCTGGCAGATGGTCGCCAAACAGACCGGCGCGCATATCCGCGTCATCCCCGTCACCGACCGCGGCGAAATCATGCTCGAGGAATATCAGTCCCTCCTCGGCCCGCGGACCAAACTCGTCGCTCTCACGCACGCCTCAAACAGCCTCGGCACGGTCCTACCCATCGGCGAAATGACCCAGCTCGCCAAACGCTACAACGCCCGCGTCCTCATCGATGGCGCCCAGACCGTTGCCCACGCCCCCGTCAACGTCCAGGACATCGGCTGCGACTTTTTTGTCTTCTCCGGCCACAAGATCTTCGGCCCCACCGGCATCGGCGCCGTCTATGTGAAACGTGAACTGCAGGAGATCATGCCCCCCTGGCAAGGGGGCGGCAACATGATCAAGAACGTCACCTTCGAAGAAACCACCTACTCCGATCCTCCCGCCAAGTTCGAAGCCGGCACTCCCAACATCGCCGACGCTGTCGGCCTGGGGGCCGCACTCGACTACGTCAGCAACCTCGGCCTTCCCAACATCGCCAAATACGAACACGACCTGCTCGCATACGCGACCGCGAAACTCGAGCCGATCCCCGGCCTGAGGCTCATCGGCACCGCCCCCCACAAAATCGGGGTACTCTCCTTCGTCCTGCAGAATCGCCGCACCGAAGAAGTCGGCAAGCTCCTCGATCTCGAAGGCATCGCCGTCCGCGCCGGGCATCACTGTTCCCAGCCCTCGCTCCGCCGCTTCGGTCTCGAAACCACCGTCCGCCCCTCGCTCGCGTTTTATAACACCTTCGACGAAATCGACCACCTCGCCGATTCCATCCGCCGCATTCAGGGAAGCGTCGCTCGTCCCTCCACATCCATCCCCTCCGGCTTCCCCCACCGCGACCACCACTAAGTTTCGCTATTCAGCTTTGGGTGGCCCGACCGCCTCGCGGTCGGGTGCCGTCAGGCACACTGCCTTGCGCCTTGTGCGTCCAAATGCGAACCGACGGTGAAAGCCGGTGACTGGGTGGCCCACACGCCGCTCGAGGCGTGTGGGTGCGAAGCACAAGAGGAAAATTCAACTCGGCGTGGGTGCCATGCCCGCATCTCGAAGAAGGGCGGGCATGCCTGCGTTCGACTCTCGTTAACACAGTCACAGATTCGTAGAGCACGCACTGACCTCAGGAAGGGCGTAGCAAGCGTCTCTTGCACCCACACCGCTTCCCGTTTGACGGGTGCCACTGCCGAGGCGTATTCGCCTCAGCAGTCTTTCCTTTCTACTGCTCCACTGCTCGCCTGTTCTACTGCTCTCGCGCAGCGTCCCAATCCACCCCCAGCATCAAACAATTCAACCCGCTCCCGATCCCCAGCAGCGCCATCCGGTCCCCCGGCTTCGCGTGCCCCGCCTCTATCCCCAGCGACATCGCCATCGGCAGCGCCACCGCCCCTGTATTCCCCAGAAATTCCACCGTCGGGAAATCAATCGCCGGATTCAGTTCCAGCCGGTCATACAGCATCTTCCGATGCGCCCGCCCCACTTGATGCGTGAACGCCTTCGTCACGTCCTCTTTCCGCCATCCCACCTCATCCAGGAACCGCCCCCACGTCTTCGCCGCCAGATTGATCCCCGCGTTGAGCAGCGCTTCCGCGTCTGTCTGCATCCGGGGCCGATTGTCATCGGTCCGGTGTGTGGTCGATCCCCCTTCGCACAACTTGTGGCTCGCCGAGTCCGCCAGCGCGATCCCGCCCCGCAGCCGCATCTTCGATTGGCTCAGGTCCGCGTGGCACAGCACAAACGCCGCCGATCCGCTCCCGATCGTCAGCGACGCGAAATCCCCCTTCACATCCTGACGCTTCAGCGTCGGCGCGTTGAGCAGCGAGTGAATCGTTCCCTCCACCAGATCTCGCCCCGATTCCGTCCCCACCACAATCCCCGCCCGGATCTGCCCCAGCTCGATCATATTCGCGATCAGCATCATGCCGTTCAGCAGCCCCAGGCACGCGTTGCTGACGTCCAGCATCATCGCCCGTGGCGACAGCCCCGCCGCGTGATGCACCTTGCACGCCGTCGCCGGCTCCAGTTGGTCACGGCACACCGATCCGTGAATCAGGCACCCGAACAATTCCGGATCGAGGCCGCTCCGTTCAATCGCCAGCTTGGCCGTTTGAGCGCTCACGTCCCCCGGCTGCACCCCGGGATCGAAGAACCGCCGTTCCCGGATCCCGCTCATCAATTCCAGCCGCCCCGCCGGAAGCCCCAACCGCTCATAGACCGGAGCCAGCTCCGTCTCGATCTGCTCCGACGTCACCACGTGCGGAGGCAGCACGTGCGTCACGGCTTCCAGGCAGACATGGTGATAGCGCATGATGGTCGAACGGTGAAAAGACCATTGTAAAAACGACAAGCCGCAGTGTGCATTGAACACTGCGGCCTTGGGGACTCATGTCCCGAGGATCGTTCTAAATTAGCAGTTTGAATCGGGAAGGTCCAACCGGTCGGCGGAATTTCACACCGTCGGTCCCCCTTCTCCAAACCTCAAACTCGAGCCGTATTGGAGTTCGTTTCCGTCCCATTGAGACGGCTGATCAACTGGGCCACTTCCACCAGTTCCGACTCCCGCTGTTGATCGGGAGCCCCCAGCGGATCGCGGAAAGCCAGCTTCCGTGCGCTCCGCACGTATCGCAAACCTTCCAGTACCAACTCTTTTTGCATGTCGTTCAGTTCGACCGTTTGAATCGCATCCATGGAAAATCCATTGACTGACAATTGAAGGGATCAACCACCACAGACGAATCGCGTCACCTCCGTGAGCCTTCGATCCGTCGCACGAAAATCGGCCGAAACATCCTTCGGCTATCTTCGTCCTGAGGAAGATCGTGCGTTTCACCTCATCGCTTTGCAAACAGTGTGCCGTGTCACAGGATCATTACGTTCGTTCCCGATCCCGTCACGCGAACAACTGTCACCAGCCGTTCAGTTTATGCACGATTCTCCGGCAACATCCCTGCAACCGGTGCGGGGCCGTCCCCCGCTCTCTCTTTTCCAATCCGTACTATCTTAAACCCCCCTATATCTTAAGCTCTCGCACGCAGATTTCCATTCGAAAACGCCGTCGAAATCGCCGCCGGGATCTCCGCCTCCGCCAGCACCACTTTCGCCCGGTTTTCCTGCGTCAATGCCTTCATTTCCTGCTCCGCGGCCACCGCCTGCGCCCGCCGTTCCTCCGCCTTCGCCCGGGCCACCCGCACGTCAGCCTCCGCCTGATCCGCCTGCAACCGGGCACCCACGTTCACCCCCACGTCGATGTCCGCAATGTCGATCGAGACGATCTCAAACGCCGTCTGGGCGTCCAGGCTCTTCGCCAGCACCGCCTGGGCGATCAGCATCGGATTCGCCAGCACCTGGTTATGCGTCTCGCTGGAACCGATCGCCGAGACAATCCCCTCACCCACCCGGGCGATAACCGTCTCCTCCGTCGCTCCCCCGATCAACTGCGCCAGGTTCGTCCGCACCGTCACGCGCGCCCGGGCCTGCAGTTGAATTCCGTTCTTGGCCACTCCGTCCAATGTCGTCCGTCCCCCCGCACGCCGCGGATCCGGACACTCAATCACTTTGGGATTCACGCTCGTGTTCACCGCTTCCAGCACGTCTCGCCCGGCCAGGTCAATCGCGGAAGCCGTGTCCCAGTCCAGGTCAATCTTCGCCCGGTGCGCGATAATCAACGCCTGAATCACACGTCGCGGATTTCCTCCAGCCAGATAGTGTGCCTCCAACGCCTGCGTGGAGATCGCCTGCAACCCTGCCTGCACCGCCATGATCTTGCAATCGACGATGGTCCGCGCATTCACCTTTCGCAGTGACATGAAGATCAGCGACAGCATACTGACCCGCGCCCGCGTGACGAACGCCTGCAGCCACAGGTTGAAATACTTGATGATGAAGACCAGTAAGAAGAGTGCGAGCAGCGCCAGGAAGCCGACCCCCACGAACACACCGATGCCGATCAGCGAATTCATGTCACCCATGCGTCCGTTCTCCTCTTCCTCGCGTCCCACGTGCGGCGCGCGGGTGCATCTGCGTCTCTGTCGAGTGTTTGCGTTACTGGGGAATTTGGATGTCTCCATCCACCCTTCCACTGTAAAGTGTCACCTGTCAAATTGCAATTTTTCTCACCTCGCCACCTCCACGATTGAGGGACTCTCATGAGCGCTGAACTCCGCCTCCAGGAATTGAAACTCCTCCTCCCCGCCCCGCAAAAACCCGTCGGAACATATATCCCCGTCGTCCGGGTCGGGAATCTGATCTATGTCTCCGGCCACGGTCCCACCCTCCCCGATGGCAAGCAGCTCAAGGGGGTCGTCGGGGCCGATCTCACTGAAGAACAAGGCAAACAAGCCGCTCGCGCCGTCGGCCTCGCCATGCTCTCCACCATTCGCAACTATCTCGGGTCCCTCGACCGCGTCGTTCGCCTGGTGAAGGTTCTCGGCATGGTGAATTGCACCTCCACCTTCGAACATCATCCCAACGTCATCAATGGCTTCAGCGATCTGATGGTCGAAGTCTTCGGCGAACACGGACGCGCTGCGCGCAGTGCCGTCGGCATGGGTTCTCTACCATTCCGCATCGCTGTCGAAGTCGAAGCCATCCTCGAAATTCACGGCGAATAAGCCGTCTTATTGCCAATGTCTGCTCGCATCCGGTTCGCCCCTACGCCGGTACTCCGGCAAGTGGGTCGCAGAGCGAAAAGCAGACGCATCTGGTGGCGAGATGGAAGACGCCAATCACCGCGCGAGCGACGTGCATTCTCAAAAAAAACTTGGGAAAATCCGGAGTTTTTTCCTCTCTCCCCGGCCACCACAACATCCGCAGACCTCCGAGAGACCCCGAAAACGCGGGGTTTTTTTAGGTTTTTTGATCCAATCATGCAAAAATCCCGGGAAAAACGCCGGATTTCATTGACAATTTGCGCCAAGAGGAGAAAACTATCGACACGTTTGGTTCTTCACTACAGCACGAGCGCGTTTGATTTCAGCATTGCGAACCACTCAACGGTCACTGGCCGTCCGTGTCTCGCGACTTTCAAACTGCTGACGCAAAACGGGTCGAAGAGCCATCTGCAGGACACCACCCGATCACTTTTATTCAGGCAGAACAGGAGGTCAGCATGTCGAAAAAGGGCGCGTCCGTTAAGCCGATGAGCAAGTCCGAAATCACCAACACCATCGCTGAAAAAACCGGCATCAGCAAAAAGGAAGTCGGGGCAGTCCTCGAAGCCTTGGCCGGTTTGATCGGCGGGGCTTTGGGCAAAAAGGGACCGGCTGTCTTCAGCCTCCCCGGCGTCGCGAAGTTCAAGATCATTCGCAAGCCCGCCACCAAGGAACGCAAGGGCATCAATCCCTTCACCAAGGAAGAGACCATCTTCAAGGCGAAGCCCGCACGCAACGTCATCAAGATTCAGGCGCTCAAGGCCCTCAAGGATCAAGTCTGATCCACAGCCGCCAACACCCGATTGCCCTTGTCTGATCTTGCGATCAGATTCTGCGGACCGCTTTTGCCCCTCGCGAAATCACAATTTCGCAGCCGTCCATCGGTGTGTTCGTCAGCGATCTCCCGGGAGATGCCGCCCATCAACGAAACATGGGCGGCGTCTTCAGCGGGGTTCGCTCTACCTCTTCATTTCTGCACCGGCTCCCAGTTCTCCGATCATTCTCGCGGAGAGACAGATCGCGCGCAGCGGTAGCAGGCATTCTCGCTGGAGTCGAACTCTCTGCAGACCGTTTCCGGCGCACCTCAATACGCGCAATCGCGCAGGGATTGCTGCGCCAAACGGGCGTTATCCCTCGGATTTAACCGTCCGGGATTTAACCAAGTGACGGGCTGGTTCGTCACTGCGCAGCAGCGCACAGTCTCAGCAAAAACCCGCCGGAGATGGCCCCAAACTTAATTTTGGGGCAAAAAGTAAACTGCACTACTTCAGGGCTTTGTGGCAAACCTTGCAGCGCACCATCGTCCGAACGATCTTCCCGCACTTGGGGCAGCGCTTCGTCTTGCGGTTGATTTTGAATCGTGTACGAGGACGGTAAACCATTTTCCATCAATTCCTTATATCAATTCCCCGCCGATTTCCCGCGGGGAGTGACCATTACAGCGAAAGATCCCCCCCACGGCAAGTCTTCCTCCAAAGATTCCTCCCGAAATCCATGTTTTGGCGGTTTGGTCAATCCACGACCCTCTCTTTAAAACTGTTAAAACAGGAAAGTCTTGACCCAAGTCTCTGCCACCTTTAGAATTTGTCTCAAGATTGATCGGTCGGAGATCGGTCAGGCGCTCGGTTGGCAAGACGCAAAAAACTCATCTCACCACTGTGACCTGAGCCAGGAAGCAAAACAGGTACAATTTCGTTTGTGACTCCATCGTCGGAAGAGGATCGCCCATGTTGGTGCTGTCGAGGAAAAAAAATGAGAGCATTGTGATCGACGATAACATCGTCATCACGGTCGTGGAAGTTCGTGGGGACAAGGTTCGCCTGGGCATTCAGGCCCCGAGGGAAGTCCCCGTTCATCGGAGTGAGGTCTATGACGCCATTCATTCCGATTCGGAAGAACAACCCCCCCAAGTCTCTCCTGCCAACTGATTTGTCCGTCTGCGGATTGCAGGCCTGCACCTGCACTTTTCATCCGTGCGGCATTTCATTTGACTTGTGATTCCTCCGTTGTTGGTGACTTCCTCCACAGCGAACCCCGTTCTTGGGAAACACTTTTCCCGGACTGTGAAGTCTCCATTCCTTCCGCAAACAGTCACTCAGTTTTTTGACTCTCATCTCTTTCGCCCCGCGAACGATTCCTTTGCTTGACTTACCGCACGCCTCGCGATAGTCTTACCCTCGTTCAAGACAACCGGCCCCATCGTCTAACCCGGTTAGGACACAGGGTTTTCATCCCTGCAATAGGGGTTCAAATCCCCTTGGGGTCACTTCTCAATACGGATCGCTCGCCGATCCGTATTTTTTTTTTGCGCCCATTGTCCCCACCGGACTTTCTCATTCTCGGTACGGTGCGTCTTGACGCACCTTTCCATTCGGCATCGACTAGACCAGAGCTCCGCTACCGCAACCCCAGCTCCTCACGCGCGATCTCCATCAGTCCTAGTGGGATCACCCAGTACCCCCACCCGATCGGACCCGGAGGCAGCGACCCCCGCGCCTCACTCACCAAACCCCCTTCCGTACGCACCAGCAGGCTCACCTGCGATTTCAGGTACGGCAGGATCGCCGCCGGCGACGGAATCGACAGCGCATCCACGTCGATATTCCCCCGCTGGAATTGCGCCGCTCCCAGTTCTCCCAGGTACGGCAGCGCCGGCACAAAAACTCTCCCCAGGCTCTGCAGGTCGAGATAATTGAGGCACACTAGGTCCCCCGCCGGTACTTTCACCGCCGGAGTCTCTCCCGACAATTTCGACGAAAATCGCTCCGCTTTGCTGTCTTTCAAAAACCGCAAATGGGCTTTCAACGCCTGCGGATGAATCGCCACGATCAGGTGTTTCTCCGTCAGGCAGAACGCCGGCGCCCACGGTTGAGGCTTCAGCAGCATCAGATTCAGAAAGTGAATCCGCTCACCCAGGAATTCTCCCTCCGCCAGATTAGCGCCGTTGCTCCGCTCATCGAACGGCGGAAGTTTCGTGCGGATCAGTTGCACAATCTGGGTGAACATCCGTTTGGCCCGTTGGCCATCCCGAATCTCAACCTGCGCCACGAGTCCCGTCGCCAGCAGTCCCCCCGTCTCGGGAGCATCGTAAATCGTCCAGCACGACCCCAACGCCGGCAACAGGTCTTGCTCGATCGAAAATCCTAACTGCTCGTCCAGATCACCCAACGGATCTTTCTTGCTTCTCGGGATCGCATTCAGCCCCTCCAGGCTCTTGATGATCGTGCGCGTCTCTTTCAGCACCCGCGCACCATCGATACTCACCCCCAGCACCATCTGGGCATTCGAGGGAATCGTCTCAAAGTTCTTGGCGGTCAGTCCATCCGCGGCAAACAGAGACCAGAGCCGTTCTTTCTTTCCCCCCTGGTCCACAAACATCCGATTGACGACTTGCCCCTCTTTCAGCCCGGTCGAGCTGCTGATCGATTCGATCTGGTCCAGCCCCGTGATGGTTGCCATCCCGCGCACAACGGCCCCTTGCAAACCAAACTGCGTTGCCGCCAGTTCCATCCCCTTGTGCACGTCCAGCCACAGATGTGCCCCCATCCGCTCTTGGGTCACCTGCTCCACACCCTTCTGGTAGCGGGGATTCTTTTCCAGCAGCTTTTCCTTCCCTTTGAGCCGTTCCACCAAAGGCTCGATCATCCCCTCATTCGTCGACAGAATCAGATATTTGTCGTGCCGATGCGCGACCAGCGGAAAAGGTGTCCGCAATTCCAGAATGTCAACTTTCGACAGCGTCTCCGGCTTCTGGAAACGCCTCCCCCGGATCATTTTCAGAAATTCGAGTATCCCCTTCTCGAAGGCATCCATCCCCTCCCCGAAATTCACCAGGACCACACCATTCAATCCGGCCCCGATCGCCTGGGACTGCGTCAGCGTTCCACCCTTCTGGCTGGCCTCTTTTCGCGCCTGGTTCACACGGTTCACGTCATAGTTGATGAACACGCACCCCGGCCGGCTCCACAGCAGTTGGAAGAACTCCCGGATCATTTCTGGCTTGAAATGACCGTTCGCGCTCGACTCCATGTTGTCTTCCACGATCACGCTCAGGCCGTTTTCAGTCCGCTTCACGAACTCCTGGAATTCCACGTCCCCGATCAGCCCTTCAAACTCCGTTCCTCCCTTGCGAATCGGCGCACGCTCTGCCCACTCCGCATACACGATCGTATCCGCCGGAGCGCTCCGGATCAGTCCCGTGTCTCGTTCCCCGGGAGGCAGTCCCCAGACTCCGCCCAATCCGTACAGCAACGCCACAAACCACGTGATCAGCCCGATATCCGGCACCGAGACCATTGCCCGCCTCCCTCAAGTCCCCTTTTGATGAACGCTTCGTGCTTCTCAGTCTACTTGGGCCTTCTGACAGCGCATAGCAACGCGCAAACAAAAAACACGGCGGACTCTTTCGAATCCGCCGTGTCGTAATCATTCAGTCTCAGGCTCGAGAGGCTTACTGCAACGGGATACCCATCGCTTCTTCCTCTTCTTCCTGGATGATAATTCTCGGAGTCACCATCAACATCAGGCTCGTCGTTTCGCGACCGATACCCGTGTTCTTGAACAAACGGCTCAGGTACGGAATCTTGTTCAAGATCGGCACGCCGGTCATGTTCCGCCCTTCACGCAGACGCTTCACGCCGCCGAGCAGAACTGTACCGCCGTCAGGCACGCTCACCGTCGTCTGCACGACGATACTCTCGACCACAGGCTGCTGGACGGTTGTGGAGACTCCACCACCCGCCTGCCCTTGGATACCGCCACCGGTTCCCGCGGCACCCGCCACGCCACCGGCCGTTCCGGTACCGCCGCCGACACCGCCGACACCACCAGAGGTACCGCCGATACCGCCGAAGCCGCTCGTACCACCGGCACCACCGCCGCTCGCACCACCGAAGCCGCCGCCGCCGCCGAAGCCGCCGCCGCCGAAACCGCTACCTTGCTGGCCGCCCAATTGGCCGCCACCACCGACCCCGGTTCCACCGGCCGTCGTTCCCGAGCCGCCACCGGCGATCGTGTACGTGAACACTTCAGTAATCGTCGTGAAGATCGGCACCACCTGCAGTCGCACGTAACGGCGATCCGCAGACACCACCGCGGAGACGTTCAGCTGCACACCGTCAGGAATCGGAACGATAATCGGCTGGAAGCCGACCGAGAACACTCCCACCACAGGCACCACGCTGATCACGAACGGGCGAGTCACCCGATCCTGCATCGTCGCGGATTGGCCGTTGAACAGGGTCACTTTCGGTGCGAACATGATGTTCGTCCGGCGATCACCCTGGGCCGCCTGGATGAAGAAGAACGTTTC
Organism: Planctomycetales bacterium; assembly: GCA_046349635.1. Lineage (GTDB taxonomy): Bacteria > Planctomycetota > Planctomycetia > Planctomycetales > Planctomycetaceae > JAXMBX01. The sequence continues at coordinate 54,224 of JAXMBX010000032.1, forward strand.
AATATCGCTCAGGATCGCCATACCGACCTGCAAGCCGGCATCCGGTGAGTATCCGCCGAACTGCGGAATACCGACCGAGAAGCTACCCTGCCGGAACGGAATGTCCAGGTCCGAGGAGAATGTCGTCGGATTCGTCATACCGACAATCGTGCCGTACTTCGGATAACGATCGCGGTTCGCCAGGTCACGGGCCGGGGCCGGGTCGAACGGTGCACCTTGGCTCGTCCCTGATGTTCCAGTCGTTCCAGTAGTCCCCGCCGTTCCAGTAGTTCCCGCCGTTCCAGTAGTTCCCGCCGTCCCGGTGGTTCCCGCTGTCCCGGTGGTTCCTGTAGTTCCAGTAGTTCCACCAGTCGTTCCCACGGTTCCCTGTGCGTTCGTCCCCGTCGAAGTCGTCGACGATCCGCCCGTGATTGTTCTCAACCCGCCGACGCCGTACGGAGGCAGCAGTTGACCGAACTGTTCACCCTGCGGACCACCGACGTTATCCTGGAAGTTGAAGTCGAAGTTCACACCGATACGTTCGAAGAACAAATCCGACACCGTGATAAACCGGCATTCCACCGTCACCTGCAGATCCTGCAGACGACGCAGTTGGGCCAGCAGATCCACAATTTCTTCATGCACCGCCTGAGTCTGGCGGATGACCAGGCTCAACGTCGTTTCATTAGATTCAATATTCCCGCGTCCGCCCACTTCCATCCACGAATCCGGTTCGATGGTGTGAACGATCAGGTTGATCAGTGAATCAAAGTCAGGCGTCGACATCGTCTGGCTGCCGGGACGAATCGAGTCCCGGTTTCCATTCAAGCCGCCTCCCAGTCCGCCGCCTGCCGCATTCTCCGGAACCTGCGCGAACGACTGACCGGACATCGGTCGGCCCTTCGTCGAGGCAAAGCTCGGCGCCGCTGCCGATCCGCCAATCCCGCTTCCGCCGGCAGATGAGAACAACGTGTTTTCAGAGAACGGTGAATAAGGCGTCGGATTCGAGATCGGAATCACTAGGTCCGCGACCGAGTAAGTCCTCACCACAGCTTCGCCGCGACGGCGAACCGTGCTCGTGATCTTAAGCACTTCGTCCTTCGTCATGTATCCCAGACGCAACGGCTCCAGGATCAGGTTCAGGGCGCTCTTCAGCTGGATTCCCTCCACGTTCAACGTGACCGGGACGTCCTTCTCCACCCGTTCCTCTTCCAGGCCCGCGTCATCCATCACAATGTTAATCCCCGCCTGCGCGGCCAGTTGCTGGATCACGCTGCTCAGCGGTTCCTTGTCGAACTTCAGCGTCACCTCGCGGCTCAGGCTCCGTTCGATCTGCTTTTCCTTCTCCGTTCGCTTATGCGTATCCGGACCGTACTTCCCGGCTCGCTTCTTCGTGATGTCCGCCCACTTCTTCATGTCGTAGGCAATCGAATCCTTCGCCACGCTGTTCACCGCCGACCATTCGACGTCGTCCAGTTGGTCGAAGTAGCTCCGTTCCTTCGCATCCTTCAGCCGTTCGTTGCTGTCCACCCGCCGGGCGAACACCGACTTCCACACCAACAGCTGCGTCGCGGGGTTGTTCGGATCCATTTCCTGGGCCTTCTTGGCCAGCACTTCCGCTTCCGCATAACGCCGCTCGTCCATCAACCGGTTGAATTGATCCACCAGTTCCGCCATGTCCTGCTCGATCCGCAGGTCGTTCTGGATCTGACGCTCTCTGTCCCGCTTGACTTCCTGATTCCGTTCCTTCATGTCCAGGTTCGGGCCCTGTTGCTTCAAGGTCGCTTGGGTAAGTTCACGCGTCCGATTGATCGATCGATTGAGAGGCGCCAGCATTTCCGCCGGCAACTCCGACTTCGTGACTTGATCCTGCGCATCTTCCAGGATCTTGGCAGCCTGTTTAGGATCCTGTTCCCGCAGCCGTTCCGCCCGGAAAACGAGTTTCATCACGTCGTCTCGCAACTTGCTCAGTCGGACCTGGTACTTCTCATCTGTCTCTTCCAGCTTCGACGGAACTTTCCCTTCTCCACTGGATTCCTTCGCGTCAACCGCCTCCTTCTCGGCGATCTGTTCTTCAGCTTCTTCCGTGTTCGTCTGGCGAACGCCCGCAACTCCCGCACCTTCCTGGTCCGCTCCTTCGCTCAGCGGGCGGACCTTCCGGTCGGCAATCTGGTTCCCCATTGCTTTCTTCGCATGGGCGATCGCTTTCTGCAACTTGTCAGGCGTTTCTTCAAACGCCGAATACTTCGCGTTCAACTTCGCGGCTTCATCCGCCTTGGCTTGTGCGACATTCAGATTCCCGGCTTCCATCGCCAGACGCGATTCCTGCATCAGCAGCTTCGCCTGTTGATAAACCAGTTCCGGATTCCGCCGCAACGGCTTCATCTCCACTTTGCCGCGCCCGCTCGCTTGCTGCGGAGCCTTCGTTTGACTTTCTTCAACCAGTTCCGCCTGGCCGATATCTTCCAGCACCAGCTCCGGGCGATCTTCCCAGATTCCGAACACGGCATTCACGTCCCGGGCTTGTTCCGCCCATTTCCGCGCGTCCGCCAGTCGGCCATCCTTCAGTTCCGCACGTGCCTGCTTGATCAGTTGTTGTGCCCGGTGTTTCATGTCCGGGGAGGTCGGGGCCGGAACGGATTCGTCACCCTTGTCCCGTGCCAGACGCTGTTCTGCTTTTTCGATGTCCGCCAGAACCAGTTCCGGACGGTCATCCAGCAACCGGTACACCGAACCCAGCGCTTCCGCCTGTTTCACGATTTCGCGGGCTTCCTCCAGGCGACCCGCCTGCAACGCCCGACGGGCCATCTGGATCGTCCGTTTCGCGTCCGCCACCTGCGCCGCACTCGGCTTGCTCGGCACGCCCGGTTTCTCGGACAGGTCCAGTGATTCCTCGTTTTGTTCTTCCTTGTCGGTGAACGGATTCAATTTCTCGCTCGGGCTTTCCGCCACGGGAGAATTCTCGTCCGTTGACGCCGTCTTGTCTTGCTTACCGGGGCCGTGGCTCTTCAGGTTCTTCACGAAGTCCGAAGGCTTCTCAGCCCCTTCTTCGTATTCCAGGCCCGCGCTCCGTTCGATCTGTTCCGCGGCGATCCCCAGCCGATGCGCTTCCTGCAGGTTCCCTTCAGTGGCCGCCTTGTGGGCTTCCGCCAGCAATTTGTCCGCTCTCGCACGCAACGCGTCCTGCGGAACTTCACCCGCCACCGGCGTCACCGTTCCGTGATGCCCCGCGTCTCCTCGCGTGCTATGTCCCGCCGTGACGATTCCGCCCGTTTCCTCTTCAGCGGAGGTCTGCACGATCTTCTTGTGGGTACCCTTCTGGTTCGAAATCTGCTTCCGCACCACGTCCGGCTTCAGATCCAGCGGACCACGCTTCACGTCCAGAGCCTCGGCCTGATCGACGAGTTTCTGGGCCGCTGCAAGATCACCTTCCTGGGCGACCTTGCCGGCACGGGTCAGCAGGTAGTTGGACCAGTTCCGCTTGGCTTGCGGAGCACCCTCATCTTTTTCCCATGCGGCCAGTTGCTGTTCGTATTCCTGGATTTCCATCAGCAACTTGCCGGGATTGTCTTCCTTGGTAAACCGTGCATTCAGCATTTTGCACAGCTTCGCGATCTCCTTGGCATCGGTGATCGATCCGTCATTGAACGCCTTACGGGCGACTCCCAGCCACTTCCCGGCACGGGCGTCACGTTTCGCAGGCTCCATTCGGGAAATCCTCGCCGCTTCTTCCTGCAGCGATTCCAGGACCGAAGAACCGGTCGCCGGCTTGGCTCCCGCTTCGTCCTCAGCCTTGGGCTTCTGCCGAGTCCGCGTGAATCCTTCCTGCGGGGATTGACCACGCACGACCGTCTCCTCGCTCGTCCCCTTCAATTGGGATTTCGCGTGAGCGAGCAGGTCCTGCAACTGGGCCCGGTCACCCGTGCTCAGTCCGCCGGGAGCCGCTTGGGCGGCTTCCAACGCGGAAACCGCTTCCGCGTAACGACCGGAGAGATAAAGCTCCCGGCCACGCTTCAGCGATTCCTGTCCCGAGGCAACTCGGGTGGAATTGACGGTCTTCGTTCCCGAAGGCGGTCGAACAGCCGCGGGCTCTGCTGATTGAGCTTGCACGGCCGCACAAAAGGCAGCAACGATCAGGCTGCTGCCGGCGAGTTGTCCGATGAACTTTCGCAAAGTCTCTTCCTCCTTCAGGACCAGAGTTCACACGTGGTGGCGAGTTGTGTTCCGATTGCGCTTGCCAACGCGCTCAGCGGTCACTTCTCTGCAGTCTGTTTCAGAATTGGATTGTGATTGGAGTGTCGAAGTGTTCTGACGAGAGCGATCGCTTGCAAGATTCTTCCATGCGGGATTTTGAGAGAAAAATCCCCGGACTCCGGCGTCCGTTCCGTCCAGCAGGTTGTTTCAGGCAAGTTGAGATATGAACCGAGTTCGAAATCCCTCCCTCCCGAAACCAGCCGTTCCGCCGGCTGCGAGATCCGGAAACGGATCACACGGGCCACACGGTCTGCGGATTTCTGTCGAGGGGATTTCTAGAGGGGGTGGTGATACTCGATAGGATTCTGGAGGGTCAAGATCTCTCATTCGAATTTTCATCAACTTTTTTTCGCTTTTGTAACTTTGACTCAAACTCCGGCAAAGATTACCGGAGCGACCTCTTCATCCCCGTGAAAAAAGAACTCTCCGAATACTTGGAAAAACGCCACTTTTCTCGGTATTTTTATGGGATTGATCCGGTTTTGATTCCCCTTTGCCACGGACGGTCACATGCCTCTCTTTATTGGGATTGATGAAGCCGGTCTCGCACCCAATCTCGGCCCACTCGTCATCACCGCCACCGTCTGGGAAACGACCCAACCCCTGAATTCCCTGAACCTTTGGCGCGACTTCGACGGCATTATCTCTCAGGATGGCAACGAAGACGGCACATGCCTCCACATCGCTGACTCCAAGGAAGTCCATCAATCCTCCAAGGGACTCCACGCCCTGGAGCTCGGAGTCCACGCCGCCTTTCAACTCGCACAACTTCAGGTTCAACGCCTCAGCGATCTCTGGGATCTGCTGCACGGCGCGAAACGCGACGATTACGACGCCGAGCCCTGGAACTCCGAACACGATTTCGAGCTCCCCCTCGCAGCGGACCCGGAACACATCGCGAATCACGCGCAGCGCTGGAAAGCACGCGCCGACGATGTCGGTGTGACTCTCCTCGCGATCAAGTCCGCAATCATTCTTCCCGCGCGCCTCAACGCACTCTTGCGCGGTTACGAAAACAAGGGCGCTGTTGTTTCCACTCTCGCCTTTCAACTGCTCCGCGAAGTCTGGAATCCGCACACGGATGATTTTGTGCTCATCATCGGCGACAAGCACGGAGGCCGGAACCGCTACGATGAATTCATTCGCGATATCGTCGCCGATGAGTTCGTGATCCGCTGCAAGGAATCGATGCAGGAGAGCCACTACAAGGTCCGCAATGCGCAGCTCCGCTTCCAGGTCGGCGGCGAAGAACATC
>JAXMBX010000033.1:0-58933 GCA_046349635.1 Planctomycetales bacterium
TTCGCGAGTTGCTGAACAACTTTGGAATCAACGCAGTTTCTGGGGTGCGTCCCCCGGGGATTGCGTTTTTTTATTGTCTTTCACGGGGGATGGTGAGGGAAATCGGGCTGGTAATGACGGTGAACATCCCGTTATATTTGAAGTCGTTAGCTACCTAATTGTTTTGGACCTGAACCGAGACCGCAGGGGCATTGTCATGCTGGAATACGATTTTGATAACAGTCTTGGTTACTGGCTCTGTTCGACATCCCACGCACTCGAACAGTTGATGAACCAGAAGCTGCAGCCGGAGGGGATTACGTACCGGCAGTGCCAGGTTCTAGCATGGCTGGCGTTGGAGGGAGATTCCTGCCAGGCGGATCTGGCGGAAAAAATGAAAGTCGAACCTCCCACCCTGGTAGGAATCCTGGATCGGATGGAGCGGGAAGGCTGGATCAGCCGGGAAGGATGTTCGGAGGATCGACGACGCAAGATCATTCGCCCGCTGGATCGGGCAAGACCGGTCTGGGCACGCATCGTGAAATGCGCAAACGAAGTACGGACCCTGGCGGCGGAAGGATTGAGCGCGGAGGAAGTGAGCCAGTTACAAGATCTTCTCTCCCGCGTGCGGACGAATCTGGAAGCGGCCCTGGGTGTCCCCCAACCTTTGGCCGGCGGTCGAAATTAAGTCCTTGACCCCCAATGCCCCGGACGACGTCAGAGAGCTGAAGATTTCGGATCGAATGTAGCCCCAAACGCATTTTGTGGAGCACTCAACGAGGAGTGAAAAGTTCGTGATAAGCGTACGGTTGTCGTGTTTGATGTTCATATGTGCCGGCCTGCTGATCCCCGTTCCGGTGTCTGCCCAGCCGGGCTTTATTCCCACGGTCACGGTCGCACCGGCGGTCAAGCGGGACGTGGCGGGAGGCCAGGTCTTCGTGGGAACACTCGTTCCGGTCCGGATCAGCAGCGTGGGGAGTGCTGTCGATGGACGGGTCATCGAATTCCCCGTCAATGAAGGGGACCGGGTCAAGAAGGGTCAGATCCTCGCTCGGCTGTTGACGCAGCAGTTGGACATTCAGCTCGCGGGAGCGAAAGCGGAACTGCAGTTGCGCCAGCACGAACTGCTGGAATTGAGAAACGGAACCCGGCCGGAAGAAAAAGCCCAGGCGGAGGCGCGGTATCTGAGCCACAAGGCGGGGATGGAGTACGTTGAAGCGAAACTACGGCGGGCGAAGAAACTCTTCGAGCGGGGGACGCTGACGGAGGATGAAAGCCAGGCAGCCTTGATGGCCGCCGACCAGGCGCGACAGAGCATGATTGAGGCGAAAGCCGCGTATGAGCTGGCCAAGACCGGTCCCCGTCCGGAATCGATTTCGCAGGCGGAAGCGCGGGTGCTGATGCAGCAGGAAGTGGTGAACGGCCTCGCCGACCAGATCGAAAAACACACGATTCGATCCCCCTATGACGGTTACGTCACACAGGAATTCACGGAAGTGGGGCAGTGGCAGCAAAAGGGGGGACACATCGTCCGGGTGGCGGAAATGGACACGATGGCGGTGGAAGTGATGGTCGTCGAGAACTACGTTCCCAGCCTGAAACTGGGGACAAAAGTCCGGATCGAAATTCCCTCTCTTCCGAAGCAGATGTTTGAAGGTGTGATTGCGATCATTGTCCCGCAGGCGGATGCGCGGTCCCGCAGTTTTCCGGTGAAGATGGCGCTTAAGAACAAGATCCAGGAGAACCAGCCGTTGCTGAAGTCCGGGATGTTCGCCCGAGTGACGCTGCCGGTGGGGGAGACGAATGAAGCGACAATGGTTCCCAAGGACGCCGTCGTTCTGGGCGGACCAGCTCCGGTGGTGTATGTCGTGGAAACGGACCCCCAGAAGCCGGAGCAGAAGATCGTGAAACTTCAGCCGGTGGAGCTGGGGGTTGCGGATGGGGACTTGATCGCGGTCAAGGGGGGAGTGAAGCCGGGGGACAAGGTTGTCGTGCAGGGTAACGAACGGTTGCGTCCCATGTCTCCGGTGCGCGTAACGGGGGATCCGGGAGTCTCCGCCGCGGCAAAGTAGACCGCTCTCTGTCCCGGCAACGGCCGCAACAACGGGTTTCAATTTCTTACGTCGCTGAAGGTGGGTCCGCATGAATCTGGTGGAAGTGTTCGTTCACAATCCCGTCAAGGTCACGGTGGGTGTGATCCTGGTGGTGATGTTTGGAACGCTGGCGATCTGGAGCATGCCGATCCAGCTTACGCCGGAAGTACAGATTCCGACGTTGACCATCGAGACGATGTGGCCCGGCGCCAGCCCGATGGAGATCGAGCGGGAGATTATCCTCGAGCAGGAAGAGCAGCTCCAGAGCGTCGAAGGGGTCAAGAAGATGACCTCCGAAAGCACGGACTCCCTGGGGCGGATCATCATGGAGTTCGCGATCGGGACAGATCTCGCGGATGCGATGCTGAAAGTCAACACGCGGCTGCAGCAGGTGCGGGAGTATCCGGAGAACGCGAAGGAACCGGTGATTTCCACGTCGAACTCATCCGACCAGCCGATTGCCTGGTTCATCCTGCACGAGCGTCCTCCGTCCGCGGAGGCGTTCGATAAATACATTGCAAAACATCCGGACCAGAAGCAGGACATCGACAGAGTTCGAAGGACTCCCAACCCGGGCCTGTTGATGTACCGCCTGCAGGAGTTCATCAAGAAGCATCCCGAGGGGCGGGCCTTGAAGCCCAGGGACCAGGACGTCGCCAAGTTGCGGCGTTTCGCGGAAGACCATATCGAAGCGCTGTTTGAACGGGTCGAAGGGGTCTCCAATTCCAACGTCATGGGAGGACGCGAAGAGGAGATGCAGGTCATCGTGGACCCGCAGCGCCTCGCCGCGCGCCAACTGACGATCAATGACGTCCGGGCCGCGCTGAGGGGGAACAACAAGGACACATCGGGCGGGGATTTCTGGGAAGGGAAGCGGCGTTACGTCGTCCGGACCCTGGGACAGTTTCGCAGTCCGGAACAGGTCTCGAACGTGATCATCGCACGGCAGAATTCCAAGCCGGTTTACGTCCGCGACGTGGCTGAGGTGCAGCTTGGGTTCAAGAAGCCGGATGGCGTGGTCCGTCGCTTCGGAAACTCCGTCATTGCGATCAACGCGATGCGTGAAACCGGAACGAACGTGTTGAACGTCATGGCCGGCCTGCAGAAGGTCAACGCCGAGCTGAACGCCGGGCCGCTGAAGGAGCGGGATCTGCAGCTTTCCCAGGTTTACGATGAGACGGAATACATTCACTCCTCGATTGACCTGGTCCGGGAAAACATCGTCGAAGGGGGCGTACTGACGTTTATCGTCCTGCTGCTGTTCCTGCGGAGCGTGCGTTCGACGTTGGTCATCTTCCTCTCGATCAGCGTGAGCATCGTGGGGATGTTCCTGATGATGAAGCTGATGGGGCGGACGTTGAATGTCCCCAGCCTGGCGGGGATTGCGTTTGCCGTCGGAATGCTCGTCGACAACTTCATCGTCGTGCTGGAAAATATCTACCGCTACCGTCAGCAGGGGGAAGATGCCCTTTCCGCGACGATTAAGGGGACGGGGGACGTGTGGGGAGCGATCGTTGCCGCGACGCTTGCCAACCTGGCGGTCTTTATTCCCGTTCTGTTCGTGCAGGATGAGGCAGGTCAGTTGTTCCGGGACATCGCGTTGGCGACTAGTTCCGCAGTCGCGTTGTCGCTGGTTGTAGCACTGGTCCTGGTACCGACCGCCGCGGCTCGCATCATTGGCCAGCACCCCAGTGAGGAGTCCACCGGAGAATCAACTCCCCGCGAGCCCAGCCTGCTGCGGCGCTGATTATGTTCATCAGTCGCCTGGTCGCGGTTCCGTTGCAATTCATCAGTCGGGTTCTTCTCGCTCCGTTGGATGGGTTTGGAAATCTGTTCGTGGCGGCGGTGGTGGGGCTGAACCGCTGGCTGATCGGCGGATTCCTGAGGCGTTTCGCCACGATTGCCGTACTGGTGGGGGTGTCGCTGTTCCTGAGTTACCTGATGATGCCCAAGGTGGAGTACCTTCCCTCCGGGAACCGGAATCTGGTATTCGGGATCATCCTTCCGCCGCCGGGCTACAACCTCGACGAGATGCAGCGGATCGGCAAGACATTGGAAGAAGCCCTTCGACCGATGTGGGATGTCGATCCCGATGCGACCGCACCGGTCGGTTTCAAGCCGAACGGCAACGAACGGCCGCCGCCCCTGATCGACGACTTTTTCTTCGTTGCGCGGGGACGAATGCTGTTTATGGGTGCGCGTGCCAAAGACCCGCTTCGCGCCGCGGAATTGAGTCCGTGGATCATGAAAGCGGGGATGGGACTGCCTGGTGCGATCGTTATCGCCAAGCAGGCGAGCCTGTTCGAACAAGGGCTGTCCGCAGGACGAACGATTGATGTGGAGATCACTGGACCGGAAATTACCCGGCTCGTCAGCATCGGTGGCCAGGTGTTGGGGCGCGTCATGGGAGAATTCGGCAAACGCGGTTTCCAGGGAGGGATGGCCCGCCCGGTCCCGAGTCTCGACCTCTCCAGTCCGGAAATGCATATCACTCCCAAATGGGAACAAGCGGCGGATATGGGTGTCATGGCGGGAGACCTGGGCTATACCGTCGATGCGTTGGTCGACGGGGCGTATGCCTCCGACTATTACATGGGAGGTGACAAGATCGACCTCTCCATCGTTGGGAGACAGGACTTCGCCAGCCGGACGCAGGATCTGCAGTCTCTCTCGATTGCCACTCCGTACGGAGATCTCGCTCCGCTGGCGGCGGTTGCGGATATCGAATATCGCAGCGGGCCGGAACAGATCAATCGCCGCGAACGGCAGCGCGCGATTACGATTGAAGTCACTCCTCCCCCCAATGTTCCGCTGCAGGAAGCGATGGATATCATCAAGAATGACATCCTGGCGCCGATGCGACAGGAAGGGTTGTTCGCGGGAATTCCGGAGCCACGCCTGTCGGGAACGGCGGACAAGCTCCGCACGACGTGGGAAAGTCTTCGCTGGAACCTGCTGCTGGCGTTGATCATCACTTACTTACTGATGGCCGCGCTGTTCGAATCGTGGTTGTATCCCTCGGTCATCATTCTCAGCGTACCGCTGGGGGCGGTCGGCGGTTTTGCCGGTCTGTGGTGCCTGAACAGATTCGTCCTCCCCCCCGGAACAGTTCAACCGCTCGACGTGTTGACGATGTTGGGCTTCATCATCCTCGTCGGGACCGTGGTCAATAACCCGATCCTGATCGTCGAGCAGGCGCTGGTGTATATCCGCGAGGATGGTTACGATTACCGCCGGGCGGTCCTGGAAAGCGTGCGGACGCGCATCCGGCCGATTTTCATGACGGCGTTGATCGGGTTTTTCGGTCTCGTGCCGCTGGTGATTTCGCCGGGAGCCGGGAGCGAGTTGTATCGCGGACTTGGGGCCGTGCTGCTCGGAGGCCTGCTGGTCTCGACGGTCTTCACGTTATTCCTCGTTCCCAGCCTGTTTGTGCAAACGCTGGAAATGGCCGCAGGAGTGCAGCGGATCTGGAAGCGGTCGACGGCAGGATAAGTCGGGAGAATCGGTCTTTCGCGGGTCAAAATGCGGTTCCTTTCCGCCGGTCGGAAAGGTTAAGATAAGTTTCTGTTGATGCGTGCTATCCCGCCATCCAACGACCCACCGCGATGACCTCGAATTTCCCACTTCGAACTGCTTGCACTTTTGTTTTGCGCATCCTGTGCGGATGGGGGCTGTGCCTTCTGTCGGGGGGAGTTTCCCTCAATGCGGCAGAACCGGCTCAAGCGGTGAAACCAAATTCTGAGGCCGTTGCTTTCTTCGAGAGCAAGGTCCGCCCGTTGCTGTTGAACCAGTGCATCTCCTGCCACGGCCCGGAAAAGCAAAAGGGGGGGCTGAGGCTCGATTCCGCAGAAGCGATCAAGGCAGGGGGGGACAGTGGAGAGGTGCTGGTCGCCGGTGATCCGGACAAGAGCCGCTTCATCGAGGTGATCCGCTACAACAGCGACCTCAAGATGCCCCCGAAATCCAAGCTCGCCGATGCGGAGATTGCGATTCTTACCCAATGGGTGAAAACCGGTGCGATCTGGCCTCCGTCCGCGAAGGGGACGACCCCCGCTCCCGCACCCCAGAAACCCGCCGATCCCGCCGCCGAAGAACCGCTGACGCCGGAGCAGAAACAGTTCTGGGCGTTTCAACCGATGGGACGGCACGAACCTCCCGCCGTGCAGAACGCAGGCTGGTGCCGCCAGCCTTGGGATCGGTTTATTCTCGCCAGGCTGGAAGCGAACAAGATCTCACCGTCAAAACCGGCGGACAAGTCGATCCTGATCCGCCGTGCGACGTATGACCTGACCGGGCTGCTTCCCACACCGGAGGAAGTGAACGCTTTCCTCGCGGACAATTCGCCCGAGGCGTTCGCCAAGGTGATCGATCGCCTTCTCGACTCACCCCACTACGGGGAACGGTGGGGAAGGCACTGGCTCGATCTTGCCCGCTATGCCGACTCCAACGGCCTCGATGAAAACCTGGCGTATGCGAACGCCTACCGCTATCGCGACTACGTCATCCAGGCGTTCAACAAGGACAAGCCCTATGACCAGTTCCTCCGCGAGCAACTGGCGGGGGATCTGCTCGCGAACTCTCCCGATGCCAACGTGAATAACGAACGGATCACCGCGACCGGTTTTCTGTCGCTCGGCGCGAAGATGCTGGCGGAAGACGATCCGGTCAAAATGCAGATGGACATCATCGACGAGCAGGTCGATACCATCGGCCGGACGGTGCTGGGCCTGACGATCGGCTGCGCCCGCTGCCACGCCCACAAGTACGATCCCATTTCGATGGCGGATTACTACGGGCTGGCGGGGATCTTCAAAAGCACCCACACGATGGACACCTTCTCCGTCGTCGCGAAGTGGCACGAACGTCCCGTCGCACCGCCGGCGATTCTGCAGACCCATCAGCGGATCAATGATCAGATCGCCAAGCTGAAAGGGGAGCAGGCCGTCATCTCGCAAACGGAAGACAAGACCCTGCTCACGTCGGAACGGAACCGCGCGGCGGATTATCTGCAAGCCGCGACATTGCAGATGATTCTCGACGGTTTGCTTCCCCAGCAGGCCACGCAGGGAGGAGGCGAAAAACCGCTTCCCGGAGAAATCCGCCTGCAGGGTGAGAAATTCATCCGCGGGAACGTGCAGGTTGACACGCAGAACTATGGCAAAGGGATCGGCGTGATCATCAACGGCGGGACCATGCCGAATTTCGCCGAATATGAATTCATCATCGAACGGGACAAAGTCTATCAGCTCGAAATCCGCTACGCGGCGGTGGAATCCCGCCCGGTGGAGATCACGCTGGATGGAGATCAGGTCGCCTCGGCGGCCCTCTCTAAGGTGACCGGTTCCTGGGAGCCGGGCGGGCAGCAGTGGCACGTCATCAATCTGCTCCCGCTCTCGGCGGGGAAGCATCTCCTTCGTATCGAACGGAACGACGCCATTCCGCATATCGATCAGATTTATCTCGCCCCGGTGGTGATCACTCGCGAAAGGGAAGCGGAACAGGTCCGCGCCTTGTCTGAGAATCTCCCCCGCGACCTGCGGACGGGATTCGTGAAGCAATGGGTGGAATACCTGCAGCAGCACAAGGCCGACAAGCGGGGCCCGTTCGCTCCCTGGCTGGCGCAACTGGAGATCGCGGAGGGCCCGGTCGCGCGACTGGTCGCCGATCTGCCGTTGCAGTTGGTGCTGTTGAAATCCCGCTATCAGCAAGGGTTCCAGAAAGCGGATGAGGCCTGGGCGTTGGAATTGGCGAAGGATGGTTCCCGCAACGAGAAATCCGGTCTGAACGATCCGGCGCTGGAGGAATTGCGCATCGTTCTGCATGACAATTCCGGACCCTGCCGATTGCCAAAGGATCCGCACCGGTTCTATCCTCTCGCGGCAAAACAGCGCTGGGAAGCGTTGCAGCTGCAGATTGCAGCCCAGGAAAAGACTCTGCCAGAACTACCCATGACGATGGCGGTCATGGAAGAGAAACCGCAGAACCTGAAGGTCCATTATCGGGGGAATCATCTCACTCTCGGCCCGGAAGTTCCCCGGAAGTTTCCACGCGTTCTGGCGGGAGAACAGCCCGCCAAGATTGAAGCGGGAAAAAGCGGACGCCTGGAATTGGCCCAATGGCTCACGAACCCCGAACATCCCCTCACTGCGCGTGTGATGGTCAATCGACTGTGGCTGTATCACTTCGGAGAGGGACTGGTTCGTTCCCCTGACAATTTCGGGCGGCTGGGTGAACGTCCCACTCATCCGGAACTGCTCGATTGGCTATCCCAGCGATTCGTCGCCTCAGGCTGGTCGTTGAAACAGATGCACCGGGAACTGATGCTGTCCGCGACGTATCAGCTCAGTTCATCCGCAGATCCCAAAGTCCGGGAAAGTGATCCTGATAATCGACTGTGGAGTTACATGCCTCGCCGCCGGTTGGATGCCGAGGGGGTCCGCGACAGTATTCTGAAAGTCTGCGACAACCTCGATCCGCTCCCCGGGGGGACACTTCTGAAAAGTAAAAACCGCGAGTATGTCACCAGTACCGCGAATGTGAATCCGGTCGTCTACGACACACAACGGCGTTCGGTTTATCTGCCGGTCGTCCGCAGTGCCCTGTTTGAGGTTTTCCAGGCGTTCGATTTCGCCGATCCCAGCACTCAGAACGGTCGGCGGGATGTGACGACCGTGGCGCCTCAGGCGCTGTTCATGATGAACAGTGATTTTGTATTGAAACAGACCCGCTCCCTGGCAGAGCGTCTGCTGGGCCGGAAAGACATGACTGATTCGGACCGGCTGCAGAACGTCTATGTGCGGTTTTTTGCCCGGCCTCCAAAACCCGTCGAAACCGAACGTGCGTTGAGTTATCTGACTCATTTCGAAGAGCGGGCCAAGACGGAAAAATTCCACGCGTCCGAATTGCGATTGGCGGCGTGGCAATCTCTCTGTCGCGCACTGCTGTCCAGCAATGAATTCTTGTACGTCGAGTAAGGATCGGAGTTCGCCATGACCTGTGGCTGCCATCAATTTGATCCGGTTGTGAATCGGCGGGACTTCTTGCGCACCACGGCCAACGGGTTTGGATCGCTGGCTCTCGCCGGACTGCTCGCGGGAAGCGCTTCCGGGGCGAATAAAACGTCTGCGAATCCACTGGCTCCCCACGCACCCCACTTTGCTCCCAAGGCGAAGCGGGTCATTTTCCTGTTTATGCACGGCGGGCCGTCACAGGTCGATACGTTTGACTACAAACCTCTGCTGCAGCGGGATCACGGCAAACCCTTGCCTTTCGCCAAGCCCCGTGTCGTCTCCAGTGTGACCGGAAACCTGCTTGGTTCTCCCTGGAAATTCCAGCAATACGGCCAGTCGGGTGCCTGGGTCAGCGATCTCTTTCCGCATGTCGCCAAGCAGGTCGATCAGCTCTGCATGATCAAATCCATGCATGGCTCGAACTCGCGACATGGCGGGGCTCTCCTCGAACTGCATACCGGCAGTGATACCTTCGTCCGCCCGAGTATGGGTTCCTGGATCGTTTATGGACTGGGGACCGAGAACCAGAATCTACCTGGTTACATCACCATTTGCCCCACGCTGACGCATGGGGGAGTGAACGCCTACAGTTCCGCGTTTCTGCCAGCGGTCTATCAAGGGACACCGCTGGGGAATGCGAGCATTCCCGCCGACAAGGCGAACATTCCTTTCATCGCCAATGCGGACTCGATGCCCAAAGATCTGCAGCGGATGGAACTGGATCTTGTCCGCGAATTGAATGATTCCCACAGCCACGTCACGGGACCGGACAGCGCGCTGGAGGGACGGATCAACAGTTTCGAGTTGGCGTTTCGGATGCAAACGGCTGCCCCGGAACTGCAGGATCTCAGTGGGGAGACCGCGGCCACGCAGAAGATGTATGGACTCGACAATCCGGTGACGTTCAACTTCGGCCGGCAATGCCTGATGGCGCGGCGGTTCGCCGAACGGGGAGTGCGTTTCATCCAGGTCACGCACAGTTACAAGTGGGATCAGCATGGCGGCCTGCGGAAGGACCATTCGCGGAACGCGCTGGAAGTGGATCAGCCGATCGCCGCTCTCCTGCAGGACCTGCAGGCGCGGGGGCTGATGAAAGACACACTCGTGATGTGGGGAGGTGAATTTGGCCGGACGCCTACCGCACAGGGGGACGATGGCCGAGACCACAATCCGCACGGCTACACGATGTGGCTGGCCGGGGCGGGGGTCAAACCGGGGTTGCAATACGGAGCGACGGACGACTACGGATACTACTCTGTCCAGAACAAAGTCCACCTGCACGATCTGCATGCGACCTTGCTGCATTTGCTGGGTCTGGATCACCTGAAATTGACGTATCGTTATGCAGGCAGAGACTTTCGGCTTACGGACGTGCATGGCGAAGTAGTCCGCGATATTCTAACGTGAAGCTAACGAAAAGCGGTGTCGCATCAGTTTTGAGGTTTCCGCTATACTTCTTGGAGCTAAAAGCGACGGGTTTTCAGCCGGATTGTTGTCGGCGGAAACTCCAAGACTCGATGAAAGAGTCTGCAGTCATTCTCAGAGCCGGTGTCTCACTCCGGTGGTGACGCCAGGCTCTTTCGTTTTCTCGAGCGAGACCTGCCTCAATCTCGACTCGAATCCACACAATCGCGACGAACGGACAATCTTCTCTCACCCACCTCCCCGGATCATTCCCTCCACGGGATTAGCACGCTCATTATGCAGAATATGGACTTTCTCCCCGGTTCCTTGAACCTGAGTTTCGTTGAAGGAATTTACGCCGACTACCTCGAAAACCCCGCCTCGGTCCCGGCGAAGTGGCAGCATTACTTTGAACAGATGCGCCGCGAAGAAGGGAACGGTATTGAACGGCAAGTCGGGCCTTCGTTTCGCCCCCGCAGCCTGTTCAATCCCGTGCATTCAATTGCGACGATTCCCAGCCTCCCGGCTCCCGGCGAAAAGCCGAACGCGGAAATCGACGCCGCCGCCCGGCAGGATCGCGTCGACCAGTTGATCCGCAACTATCGCGTTCGGGGGCACCGGATGGCGCACCTCGATCCGCTCGTGATGCCTCCGGAAGAGTTTCCCGACGAACTGGAACCCTCAACCTTCGGTTTCACCCCCGAAGACATGGACCGTCCTTTCTCCACGGTTACCATCCGGGGGGATGACGTCCGGACCCTCCGTAGAATCGTCGGGCGGTTGCGCAAAACCTATTGCCGATTCATCGGCGTGCAGTTCATGCACATCGATGACATCCAGATCCGTGAATGAGCTGCAGAACCGGATGGAAGGGTGCGAGAACCGCATCGAACTCAGCCGGTCCGAGCAACTTCGTATTCTCACGCGCCTGACGGATGCGGTCCTGTTCGAGGAATTCATCCAGAAGAAATTCCTGGGAGCGAAGAGCTTTTCCCTGGAAGGGGCGGAAAGCCTGATTCCGCTGCTCGACCTGGCGATCGAAAAAGCCGGGACGCAGGGAGTCCAGGAAGTGGTCCTGGGGATGGCTCACCGGGGACGTTTGAACGTCCTGGCGAACATCATGGGCAAAGACCCCAAGCGGATCTTCCGGGAATTTGCCGATATCGACCCGCATCTCCACCGGGGACGCGGGGACGTCAAATATCATCTGGGCTACAGCAGTGACTGGAAGACGACCAGCGGCCAGCCGGTCCACCTGACGCTGTGTTTCAATCCCAGCCACCTGGAATTCGTGAACCCCGTCGCCATGGGACGGACCCGCGCCAAGCAGGACCGGATTGGAGACAAGGAACAGTCCAGGGTGATGAACGTCCTGATTCACGGCGACGCCGCATTTGCAGGCGAAGGGGTGATCCAGGAAACCCTGGCGATGAGCATGCTGCGGGCGTATGCCACGGGAGGAACGCTGCACATCATCGTGAACAACCAGATCGGGTTCACCACCCCCCCCAACCAGTCCCGTCCCGGACGTTACTGCACGGACGTGGCGAGAATGCTGCAGATTCCGATCTTCCACGTCAACGGGGAGCATCCGGAGTCAGTCGCCCAGGTCGTGCGACTCGCGCTCGACTTCCGGGAGAAGTTCAAGCGGGACGTGGTTATCGACATGTACTGTTACCGCCGCAAGGGGCACAACGAGACGGACGAACCGGCTTTCACGCAGCCTTTGATGTACGCCTCGATTGCCGAAAAGGATAATGTCCGCGAAAGCTATCTCGACCACCTGCTGACGATGGGTGGTGTGACGGTCGACCAGGCGGACTGGATCGTGGAGACCACTCGCGAACGGCTGGAGAAAGAACTCAGCGAAGCCCGCGGTGAAAAGTTCAATCATCGCCTCGACACCCTGGACGGCCTCTGGAAGAACTACAAGGGAGGAGCCGACGCAGACACCCCGGATATTTCGACCGCTTATCCCGAAAGCAAATTGTGCGATCTGCTGAAGAAGCTGACGACGCTCCCGCCGGGATTCACCCCCCACTCCAAGATCGACAAAGTGCTAAAGACGCGGGCCGAGATGGCCGCGTTGAACGCTCCCGTGGACTGGGCCACGTCCGAATTGCTGGCGATGGCCACCCTTCTCAATGAAGGGACGCCTGTTCGCATGAGCGGCCAGGACGTCGAACGGGGAACGTTCAGCAGCCGGCACGCCGTCGTCCACGACTTCAAGACGGGCGAAAAATACCTGTCGCTCGCCCATCTTTCCCCCAAGCAGGGACGGATCGAACTATATAACAGTCTCCTCTCGGAAACCGGCGTACTCGGTTTCGAATACGGCTACAGTCTCGATACCCCCGAAGGGCTGGTGATCTGGGAAGCCCAGTTCGGCGACTTCTGCAACGTCGCCCAGGTGATCATCGACCAGTTCATTGTCAGCGCCGAGGATAAATGGCGGCGGATGAGCGGCGTCACGCTGCTATTGCCGCACGGCCTCGAAGGGCAAGGTCCGGAACACTCCAGCGCCCGCCTGGAACGCTTCCTGAGCCTCGCCGCCGCCGACAATATCCAGATCGTGAACCTCACGACTCCCGCGCAATACTTCCATTGCCTGCGGCGTCAGGTTCTCCGGAAGATTCGCAAGCCGCTGATCGTGATGAGCCCCAAGAGCCTGTTGCGCGATCCGCGGGCGGTCTCGCCGATGTCGGATCTGGCAAACGGTGCCTTCCAGCGGGTCATTCCCGATACGCTGGCGAACCGACAGAAACCGGTCAAGCGAATCCTGTGCTGCAGCGGCAAGGTCTACTACGATCTGGAGAAATACCGCCAGGACAAGGGACTGGAAGAAGTCGCGATTGTCCGGCTGGAACAGCTCTATCCGCTGCGCAACGAAGAAATCCTGAATGCCCTGGCTTCCTACCCGGCGGAAGTGCCCGTTTACTGGGTGCAGGAAGAACCGGAAAACATGGGTGCGTGGCCTTCCATGCGGTTGTGGTACGTGGACAAGTTCTGCGGTAAGCATCCATTGTTCGGCGTGCACCGTCCTGCGTCGGCCAGTCCTGCGACCGGATCCGCCCACAGTCACAAGCTGGAACAGCAGAAGCTGATCGAAGACGCCTTCGCCAACCTGTAAGAGGTCAAGCGGCGAATCAAAGACAAAGGGTGTGGACTGACGAAACAGTCCACACCCTTTTTTTGTTGATCGTTTTTTTGACGGCCGTACGGTTTCTCAGGAGCGGTCGAGTGTCGTCCGTCCGAGGGCCACGTCGAACTCACTGACCGCCGGGACGAGCATCGCGAGCGTCGTGAAGCCGTAGGTCGCGGTCAGGACCAGGCAGACCCCCAGCGTCTCTTCCAGCAGGAAGCCGGTGATCGCGTAGAACGTGAAGAACGGCAGGATGAACGCGGAGAGGGACAGGGCGGGCGAGGGGTTCTTGTGCGTCAGGGACATCGCCAGTCCCAGGCTCCCTCCCAGAATGAAGACCAGGAAGCTCGGCAGTTGCAGCCAGAAGGAGGACCGGGCCTCCAGGATCAGCAACATGCAGATAAAGATCCCCAGGAAGAGGAAGAACATGGTCCCCAGGCTGTTGGCGATCGCCATGCGGGAATTCTCGAACGAAAGTCCCGCGTGCAATCCCAACATGGTCGCGAAGAGAACCAGGGCGAGAAAACCGACGACGACGTAAATCAGGTTTTCGACGGAGATCTGCCCCTGAATGGCGAGCCAGCCGGCCAGCAGCAAGGGCATCAGGATCACTTCCTTGGCGTTGTACAGCGCCCCGCCCAGTTTGCCGTAGATGAATTCCTTGGCGGTGATGTCGGTCACGAGCAGGATTTCGAGCGTCTTGGCGTCCCGTTCCGTTGTCATGGAGGTGACGGACTGGGCATTGATCAGCAGCAGGCTGAGCAGGCTCAAGCCCACGAACGCGAATCCCTGTGCGGAAATCATCCCCAGGACGAGCTCTCCATCCGCGGCGGGACGCCCCACTCCATACAGTGCGGCCAGGAAAATCGCGAGATAGGCGAACTTGATCAGGAACACTTTCTTGCCGTAGGCGCTCGTGCAGATTTCCCGCCAGATAATGGGGGCTTCCCAGACATTACGGGTCGCCGCCACGGTCGTTTTGGCCCCTTCTTCCGCCTTGGGGACGGTCCATTGTGCATCGGAAGGATTCCAGACCCGGACGCGGGCAATGGCGATGCCGTTCAGAACCAGCGCCATCGCGAGACTCACCAGCAGATAATTCAGCGGGAGCGAATCGACCCAGCCCCCTTCCGCGAGCGTGGATTGCGGCTCGATCACGACCAACATCCCGCGGAACGGATTTGCGAGCGCCAGCATGTGGGCGATGGGAGATTGCACCCCCAGGACGGCGATGGTCCCTTCGATGATCCCAAGGAACAGGACCAGTCCCAGCACACTGTAGGCCAGCGTCTGAAAGGTCTTTTCGCGCCAGAACGCGATGAGCGATCCCCAGCTTCCCGCGGCCAGGCCCGTACCGGCGGTGAGTGCCAATGACCAGCCGATCTGTGCGGGAGTAATACCGCCGAGCATGGAGAGAAACGTGAACACGGGGAGGGAAACGCCGACAAACACCCCGACGAGGAGCAGGCTGGCCGCCAGTTTCCCGAGGACCAGTTCCTGGTTCCGTAAGTCGGTCATGATCAGCAGAACCATCGTCTTGCGGTCTTTTTCCTGCGAGACGTTCCCCGCTGCAAACAACAGCGAGAAAAACATGACGAGCGTCAGTTGCAGCAGCGAGAGGACCTGAAAGGTCAGGCTGCCGAAGCGGGCCAGTTCTCCGAGATTGAGACCCTGCTGCCAGCCGAACGTGACCTGCCCCAGCGTGTAGATGAGGATGAACAGGCCGGCGAGATAGCCGGAGCGGAGGAGGTAGTGGCGGAATTGGCGAGGAACGGTGAGGGCTTCGCGGACGAAGATCGGACCGACAAACATCGGAGGACTTTCTAGGCGCTAATAAAAGAAGTCTGGCCCCTATCGGGTCTCTTGCTCAGAACCTGATTCGACTTCGCCGCGACGCCAAAGCCGTAACGGCTCTCTGCGGACGATGGCAAAGTGGGGGTGAAAATAAAGAAAATGCCCCGGATTTCGGGGACACTCAGTATACGCCCGCCGTCGCGCGAGACGCAAAGAAAGGGGGAGTCAATCCGCTGTTTTGAGGGGATTGGCGCCTGTCTCGGGGGGAAAACCGGGCCGATTCCGGAGGTTTTCACCAGTCCGCAAGGTCACTTCTCCGGCTTTTGGGCCAGTTTGCGGCCGTTTTTCTCCGATTCGGGGCGCGTGAAATCCACCAGACGTCCGCTCTTGAAGGTGAGCTGGTAAGTCTGCCCCTGGTCATCGGGACCAAAGCGGTATGTGCCGTCGGTGGAGTGTCCGGCAGAGCCATCGGTGTCGGACATTTCGGGGGTGATGCGTTTCCCCTTTTCGCCGACGATTTTGTTGACGGTGTCGAGGGTCATGCCGTTGTCCACGCGGTTGCGCATGAGCCAGGCGAGTTCGCGGGAGTCGCGCGTCGCCTGGTATTGGGCACGATGTTTCTGTTCCTCGCCACGTCCGACGGCGTCCTTATCGACGTGTTTGCCGGGCATTTTCATCAGGCTCAGCGGACTGCAGCCCGATGCAGCGATGAGAAGCAAGCCGAGTACGAATGTGATTTTTGAGGACATCCCTGACCTCCCGGACCGACGAAAAGCGTTCCCGACCCCAGATGGCGGGAGAATTCGACGGGCGCATGTTCCTCGAAAACCCAAACTAAGGCCAGACCAGTTTTTAGGGCGATTCCTGTGGCGGCTTGAGAGTGTTGCCTTCGCACCACATCGCCGTCCGGATGTTGCCGGGGCGCTGTAACTCCCGGTCTTTCAAGGCCCTGCGCTGTAGAGAGCGGCTGAGACCCTGCGAGGGCGTTGCCGTTCGGCAACATTCTTGACGAGCGTCCAACGGGCCGCTCCTCGGAAATCACGCACCCTCCGGATTTCGTCAGCCTGTTTCACGGCAAGGACTTATCGCCGTTCAATCGGAGGTCGTTGTCAAGATTTCTGAACGCTTTGACAACTCCGGCACGGGGGCTGCTTAACACCTTGAACATCACCAACGCGACACACACTCGCAACACAACACAGTCTTAAGTTCAGTTCAGAAAGAGAGCCACACACCATGACGAATCTTCTTCTCGCCCTGTACAACGATCAACGCGGTTTCATCGTCTCCGGAGAACTGGTCCTGATCTCCACCATCGCGGTCCTGGCCTTGGTCGTCGGCCTCTCCGAAGTCGCCAACAATATCAATCACGAACTGGAAGACGTCGGCTCCGCGTTCGCTTCGATGAATCAGGGATACAGCGTCAAGGGAGCGTGTGGCCACGGCGGGAGCAAACAGGGAAGCTGCTTCCAGGACCGCAGCGACTTCTGCGACCAGCCCTGCGACATCAAGAACACGCCCCCCAGCCACGAATCGGGCTGCAGCTACTAAGTTCGAGTCACAAAATGCTCTGGACGAAGAGCGACCTCAGAAGTTCGTTCCTCCGATCCGATCACCAACCGCATTTTGTGAAGAGGTCTCTTCGCGCCTAATTTCCTCGAACTCTCTCCGTTCGAGATCTTGAAACTCTCTCTGAATGCACCGGCTTGGGAAATCCTCACTTCCCGGCCGGTGTTTTTTTGCGCGTGGAGACCTATTGCGAGATCATGCGGACCTGTTGGAGGCCGGTGCGATACCAGTCCCCCAGCGCTCCGGAGCTGAGGCCGAGTTGCGCCATTCTGCCGGTGGACTTCTGCAGGTCGATCGTCTGGACGATCAGGTCTTCCTCAAAAATCGATCCTTCCTGGACGATGTTTCCATCGGGGTCGATCACGCGGCTTTGGCCGTGCGAGCCGGAGGTGTCCGGATTGGCAGGGGCATTGGCGTGAAGAACGTAAACGGAGTTTTCGACGGCGCGGGCCTGGATCTGGGCGCGGTAGGGAGCGATCTTCTTTTCGTTCTTGATGCCCGATTCGTGGGAGAGGTAGAAGACAACGCGTGAGCCGGCCATGACGGGGAGGCGGACAAGTTCGGGGTAGCGTTCATCGTGGCAGACGATGATGGAGCAGGGGACATTATCGATTTGGAAGACGGAGAGGTGATCGCCGCTGATGGGCCAATTTTCAGCGAGTTTCATCTTGTGGTAGCGTTCGAGTGTTTTGCCCGAGGGATCGAACACGATGGCAGAGTTATACAACTTCCCTTCAACAGGCGTGGGGTTACCGATCAGGGCATAGACGTTGTGTTCGCGACAGGCATCGGCAACTTGACGTTCCGCGTCGGCCAAGGCTTCCGGATTCAACGACTGCATGTAGGCGTTGTCGAAATATCCGCTGAGTGAGCATTCCGGAAAGACCACCACGCGGGCTTTCTGCCTGGCGGCTTTCGCGAGGAAGTCCCTGGTTTTGGCGACGTTTTCCGCGATGTTTCTAGAGGAACGCATCTGGGCGACCGCCACGCGAAGCTTCTTCGATGGATCCGATTTCTGAGACGTAGCGGGTTTGGCAGGTTCGGCGGCGGAGGCTTTCTTCTGGTGCTGGTCGATTCCCTTCAGAGTGCCATCAAGGATCGTCTGGCCGAGCGTTTCACCATAGAAACTCATGCTGGCCTCATAGCCTCCGCCGGAGCGGTATTCGGGGGCTGTGAGGATGTAGCTGTCCCATTCATCGGCCAGGCCGCCGATGACAGGATGAGCCGCTCCGGTCCGCTTTCCGGTTTCCTGCTTAATCGTGCGTCCGAGTTCGGCGATCATTTCGCCCGGGACTCCGACGATCAGCAGGTCTCCCAGCCGAACCGAGACGCTGGCGGTTTTTTTGGGGAACATCTTGGGGAGCATTTCGGTGAGGATTTTTTCATTGAGGCCGTACTCCGCTCCACCAGTCTCCATGAATTTGGGATGCCAACTGGTGGGGGGAAGGTCAATTACCTGGCGATGGAATTCAAACGGGACATCCTTGCTGACGGTGGTTTTCTTCCAGAGATCCCAGGCGATGATTCCCAGATCGCGGCCGTAGTATTCCGCCTTTTCCCAACGGCTGTTGCCGGCGACGGAGCGGGCGGTGGGGGCCTGATCACCTTCCGCGCCGTTGTAGTACATCACCGTGGTGTCCTGCCCGATGAGCGATTCGAGGGTCCGCTGCAGATGGCCCGGCCAATCGCCGGAAAACATCATCTGTTCGGCGAGCATGAAGGTAGGATGCGCGGTGAAGTTGACGAGAACCGCGAGCGATTTGCCGTCGAGCGTATCGATGCGGGTGAGAGTCATTTCATTGTTGTCGGTGTAGCCTCCTGATGGCGGCGGTTGCGGTTCCAGCCCGCGATCTGGTTGCTGACAGTGCCGACCTGGACGGGGACGAGATTTTTGGAGGCATTGCGGATGACGGCGACGAATTTTTCGAGGACGAGTTTGTGAACGGGGGCGCTGAAGATTCCAAGTTGTGGGATCTTGTAGTCGTTGCCGGAGTGGAACGCGTTGGTTTCGATGCTGCCGTGGGAATGGCTTGGGAGGAGAATGAGAGAGTCGAGGGTGCAGTCGGGATCGTTGAGGGCCTTGACGACCTCCTCCTTGAAAGGGGGTGGGAACCCGAGGAGGTCGGCGGTGACGAGGGTGAAGCGCTGCTTGCCATCGGAGAGGACGAGGGCCTTGGCGCGAAGATGCGGTCGTGGGTTCCCTCGGCGGGTTTGTTCATCCGTTCGCCGAAACCACCCAGCGGACAATTCATGCTTTGCGGGGGAGTGATGTCTTCACGGGCAATGCCCGCGCGTAATTCCGCAGCGTGGAGATTTGAGGCGGAGAAGGCGAGGAGGAAAGAGAGACAGAGCAGGCGGCGGAGCATGGCGGGGACCTCACAGGTAGGGTGTGAATGATGTCCCTGCAGTGTACCGGAATATTTCTTCCGAAGCACAAGGTTATCGGGGGAGTGACGAGGGAAAATCAGGAGGATCAACGTCCCTGTTTAAGGTCGATTCAGGGTGATGTAGAGCAGGGTCAACACCAGGGCGACGATGCCGACAAAGGTGGGGAAATCATCCCAGATCGTCGCGGGTGAAGGTCTGGAAAGCCGGGGGTTGAGATTCGATTGGCGGGGGTCGAAGATCGCGGAGTCGTGAACGGACATTTTGATGCTCCTCGCGGCGAATTCGAAAAACGCTTGGCCCGCGTTTCCTCTAAAAAGGAATACAGCGGCGTGAGGAGGATCTTACACGCCTTACATTTTCTTTATTCGAATGGGAGAATTCCTATTGTACCCATTAATTGGTACATTTCTGGTTTCTGATCGGCGGCAGACACCCAAAGTGTGTCGTGTGCAAAAACTCCTAAGAGAAAAAGAATGATTCTGAAAATCTATCAGGAAGATGAACCAGAAAACAAAGAGGAGTGGATGTTGAAAGTGAAACGCTTCAAGGTGCGGGAATGCCTTTTTGATCAACATGAATACTATGTCTTTCCGTCATCTGGAAAAGAATTTGCTGATTTGACTCCGTGGTTTACTCGTTGGGAAACATTTCTGTGTGGGCGTTACCGATTCTGGCAAGGTATTGGACGAGGAGGAGTTCTCGGGATTCCTCCATATGTTCCAAACCTGAAGACGTCGACATCGATTTATAATTGTGTGCCAAGGAACTTCTGTTTCCCGTTTGCAGAGGTCGAGAACAGTGCTGCGAGGGTATTGCGGGAAAGGTGTTTTGTGTCGAACCGCCACAAGATCCTCTTGCCAAAACGTCGCAAACCCGTCTTTTAGACGTCGCGGTGACGCCTGAACACTCGGCCACGCTTGGTGACAGTCACCATTTACTTATAGTTCCTCGCCCAGGAACAACGTCGATCAAGAAGTTAGAGTCGTTGACTCGTTGGCTGGACAAGTTTGGTTTGTACGTTCTGGAGGGACCTGCGGATCCTTCGAATCTTCGCGAAGAAATGCAGGATTGGTTTTCTGATCCCGGCCGAAAACTCTTTACCGTTCACATAACGGGTGGGCTGGAAAACGCCGCGTGGCAGGTGGCTATGATTTCGTATGTGGCGCGCGCTTTGTGGGGACGGCAGGCCAAAGAGTTGGAGGCAGTCCATTTTCTGGCAAACATTCAAGGCCAGCCCAATTTTTCGAAAGTATTGGGAGGCTAAATAGACAGTCAAGTGATGCAAAAGAATTTAGAGACGTTTGGACCGCCCTCTCGTCCGGCTCTGCGGGCCACCTTCTCCCGCGCTTGAGGAGAAGGTCTTTGAAAGGGCCTGTCGCCCTTGTCGTTTCGGTTGTGTTGTCGATCGATTCTAAGAAACGACGAGCGAAGAGGTGGCGAGGACTTCGCGGTAGAGGCGGACGGTTTCTTCCGCGGTTTTTGAGAAGAGGAATTCCTGGCGAACCATTTCCTGGGCCGCGCTGGCGAGCGAGCTTTCATCGGATCGCGCAGCTCCAGGATTCGGTCTGCCAGTTGTTCGCTGTCGGAGGGGGAACGAGAAGGCCGGTCTGCTGGTCGTGGACGATGCTGTAGGCTCCGCCGACGCGAGAGGCGATCACGGGTCGGCCCATCGCCATCGCTTCGAGCATAATCGAACCCAGTCCCTGCTGGAGGGAGGAGGCAGAAAATATCCATCGCGGCGAGGGACTCGGTGAAGTCCAGCCAGTAGGGGACGAAGGTGACATGCTGAGAGATGCCGAGCTCGCGCGCCAGACGGCGAAGGTTCGCCTCTTCCGGACCGGCCCCCGCGACCAGGAATTCGACGTCTTGACCGTTGGCGAGAACGCGACAGGCGGCGCCGAGAAAGAAGGGGATTCCCTTGATGACTTCCAGCGGCCCCGCGGTTCCGACGACGGGGATCCGTCCCGGTTCCAGAGGGGGACGGAGTTTTTCGGGGATGTTGACTTCGACACCGCTCTTGATGACGGTCACTTTCGCAGCGGGAACATCGGCGCGACTGCAAAGGTCCCGTTTGACGGACTCGGAGACGGCGATGATGCCACGGCAGAGGGTCCAGTCAAACTGGAGTTTTTCCCCCTGATCGAGATAGTCGTGGACGCTGACGATGTAGGGGATGCCGAAGCGGCGGGCGATTTTGGTTCCCAGCTTGAGGATTCTGCGGGACTGGATGTGCAGCAGCTGAAACGGGGGCTGCTCCTCCAGGTCCTTGGTAAGCCAGTGCATTCCCAAGGGTGCAAGCCAGGAGATCCCCAGTTGGGGGTATTCGCGGATATTGAGGAGTTTCTTCTGCTCGGTGCTCACGTTGGAGGCATCCATCGTGATGACGACGTTGGCGATGTTTTCGCGGCGGAGGTAGTCCGCGAGCCTGAGCGTATAGACGCTCCGTCCCCGCGCCTGAAAATTCGGCGACAAAAGCATGACCCGGAGTTCCGCATCATCCATGAGGGTCAACCTTCGAGCCGGGACGTGTTTTGACGCGTTGCGCGTCGGGCGAGCGGAGGCTGCAGGATCTCATTGATAATGATCGCCTGCTGGACTCCCTGACGTGACCCCAGGAGCTTTCGGAGAATCTTGGCTTGAGAAACCGGGGCCTTTTTTTCAGGCTCCTGGCTGCGGCGGGAATCCCCCAGATGTTCGCGGACACTTTCTGAGACCTTGTCGGAGAGATCCCGCTGGACGGTCTCCGTGAGAGTCTGGGTATTGAGGTGTTGCTGGACGTGCTTGTTGACCTGGGTATTAAGATCCTGGGTCGTGTTAATATGCCGTTCCGCGACGGCGTCGCCGAGGCGTTTGCGGTCGGCGTTTTTCTTTTGCCGTTTGGCTTCACTCTTGGAAACGGGAGGAGGCGCAGCCGCGCGGGAAGGATTGATGCGCCCGGGGGAAGAGCGTCGTGCGGCTTCATCTTGCTGCAGGCGGGGGGAGATTTGCGGCCGGGGTTGGTTCTGCGACGGAGCAGAAGGGGGAACGTTAGGATTCTGTCCGGCGCGGGCCTGCTCGACCAATTGCTTGAAGCGTTCGATTTCGTTCTGCAGCGTATTCCCGCCGGGACGGACCGGTTCCCCCTTGCGGCGGTTGGCTTCCCCTTTTTTGGGTTTGCCGCCTGAGATCAGTTGCGAGATCCAGGAAATGACCGTGAACGCGATCACGATCAGGAAGATAATGTCTCCCAGAACGTTGGCGGCGAGGATCGGCGAGTTGGAGATTCCCTCCAGCATGACAGCACCTCAGTTCGAAGAGCCCGAAGCGGAGGAATAGCCACCATCGGCAGCGATGGCGGTCCGCATGCGGGTATCTGCCTGAACGTTGTTGAGTTCATAGTAGTCGAGGATGCCAATCTTGCCGGTGCGGATGGATTCGGAAATAGCCTTGGGAATCTGGGCTTCCGCGAGGACGACCTTGGCCCGGTTTTCCTGAATCTCGGCGATCATCTCCTGCTCGCGGGCGGCGAATTCGGCACGCCTTTGCTCGGCGCGCGCCTGGGCGACCCGCATGTCGGCCTCAGCCTGATCCGCCTGGAGGCGGGCACCGATGTTGTCACCGACATCCACGTCGGCGATATCAATGGAGACGATCTCGAAGGCGGTGTGCGCTTCGAGTCCCAGCGAGAGGACGGTACGGGAGATCATATCCGGGTTTTCGAGGACTTCCTTGTAGGATTTGGTCGAGCCAATGGCGGAGACAATCCCCTGTCCCACGCGGGCGATGACGGTTTCCTCTGTGGCACCACCGATGAGCTGGTCAAGGTTTGTGCGGACGGTGACGCGCGCCCGGGCGCGAAGCTCGATACCGTCGCCGGCCATCGCGGAGAGGGCATCTCCCGCGCGGCGGGGATCGGGGCAGTCGATGACTTTGGGATAGACACTCGTCTGGACCGCTTCGAGGACGTCCCGGCCAGCAAGGTCGATGGCCTGTGCGGTTTTCCAATCGAGATTGATCTTTGCGCGATGGGCGGCGATCAGGGCCTTGATGACGTTGGGGACATTTCCGCGGGCGAGATAGTGGGCTTCCAGGTCGCGGGCGGAAATCGGGTAGTCATCCGTCAGTCGGGCCTGAACGGCCATGATCTTGCTGTGGACGATGATGGAAGGATTGATCTTCCGGAGGGACATGCGGATGAGGTCGATGAGACCGATTCCGGCGCCGGTGAACTGGCACTGAACCCAGAGGCTGAAATAGCGGGCAAAGAGGGCCAGGAAGATCAGCCCGAAGACCAGGATGACAAATGCGAGGATGATGGGGACATATGCCTGGAGTTCAGGAGGAAGAACCTGAGCCATCACCGGATCGAACATGGCTGATTATCCACAGAGGTTGAGGGATGCACAAAGGAACAGCTTAAAACCCGATTATCCGCTCAAGTGGAGGGTAAATCAAAGTCCACTGAGGATTGTCCCTCTTTTTTTGCGGGATCTGACGAATTGGGATGACCCGAGAAGGTTTCGGGCGGTACTTCCCGAACAATGACATGGTTCCCTTGGACTCCCATCACCTTGACGCGCCTTCCCTTCTGGACATTGACCCCTTCGCTTTGGCAATGAATCCGTTCTCCTTGAATCCGGAGCATCCCCGAGGGATTGAGGGGAGTTGCGGTTTCTCCAATCTGGCCGATCAGTTGCTCCAAGCGGCGTTGTTGTTCCAGATAGGGGGTGACTTCTTCCAGTGTGGGTGGTTCGGCACGGCGCCCCATGGCTGTGTAGGGCCAGACCCAGACGGCAGCTCCCACCGAGGAAGGGACAAGAATGACGGCTGCTGAGACAAACGTCCAGAACATGGCCGGGGAGGAGGTTCCCCAGGCAGCCCAGGCGGACCAGATCGCTCCCCCAAGACAGAAGATGGCGGTGATCAGGATCATCCCACCGGAAGGGATGAACACCTCGGCAAAGAGGAGACCCAGGGCGAAGACGAGCAGTAAGCAGGCCCAGAGAGAGGAATCCATAACCCTGATCTCAATTCATCTCGGAACGATCGAACGGGACTGGCTCCGTTGAGACGAGGGAGCGAACTCCCCGATTTCATCAACGGAGGGTCTCTTCAGTGTATCCCTGCGGAAGATACCAAGACAAGAGGCCTTCACAAGGGGGAGAAGGTTCGTCAATTCCAGCGGACGAGCTGTTTGCGGGCTTCCTCAAGCTGGCGCTCGAGAAGTTCCCGTTCTTCGCCCGGACAAGAGTGGAGACAACATTCCAGGAGATCGATGGCCTGGCCGGTCCGCTGGGCGCGGAGCGAGATAAAAGCGAGATCCCGTTTTTCGGAATAGGTCGCCGGAAGGAGGCACGTCAGCCGATGCTGAACGATCCATGCGGCGGCCCAGTTTCCCTGCTTTGCATAGAGGGCCTTGAGGTTATTGAGCATTCGCAGAATGATCGGGCGAGGGCCGACGGGTTCGAGGCAGGTTTCGGCCTGGGCGCGACTGAGCATCCCCATCTGCTGCACTCGTCCGACAGCTTCATCCAATGTTAACAGGATGCCGCCATGGAAGGGGTCCACAAAGATGGGGCCGTCGAGAGATTCATAGCGGGTGATGAAGTGACCTGGGGCGGAGACTCCCTGAAGATGCAGCCCGACGCGCTGTGCGACGGCCATGTAGAGGATCGAGAGACTGATCGGAATGCCGCGCTTCGTTTCGACGATCTTATGCAGATAACTGCCGTCGGAGGACTCATAGGCATCCCGGCAGCCCGTGATTCCATGTTCCTGTGCGATGCATTGACCCAGAGACTGCAACGCCTCTTTTTCGGAGTTTGCGAGATTGACGGGGCGAATGAGTTCCGCAGCCCGGTCATTGATCCACTGAAAGACGGGGGCGAAATCGAGATCGGGATAAGAGTCGCGGGCAAGTTCCAGGGAGGCGGTGGTGAGGTCCACATCCGGGCAGCGAGTCATTAACTTTACGAATTCGCTGTCACACGGAAATTGGGAACGTGGAGTCATAACCGCGCCATCAACAGTTTGGGAATAATCACCGATTTCCAAGCAAGACTTTCGTCAGCCTCCATTCATAGGAGCAAGTGCTGGCGAGCAGTGTTAACTTGTGAAATGGTAATGTTTTATAACAAGCCCGTAGAGTCCGGGCGGAACCTGACTGAGAACTCAAGGAGCCGTGTTCCACGACCCGATGGCAAATTCTATGGTGGAACGTGCTTTGAGACAATTCCAGTCTCTGGGGAGACAGGCGAATGTTCCCGCGGAGGTTGTAATCCGAAGGTCCCGTGTTGTCTCAACTTCCGAGAATGGACTATGATTCGGGGGCAAGCGAGCGTATTTACTTGAAGCCCTCCTTTCTGACCACGAGACAAGATTCGTCTCGGCTGCTACAGCGCTTGTTTTGAAGCGGTGTGGGGCGCTCAGAGATTGCTTCACGAAAGACTGGAAACCTAGAGAAATGTTGCAACGGGGATGGTTCCTGGCTGCGATCTGGGGGATATTACTGTTCTCCCAGGGTTGCGACCAATCCCGGCGGGCGTCGGATATTACGACGACCAGCCTCCTGCCGGACCCTCCTGCGGCGACCTTCCAGCCGACGGATTGGCCGGCTTGGCGCGGAATCAATGGGGACGGGAACGCGACGGGGCCCCGACCTCCGATTGCGTGGGACGCGAAGACGAATGTCGTCTGGAAAACTCCAATTCCCGGGCATGGGCATTCTTCCCCGATCGTTGTCGGCGATTATCTGTTTCTCACGACGGCGGATGACGCGAAGCGGATTCAGAAAGTAATCTGCATCGCACGCGAGTCGGGGGTGCCGCGGTGGACGACGGAAGTCCACCGTGGGGGATTTGACCGGCAGGCGCACCCGAAGAATTCCCAGGCAACGCCCACGATGGTGAGTGACGGGACGCGGGTGTATGCGTCGTTTTTTCACCAGGAGGGGATTTGGCTGACGGCCTTGGACCTGAAGGGGACGATCCTGTGGTCGAAATTGATCGGCCCGTTTACCTCGCGGTTCGGGTACGCGCCCTCCCCGGTACTGTATGGCTCGTACATTATCGTCGCAGCGGATCACGAGGATGGGGGATTTCTGGCGGCAGTCCACCGCATGAACGGCGAGATCATCTGGCGTCGGTCCCGGCCCGCGACGGAGAGTTATGCGACCCCCTCGGTCTTGAAAGTTGACGGCAAGGACCAGTTAGTGATCGCAGGGGGGGACTACGTTCGAAGTTATGATCCCGACAATGGTGAAGTCTTGTGGGTCGTGCAGGGAACGTCGCAGTCGTGCGTCGGCTCACCCGTGATGTCGGAGGGGATTATTATCGCCAGCGGGGGATACCCCGGACGCGAGACGATCGCGATCCGACCACAGGGGACAAAAGTGCCGGAGGTGGTGTGGCGGAACAAAGTTTCTTCCTACGTCCCATCGCTGTTGATTGTGAATGGTTACCTGTATCAGGTGACGGATAAGGGGTTGTTGAGTTGCTGGGACATAAAAACGGGCAAGAGAAATTGGACGACGCGGTTGGAGGGTGAAGTCAGTTCGTCGCCCGTGGCCTGCGGTGATTTGATCTACCTTTCCAATGAGGGGGGAGTGACATTCACCATCAAGGCGAATCCGCAAAAGTACGAACTGCTGGCGGAAAACAGCATCAAGGCGGAGGAGCAACTGGCGTCGCCGGTGATCTCGGGAGGGCAGATTTTCTTGCGGATTGCGCAGGGGACCAGCGATAACCGGAAGGAAATGCTGTATTGCATCGGAGACCTCCCCACTCCTCCCAAGTCGAGCGTGACGGCGATTCCGAAGCCGTGAAGTCACGGATTCAGCGACGGCCGCCTCCGCAGTGTGCCCTGCCACCCGGCGTTGATGGTGGAGTCAGGGAGTTTTTGCGCGGAGCGTGAGGCAGGTGATTTCCGGAAGGCAGTTCAGGCGGAGCGGATGGACCCCTCCCAATCCACGGCTGACGAAGAGGAGTGAACCCTGATCCTGAAAGACACCGCTGGCATAGCGGCACCCGAAGCGGCTCGGGGAATAGACCGGTCCGAGACCGGGAATGCGAATCTGGCCTCCGTGGTTGTGGCCTGCGAGAATGAGATCAACATTCTGTCCCCGGGCCCAGGGATAGTTGTCGGGGGTGTGGCTCAGGAGAATCTTGCAGTCTGCGGGCTCGGATCGCATCTCCGGTAGAGTTCCCATCCACGGAAATTCGGTCCCTCCCAGCAGGAAACGGTGGCCGAGATGTTCGATCAGCCTGGTCCGTCCGGCAAGATCTTCCCAGCCGAGATTCCGCATGGCGACGCGGGTTTCCTCCGGGCGGAGATACCAATCGTGATTTCCAAGGATGAAATATCGTCCCAGGGGTGCGCTTAACGTCCCCAATGTTTCGGGTAGCCAGTCCACGAGCGACTGGTCATCGAGCAGATCACCAGTGAAGACGAGGAGGTCTGCGGGGATCTCACGGCATTTGGCGGTCACGAAATGATAGTAGGGGCGGTCGATCACGCCGGAGAGGTGCCAGTCGGAGATGTGGAGGATGCGGAGTCCGTCACAGGCGGGGGGCAATCCTGAGAGTTGAAACTCGCGGTGAGTGATTTCGAGTTGAAAGACTTCGTTGCCGGGGACGTGCAGCAGTGAAGAATGGGCGCCACGCTTCGCGGGTCGGAACCCGAGCGCCTGTTCCACATTGAACCGCTCCGTGCGGATACTGAGCTGAGCGGGAGGAGTTCTTCTGTATCTGTGAAACAGGATGTGTCCCAGGGTGCCGAGGAGGCCGAGGGAGCAGAATCCAAACAGGATCTTCCACGGGAGCGAAAGGTCGAACCAGGTTCCGCCGCGCAACAATCCATGCTCGGGGAGGGCGACGGCAACCAGCAGCAGCAAGGGGAAGCCGAGGATGAGGAGATCGTGGACGAGCTTGATGCGGTCGAGAACGTGGCCGGGCAAGGGGAGGGAATGGACCCGGTTTACAATCGCCACGACCCACGCGGTAAAACCGATGGTCGCGAGCAGCAGCAGAGCAAGATTCCAGACCAGCATGAAAACGATTTATTAAGGAGCTGAAGACAAAGAGGAGAGCGTGTCTGTTGTCTGTACGTTGGGAAGAGGATTCCGCGCGGGAAAAATCACGTCCGCCAGAGTATCAATCCGAGTCAGGAAATCGAACTTCGGAGCGGAAGATTCATTCGAAATTGTTACAAGGCCCCTTTACCCGTGATGACGACGCTGACGGTTCTGAAGATGATCTTGAGATCGTTCCAGAGACTGCAATTCTGTAGGTAAAGGAGGTCGAGGGCGACCTTGCGGCGGAAGCTCTCGATGGTATTGTCATAGCCGTTGAGCACCTGGGCGAGGCCTGTGAGACCCGGCTTCAGGCCGAGGCGGTAGAGATACCCGGGGATTTCTCGAGAGAGTTCTGCAATGAACTCGGGACGTTCAGGGCGCGGCCCCACAAAGCTCATATCCCCGATGAGGATATTCCAGAGTTGGGGGAGTTCATCGAGGCGTGTGCGGCGGAGGAACCAGCCGATGGGAGTGACGCGGGCGTCCCCCTTGACGGCGAATTGGGCGCCATTCTTTTCTGCATCGGTGCGCATCGTGCGGAATTTGTACATGACAAACGGACGGCCGTAGGAGAAGTCCTGGCG
Organism: Planctomycetales bacterium; assembly: GCA_046349635.1. Classification (GTDB taxonomy): domain Bacteria; phylum Planctomycetota; class Planctomycetia; order Planctomycetales; family Planctomycetaceae; genus JAXMBX01. Next base: position 29,013 of record JAXMBX010000033.1, read on the forward strand.
GCGGTCCTGATTCCGACGACATTCTTCCCTGGGGAAATCATCCCCTCCTGTACGACGGTCTTTTCCCTTCGAGCGGAGATTCAGTCCCACGCGAACCTGGGTGAAGATCACCGGGCCGGGCGAAGTGATCCGGACCAGCAGCGCCAAGAGCAGGAGAACCGGCGACAGGCCAATGAGCAGCCCCAGCGAAATGAGGATGTCCATGCACCGCTTGCCGAACTGAGTGGCGGAGGAGAGACATCGGAGATCGCGACGGGGGCGTTCCAGATGCAGGCGGGAGAGCCAATCCGCAGGAGGGAGATCCGGACTTTGAGCGTAGGCCTGAACGAGGTCGGAAAACGAATCGGAGGGGGAAAGTTTCAGATCCGTTTCGGCCAGCACGGTCGCCATCGGAGTCTCCAGTTTTCAAAGGGCCGGTCTTGAGAAGTCAAGTTGACCGAAGTGTAGTTCGGGTAGCCCCAGCTCCGGGCAAAAGAGGGAGTTATGAAGAAGAAATTGGGGTCCATCTGTAGGGATTGGAGGGATTTAAGAGGGATGAGATCGGGAGGAAACCCGGTATTTACCGGAGTAGAGAGGCAAAATCAGTGTTGGTGAGATGCCGGACAACTGCTAGTCTTCCTGATGGATCAATGTGTACGACGCTTGGTTTTCACCTGGGAGCAGGCCCCTTGGTCAGCCGGATTTGGAATCACATTTGGATGCTCCGCGGTTCGTGCTTTCCGGCCGTGCGTCGCGAGATGGGGGCAGGTCATCGTGCGTGGGGCTGCCTGCTGCTTGTCTTGAGCGGGTGTGTGTCCGCGTTCGGCGGAGAGATCCGGCTGAAGGATGGGACGATCCTGCCGGGTACCGTGGGAAAGGTGCAGAGCCTGATTCCCTCCGCAAAAGTCGAACGGGATGACCAGATTATCCCCAACTGGCTGGAAGTGGCGGATGACGGAGGAGTGGTGCAGAGGTTCGTCCCGATCCGGACCGGAATCATTCAGGAAGGGTCCGGGCTGCAGACGGAGGAAGCGTTCAAAATTCCGCAGAAGCTGCTGTCTCGAAATTCCGCGGTGCAGCAGGTGGGTCCGCTCATCGCGACGCCGTTTGATGAAAAGGGGCTGCGGACGGTGACGCTCAAGACGGGGGATGGAAAAGACATTCCGATTCAGCAGGGGATCACGCGGATCACGCCGAAGTACTCCATCGTGAAGGGGCTGTCGTATGACTGGACGCTCGGCGTGCCGACGGCCAGTATCCCTCAAAAATCGCTCCGAGCGCTGCTGCATGGAACGATCAATGAAAAGAACGCCGTGCAACGGCTGTCGATCGCGCGGTTTTACACGCAGGCTCTGCTGTATCAGGATGCGCAACAGGAGATGCAGGAGATCCGGCGTGACTTTCCGGATCAGGAGGACACGGTCAAGGCGATGCAGGCGGACCTGCACCGGATCATGTCCTTGCAGGTTCTGGGAGAATTGAAACAGCGGATGCAACACGGTCAGTACCAGATGGTGGCCGAGATGGCCCGCCTTTTTCCGGAGGAGGGGATTTCGGGGGGGATCCTGCAGCAGGTTGAGGAACTGATCGCCGAGGTGGATGGTTTTCATAGCCAGATCGAACAGCTCAAAACGGAACTGGCGGAAACGGAATCGCAGCTGACCAAGGAGCAGATTGCGAAAGTCGCTCCGCTGCGTGGGGAAATCAATGAGAGGTTGAATCCATTTACCCTGCCGCGCTTTCAGGCCTATCGCAACCTGAAGGCGGGAGGAGCGTTGCCGGCATCGGAAGCGATGGCTCTGGCGATCACGGGTTGGTTGATCGGGAACGAACACGCGCAAACGGACCTGGAGTTTGCGCTGCGGCTGGCACAGGCCCGTGACTGGGCACTGGAGTATGTCCGCTCGCCCGTGGAACGCCGCCGGAGCGAGGTTCTGTCGCTGATTCAGGCATTGCCGGGCATCGGAGCGCAGGAGATGGCGTGGATGATCCCCTTGCTCCCCCCTCTGGTGGAAACGCCGGGAGTCAAGGGGGGAGAAACGCAATCGTTTGAAATTCCCGGCACCGGAGACCAACCGGCCATTCAATATGCGCTGAACGTTCCTCCGGAATATCAGCCGGGGAAAAGTTACCCCCTGATCGTACAGTTGCATCCGGCGGGAGTCCGGCCTTCTTTCGCCCTCCGCTGGTGGGCAGGGAACTCGAAGGTCGCGGGGCATTCGCAACGGCAGGGATATTTTGTACTCGCGCCGCTGTATGCTCCCGTCAGCGACGGAACGTACCAGTATTCGGCAGCCGCGCACCAGGTGGTACTGGAGTCGATCAAGGACGTGCGGCGGAGGTTTCAGATTGACTCCAATCGTATCTACCTGGCGGGACACGGCTCGGGAGGAGATGCCGCGTGGGACATCGGGCTGGCGCATCCGGACCAGTTCGCGGGAATCATACCGGTTTCCGGGTATGTGTCGAATCTTTCGAAGTTCTGCCGGAGGAACTGCAAGTATTGCCCGATGTACATCATCAACGGGGAATTGGATCTGGAATCGACCCGCCGGAACTATCCCAGCATCATGGAAATGATGATCGACAAGCTGGATCTGATTTACGTCGAATACATGGGATATGGCCGGGATGACTTTCACATTGAAATCGTGAAGCTGATGGAGTGGATGTCCCATCGGCGCCGGATGAATTCTCCCAAGGATTTCGAGGTGGCTGCGGTCCGCCCGACGGACCGGCAGTTCTGGTGGTGGACGATGAAGGATGTCCCGAACCGGTTGGCGCAAAATGTGGGAATGGGGACGCGAATCACAACGGTCAACGGCGAGAAGCAGAGTGTCCCGATCAAGAGCGGTGTACAGGCGATGACGCTCCATGGGAAAATCACCCCGTTGAATGGAGTGATCCTGGATGGGGGGGGGAAGCAGCACAGCATCTCGCTTTCGCCGGATCTGGTCGATTTCAAAAAGCGGATCGAAGTGCGGGTCAACGGGGCGATTAAGTTCAATCAGTTCCTGAAGCCGGATGTCGGTGCGATGCTGGAGCAATTCCGGCAGACGGCGGACCGGGAGCGGCTGGTCTGGGCGCGCGTGGACCTGTGAGAGACGTGCGGCTCTCGCTTATTGTCGTCGGGCAAGTTCTTTTAACACTTCGACGCCGCGCTGTAGCTGCCGATCTTCCGCGGCGTAGGAAATCCGGAAGTGCGTGTCCTGCGGGCTGAAGACGTTGCCGGGGATGACCAGCAGATTCTTGTCGAGTGCGGCTTTGCAGAACTCCGTGCCGGTTCCCCAGGGTGCCTTGAGGAAGAGATAGAAAGCCCCCTGCGCCCCGTGGATTTCGTAGTCGTGCTTGAGTTCAGAGACCATGAAGTCCCGCTTGGCTTTGTACTCCGCCACGCGGTCGGAGATGTCAAAATCCAAGGCGACGACGCCCGCGTGCTGCACCGGATGAGGAGCGCAGACAAACGTGAACTGCTGCAGCTTGAGCATCTGCTGAATGATGTGCTGCGGGCCGTGAGCCCAGCCGATGCGGAGACCGGTCATGGAGTGTGACTTGCTGAATCCGTCGATGACGAGGGTGTTTGGATTCCATTGGGCAGGGGTAGTGAACGGGGCGTCGTAGCAGAAGGCCTTGTAGATTTCATCGCTGATGAGGGCGATGTCCTTTTCAGCGGTGAGCAGGGCAAGGTCCTTGAGTTCCTCCGCACTCGCGACGGCCCCGGTCGGGTTGGCGGGGCTGTTGCAGAGGATCGCCTTGGTCCTGGGAGTGATCGCAGCGCGGACCTTGTTGACGTCGATCTTGAAGTCGGGGTAGGTGTCGATCTCGACGCACTTTCCACCGGCGAGAGTGACGAGGTGCTTGTACATCACGAACCAGGGATTGAAGACGATGACTTCGTCCCCCGGATTGACGAGTACTGACAACGCGAGCATCAGGCCGCCGCTGGTGCCGCTGGTGATGAAGACTTTGCGGTCCGGATGTCCGAACTGTTTGTCGACGGACGTCTGGATTTTTTCCAGCAGCGGGGCAATCCCCTGGGTCTGGCTGTAGGCATTCTTGCCGGCATCAACCGCCTGCTTGAGGGCGTCCTTGATGGGCTGCGGCGTGTCAAAATGAGGTTGGCCGATGCTGAGGTTGATCGGATCCTTGAGCTTGGCCGCGAGGTCGAAGACCTTCCGGATACCGGAGGCGTCGATTTTGTGCATGCGGTCTGCGATCCAGCGTTCGCTCATGATGTTCTGCTCGTGGTTGATCAGTGGAGAGAGAGGAACCGATTGCAGCGATGACGAATCCTGATGACTTCACCCGCGGTTACTTGACCTCGGAGGATTTTCCGAGCAGCCAGAGGAGAATGCCTTTGGCACAATGCAGCCGATTCTCCGCCTGTTCGAAGACGATACTCTGCGGGCTGTCCATGACGTCGTCGGTGACTTCCATTCCCCGGCGGGCGGGGAGGCAGTGCATGAATCGGGCCGTCTTCGGGGCGGAGGCCATGAGCGCGGCATTCACCTGGTAGTCGGCGAAATCCTTCTGACGCTTTGCGGCTTCCGCTTCCTGCCCCATGCTGGCCCAGACGTCCGTATAGACGATGTCGGCATTTTTCACGGCGGCGTGGGGATCCGTGGTGTGGGTGTAATCAAAATTGGAGTGAGTCGAACGGACGAGCTTCAGATACTCGGGTTTGAATTCGTAACCCGCGGGAGAGGCGAGGATATATTTCATTCCTGTCTTGGCGCAGGCGGTGGCGAGCGAACGGGCGACGTTGTTTCCATCCCCCACGAAGACGACGGTCTTCCCCGACATCGAGCCGAAGGTCTCTTCGATGGTCATGACGTCGGCGAGAGCCTGGCAGGGATGACTGGTATCGGAGAGGCCGTTGATGACCGGGCACCGGGAGTGCCTGGCAACTTCAACGATCAGTTGCTGCGAGAAGGCGCGAATGACGATGGCATCACAGTAGCTGCTCAGGACCCGGGCGACGTCCGCCAGGGACTCGCGCCCGTTCAGGCCGACGTCAGCGGAGGAGAAGAACAGGCTGCTGCCTCCCAACTGGTCCATGGCAACGTCGAAGCTGAGGCGTGTGCGGAGAGAGGGTTTCTCAAAAATCTGGGCGAGGGTATGTCCCTGCAGGATCGCGGGGCGATCCCCCTGCTTGAGGCGCGTTTTGAGGGCTCTTGAAATGCGGAGGATTTCTCGAATCTCATCGACGCTCAGATTCTGGAGATGTTCGAGATGCTTCATGACTGTTCCTATCGACTGCAAACAGGCTCGCTGATGAAATGTTAACCTGCCACGGACATCTCGCGTAAGACCGAGGTGATGACTTCGGCCCCTTCGTCGACCTGGGCAGGGGTGATGTTGAGTGCGGGGAGAAGACGGATGACGGTGTCGTGGGTGCAGTTAATCAGCACCCCCCGCTCCATGCACTTCCCGACCGCGGGAGTTCCGGACTTGTGAAGCTCGATGCCGATCATGGCACCCTTAATGCGGAGTTGCCTGATCAGGGGGAGTTCCTTCGCCAATTTTTCAAAATGGGCGCGGAACCTTTCGGACATGGCTGTGCAATGATCGAGGAGTTTGTCCTCCTCGATGGTCTGGACGGTGGCGATGCCGGCAGCCATAGCGAGGGGATTTCCGCCAAAGGTGCTGGCGTGCATGCCGGGTCGCAGGTCCGGAGCAAGTTCGGTGCGGGCGACGAAAACGCCGCAAGCGACCCCACCCGCGACCCCCTTGGCCATGGTCATGATGTCCGGCTGAACGCCGAACGACTGATAGCCGAACCATGTTCCGAGTCGGCCCATGCAGGTCTGGACTTCATCAAAAATCAACAGGCAGCCATGCTGGTCGGCGAGTTCGCGAAGACCTTCCAGGAATCCGGGAGCGGGAATGTTAATCCCCCCCTCTCCCTGGACCGGTTCGATCATGATGGCGGCGGTTTTGTCGTCGATGAGCCTGGCAACGGAGTCGAGGTCGTTGTGCTTTGCGTATTTGAAGCCGGGCATCATCGGTCCGAGGCCGGCATGGTACTTGGGCTGGGCGGTGGCCGTGACGGCGGCGAAGGTCCGGCCGTGGAAGCCGTTTTCAAACGTGATGACGTCGTGCCGTTCGCCGTTGGTGTGCAGGCGGGCCATCTTAATCGCACCTTCGATAGCCTCGGCGCCGCTATTGCAGAAAAAGGCTTTGCCGAAGGACCGCGAACAGATTGCTTCGGCGAAACGCCCCTGCGGTTCGGTGAACCAGGTGTTGGGGATGTGGATCAGGTGCTTGGCCTGCTCCTGGATGGCTTTGACGACACGGGGGGGGCTGTGGCCGATGATATTGCAGCCCCAGCCGGGGAACAGGTCGAGATACTTTTTCCCTTCCGCATCCCACACGTAAGAACCGTCCCCGTGGACGAGGCTGATGGGATAGCGAGTGTAGTTCGGGATCACATACTTCTGGAACAGCTCAATCGTCTGCTGACTGGTTTGCGTCGCGGCGGGATGCACGGCGAATCTCCTTCGAACCTGCGGAAACCGAGGTTTCTGACAGTTTCGGATCGACCCATTGAAATCGGGATTAGGACGAGATCAGGTGAAACAACGAATCCGGTATAAAAATGAATCAAAACAAAAACGACAAATTGCATTCCGGAGAGGTTCGGTCTCCCCGTCAGAAAATCAAAGTACGATTTCGGTCCCCACCCCGAGATTGGAATAGAACTCCAGCAGGAGGGAATGAGGAGCGCGTCCATCCAGAAGGTGGACCTTCTTGACACCCGCCTGCAGGGCTTCGATCGCGGCTTCCACCTTGGGGACCATCCCCGCATCAATGATCCCTTCGCGGATCAGTTGACGGCATTGCTCCGCATTAAGGTGGGAGATCAGCGTCGAGAGATCATGGCGGTCGCGGCAGATCCCCGGGACATCGGAGAGAAAGACCAGTTTTTCTGCGCCAAGGATCCGTGCGACTGCCGCGGCGGCGGTATCGGCGTTGACGTTGAGTTTGCCCCCCTCTGCATCCAATGCGACGGAGGGGATCACCGGGATCATGCCGGAGCGGGTGGTATCTTCGATCAGTTGGCGATTGATGTCCGTCACCTGTCCGACGCGACCGAGATCGATCGGCTGACCATCGTCGCCGGGTAACAGCAGCTTTTCGCCGATGAGGCAGTTGTTCGTGAGGTAACTGAGTCCGGTGGCGAGTCCTCCCTGGGTCTGGATCTGCCTGACGAGATCCTGGCAGATCTCACCGGCGAGGACCTGGGCGACGATATCGAGCGTGGCATCGTCAGTGTAGCGGCGGCCTTGGACCCAGCGGGGTTCGAGACCCGCCTTCTGCATGGCACTGTTGATGGACTTCCCCCCGCCATGAATCAGGATGGGGCGCATCCCGACGGTTTCGAGGAAAATCACATCGGAGAGGAGGTTGTCGACGGTCCGTTCGTCTTCGAGGGCACTGCCACCAAGCTTGATGACCACGAGGCGGTCGCGAAACTTGCGAATCCAGCCCATCGCCTCGATCAAAATGTCCGCTTTGTGGAGGGCGTCGTCCACGATGTTGCTTCTCGCTGCAAGTAGTGAAAAATATTGATTTTATGACTGTTTCTGGCGGTGTCAACCACGTGGTCTTACTCTTCCAGGGACGGACACTAAAAAGTGGCCGGGGAGTGGTGATTGAGAGGGCGTCTTGATCCCCATAACCGGGGGAGTTTTCCCAGGCGGAAAAGAGACCGAAGATCGTCAGAACCCCTGAATCTGAAAGGGTTTTTCAATCAACGCGGTGGGCAAATCTTGAGGGGATTTGGGATGTCCCGCACATTGGCGATCGGTCGGCGTGCACGTAAGCGGTTGGGAGGTGAATCGGTCAGTTCCGGGCGATGCGATCCCGATAAGGATCGAGAAGTCTCCATCCACGAAGTTCCAACCGTTGAGAGGACAGGCAGTGCCGCGCTCCCACCTCCCCGTTCAGTACCTGATTCAGCAACTTGTTTCCCAGGCATCCAGTTCCAGGAAGGACTATCGCCCGCCGGAGATTTCCCGACTGATTGAAGAGCTTTCGGACCTGTATGAGCCGCTCGAAGGGGTGGCGCGAGTAGGTTTCGACTGCCGGATGACGGAAGGCTGCTGGGAGATATCCTTGTATCTCGGAAGGACGGAACTCGTTGGAGGTCCAAGAGATGGGTGTCACGATCCAGTGGATTTCTGCTTGAACCTGCAAGGCTTGACGCAGCTTCTGAAAGAGATTCGAGGCATGGAGTGGACCGTCGCTCATCCTCAAGGGGAAACAGGACCAGACACTCGGACCTTGCTCAAAGTGGAAACGGATTGGGAAGGCCATGCAGTGCGGTTGCTGTTCGCGGGATCTCCCCCCCAGGAGGTGGGTCCGGCGTTGCGAAAGTTTGCGGATGGAACGTGTGAATTGCTTTAGTGATTAGTGTGTTGATTTGGGTTGCTTGGGAAAAATATTCCGATTCAATGGCTGATAATGATTGAAAATGGAGATATCTGCGTCATAATGAATGAAAGATAATGGAAGTATCTGGCTGAATCTGGAATATGTTGCTCGATCAAAGACGCCTTAACATTTTGGAAGCCATTGAATCAGAAGGGTTTGTGACTCTTCACGATCTCGTGGATAAGACAGGAGTGAGCGAATCAACAATTCGACGGGATTTGGAATATCTTGATCGAATTGGACAGATTCGCCGCACTCGTGGGGGGGCGTCCTACACGGGGGAATCGCTGGTTGGTTTGGAGGAACGCGGCACGCACGCACTGGCCCAGAAACAGGCTGTTGCGCGAGTAGCTGCCTCGCTCGTCCAGGCGGGAGAGGCGATTCTCCTCGACGGTGGAACAACAACGTTGGAAGTCGCGCGGCAGTTGATGGGACGGTCGTTGCAGGTGGTGACGAACTCGCTCCCCATTGTGAATCTGCTGGCGAATCAAAGTCAGATCGAACTCGTGCAGATCGGGGGATACCTGTATCCGAAAACCGGAGTGGCGCTGGGGCCGTTGGCCGTAGCCTCACTGCAACAGATTCACGTGCGACGCTTGTTCATGAGCGTCGGTGGAATCACGGAACAGGGGCTTTTCAACAGCAACACGCTGCTGGTGGAAGCGGAACGTCAGATGTTGGAGGCGGCGGAGGAAGTGGTGGTCGTCACGGACAGCAGCAAGCTGGGTCATGCGGCCCTTGCACACCTCTGTGCGTTGAGCGACGTGGATCGGGTCGTCGTGGATTCCGGGATCAGCCCGGAGTGGAAAATATTGCTGGCGGATGCCGGGGTCGAAGTTCTTCTCGCAGACGGGTGAATCCCGCCGTGATTCTCGGGGAATCGTTCACGCGGAAATTAAGGTCGCAAGAATATGTCGCAGGGAACTCAATCAATCAGCCGTTCGGATGTGGAGCAGGTTGTCCGCGCGGTGCTGTCGAAACATCTGGGGGGTGGGGCCGCGAAGAAAGTCGCACCGAACCCGCTCGTGGTCAATATCTCTGCGCGGCATGTCCACCTGACGCAGGAGCACCTGGAAATCCTGTTCGGGGCGGGGGCTCAACTGGAGATTCAAAAGGATCTGTATCAGGACGGCTATTTCGCCGCGAAGCAGACGGTCGCGGTCGTTGGCCCGCGCCGCCGCATGCTGCCTGAAGTGCGAATCCTGGGACCGTGCCGTCCGGAGTCGCAGGTGGAGCTGGCCTTTACCGACGGCATTTCCCTCGGCATCGATCTCCCGGTCCGCTGCAGCGGTGACATCAAGGGGACGGTCGGCTGCATTCTCGTCGGCCCGAAAGGGGTCGTCGAGTTGAAGGAAGGAGTCATCCGTGCGGAGCGGCACGTTCACATGGGGCCGGCGGACCTCGACTACTACGGCGTGAAAGATGGGGACCGGATGCACCTGCGGATCGTCTCGCAGGGCTGCACCACGACGCTGGAAGACGTCCTGGTGCGGGCCGGGAAGAAGATCAAGCTGGAAGTGCATCTGGACACGGACGAAGGAAACGCGGTATCGCTGGATCGTGCGACACACGTGGAGCTGATCAAGCCCCAGGCATGTGCCTGCGGCCCGTAAGCACGACCCGGCAGAGAGAATTTCGGGAACAGGGTCGAATTTGAAACGAGGGGGTCGATTTCCGGCCGCCGCAATTACCGAGAGGAGCTGAGTCGCTGGCGAAGGCGATGGAAGCACCGGGATGATCGAGACGAAGGCGCCGGTCTCGTCTGCCTGGTCGAAGGGATGGATGCGATGTTGAAGGCCGCCAACGTGCAGATGGTGGGCTGGGAAAAGGTCGGCAGCGGACTGGTCACCGCGTTCGTGGTGGGTGACGTGGCCGCGGTGAAGGCCGCGATCGATGCGGGAGCGAGCGCCGCCGGCAAGATCGGCGAAGTCGTGAGCGTGCAGGTCATTCCCCGTCCGCACGAAGAGCTCGCCAGCGTCCTTCCCAAGGGTGGCGCGAAGTCCGGCGGAGCTGGTTGATCGAGTTTCTATGACCCGCGGCGCGATGCGGGTCTTTACGAGGAATCGCGCGGATTCATGGCGTCAGGTTTGCCCTGACTCGAGTGTCTGAACTTTCTTACTTTAAATTGACAGCACCGTGAATGCGGTGCCGGAGCGTGGTAGCGATATGAATGATGCGATTGGAATGATCGAAACCAAGGGTCTGGTGGCCCAGATCGAAGCCGCGGACGCCATGCTGAAGGCCGCCAACGTGCAGTTGGTTGCCCAGAAGCAGATCGGCGGCGCGTACATCACCACGATTGTGAAGGGTGACGTCGGTTCAGTGCGTGCGGCGGTGGATGCCGGTGCCAGTGTGGCCTCGCAGGTCGGGGAACTGGTCTGTGCCCACGTGATTGCCCGTCCCGAACCCTCGCTGCTGAAGGCGTTCCTGTAAGCGTCCTGACGTCACCATCCATCTCAGATTCCGGAGAGCCAAGTCTCGATGAAAGTCCTGGTTGCCAATCTCGGATCCACCAGCTTCAAGTATCGCGTGTTCGATCTCCCTGCGGAGACGCAACTGGCGCGTGGAGGCATTGACCGGATCGGTCAGCCCCAGAGCGCTGCGTTTGTGCAGATCGGCGATCATCGCGAGGAGCGGACGTTGAATGTTCCGGACCACGCCGCCGCCGTGCGGTTGTGCCTGGAGCAGTTGACGAATCCGGAGACGGGTTGCCTGAAATCGACGGCGGATCTGTCCGCCATCGGATTCAAGGCGGTGTTCGCGGGAAGGCTGAGTGGGGTACGGCTGGTGGACGAAGAACTGCTGTCCGCGATGGAACGGCTGTTTGACATCGCCCCGGCGCACAATCCGCCATATGCGAAAGCGATGCGGCAGTTGCGACAGGCGTTTCCGGAAATTCCGCTGGTGGCGGCGCTGGAAACCGGCTTTCATGATGCGATGCCGGAAGCCAATCGCTGCTATGCGGTCCCTTACGAATGGAAAGAGAAGTACGACGTCTGCCGGTGGGGATTCCACGGGGCCAGCCATCGTTACATCTCCGGACGGATCGGGGAGATCCTGGGACGCAAGGATCTGCGGGTGATCTCCTGCCATCTGGGGGGGAGCAATTCCATCAGTGCCGTCCGTGCGGGTCAGTCCCTGGGAAATTCTCTGGGGATGAGTCCGCAATCAGGTCTACCGCACAACAACCGTGTGGGGGACTTCGATCCGTTTGCGTTGCCGGTTCTGATGCGGGCCACGGGAAAATCCCTGGAGACCCTTCTGGAAGAACTGGCGAACAAGAGCGGCCTGCTGGGAGTGAGCGGACTGAGCGGAGACGTGCGAGACCTGGAACTGGCTGCCGGAGAAGGGCATCCGCGGGCGCGACTGGCGCTGGACGTCTTTACCGCAGTCGATTCGCCAGTATGTCGGTGCATACGGCTGTCCTGGGTGGTGCGGACGTGATCGTGTTCGCTGGAGGGATTGGCGAGAACAGCAAACTGGTTCGTTCGGCGGTCTGCCAGAACATGGAATGGGCGGGGATCGAACTGGATCAGGGACGCAACCGGCAGGTTTCCGGGAGACGAAGATCTCGACTGATTCCAGCCGGGTACAACTGGAGTCGTTCCACGAATGAGGAGATTGGTGGCACGGCAGTCAGCGAAATTTGATCAGTCGCGGCGGTAAGCGAGTTAAGTTCTCGCGGCGGCTGTGCCGCACGCAGAAAGCAGAGGCCTCTCATGTTTCTGGCAAAAATCACCGGCAGCCTGGTTTCGACGCAGAAAGTGGCGTCGATGGTGGGTCAGAAATTGCTGATGGTCGAACCGCTGCGGGTGGACGAGCAGGACAAGAAAAGTCTCAAGGGAACAGGACGTTCGCTTTGTGGTGGTGGATACGGTCGGTGCGGGGGAGGGAGAGATAGTGTTGTGCGTGCAGGGGTCGAGTGCCCGTTATACGCCCGAGACGAAAACCCTCCCGTGGATGCGGCGATCATCGGGATCGTCGATCAGGTGCAGATTGGAGCCAGCATGGTCTTCAGTCAGCAAGCACAGGAAGAGAAGCCGAGCGGAGGTCGTGGACGGCGGTAAGTCGTTCAGACGGTGGAGATGATTTCGGGGTCGAAGTCAACTTTTAGAACAAGAATCATGCCCCAAGAGTTTCTGATTGAAAATTCCGGGCTCGGAAAAGAAGGCACTGCAGATGAGCCCGAATCATCCTGCTGGCGTAGTGGCCGGGGTGTTGGTTTTCTTGGGAATTACGGTGTTTTTGATTCAGGGAGCGGCGGCGGCTCCGGGAAGATTCCGCTGATTTCTTATATGGCGGGATTTCTGGCGGCGACGAATCTCGTCATGGCTGTGATTCCGGAATTATGACGACTCAGTTTCGGAAACAGGTTACGGCCAGCCGGAGTTTCTGCCGGAAGAACTGTTGGGTGGGTATCAGACACAGATGATCGTGAGTTGCGTTGCTGGAAGGGGCGGCGTTTTTCAACACGATCGCGTACATGACGGAACAGCAATGGTGGTCGCTGGCGACGGTCGGAGTGCTGGTGCTGGCGATGCTGCCGAAGTTTTCCACCGCCGGAAGCCTGGAATATTGGGTGCGGACACAGTCGGAATTGATGAATTGGAGAAGGGCGGAAGTAGGTCTCAGGACAGGATTTCACATAAAGACAATTTTTTTAGCGAATAGTCAAAAACATTCAACACCGCGAAACGCGGTGAAGGAAGTTAGAACAGATGCAAGCGACAGAACAGACAATTCGCTCGGTGGTTCAGGAAGTGCTCGCACAGCTTGGCAAGAGCAAGCCCGCGAACGGACGGAGTTCCGGCGGAGTCTCCGGCGACTGGGGCGTGTTTCCGACGGTCTGACCAGGCGGTCGATGCGGCGACGAGCCTTTGAAGAACTGACGGCCAAGGGGATCGCGGCCCGCAAAGTGGCAATCGATTGCGTCCGCAAAAATTACGAATCAGGCGGAAGAACTCGGCCGCCTGGAGATGGAAAGGACCGAATCGGGCGACTCGATCACAAGATTGAAAAGCTGAAGATCGTGAAACTCGTTCCGGGTGCAGATTCGTCCGGACGGACGCCCTCTCCGGCGACAACGGCCTCACGCTGACCGAATATCCCTTGGGGCGTTATCGAGGCGATCACTCCGGTGACACTCGTTGCCGACGCTGGCCGGAAACGTCATCAGCATGGTTGCCGGTGGAAACACGCTGGTCGTGAATGCTCACCCCGGTGGAGCGAAGATCGCCGCTGAAGGGGTCCGGCGCTTCCAGTGGGGCGATTCACGCCGTGACGGGGATTAACAACATCGGTGACGATCATCGAGCAGCCGACGCTCGAGTCTGCGGCGGCAATCTTCAGCATCGGGGCGTGAAGCTGCTCTGCGTGACGGGTGGGCGGCCGTGGCTCGTGCCGCACTGGAAAGCCGGAAGCGGGCGGTCGTCGCCGGGCACGGGAATCCTCCCGTAGTTGTGGATGAAACCGCGGATCTCGAAAACGCCGCCTCGCTACATCGTGAAGGGAGCCTCCTACGATAACAACCTGCTCTACATCGCGGAGAAGGAAGTGTTTGCGGTGGAGAGCGTCTTCGATGAACTGCTCAACGCAATGCAGCGGAACGGCGGATATCGCCTGAACGCCCGCGAGATCGACCAACTCTCGGCGGCGTTCAAGAAGGCGAACGATGGGCATTGGGTGTTGAATCGCGATCTGGTCGGCCTCGATGCGACCAAACTGGCGGAGCTGATCGGCGTCCGTGCCCTGCCGGGACGCAGTTGCTGTACGGCGAAACCGATGTCAGCAATCCGTATGTCTGCGAAGAGCAGATGATGCCCTTCGTCCCGTTCGTGCGGGTTCGTAACTTCCGTCAGGGACTCGATTATGCCCTGGAATACGAACACGGCTATCGCCACACCAGCCTGATCCACTCTTTACATGTCCGCAACATGACGATCATGGGCGAGGAGATGGACACGACGCTGTTCATCAAGAATGGTCCGTGCATGGCCGGTCTGGGTCTCGGTGGCGAAGGGTTCCTCTCTTTGGCATCGCGACGCCGACTGGCGAAGGTGTCACTTCGCCGATGACATTCACCCGTCAACGGCGGCTGCACTTTGGTGAACGACCTCCCGCATTCTGTAGTGAAAAGTTTCATAACCCTCTGATGCGTGACGCGGATACGTTTCGCAGGAGTTAACAAGCACAGCCGGGTTATGAAACGGTCTCTGACAACCGAACAAGACTGAAACAATGCAGCTGGCTCTGGTGATTGGACGCGACCGCGACAGCAAAGCATCCACGCTTAAGGGATGGCGGTTGCTGATCGTCCAACCATTGGATTCTCAGGAAAACCCGGATGGGGAACGCAACTGGCGATTGACCATCCTGGGGGCGATTCGAGACAGCAAAGTGATGATCACGTCCGACGGCAAAGCCGTGCAGGATCTGGTCGGCGCGAAAATTCTCCGATCCGATGGAGCGTGTTGGGGTTGGCGGATCCATGAACGTAGACGCGGCGATTATCGACGAAGCATCGTGAAGCAGGTGATGGAGCAGTTGAACTCCACCAGGCCTGTCGGATCGCCGTCATAGCCGAAGGTCGAAGCGGCAGCCAGGCCGCCGTTGTGGAATCGTCGGATAAGCTCGTGATTGCGGAACGGGTCATCACCGCTGGATTGCTGGCCGAAAAACTCCGGAACGAAAAGACAATCGTGGTTTCGCCCAAGGCGGTTCTGACGCCGACGGCTTTGGAACTGATCAAGCAGCGTCATCACGTTACATCAGGAGGATGTCTCCGCGGCAGGAAGATCGGTGGAGCGGCCGGTGTGGTCCGAAGTGGCGGTTGATCCGCAGTTCGACGGACAAGGACGTGGAACGTTACTGGCGGTGAGGTGATTTCCAAATCTGTCGGTGCGACCACGCAACTGGCCGGTTGTTCGGATGACTGCCTGCGGCAGACGATCGACCTGCTCAGTCGGGCGGAAGTGGATGGCGTGGTGGCGGCTGGTGCGGGATCCGTGGAAGATGGCATGCCGGGCGAATCGTCAGCCGAAGATCCGGGCGGGGGTGTTAACGAACGCTGGGATGATTGCGGAGATGCGTTCTCAACTGGGACCGAACCTGTTGTGCGTGAATCCGGCAGGACGCCCATATTTCGAATTGCGGAATCTGTTGACGGCTGCGCTCGCGAGCGGGAAGCCGGCAGTTCCGCAGGGATGGAGGGACTGACCATGCGGATCGCCGAAGTGATCGGACGTGTGACGCTGAATCGGTGTCATCCCAGTCTGCGGGGAGCGACGTGGCTGGTGGGAGTTCCGCTCGATTGGGATGGCCTGCTGGGAGAGGCTTCCGGGCGGGGTGAACCGTTTGTGATTTACGACGAAAACCGGGCGGGTCCGGGAGACCGGATTGCCGTGGCGGAAGGGGGCGAAGCGGCGGCGCCTTTCGATCCCGACATGAAACCGATTGATGCCTACAACGCGGCGATTCTGGATCACCTGGAGGTCTCACCGCACAAGTGGTCCCTGAAATCTAAGTAACGAAATCAAAGTAAGACCGGTGGAAGGATCACCGGATGTCAGAAACAAACGAATTGATTGAACGAACGATAGGAAAAGAATAATGGCGAACTGGAACTCTGGAATTCACGACCGCGCCCTGAAGGAACAGATCTGCGAGATCGGTCGTCGCGTGTATAACAAGGGCTTTGCCGCCGCCAACGACGGAAATATCTCCATCCGCGTCGGCGAAAACGAAGTTCTCTGTTCCCCCACGATGATCTGCAAAGGCTTCATGAAGCCGGACGACATCTGTGCGGTGGACCTGGATGGGAACCAGATTGCAGGGAAGCGGAAGCGAACGAGCGAGATCCTGCTCCACCTGGCGATCATGAGAGCCCGTCCGGAAGTGCAGGCTGTGGTGCATTGTCACCCGCCGCACGCGACGGCGTTTGCGGTGGCGCGTGAGCCGATTCCGCAGTGCATCCTGCCGGAAATCGAGGTGTTCCTGGGTGAAATTCCGATGGCGCCGTACGAGACGCCGGGTGGACAGAAGTTTGCGGACACCGTGTTGCCGTTCCTGAAGCCGGGAACAAACACAGTCATCCTGAGCAACCACGGGACGGTCAGCTTCGGCAAGAACCTCGAAGAAGCGTATTGGAAGACGGAAATCGTCGATGCCTACTGCCGCATTCTGATCCTGGCGAAGCAGATCGGCGGGGTGAAGTACCTCTCCGAACGGGAAGGACGCGAACTGCTCGACCTGAAGAAGAGGCTCGGCTTCGACGATCCCCGGTTTCACGTCGAGGACTGCGACCTGTGCGGCAACAGTGCCTTCCGCGATGGCTACAAGGAACAGTTGCCCGAACCCAAGGCGTTCGAACCTCCGCCCAGCTATCCGGGATACCTGCAGGGAGCGTCGTCTTCGATCAACAGCGGGAGCAACGGGCCGGACCTGGAAGCACTGGTGAAGATGATCACGGAACAGGTCCTGGCAGCGATGAACAAGTAATCGCATCCTTTACGTCACGCGAGAAAGTTTTCGAATAGTTTTCAGTCTGAGAGAAGAACCATGCACGTCAGCGTTATCGGGGCCGGTGGTCTGGTGGGATCCTGCACGGCGTTCGCCTTGCAGTGTGGGAAGATCGTTCGGGAATTGACCCTTGTGGACGTCAACGCCGAAATGGCCGAGGGACAGGCGCTGGACCTGTTACACGGCAGTTGCCTTATGGCAGACCAGAAGATCCGTTCGGCGGATACGTCCGGTGTGGCGCAGAGTGACGTGATCGTGATCACGGCGGGTCTGCGTCGGAAACCGGATGAAAGCCGCCTGGATCTGATCAACCGGAACGTGGAACTGTTTCGGAAGATTCTGGCGGACGTCAAGCGGGTGGGAACGAAGCCCGGCGCGATCGTATTCGTGGTCTCAAATCCGGTGGACGTGCTGACGTATCTGGCGACGAAAGAACTGGGACTGCCACCGTCTCAGGTGATCGGCCTGGGAACGGTGCTGGACACAACCCGTCTGCGGAGCCTGCTGGCGGATCGCCTGCAGGTGGCTCCGACGCAAGTCTCCGCACTGATCCTGGGAGAGCACGGGGACAGCATGGTTCCCATCTGGTCTGCCGCACAGGTGGCGGGATTGCCGCTCGAAAAATGGCCCGGTGTCTCCGCGAATCTGATCCAGGAAGTGGAAAAGCGGACCCGCGGCAGCGGCGCAGAAGTCATTAAGAAGAAGGGCGGAGCCGGTTTTGCCGTGGGGCTGTCGATCGCCGATGTCGTGCATTGCATCGCGTTGGATCAGCAGCGAGTGTTGCCCGTCTCCTCGCTGGTGAATGGCGTGTACGGTCTGCGGGACGTCTGCATTTCGGTGCCCACCGCCGTGGGACGCAAGGGAGTCCTGGGACAACTGGAGATCGATCTGTGGCCCAAGGAGAAGACGGGCTTGCAGAATTCGGCCCGCGTGCTGCGGGAAACGATCGATAAGGTTCTGAAGTAGTCGTCATCCGGCATTGAAAACACTCATGCAAAAAACACTGGATGAAAAACTGGCCGCCATTCACGCAGACCCGTCCGGCTGCCGGGAATTCATCATTGCCGATGCCAAGGATGCCGACATGGCGTTCGGCATGGGTGCGCCGGGGCTTTCTCCGGAAAAGCATGAAGCAAGCCCGCAGTTCAAAACGCTGGCGGAGTATCGGCAGCAGATCCGCGAGGTCGTGGGGCAGGGAATCGTGGACATCATGCTGATGTCCGCGAGCACCAACGAATTGCTGACGATTCAGGAACGGTTGTTCGACAATTCGCCGATCACACCGGCGGCAAGAGCGAACGACACGACCGACATCCACGTGGTGCGCGGCGGACGGCTGCACGAGGCGCCGGCAATGCCGTTCCGGACGGCGCTCCTGGATCACATTCAATGCGGGCATCTGGATTGTGGCCCCGAGGAGCGGCGACTGGGCGCGGACCTGGGACTGTACTCCGTGACGTTTAACAACGATCCGGAACGGGACCGGATCACGATCGAGGAATTCAAGAAGTTCCGGGAAGAAGCGGAGCGGAAGAAGTTCCGATACTTCCTGGAAGTGTTCGACCCCAACGTGTCGAACGCAGTCCCTGCGGAGAAACTCTCGGGATTTATCAACGACCTGATCGCCCGGACGCTGGCAGGGGTAGCCACCGCGGGACGGCCGGTGTTCCTGAAAGTGGTCTATCACGGGCCCCAGGCGATGGAAGAACTGGTCCGCTATGACCCGCACCTGGTGGTGGGAGTGTTGGGTGGCTCTGCGGGGACGACGCGGGATGCGTTTCAGTTGATCCACGATGCCCAGAAGTACGGCGCAAAAGTGGCATTGTTCGGTCGGAAGATCAATCAGGCGGAATGCCAGTTGGCATTTATTGAATTCCTGCGGTTGATCACCGACGGCGTTCTGACGCCCGAAGAGGCGGTGAAGGCTTATCACTCCGTGCTGGCGAAATTGAACCTGCGGCCGCATCGTTCCCTGGATGAAGATTTGACTCTGAAGTCGGGAATCATGAGTTACGGGGGGAGCGGGACGACGATCAGTATTCCTCCCACGAAGAAGCCCGAGGACTCACAGGCCGCGGTCGCGCCACCGTCCGAGAAAGTCGACGCTGTCAATAGCGCGACCGGGAAGATCGACTTCGCCAAGATGACGAGCGCGGAGCGGCTCGAATTTCATCGTAGCCGGATCAACCGCATGTTCGGCGGCTGAGGCGTGTGACGCTTTTGCATTGCGTCAACGCCGATAGTTTTTCGGATTTCTACCTCGACCGACACACTGCAGAAGAATGAAACGTATCTGGTTTCACTCATCCAGATCGTCAGGAGAAGGTGGCTCCGGTCCCTCATCAACTTCGTCTTCCACCGGCAGATCGAGTTCCTTGCGGCGATGGTCGGGGATCAGTCGGTCCAGAAGGCCGTTGACGAACTGGGAAGAGGCGGCACTTCCAAACTTTTTCGCCAGTTCCAGCGCCTCATCAATCACGACCTTGGGAGGCGTGGAGGTGTGACGCAGTTCGTAGTTGCCGATCCGGAGGACGTTTCGGTCGGTTGGGGCCATGCGTTTGAGAGACCAGTTTTCGGCGATGGCCTGGATCGAGCCGTCGAGTTCATCGCGCCGTTCCATCACGCCGATGAACAGGAACCAGCAGAATTCACTCAGGGCATCGTCGCTGATGCGCTCGGCAATCTGATCCCGGATGGTGTGGTAATCCATGTCGGGGTTCAGGTCGATCTGATAGAGCATCTGCAGCGCGACTTCGCGGGCTTTGCTGCGTCGATTGTTCTTGCTGGGAGTCATGCCAGGGGGTCGTGTGTGGAGTGGGAAGGGGAAGGAAGTTTCGCTCTGGCGCTCACTGCGGTGGAGCGGCGGGCAGCACCCGCAGCAACTGCACCATTTCGATCGCGGCGAGTGCGCACTCGCTCCCTTTGTTCCCCGCCTTGCCGCCGGCACGATCAAGTGCCTGCTGCATGCTGGAACAAGTCAAGACACCAAACAAGACAGGCAAGCCGGTCTCCAGGCTCACTTGCTGGATGCGGGCGGCCACCTGGTGGTTGATATATTCGTGATGGGACGTCTCTCCCTGGACAACGGCCCCCAGGCAGCAGACGGCGGCATACAGCCCGCTTCGGGCCAGGCGATCCGCAATGAGAGGAATTTCAAACGCCCCGGGAACCCAGGCGACATCCAACCGATCCGTGGAAACTCCCTGTTGACGAAAGGTTTCCGTTGCCCCTTCCAGGAGGCGCTGAGTCACAAGTTCATTGAAACGTGAAACAACAATCGCAAACCGCTCGGTTCCCGCGTTCAGTTTCCCTTCAAAGACCGCCATAATGCCAATTCAATCCGTAAACGACGACAACAGACAAAGACAGGTTTCCCCCGGTTCCGGGTCGCACTGCGGCGCAACGAAGTTGCCGCATCGCTCAGTTCACTCAGGAAATTCACCTGAAAGTCATTGAAAGTTCAATGATTCTGAACCCGTGGAAGAGACTGGATGGCCCGGGCGTCTCTGGGTCAGGACTTCAACGACGGCTGGTGGGAAATAAATCAGCCGCATTATAGCCATGATTATCAGGCGTATGTCTAGTCCGCATTACATGATTCCCACCAGCAAGTAGATAATGCTCTTTGTAATAAGATCATGAGTCTCAAATCTAAAAAATCCCGGACGGTTTCAATTTTTTGCGTCCGAAATGAGTTTTTTCTGCGCTGGCTGAGCATACCGGAGTTTCGAAGAGGGTCTATCCGGGGAATGGACACCGATGGAGGAGATGCATCCCGCGGATTGACGCTTTCGACGCTAGGAAACCTGCAAGTTCATTTCTCACCGGTGGGAAATTCAGCGTCAACTCAAAACGGAGAAATTCTTCACCTTTAGCGCAATTCAAACGAATCAGAACCCAGAGTAGCGACGGGTATGGTGCAATTTGCGAAAAATTGCACCCATCGACCCACTCTGAGATTGATGACACGCGCTAGCTGAGGTTCATGCTCAGGAGAAATTCCTCGTTGGTCTTCGTCCGGCGCATCCGATTAACGAGAAGTTCCATGGCCTCGACCGGATTCATGTCGTTCAGGACACGACGGAGAATCCAGACGCGACGAAGTTCTTCTTCGTCCATCAGCAACTCTTCGCGGCGGGTTCCGGACTTGTTGACGTCCACGGCAGGCCAGATCCGTTTTTCGACCATGCGGCGATCAAGGTGGAGTTCGGTGTTGCCGGTCCCCTTGAATTCCTCGAAGATTACTTCGTCCATGCGGCTCCCGGTATCCACGAGTGCGGTCGCGACAATGGTCAAGCTCCCTCCCTCTTCGACATTTCGGGCAGCTCCGAAGAACCGCTTGGGGTGCTGCAAGGCGTTGGCATCCACACCACCGGAAAGAATCTTACCGGAGTGGGGGACCTCAGTATTCCAGGCCCGCGCCAAGCGTGTGATCGAATCCAGGAAGATCACAACGTCGTGACCGTATTCGACCATCCGCTTTGCCTTTTCGATCACCATTTCGGAGACCTGGATGTGACGGCTGGGGGGTTCGTCGAAGGTCGAGCTGATCACTTCGCAATTTGGTCCCTTAACCTGGCGTTCCATTTCCGTCACTTCTTCCGGGCGCTCGTCGATCAACAGCATGATGACGTAGGCATCCGGATGATTCTTCAATACGGCCTTGGCGAGCTTCTGGAGCAGGATGGTCTTCCCCGCGCGCGGCGGAGAAACGATCAAGCCGCGCTGTCCCATGCCAATGGGTGCCACAATGTCCACCACGCGGGTGCTGTAGTCTTCGGCATCGAGGGAAAGACGAAGCCGTTTCTCGGGATGCAGCGGAGTGAGATCGTCGAAGAAGACTTTCTCGGTGAGCAGGTTGGGATCCTGTCCGTTGATAGCTTCAACGCGCAGCAGAGCGAAGTAGCGTTCGTTTTCCTTGGGAGGACGAATCTGTCCCGCAACGGTGGCGCCATTCCGCAGTCCGAAACGCCGGATCTGGCTGGGGGAGACGTAGATGTCGTCGGGGCAGGGAAGGTAGTGGTAGTCGGGGCTGCGGAGAAACCCGAAGCCATCGGGGAGGATCTCCAATGTTCCTTCGCCGAACATCAGCCCGTTAAGCTTGGTTCGTTCTTTGAGGATCTTGAAGATCAGATCCTGCTTCTTGAGTCCCGTATATTCGGTGAGCTGTTCCTTGCGAGCCTGTGCGAGCAACTGCTGCATGGTCATGCGTTGCAGTTCCGCGATGTGAATCTCGCCCCGCTTGATCTCGTCGTAGCGGGCACCATCGCCGTATTCGTCCAGATTCTCCTCATCGTCGTCGTTCATCTGGGTGGCGACGTTGGCATTCCGAGGAGCGGTCTCTTCCTGTTCCCCGTTCAAGCCCTCTGCAAACTCGTTGTATTCCTCGTCATCGGCTCGAGACGCCGCGGCCCGCTTGGAACGGGGCTCAGCATTCGACTCATCGGAGGAATTCTTCCCGGACTGCACTTGGCGCACGCGGGATTTGAGAGGGGAATCCTGGGAACGAAGACGACCAGCCAGAGGAGGAGTATCAGTCAGTTTTTTCACGGCATCACTCGATATCAATCCAAAGTCGACCTAGGCGCTGGATTCCAATGACTCCAGCCACGTAACAGTTCTTTCCGAATCAGGCCCGACTTACGACCGACAGACGTTTTGAATTCCTCGCGACAGTCAGAACAAAAATTCGCGCTCCGGAAGAGAGCTGTTCGGGCTGCGTGAAGGACATTGGGAATTAACAGGAACAGTGGAAACTGCGCCCCGCCATCTGGTCTCGAAAGATCTTTTGCAAAGCTCCGAGGCAACAGGCGAAACGACAGTCAGGGGGACAAGAACACGACGGGGTTTCAACAAGAGAAAGTTGGTTGCAAGATCCATGCCCGTCCTGAAAAAACTGACGGGAGACGGAATCCAGCGACAAAGCGGAACGAGGGGCAATGTGTTTATTGTATGCAGGGTGCAAAATAAAACAGTCGACAAGTAAGCAGGCGTTCATTTGAGAACGGTCCGCAAACATGGTTGAAAGAAGACTGTGACTGACAAAACGGGTGACATGACACAGGGGCGGGAACGATTGACGGTCCTTGACATCCTTGAGACAGTCACACGTGATAACGGCGTTTTTTCAGGCAGGGCTGCGGTATGGGGTGCTGTAAAAATTACTACACGGCGACGTGGCAGCCTGAAAGAAACAAGTGAAAAGACGAACAAGGGGCATCAAACAGACTGGGTGAGAGAAGCGATTAAGTCGAATCAGCTCGTCCAGAGTATTGAAGGCTGGAACTCATAACGGCCCGGTGTTACCGGGAGAACTCATCCATGATATTTGAGTAGATCTGCAGGACTTGTAGATGCGGGGCAGGAGCCGTCGAGGAATTATTGACACAATAATCCGCCACGACTTGTTTGTATTCTAGCGGAAGCTGCTGTGCTTCGCGAGCAAAAAATTCTTCCGGGGTCCAATTTCTGCTGGAAATAACCCGTTGCAGGCGTTCCTCTTCCGGCACATCAACGTAGACCAATGCCTGGCAGGAGGTTTTCCAGCCCGATTCGAGAAGAATCGCCGCGTCGAGGATAACGGCCTCGCTTTGTCCGGCCTGACGGATTTCCCGGATACGTTGTTCGATCTTTTCCCGAATCTGGGGATGAACGATCGACTCCAAGTCCTTGCGGGCAGCTTGATGGCAGGGAAGGGGGCCAAATACACGTAAACCCAACTTGCGGCGGTTCACTTCTCCTGTGGGTAGGAAGATCTCATCTCCAAATTTTTCAAGGAGTTGGGCACGAACTTCGGGAAGAGTGAGGACTTCATGCCCGATCCGATCTGCATCGATGATGTCGACGGGATGTTTCTCTGCAATATTCTGCGCCAGATAACTCTTGCCGCTGCCGATTCCTCCCACGAAGCCGATGACCGGGATCGTCTTTTTGATGAGGGAGTTTTCCACTGCATTTTTCATCGCGAGTCTCGGCTTTAAAAACAATCGTTCCGACACTTGGTTTCCAATCCTGACGCGCGATCTCCTGGATGGTGGATATCTTGCTGCTTTTTCATGCAGAAACCGCAGATGCATCGATCCTGACTTATGCGTCCTGATGGATGTCCCTGGTGTCTCTGGGCCACGGATCGGGCAGTGTGCTGAAAATTCAGACACGCTGAATTCTGACGGCGGTTCCATAGCACAGCACTTCCGTCGCCATGACCGCCTTTGATCCGACCTCTGACGCATCGTATCGCATTCCCACGATCGCGTCCGCTCCGAGTTCCGCAGCATGCTGCAGCATTTCTTCGTAGGCGTGTTGCCGCGCTTGCTCACACATCTCGGTGAACGAACTGATGTGCCCTCCAATGATCGACTTCAGATTCCCAAAGAAACCTTGCGCAATGGTGGGTGAGCGGACCACAATTCCGCGCACCACTCCCAGGTACTCGACAATGCAATAACCTTCGATGTCGAGCGTGGTTGTCACAAGCATAGATCTGGTCCTTGTCAGCAAGACGAAAGTGGTTTTCAGTAAACCGTTTGGCAGTGTAAAGAGGGGAGAGGGACGGCACCATGCGAGGCGGATGAGAACGTGTCCGAGATCGGTGAAGCTCCCCCCCGATTCTCTGGTTGAAAACGGGGGAAAAGGGATCGGGGATTTCGCGATATCACGTAAAACATCAGAAATAGATGAAGAAATCGTAATTTTCCGTTTGACCCCCTTTCCGCGAGGGGACTAGTATCAAATTTGGTCCCTTTCGAAACTGATTCACCACTCAAGCAACCGGGAAACAGGGATCGGGCCAACGGGAAACGCGTGGTTTCCTGCAATCATCCTGTGAAGTGACCGCTCTGCATTGAGCGTCGCTCCACCCAACTCGTCGAAAGGAACAACAATGAACCTGCACACAAAATTGTCCAACATGCTGGGGATCTCCACTCGTCGTCGGGTCAAAAAAGGCTCCGCGCTGGTGCCGGGGGGGCGCTTGGAATCGCTGGAAACGCGAGATTTGCTGAGCGCCCATGTCAGTTCCGCGCTGGCTGGGGAAGCGGGGGCTCACAAGAAGCATCCGGCTGCCGGGCCGGTGGCGAATTATGCCGGCACTTGGAACGTCACCAGCGATTTCGGGAACGGTACGGCGACCATTACCCAGGACGGAAAAGCGACTGCCGCAACCGTCAGCATCACGGGTATCGGTACATTCCAGGGGACGGGTCACGTCACCGGAAAGGGACAACTCAAGTCCAAGCAGCATGTCTCCGTGATGGGATTCGACTTGACGGTCAAACTGACGCTGACGCTCAACGGTCCCGATGCGTTCACTGGCACAGGCAAGACAAAGGTGCCGGGAGTTGGTCCCATCACTGCCGCGTTCAACGGGACGCGAGCCTGAAAACCTGCGTTGTCACTGTTCGAAAAAAGAAGGACCGGCCTGCACCGCTACAGGCCGGTCCCTTTCTTTTGATACCGTCACGTCAGCAATCCGAGCAATCCGCACAAGAACCGATTCCGAAAAGCCGGGTGAGTGCCCCCACACTCACCCGGCGAACAACACGAAGCGCCCCCCTCCGAAAGCAGGATACGGTTGAGCGTTTCCTGCTTTGTCACCCGGCGGCGTAATCCTGAGGAAGCGTGTCGCGAGAAGTCGAACAACAGGAAGCCGTGGAGAGCACTGGGCTTCTCGTCAATTCGACAACGGGCAGTGACATGCCGGACAAGAAAACGGACGACAGGTTATGAGGGAGGACTTGCCGTGACGTGAGGACTTTGAAAAAGCTCAAGGTGAATACGTCAAAGGTGTAGTGATTTCCGGGGAAAATTCCACACGGGGCACGGCGGGGTCAAAGTCCTCCTCCAACAAACAAGTGGGGCGAATCCGATCTGCGAGCAGGCAGCCTCGATGAAGAAATCCGTGGAGAATATGGGGCTGCAATCCCAACTCCCCCACAGCCGGAGATTCCAGTAAAGACAATTCCACGCGTGGTCCCTGCGTGGAGGAGGAACAGGCTCTCCAGGTCTTCGCTGGAATCTCCGGCCTGGCAGACACTGCGGCAGGCAGGCGTCGAGGGATGAAAGGCACGACTCACTGAAGAGCAGAACAAGTCCCGGCCCGGAGAAGCGTTCGCGTCGTTCATTGCGGCGTGACATTCGTCTTGACAGCAGAACTGTGCGCCATGAACGCCGTCGGGTTGAGGTAATTTTTTGAGAAGCGGGCAGTTTTTGAGATTCGACGCACCCTGGGTCGGCATCCGCCGCAAGAGGAGCAGTTTTTTGCTGACCGTCAGAACTTGCCAGGCGCCCCTCTTCTGAAGCGATCAGGTCAGCCCGGCCTGTTCCCGGAGGCGGAGGAAATACTTCTGCACCTCAGCCATGCAGCATTCCCCATTCGCGGCTCGCGTGGCACAACGGGCCTCGGGAGATTGGGACTTCTGCCACAGTTCCTTCACGCGTCGGTTAGTCCGCTCGGCGACGTCCTGCTCAACGTCCTCACGAGAGAGTCCAAAGCAGGCGCAGATGGGAGCATCCAGATCTTTGGGATAGACCGGTTGGAGCAACTGATCGGTTGTGGCGATTCGTTCCAGTGGATCGAAATAGGCAACCTGGCACGCACTGTATCCGCAGAAGAAAGCGGCATCGCTGAACTGGCGGAGAGCGTCGGGCTGGAGGTGAGACTGTAGGGTTTGCCTCAGGACTGGTGTTCCTTGGCTGCCGCAGCGGGGGCACCGCGCGTCTCCCGTCAAATCCGGTTCCTTGAGAAACGCTTTATTCAGACGGCACCTGGTTGCAGATATCCGCGTGTCAGAATTCGAGGAGTGACTGGGTCTTCACGACCGCGTTGTTGTCCGGGAACGTGTGGAAGGCATGGACCAGCAGGCTCTGGGGTTGGCTTTCCACCTGCAGAAAGCTGACCGGCGTCGGAGACCAGCGGTTCGGAGCCGGGAAATGATGCGCGAGGGAACTCTGCCGGCTGTCCGCGAACAGTTCTTCGTGGAAATGCAGGAATGTTTCCGGGTCGAGTTGTTCCACGTTGAAACTGGTGTGGTACACCAGGCCCGAGTCGAACTCCAGGGACTCTTCCCGGTTACCGCGCAGACGCTGATAGAACAGCCGTTTGCGCTGGGGGAGGGGAGATTCCCGGCTGGTGGTGACTTCGCAGAGAACCTGCTCCCCAGTGGTGACGGTGAGCACGTGTCCCGCATCGCAGATCTGGGCGGTGGCGAAGTATTTCTCTTGACGGAATTCGGTCTGGGCTCGGATGTGAAACAATTCCGGATGGAGGTGGCGAGCGAAGACGTAATACGCCAGTTCCGCGACATCCGGCCTGACAATGCTTACGCTCATTCGCGACTCCCGATCCCGTTCAAAACAAGTACGGCTGTGGTGTAATGGCTGCATTATAGCGCGCCCTCAAATTCGGAACCAAGCATCTTTTTTGACGAAATTCACAACGGGAATTCCCCCCTTGCACAGGGTCCGTGAGGATGCTAACGGATTTCATTTTGACTTCATTCGGCTCGGTCCCATGCACCCCTCGCAGCCGATTCATATTGCCCGGTTGGCAGAACTTCAAGTTTTGGCATAACCACAGCGGGCGTCAGGTCCGGACCTCACTTCGTTGGTTTATCCCAACACCTTCCGGCGGCGCGGCATTCGTGAGGTAGAGTTGAATATCTCCGCATCCGGTCATGGGGAACCTGCGCGGTCCCTTCGGTAAATTGTCTCGCAGAGCGAAACGCCATGAGAACGTCGATTTCTGGAAGCCTGTTGATCCTGACGATGCTGGCTTCATACTCGGCTTCGGCTGCCGGGCCGGTAGTTGAGCTGCGGACCGAAGAGGAGTCGTTTGTCGGCCGCGTGGTGGCTCACGATGACAATGAGCTGTGGCTCGAACAGCAGGACGGCAATCTGGACCTGCTGAAGAAGGCGGAAATTCGCGAATTCAAGAAACGGTCTGAGAGCTTCCGTCCGCTTTCCAGCACCGACATGCGGGCCAAACTGCGGAAGGAACTCGGAACCGAATACGATGTGATCGGAACCGGCAACTACCTGGTGTGCGGCCAGAAGGGGACCGCGAAGAAATTCGCGGATTCGTTTGAAGAGACGTATCGGACATTCACGCAATACTTTTCCGTGCGCGGGATACTGCCCCACAAGCCGGAATTTCCCCTGGTCGCGATTGTGTTCCCGAATCAGTCGGAGTTCGCCGCGTACGCCCGCAAAAAAGATGGCCTGATGGGAGTCGGAGGGATCGCGGGCTATTACATCCGGACCAGCAACCGTGTGGCGCTGTACGACCGGGATCCGACGCAAACGGCTTTGGAACTGCATCCTGTCGAAACGCGCGACGCGCTGTCGATACTGGAATCTTCCGATTCGAATCCAATGCGGATGCTGCTCGGTGGTCGGTCAGCGTTTGGCTCGGATGCATTTGCCAATATTGAAAGCGGAACCCGGGATACGATCATCCACGAAGTGACGCACCAGATGGCGTTCAATACCGGAGTGCATAACCGGATCGGACAGAATCCGCGATGGTTCGTGGAAGGACTGGCGACGGTCTTCGAAGCACCTGGAATCCGCAGGCGTGATCCGTCAAATAGAGTCATCAACCGGGTGAACCCGGAACGCTTCGCCTGGTTCCAGACCTATCGCAAAGCCCGCCGACCGTCGAAATTCCTGCAGACTTTTCTGGCGAGCGATGAAGCGATGATGAGACAGCCCCTGGACGGATATGCAGAGGCGTGGGCGTTGACGTTTTATCTGCTCGAGAGTCGGTCGCGCGAGTATTCCGCCTACATCAAAAAAGTGTCGGCTCGGGAACCGTTTGAGAACTACGGGGCGGAGGAGCGCGTAGCGGATTTCCGGAGCGCATTCGGACAGGACCTGAATCTGCTGGAAGCGGCGTATCTCCGCTACATGCAAGACCTCAAGTAGAGGTTCGGAAGCGAACGGGAGTCAGGCAGATTCGAGGGCGTCTTCGCTGAGGCAGGCCATGGCGTGATAGAGCCCTTCCTGCTCACACTTCTGGACGTAGTCCGGAGGCATGTTCTGCAGGGTAGCGTCGGTCCATTCCAGGACATAGCTGAAGGGTTCCGCTTTGCCGGAGACTTCGGCGACGGTTCCAATCCAGCCACCCAGCGAAATATCAGGGAATTCGGGGGAAGGAACCCCATCCTTCACGCGGACCTGTGAACCCACGGGAAATTTTCCCAGTGTTTTCTTTTTCGCCATCGAAAAACTCCTTCTCTTCCCGAATCGACTTCAGGCCGCGGGGCCAGTCAGTCCTGACTTTATCCTACGAGTTGATTACTCCTTCGACCACGGGACGGCAATCGACATCCGATCCGCGACTTCCGCGAGGTCCCGCAAATGGCTGCGGTGCAGGGGCAGGCCGTTGCGGGTCCATTCCGCGCTCCGTTCTGCTTCCAGTTCACCCGGCAGGCGGACCTTGTCGAAACCAGTGGCCGGCGGAAGTTCCCGGATATCCGACATGGTTTGTTCGAGCTCGCGGGTAAAGGTGTCGAGATCCGTAAATTGTGCGATATCGATGCAGTAGAAGAAATGCTCGGAACCTTCCGCTTCCACTCCCCCCGTTTTATGCAGGGGAGATTTGTTGCCGGAAAGAACGCCCGTCAGGACGCCGCTCATGAAGGCGAGGCCGTAGCCGCGCGCTCCGGCCGCGGGGAGCAGCGTTTTGGCGGCGGCGGGATCCGTGGTCGGCTCTCCGGCGGCATCGAGCGCCCAGCCGGCGGGAATATCACGCCCATACAGAAGTTGACTGTGAACTTTCCCCCAGGAGGAGACGGCGCAGGCCATGTCGAGGACGAAATGAGGACCGTTCTTGACGGGAGCGCCCCAGGCAATGGCGGGGTTCGCGGTGGCGGGGACACGGCTGCCATAGGCGGCGACGGTCGCCCAACCGGTGCTGGTGGTGCAGTAGCCAATCATCCCCGCGTTGGCGGCCATCAGGACATAAACGGAGGCGGCGCCAAAGTGCTGGC